>NZ_BCPV01000024.1 GCF_001544135.1 Geobacillus zalihae NBRC 101842 | reverse complement strand
TCTGACTTTTAATCAGAGGGTCGGAGGTTCGAGTCCTCCATGGCTCACCACAATTGATTTGCGGGTGTGGCGGAATTGGCAGACGCGCTAGATTCAGGGTCTAGTGCCCTTTACGGGCGTGGGGGTTCGAGTCCCTTCACCCGCATGTTGATTCGAGCGGAAGTAGTTCAGCGGTAGAACACCACCTTGCCAAGGTGGGGGTCGCGGGTTCGAGTCCCGTCTTCCGCTCCATTTATTTGCCCATTTAGCCGGGGTGGCGGAATTGGCAGACGCACAGGACTTAAAATCCTGGGGTAGGTCACTACCGTGCCGGTTCGAGTCCGGCCCTCGGCACTTGCGCTCGTAGCTCAATTGGATAGAGCATCTGACTACGGATCAGAAGGTTAGGGGTTCGAATCCTCTCGAGCGCGTTGGCGGGAAGTAGCTCAGTTTGGCAGAGCACATGGTTTGGGACCATGGGGTCGCAGGTTCAAATCCTGTCTTCCCGATAGCGGATATATGGGGCCTTAGCTCAGCTGGGAGAGCGCCTGCTTTGCACGCAGGAGGTCATCGGTTCGATCCCGATAGGCTCCACTGTTGCTTTATGTCTGTGCCTGCCGCTTGCAAGGGAATTTGAAGACGTGAGGTTCCTCGGTAGGATTACAGACTCGGTAGGATTACAGAGAAGCAAACGAAAGTAGCAACCTTGTGTCCTGCAAGTGAATGGAGAGAAGCGGGATTCTTCGACGAAAACCAGCAGAGAAGTTGTTTCAATGCAGCAACTTTGCGCCTGTGTCTTCTAGTGAATTCGGGGGAATTGGGTTCCTCGACGCAAGACTGCAACGAAGCAAGTTCAAGAAGAGGTCTCGTTCCTTGAAAACTGAACGAAACGAAGCGCGACGAAAAGCGGAGGCCGCTTTGGCCGAAGCTGGACAATCCGAAAAGT
>NZ_BCPV01000023.1 GCF_001544135.1 Geobacillus zalihae NBRC 101842 | reverse complement strand
GAAATGTGAGTTAATACAGGTATTTGTACTAAAAAAGAGACTCCTGCCAAGATGCACACAAGCGCAGTCAGGCAGGAGTTTGTTGTCTCAATCCCTCTTACCTCCCCCGAAACACCGGCTTCCGCTTTTCTAAAAAGGCGCGGACGCCTTCGCGGTGGTCTTCGGTTTGCCGCATGCGCTGTTGGACGTCGGTTTCAAGTTCGAGCACGCGAAGCAACTCCTCTTTTGTTTGTTCGACATACAGCAATTTCGTGGCGATCATGGCTTGAAGCGGTTTTTCTTGCAAGGAAGCGATTGCTTGTTCCGCCTGTTGTTCATCTTCGACGATGAAGTCAATCAGCCCGAGCTGCTGCGCTTCGTCCGCGCTCATCGGTTTTCCTTCCCAAATGATCTGTTTGGCTTTCGCCGTGCCGACCCGCTGGGCCAGGAAGAAATGCCCGCCGCCGTCAGGGACGAGACCGATGCCGATGAAATTCATCGCCAAGCGTGCTTCTTTCGTGGCGATGAGGCAATCGCTCGCCAAGGCAAAGCTGAACCCAAGGCCGGCCGCTGGGCCATGGATGAGCGAAACGGTGATTTTCGGCATCGTATACAAGAGCATGATCATCTCCTGAATCGTTTTCATCACGGTTTGAAATTGGCTCGGGTCATCAACCGCCAGCATTGTCTTAATGTCGCCGCCCGCAGAAAATCCTCTCCCTTTGCCGCGGATGACGACAACGGAAGCATCACTTTCCTTGATTTTCCGCAGCGCGTCGACGAGTTCCGTTAGCATTTGCACATCCATAGCATTTAACGCCTGCGGGCGGTTCAGTTCCAATATCGCTTTGTTTTGGTCAAATGTCAGCACAACCGTTTCCATGGCTCTCCTCCTCTGAATGATGATTCATTTCTTTTCATTCGCCATGAAGATGGTTTTTTCCTTGTTGGCGGCAAAAATATCATGTTCTCCAACACATCCATGCTTGACATCTTCATCTACTTGTAATAGCTTCTATGTCGGTGTTGCTTTTTTTCGAAGCACAGCGTGCCGATAAAGGAGTGGATCGCATGAGAAATCCAAGTGTACGAAACATCTCGTTTTATCTAGCGGCGGCGTTGATCTTCTCGATGATGGTCTACAACGTCTTTTATCATCTAGGAACATTCCCGATTTCAAGCTGGGACGAAGCGCGTCATGGCGTCAATGCATACGAAATGCTGAGGCATGGAAACTTGATCGTCAACACATACCTTGGGCATCCTGATTACTGGAATTTAAAGCCTCCTGTTAGCTACTGGGCGATCATGATTGGCTATAAACTCGTTGGGATGAACGCGCTTGGTTTGCGGCTGATGTCTGGCATTTGCGCTACGCTCACGGCCGTTGCCATTGCGCTATTTGTGAAAAAACGGTTTGGAAGCATGGCCGCGATCGTCTCATTGCTTGCCTTGTCTACTAGCACCCAATATCTTCTCAACCATTGCGCTCGCACAGGAGATGCGGATTCGCTCTTTGTATTCTTCTTTACGTTATCCATCCTTTCTTTGCTGGCCGCCAGACGGCAGACGCGATGGTTGTATGCAGCGGGCCTTGCCTGTTCACTTGCTTTTTTAACGAAAAGTTGGCATGCGGGGAACATTCTGTTGATCATGGTCTTATATTTTCTCATCACTAGGCAGTGGGAGTCAGGACGCTGGCGCGCATGGTGGAGGGCAGCGCTCACCTTCGTTGTTCCTGTGCTCGCTTGGGCTTTTGCCCGCTATCACTATGATGGATTCAGTTTTTTTAAACAAATGATCGGATATGACTTGTTGTTGCGCTCCACTCGGCCCATTGAAGGTCATATCGGCGATGAAACCTACTACGGCATCATTCTTGTTCATTTTTTCTTTTGGTGGCTGGCGCTCTTGGTCGGAATCATGGTCATCAGTTACATGCAAGGCGTTCGTCTTTTAGCGTTTGAAGGAACAGACCATCGATTGAAAGAAGATGTGATCGGGATTTTGCTTTGGATTTGCGTCCCGCTTCTCATGTTTACCATAGCTAAGACGAAAATCAGATGGTACATCCTCCCTGTCTATCCGCCGCTTTGCATATTGATTGGCATTTGCGCAAGTCAATTATGGAGAAAAGGAACGTGGGGAGCGCGGGGAGTGTTGCTGACTGGACTGTTGTTCGTCACATCGTTTTACGAAACGAATATTCAACATTATATCCATCATCCCAAGCCAAATTTCGAACTGGCATTGCTTCAGCAGACCGCCCAAATGCCTGTTCATGGATACGAACTGTTTATGTACCATCCGTTGCACGAGAAGGGTCGCTGGCCGCAAAATGCGGTCTTGACAGCAGAGCTTGCGAATGACCTCAAACCTCGGCACGGAGGGCTGAAAACGTTCTTGCATACAAGCCGAAGCCTGCTTCTCGTGAAAAAAGCATGGTTCAGCAAACAGCTCGAGCATAAATACCACCTGTCTGTTCTCGCCTCGAACCGTTGGGGATATATTTTGGAAAAGCACGCTTAAACATACAGCCTTGGAGTGCCACTCTCTCCAAGGCTGCGCAACCATTCTTCTAGAATTTTAGGAATAAACTTTACTCCAACCTCTTCTCATCCCGCTTAATTCTGGTTAAAAATAATCAATTTCAACTCCGTCATTTCCTCGATCGCATAGCGAATCCCTTCGCGGCCAAACCCGCTTTCTTTCACGCCGCCGTACGGCATATGGTCAACGCGGAACGTTGGGATGTCGTTAATCAACACGCCGCCAACGTGCAGTTGTTTCGCCGCTTTCCACGCGGTATGGACGTTGTCGGTGTAGATGCCCGCCTGCAAGCCGTAGCGCGAGTCATTGACAAGTTCAATGGCTTCATCGATCGAACGGACGCGGTTGATCAAGACGATCGGGGCGAACACTTCTTGGCAAGACACTTTCATCGTCGGTTCGGCGTCCACAATGACCGTCGGAAGCAAGATATTGCCGTCGCGCTCGCCGCCGAGGACGACGTTGGCGCCGCCTTGTTTTGCCTCTTCGATCCAAGAGAGCGCCCGGTCGACATCGTTTGGCGTAATCAAGGCGGATACATCGGTGGTTGGATCCAACGGGTCGCCTGTTTTCAACTGTTTCGCGGCGGCGACAAATTTTTCGACGAACTCGTCATAGCGCTTTTCATGGACATAGACGCGCTGGAGCGAAATACATACTTGTCCTTGGAACGTGAACGCGCCAAATACGCAGCGCGGGATGATGCGGTCAATATCGACCTGCTCGTCGACGATCACGGCCGAGTTGGAGCCGAGCTCGAGCGTCACCCGCTTTAAGCCTGCTTTATTGCGGATCGCGATGCCGACTTCCGGGCTGCCGGTGAAGGTGATCATGCTGATGCGCGGGTCGGTGACGATTTTGTCGCCGACCGTGCGGCCGCTTCCGGTGACGACGTTGAGCGCCCCTTTCGGCAAACCGGCTTTTTCGAACAATTCGGCGATAAAATAGGCGGACAGCGGCGTTTGGCTGGCTGGTTTTAACACAACTGTGTTGCCCGAGGCGATGGCCGGGCCAAGTTTATGGGCGACCAAGTTCATCGGGAAGTTAAACGGCGTAATCGCCCCGATGACGCCGATCGGCTCGCGGACCGTCAAGGCGATGCGATTTTCCCCGCCCGGCGCCGCGTCGAGCGGCAGTGTTTCCCCATGAATGCGTTTGGCTTCTTCGGCGGCGAATTTGTACGTTTGGATCGTGCGGGCGACTTCCCCTTTCGCCGTGGTGATCGGTTTGGCTGCTTCCAAGGCGATCAACCTCGCCGCTTCTTCCTGCCGCTCTTTCAGCTGCTCGACGACCCGCTCTAAAATGGCGGCTCGTTCATGCGCTGGCATGGCCGCCATCGTTTGCCGCGCGGCGTACGCCGCCGCGATCGCTTCGTCGACTTCTTGTTCGGTGGCCACAGGGATTTCGGCAATCGTCTCGCGTGAGTATGGCGATTTCAGCTCAGTGTACGACTTGGCTTCCCGCCATTCACCGTTGATGTATAGCTGTTTTCTTTCCGCCATGTTCCCATCCTTTCCCTAAACTAGTATTCGCAACCCAAACATTGCCTGTGTCAATCCATTTTTTTATTTCGCCGCAAATTTGCTAGAATCCTCTTTTCTGATCCGTTTATAGGACATGTTGTTGCTCCTCTATCATTTTATTCCCTTCTTTCAGATTGGAGGATGGAAAGAGGTAAGAAAAAACCACAATCGAAACGATACTCACCCCAATTCCATACATGATCGGGTTGGTGGAACTCAATCCCTCCACGACCAAACCAATGAGAACGACCAATGAGCTGATCACAATCGAATAGAAGCCGGCTTTCGCTGTTGCTCGCTTCCAAAAGAAACCGAGAACCACTGGCACGAAAATGGCGCCTGACAAAATGGCATAGGCTACATCCAATGCGACAAGCACATCCTGAATCCAAATAGCAAAGACAATGGCGACAATCCCAACCGCTAGCGTCATCATTCTGGACAAAAGGACAAACTGTCGATCGCTCATATTTTTAAGCCAATATTGCTTCAAAATATCATGCGATAACAGAGTAGACGAGGCAAGCAATGTTCCGGAGGCCGTTGACATGAGAGCAGAACATACGCTGGCCAAAATGAGCCCTAACAAGCCGTGTGGCAAAATCTCTAATGACATGTTGGCAAATACGTTTTGCGGATCGTTCATATTCGGAAAAACAATCACCCCGCACATACCAATGACGCTTAACGCTACGGCATAAGCAACGCTGTAGAGACCAGCATATATTGCGCCGCCTCGAGCAATGTTCGGTGTTCTGGCCGTAAACACCCGTTGCCAAATGTCTTGTGATACCACCATTCCTAACGTATAGAGCAAGAAGTATTGGAAAATATTTGCCCATCCCATGGACGTCAGATCAAAATGCGACGCTGGCAATCGCTCCAAAAGCGATGTCCATCCGCCGACATGGGACAAACTCATTGGCAGCATTACGAAGAAAATGCCGACTGTCATGACGATAAACTGAATGATGTCCGTCATCGTAACGCTCCACATGCCCCCGAGAATCGTGTAAAACAGCACGATCCCCCCGCCGACTAACATCGAAACGGTCATGCTCCAACCTAAAACAGCATGAATGATGGTGCCCATCCCAATGACTTGTGTCACCGAAACCATCAGCGTATAAATCGCGGCAACCAACGCGCTGATCAAACGCGTTTCCTGATTGTAACGGCGGCCAAGCAGTTCGCTGATCGTGGTCACATGGGCGCCGTAAATTTGGTTTGTAAAAAACAGACCGAGCACAGCAATGCCCAAGCCAATCATAAAAACAAACCACATACCCGAAATCCCAAATTGATACCCTAACTTCGCCGTCCCAATCGTTGAAGCGCCGCCCAAAATCACAGCAGACAGACATCCAAGATAGACAAATAGTCCGAGATTTCGGCCTGCCAACGCAAAATCTTCGGCGGTTTTCGCCCGCTTCGCCCCCAAAATCCCTGCGACGATCAATACGAGAAAATAACATAAGAGAACCCCACTATCCAGTGCGTTCATAACCATTCCCCCATCCTCTTATAATTCAGAAATCGATCTCCTTCGAGGTCCTTTCATAAAGGCAGACATTCCTTCAACGAGACACGACATCGGTTCCTGAATACACCCAATTTCCAAATTGCAATCGACATGTGCCCCCTCTTTTTTCATTTTCCAGAAGCGAACGAATGCACACCGATTTCCGCTTCATATTCGGTCAACGCCTCGTCGAGCATGCTTAATCCTTCGTCAATCTGTTCTTTTGTCACGATCAGCGGTGGGATCATGCGAATCACTTCTCCTTGATTGCCGCATAGATAGAAAAGAACGCCTTTTTGCAGGCAACGATTCAAAATATTCATCACTCCCTCCCCATTCGGTTCGCCAGTATGCGGCTGGACGATCTCAATGCCGATCATCAGACCGATCGAACGCACGTCTCCAATGACGGGATGCTTCCTTTTTAAAACTTCCAGTTTTTTTCGCGCGTATTCCCCAACTTCCCTGCAATTTTCTAACAATTTTTCTTCCCTAAATACTTCTAAAGTCGCCAGCGCCGCCTCGCATGCGATGGGGTTGCCTCCAAAGGTTGTCCCATGGCTGCCGAGCGGCCACTGTTTCATTAATTCTTTCGAAGCCACTGTTGCACTTAATGGAAGACCGGAAGCGATGCCCTTGGCAATGGCCATAATGTCTGGAGTGACACCGAATGTTTGAGCAGCAAACCACTCGCCAGTACGACCAAAACCTGTCTGTACTTCATCGAAAATAAGTAAAATTTCATAGCGATCACAAATTTCCCTCATCTTGTGAAGCCACCCTTTGGGAGGCACAATATATCCTCCTTCTCCCAACACCGGCTCGACAATCATGCATGCCACTTCTTCCGGAGTCACTTGATGGGCAAACAAAGAAGCCACGTCGTTTTCAAGCCTATTGGCAAAATACACATCTGGATCCTCCCCAACTGGACAATCCTTTGGATTGGCATATGGAAGTTGATACGTCAACCCATTTGGCTGCAAGTATTTCCGATATTTGCTTTTCGATGTGCTGACGCTGAGCGCCCCTAACGAACGGCCATGAAAACATCCGGTAAATGAAATGACGTATGGCCGCCGTGTCACATGTTTCGCTAATTTGATCGCACCTTCGATCGCTTCTGTTCCACTGTTGGCAAAAAAGAAGCAGTCAAGTCCTTCTGGCAAAATTTTCGTCAGCTCTTCGGCCAAGCGCAAAATGGACTCATACATGATCACACCGCTCGGCCCGTGCATTAGGCGGTCTGCGGCCTCTTTGATGGCCTGCACGACCTTTGGATGACGATGCCCCGTATTCGCCACGGCGATACCAGAAGTAAAATCAAGATATTTCCTTCCATCTAATCCGTAATAGTAGCACCCCTCTTCCTTGACAACCGGCAGATTCGGATGGTCTTTCGCCATCGTTGGCGCGAGCAGGTCGGGCATTTTGTGAAAGAGAGGCATCCAGTTGCTCTGTGTCATGTACATCCCCCTTTGACCAAACCATTTGTTCATTGAAAGTAGTTCGCAAGTTTTGTGCCACCATTTTGACTATTCGATATTTTTTGTCAGCTATCCGCACTGGTTTCTATCATCTCATTTCCTGCGACCCCCCAACTGTTCTAATTCTTTTTTGAATTAAAAATTCATTTTTGCATCAATACGGATTGTTCTCCCTTCAAAAACATTCTCTCGTGGTAAAAGTGGTCAATCTCAATAAAAAACCGCGCCACAAAAAGGTGGCACGGTCCAAAATTCGACTGCATAGCGAAGTTTTCATGAGTAGTTTGGTCAGGACACTAATCATGCCAATTCGGCAATAACCTCTTCGATGACATCCAATGCTTCCTCCAGCTGTTCATCTGTGATGACAAGCGGCGTTAACAGACGAATGACATTGCTGTATAGGCCCGCACCCATGACGATGACCCCCCGTTGATGGCATTCTCGCAAAATGGCGGCCGTCAACTCCTTATTCGGTGTTTTCGTCTTAGCGTCAGTGACAAATTCAACGGCCACCATGGCGCCGAGCCCCCGAACATCCCCGACCGTCTCGTATTTCTCCTGCAGCCGTCTGAACCGATCAATGGCGATTTGTCCAATGACATTGGCCCGTTCAACCAACTGTTCTTGTTGCAACATGCGAATCACTTCCAAAGCGGCCACGCAGCCGAGCGGGCTGCCTCCGTACGTCCCGCCGATTTCTCCCGGGTTGGGTGCATCCATGACTTCCGCTCTTCCCGTCACCGCACTAATCGGCACTCCTGCCCCGATCGACTTGGACATGGTGATTAAATCAGGGATCACATCAAAATGTTCAATGGCAAACATCTTCCCCGTTCGTCCAAATCCCGTCTGGATCTCATCGGCGATAAACAAAATCCCGTATTTTTCACAAATTCGTTTGACCCCTTGAACAAATGTTTTCGACGGAACAATAAACCCGCCCTCCCCTTGTACAGGCTCCATAATGATTGCGGCTACCTCTTCTGCCGGAACGTCGGAGAGGAAAAAATCCTCAAGCCGCCGCAAAAGCTCGGCGTCCAATTCCTCGTTGGTCATGCCCGCTGGCTTTCGGTAATAATATGGATAAGGCAGTTTGTACGTATCGGGCGCAAAGGGGCCGAATCCGAATTTATAGGGTTTGACTTTGCTCGTGAGCGACATCGCCAGCAGCGTCCGTCCGTGAAATCCTCTTTCAAAGGAGAGAATGGCTCTTCTCCCAGTATACTTTCGGGCAATTTTGACGGCATTTTCGACCGCTTCTGCCCCGCTGTTCAAGAAGAAGGTCTTTTTCGAATGATTCCCTGGCGTGATGCGGTTCAATGTCTCTGCCAATTCGACATACGGTTCATACATCATAACGTGAAAACATGGATGAATATACTGCTCCGCTTGTTTTTGGATCGCTTCCACCACTTTCGGGGGGCAATGGCCGACATTGAGGCTTCCAATCGCCCCAGCCAAGTCGATAAACGTATTTCCATCCACATCGGTTAAGAGAGCCCCCTCTCCTTTTACCCCAAATGTCGGTACGGTGTGAAACGGCCCCCGCGGAACATTCTCTTCTTTTTTTCTTAATAGCTCCTTTGCTTTTGGTCCCGGAATCGCTGTTTTGACTTGGATATATTTTTTTGTTTTTGCCTTCATCTTTTTTCCTCCGTTCCTTATGTCATGATTCACTTTTTCATACATGCAAACAACATGCCAAAAACTTCACGGAAAATCATATGACAAAGAAAGAGGATTTTTTCTCTTCTTTAGATAAAGTTAGTAATAGAAGCGCTGACAGACTGCTAGGAGGGAAAGTATGCAACGTACAGCCGATGTGTTGGAATTCGAGTTGGATGCGATATTGAGATCATCGAACGACAATATTGTCATCGCAGACGAAAACGGGATCGTTCTTCGCGCCAGCCCGAATTGCTTGTCCATATACGGAAAGGACGCCTCTTATTTAGTCGGAAAATCGGTCTATCAATTAGAAAAAGAAAACGTCTTTTGCCCTTCCGTTACAGCCAGAGTATTGCGGGAGAAAAAAGAGGTTCAATTGATGCAGCAAACCGCCACCGGCCGGGTTGTCATGGCGACAGGAGTGCCGGTATTTGACCAACAAAACCGCCTTGTCCGGGTGATCAGTTTCTCCCACGATTTAACAGAACTGGAGCGTTTAAAAGAAGACTATGAAAAACTGAGAAAGCAGATGGAACATTATCAAATGGAAATCGAGGAGTTGAAACCGGACCATATCGTCATCCAAAGCAAGGCGATGGAACGAATTTGGAAGCTCGTGCACCGCGTGGCCCAATCGGATGCGACGGTTCTTTTCCTCGGCGAGTCTGGAGTCGGAAAAAACGTATTCGCCCGTTCCCTTCATCTCCATAGCCCAAGGCGAAACGAACCGTTTATTGAGGTCAATTGCAGCGCCATTCCTGAATCGTTGTTTGAATCGGAAATGTTCGGCTATGAAAAAGGGTCCTTTACCGGTGCGCAAAAAACAGGAAAACCGGGGCTGATCGAATTGGCCGACAAAGGGACTCTCTTCCTTGATGAAATTGGCGAGCTTCCCCTTTCGATGCAAGCGAAACTGCTGAAAGTGCTTCAAGAGAAAAAAGTCATACGCGTTGGAGGCATTAAAGAACGAACGGTCGATTTTCGTCTGATCGCCTCGACGAATCAGAACCTAGAACAGATGGTGAAGCAAGGGAAGTTCCGCCAAGATTTATTTTATCGTTTGCATGTGATTCCGATTTATGTTCCTTCTTTGCGCGAGAGAAAAGAAGATATTTTCATGCTGGCGCAATACTTTTTGAAAAAATTCAACGAAAAATACCAAATGGATAAATATTTCCATCCGTCCATCGTCGACCATCTCATTCAGTACGACTGGCCGGGCAACGTGCGTGAGCTGGAAAATATGATCGAACGGTTAGTCATTACTTCTGAAACGAGAGCCATTTATCCGGAATATCTTCCTTTTTCGATCCAAAAACATCCAGAGGTGATCACAACCCATCAATCGTTGGAAAAACAGAACGAACCGTCGACATTAAAAGAAGCCATGGAACAAGTGGAACGGCAATGGCTCCTGCGCGCCGTCAAACAGTGCAAAACAACATACGAGATGGCTGATTATCTTGGCATCAGCCAGCCAACGGTCGTACGAAAGCTGAAAAAGTATGGTATTGATTCAAAAACGAATTAAGATTCATTTTTGAATCAAGCGTTCGCTCATTTTTGAACATACGCAAGCAAGGATGGCGGTCAAAACAGCCCTGCTTACGTATTTTCTTGTCTACTTCCCCTTTTTGGCATACTTTTTGCTTCTAAATATCACAAACTATTTTTCACTGCCCAAGGAGGTCTTGACATGTATAAACCGAAAGATTCTTCCCAATCACCCCGCTTTTGCGGAGTTCGAACCTTTATGCGTCTAGAACCAATCAAAACGACAAATGGCATTGATTTCGCCGTGCTCGGTGTTCCATTCGACACAGCAGCCTCGAATCGCACCGGCCAACGATATGGTCCGCAGCACATTCGCAATTTTTCCGTCCTGTTGCGCCCTTACAATCCGGACATGGATATCGATATTTTTGCCTATTGTTCTGGCGTCGATTACGGGGACGTTGATGTCATCCCGGGCAATGCGCTCCGCACATATGATCGCATCGTCGAAGAGCTGCGGCCATTGTTAAAGAAAAACATCGTTCCGATTCTGATGGGCGGCGACCACTCCATTACGTTAGGACACTTGCGGGCTTTTTACGAACGCTTTGGTCCCGTTGCCCTCGTTCATTTTGACTCACACAGCGACACATGGGACCATTACTATGGAGAAAAATATATGCATGGCACACCGTTCCGCCGCGCGGTTGAAGAAGGGCTGCTCGATGTCAATCATTCCATTCAAGTCGGAATGCGCGGACCGCTCTACAGCGCGGATGATCTCGAGGACGCACGACGGCTTGGTTTTGAAGTCATTCCGATGAGGGAAGTCCGACAAATCGGCTTTTCCGAAGTGATGCGCCGCATCCATCAACGCGTCGGAAACAAACCGGTTTTCGTTTCTTATGACATTGACTTTGTTGACCCGGCATTCGCTCCTGGAACAGGCACGCCGGAAGTAGGCGGACCGACAAGCTATGAGGCATTAGAATACGTAAGAGGGCTTGACGGGTTAAATATTGTCGGATTTGATCTTGTCGAGGTGTTGCCTGCTTACGACAGCGGGGAAATGACAGCCATATTGGCGTCTGCTATTATATATGAAATGATCACACTTGTGGCGCTAAAGAAAAGGCGGGCGCAGGCCAACCGTCTATCCACAGCGACAACGCCATAAAACCATCTTGCCGAAAAGGAGCAATCTTCCATGATATACGTCAACGGAAAATGGAGTAAAGGAGAAGGAAAAAAAAGACCGGTCATCAATCCCGCGAATGAGGAAATCATTATAGAAATCAATGAAGCATCCCAACAACAAGCCGTAGAAGCGATCCAAGCAGCTCGTCATGCTTTTCAATATACCGATTGGCCATTCAATCCAGCAAAACGGATCGCTGCGCTTCGCCAATTAGCGGACCTGTTGGAACAAAACGCAGAAACATTCGCTTCGATCGAGACGTTGAATACAGGAAAACCGATTCGCGAGTCGCGCCTCGATGTCAGCGATTCAATCCAATGCCTTCGTTACTACGCCGATTTTGTTGAACAACGGGCCATCGAGGAAATAAAAAGAACCGATGGCACGACAAGCAAAATCATTGAGGAGCCAATCGGGGTATGCGCGTTGATTGTTCCTTGGAATTTTCCTCTCTTGTTAGGAATATGGAAACTGGCTCCAGCGCTTGCGGCGGGAAATACAGTGGTATTTAAACCATCAGAACTGACTCCGTTATCGTTCATCGAACTGACAAAGCTGATCGATTCCATCGGTCTCCCGCCAGGCGTGTTTAATCTTGTTCCTGGAGGCGGTTCGCCGGTTGGAGAAACATTGGTGACACACCCTGATGTGGAAAAAATATCGTTTACCGGCGGAACGAAAACCGGACGATGGATTTACGAACAAGGCGCTCGCCGTTTGAAGCGAGTATCTTTGGAACTTGGCGGAAAATCCCCGCTGCTCATTTTTGACGATGCGGATCTTGCCAGCACCATCGAGTGGGCGTTGTTTGCCTCCTTCTTCAATCAAGGAGAAGTGTGTGTGGCTGCTTCGCGAATTCTTGTTCAACGACGCGTTTATGATTCGTTTCTTGATCAGCTGACCCAAAGACTAGCTTCCCTCCGCATTGGCGATCCTTTCGCGGAACATACGGAGATGGGGCCGTTAATCAGCTCCTCACATTTAGAAAAAGTGGAAACGTATATCCAGATCGGCTTGCAGGAAGGAGGAGTACTGCTGCAGGGAGGAAAACGAATGAAAGAACGGGGGTATTATCTCACTCCTGCCGTTTTCGCCCATGTCCGTCAAGATATGCGCATCGTCCAAGAAGAAATCTTTGGACCGGTCATAACCGTACAACCGTTTGAACATGATGAAGAGGCGATCAAGTTGGCGAATGACACCATATACGGTCTGGCAGCCGGCCTATTCAGCCGCGATCTCGAACGGGCGGAACAAATCGCCGGGAAATTGAGAGCAGGAACGATTTGGATTAACAGCTATCACACTCCCTATGTCGATGCCCCTTGGGGAGGATTGAAACAAAGCGGAATCGGCCGAGAGCTTGGACCGCAAGGATTCGCTGCTTTTACGGAAACAAAGCATGTGAACATCAGCCAACATGGCAAACCACTCGGATGGTATTCATCGCACTCCTGATTTCGTCCTAAGGACGAAATCGGTGCAAGTTTATTATTCTGAATATTTAAAATAGAAAATCAAGAAGGGAGAATCCTTATGAAGTGGACAGAACGATTTGGTCATGATGATATTCGGCCGACCCCGATGAACGAACGGAGCATGAATTTTTTTAGCACGTTTACTCTTTGGATTGCGGCGAATGTGGTGATTACGACGGTCATGACGGGGATGATGTTTGTTCCTGACATTTCCTTCTCCAACGCCATGCTGGCGATTATTGTCGGTTCGGCGATCGGCGCCATTCCGCTCGCCCTTACTGGAAACATCGGCATCCGCACCGGTCTCCCTACAATGGTGATCACAAGAGCGGCCTTTGGACAAAAAGGCGCCATCCTTCCCGCCCTTGTCAACACGATCATTTTAATCGGCTGGAGCTGGATTCAAGCCTATATGGCTGGCCTTAGTCTGAATTATGCCGTCCATTACGCCACTGGATACAGCAATATCAACCTATTTGTCATCTTGACGGAACTTCTTGTTGTGATCATTACGATTTTTGGCCACCGAGGGGTGGAACGAATCGAAAAATATATATCGATTGCCATGTTGATTTTATCTTTCCTTGTTTTTTATAAAATTTTTACGACTTATGACATTTCGACACTAGTCGAAATGAAATTGAGCGAACATCCATCCATCACCACGATTATCGCCTTTGACATCGTCATCGCCACCGCTTTTTCTTGGATGTCGACGGTTTGCGATTTCAACCGCAACTGCCGCTCCGAAACAAGCGGTTTTTGGGGAACGTATTTTGGCTATCTGGTCGCTTCCATTGTTGCAATGGGGCTCGGCGCTGTCGTCAGCGGCTTCAGCATCGCCTCGAACATGGAACGGACGTATGATCCAACGATTCTCCTTGCGGCTTACGGGTTTGGATTGATCGCATCCATCGTTGTGTTCTTTTCTGTACTCTCGACCAATGTCATGGCATTATACAGCGCCACGATGTCGTTCATGAATGTCTTCCCGCGCGCAGGCTTTTGGAAACCGACGTTGATCATGGGAGTGATTTGCACGCTTGGCGCCTTGCTGAAAGAAGTGCTGATGTCCCATTTCTTTAACTTCATTATGCTGATTGCCACGTTGTTCATTCCTGTGTTTGCGATTGTGCTCGTTGATTACTTTTTGATCAAAAAAGGGGTATACGACGCAGAAGATATTTTGTACGACACAAAAGGTCAATATCGTTATCAAAAAGGAGTCAACATCGCCGCCTACATCACCTATATCGTTGGAGCTGTCTTCGCCTATTATTTTACGTACATTCATCCGCTTGCCGTCGGCTCCACCATGCTGACGTTTCTTTTATCGGGAGCTGTTTATTGGGGGGTGATGAAATGGACAAAACAAATATCTGCGAGCACGAATACGGTCGAGCTTCAATCTCCCACTCGCTTGGAGGGATGATATGAACAGACCATTTGACATCGCATTGGCGCAGATGATGCCGGCCGACGGCGACATTGGCGCCAACTTGGCCAAAATGGAAACGATCATCCATGAGTGCAAACGAAAGTTCCCTAATGTTCGCCTTCTTCTGTTCCCGGAACTTTGCACCACTGGTTACGTACTGTCAGAAATGCTAAAAGAGGCGGCCCAGACATGGGACGGCTCTACGTTCCAACACATGAGCCAACTTGCCCAAACATTTCAATTGTATCTGGCCTACGGGTACGTTGAAAAAGACCATACAGGAAATCTATACAACTCTCTTATGTTGATCGATCCTAATGGACAATGTATCGGAAATTACCGGAAAATCCATTTGACTCCTTTTGAAAAAGCCTGGTTTTCCAAAGGAGCCGAGCCGGTGCTGGTGGATACAGAACTCGGCCGCATTGGTCTAATGATTTGCTGGGACTTGGCTTTTCCGGAACTAGCAAGATACTTAGCGGTTCATGGAGCCGAGCTTCTTCTCGTTCCATGTGCTTGGGAATCTCCCTTTCATGCACCGTTTCAAAAATTCGCCATGGCACGAGCGATCGATAACACGGTTTATGTGGCGGCATGCAATCAAATTGGATCGTCTTCTTCTTTCCATTTCTTTGGTTTATCCTCTATTTATGGGCCGGATGGAAGGAAAATAGCCGCAGCCAACATGAATGGACGGGAAGAGCTCGTACACGCTATGATCGATCAAAATCAACGCCAAGCGTTAAAGAAACACTTTTACACCATGATGGACGAACGACGAATCGACCTTTACCGACAATGGATTTGGAGGGAATGACGAGAACATGATCATCCAAAAACTCATCGACCTCACCATGCCGATCACGGCCCAAACTCCGGTGTACCCGGGGGATCCGAAGCCGAAAATCGAACCGGCGGCGACGTTCGCCCAAGACGGCTATCACGTCAGCCGCCTTGTGCTTGGGTCGCACAGCGGCACGCATGTGGATGCGCCGTTTCACTTTTACGAACACGGTTGGCGGCTCGATGACGTGCCGCTCACCTATTTTCTTGGCCGCGGCATCGTGATCAATGCCACGGGGAAAGCGGAAGGCGAAGCGGTGACGATGGCCGATGCCGCTCCGTATATCCCGAAGCTGTCGCCGGGAACCGTTGTGTTGTTTCATCCTATTTCGCGCAGGAGACTCCCACTTCAACGACCAAAGGGAGTAAGTGGGAGAGGAATGCGCGTTCCCCCTTTCTTTTGTGTATGATAGAATAAAGGCGTGGAGAAAACCGTTCAATAAAGGCACTCCAATCACGGCTACTCGATGTATGGAGTTGGTTACAGGAAACGTTGTAACCGTAAAACATCGAGCGTAGGTCCGTCTGTTGTGTGTGGAAGCCAAGTACTGCCAACAGACACACCGAGAGAATCGGTAACGATGCAGGCATGACCTGCGTCGTTGGGTAGTCGTCAACCTGCCCCCTGATGCAACCCCAAGTCAAGGAAGGAGGACGAAGTCCGTTTGCACTTCTGGGGAGTTGCAAGCCCCCACTTCAAGCGTTCGCAAAGTGGGGGTAGTTGACACCGGCTGGTCGCAATACGCCGGAACAAAGCGGTATTTTTCCCATCCGTACGTTGCGCCGGAGGTGATTGAAGCGATGCTGGAGCGAGGCGTGCGGACGTTTTTCATCGACGCGCTCAACATCGACCCGCCGGACGGCTCTTCGTTCCGCGCCCACGAACTTATTCTTGGCGCCAACGGGGTGATCGGAGAAAATTTCGTGAACTTCGAGCGAATCGATTTTGATGACCCGTATATTATTGCCCTTCCTCTTTCCTTGCCTGGCTGCGACGGTTCGCCTGTTCGGGCGGTGGCAGTGCAGTGGGCGTAACAAAGAAGGATGATGCAACCAAACGCCCCGCACATGCTTTGCGCGGGGCGCGGCCTTGGGCTATTTGAGCCATTTGATCACTTTCGCCGGGTTTCCGCCAACGACCGCGTTGGCGTGGACATCTTTTGTCACAACCGCCCCTGAGGCGATGACAGCGTTGTCGCCGATCGTGACGCCCGGATTGATGACAGCCCGCCCGCCGATCCAGACGTTATGGCCGATCACAACCGGCTTTCCGTACTCCAACCCGGAATTTCGTTCGTGCGGATCGAGCGGGTGAGTCGCCGTATAAATGTGCACACCGGGACCAATAAAACAATGGTCGCCGATTCGCACTTCACATACATCCAAAATCACGCCATCAAAGTTCATAAAAAAGTTTTCGCCAACGTGAATGTTATAGCCGTAGTCGCAGCGGAAGTTCGGCTCGATAAACAGCCGTTCTCCCGTTGAACCGAACAGTTCTTTGAGCAGAGCGGTTCGCTTTTCATATTCCGTTTCCAACGTTTCATTATACAAACGAACGAGCCGCCGCGCCCGCTCCCGCTCCTTGACGAGCTCCGGATCAGCGGGATTGTACAAGTGTCCCGCCACCATCTTTTCTTTTTCGGTTTTCATCGAACCCCTCCAACATTTCATGCATTCGTTTCAAAACTCCATGGAATGATCTTATCGTCCTTCAGAAAAACCGTTCCCTGTCATCGTTTCGATGCGCACGCCTTCCCGATAATAGGCCTCCATCACATCCTTTGGCACCATGCTTCCACCCGTCGCCCAGCCAATATGGACGGCGTTTTTCATCTTTTCTTTCAAACCGTTTGCCTCTACGTACGTTTGCCCCGCCAAATCACGAAACAGCCGAACAGGCCCCGCCACCCCCGCCAAGGCGGACGGCTCTAAATAGATTTCCTCCGTTTCCACCATCGCCGCGAGCAAGCGGTAAAGCGTCGAATCGTCCACCGTATAGACGCCGCTGATGACGTTCTCAAGCATGTTTCCCACCAGCCGCGACGGCCGCCCCACCGCTAGCCCGTCCGCTTCGGTCTTATTGTCGAGGCCAAAATCTTGCACCGACACGCGGTCGTGCTCTCCTGTCATCAACCCAAGCAGCATGCAAGGCGAATGCGTCGGCTCAGCGAAAAAGCAATGCACATGATCGCCGTACACGAGCTTCAGCCCAAACGTCACCCCGCCCGGACCGCCGCCGACGCCGCAAGGAAGATACACAAAGAGCGGATGGGTTTCATCAACCGTGATGTTCATGTCCTCTAATTGCTTTTTCAGCCGAAACGCCGCCACCGCATAGCCTAAAAACAGATGGATCGAGTTCTCATCATCGATAAAATACGACGTTGGATCCTCGGCGGACTGTCTTCGCGCCTCTTCCACCACTTTGTTGTAATCAGTGAGATGTTCGATGACGGTGACCCCTTTGCTTCGCAATAAGTCTTTTTTCCATTGTTTCGCATCGGCTGACATATGAACGGTGACGCGGAACCCAAGCTGCGCCCCGATGATGCCGATGCTCAAGCCTAAATTTCCTGTCGAACCGACGACAAGCGAATAGCGGGAAAAGAACTGCCGGAATTCTTCGCTGTCCATCACCGCATAGTCCTCTCCTATGGCGATCATCCCGTTGGCGAGCGCAAGATCTTCCGCGTGTTTCAACACTTCGTAAATGCCCCCACGCGCCTTGATCGACCCGGAAATCGGGAGATGGCTGTCGCATTTTAGCAACAGCTCCCCCTCGATGTTGGTCTGAAACATCTTTTCCAAACGCCGTTGCATGTTCGGAATCCGGACTAAAGGGGATTCGATGATGCCATAGGCCGGCCGCGTCTCGGGAAAAACTTTCGCGATGTAGGGGGCAAAGCGGCGCAATCGTTCTTCCGCCTCCTTGACATCGCGTTCGCGTAAAGGAATCGTTCGAATAGCTTGCGCAAACGCGTGATATTTTGGATTGCGCCAAAACACCTCTTCGGCCGCCATGATCGTTTTAAGCAGCGGGAATTCCTTTATCCACTTTTGGATTTCGTTTTTGGTCATCATGCACCATTCTCTCCCATGCGTGTTTGTCGTTTCGCACCCTGGGCGGATGCCGGTCCAAAGTCCGCTTCATTGTTTGTCGAACCGTTTACCTCCAGTCTCGCGAAAACCGCTTCCATTGTCAATGGGGATGAATGGAAATGGTTTGTGGATGACATTCGGGAGTGATCCCAGCCTTGTCGGAATGGCCAAGCGAGGCATGATCTGCTTTGAAAAACGCCTGTCTTTCCATTATGATGAAAGAGGCAAACCATATCGTGGAGATGATGATCATGGGCAATCGCCGTGATTTATCGCTTTTGTTTCTTGTGATGTTTTTGGTCATGGCCGGGTTTGGCATCATTATCCCTGTCCTTCCATTTTACGCAGAAAAAATCGGCGCGACTCCAACACAACTCGGTTGGCTAATGGCCGTGTATTCGCTCATGCAA
This sequence comes from Geobacillus zalihae NBRC 101842, assembly GCF_001544135.1. Taxonomy (GTDB): domain Bacteria; phylum Bacillota; class Bacilli; order Bacillales; family Anoxybacillaceae; genus Geobacillus; species Geobacillus zalihae. The sequence continues at coordinate 41,614 of NZ_BCPV01000023.1, read as the reverse complement.
TTTTTATTTGCGCCGATGTGGGGGAATTTATCGGACCGCTATGGACGAAAGCCGATGTTGCTCATCGGTATTTCTGGCTTAGCACTTTCGTTTTTCTTGCTCGCCGTCGCGACAAAACTTTGGATGTTGTTTGCCGCTCGCATCATCGGCGGATGTCTATCGGCGGCCACGATGCCGGCCGCTATGGCGTACGTCGCAGATGTGACAACGGAAGAAGACCGGGGCAAAGGAATGGGGATGATCGGAGCGGCCGTTGGGCTTGGATTCATTTTCGGACCGGGGATCGGCGGCGTGTTCTCGAAAGCGAGCTTAACCGCTCCGTTTTGGATGGCAGGCAGCTTGGCGCTCTTGACCGCTCTATTCGTTTTCGTTTTCTTGCATGAGTCGCTTCCGAGAGAAAAACGAATGAATATACGAACAAAGCGGCCATCGCTTGCGGCCGCCCTCCAAGGGCCTGTAGCGCGCCTATACTTACTGCAGCTGATCACAACGTTTTCCCTCGCCGGACTTGAAGCGACGTTCGCCTATTTTGCCGCTGAACGAGCGGGGCTTTCGTCGACGGAACTTGGCTACATCTTTATGATCATGGGGCTTGCAGGGGCCATCGTCCAAGGAGGGTTGCTTGGAAAACTGATCCGCTCATTCGGGGAAGGAGCTGTCATTCGTGTCGGGCTGTTCTTGTCAGCAGTTGGCTTTTTTCTCATTTTATTCGTTCACAGCTTTTGGACAGCCGCGCTCTATTTAACGATTTTCGGCATTGGAAACGGCGTCATCCGCCCGTGCGTCTCCGCGTTGTTGACGAAGTATACAGCGGATGGCCAAGGAAGCGCAACAGGCGTCTTATCCTCGTTCGATTCGCTCGGCCGCATTGGCGGTCCGGCGATCGCCGGCTGGTTGTTCACCTTAAAGTCCAGTTTGCCATATATGTCAGGGATTGTGCTAACATTCATTTCCTTCGCTGTTTTTCAATCGTTTCAACGCGCGATGATGCAAAAAGACTCGGCCCTTTGACACAAGAGGAGGACGGATGTGGACATCCCCTGTTACAGATCAGCGAGCGAGAAAGCCCACTCCTTGAGGGGTGGGATGAAAGCGAGCCCCGTCTAACCTAGCGCACTGGTCACAGGTGCGCCGCCCATGGGGGTACATCCTAACCCGATGGGACGGGGTGATGACACACCCCTGAATTTGGGCGTTGTCCGAACCAGAAATGGATGAGGACGCGAACGACTCAAGAATCCCACGCCTTTAGGCGTGCGGAGTGTCAAAATCACGCACGGAAGTGAACGTCTTATGCATTGGGGTGATCAAACATCATCATCTGCACAAAGGAGGAGGAGCGCCTTGAACATCGTTCCAACCAAACAGTTGGACCGCGCCATCGTCAACCAATTTTTCAACGACCATTGGGGAAGTCCGCAAATGGTTGTCTCGACCGGCATCTATACCTGCAGCGAGCTGGATGGATTTGCGGCTGTTGAGAATGGATCTCGGATCGTCGGGCTCATTACGTTTGTGATTTGCGGAAACGAATGCGAGATCATCTCGCTAGACAGCATAATGGAAAACCGCGGCATCGGCAGCGCCCTTTTGCATGAGGCAGAGGCATGGGCGAGACAACAAAGGTGCACGGCTGTTCAACTGATCACTACCAACGACAACTTGCATGCCCTTCGTTTCTATCAAAAGCGCGGCTATCAAATTGTGAACGTCTTTCCCAACGCTGTCGACAAGGCGCGACAAATCAAGCCAAACATTCCGAAAACAAGTCCTGACGGCATTCCTATTCGAGATGAGTTGTTGCTTGTAAAACCACTGGTGTGACACGAGGTGATGATGACGCCGCATCGAAAAAGAAGCACCGGCCTTCTCCCAAGACCGGTGCTTCTTTGTTTTGAACAACCCTCCACCTATGACGCCAGCCGCGAGGAGCGTCAAATTTCGGCGGCGATATGATACATGTAATAGACCCCATAGGCGATGCTGATGAGGGAAACGGTTTTCACGATCCATTGATTCATGACTTGCTGTTTCGCTTTCATCCAAACAAACGGAATCCCGAGAAACGTCGTGAACAGCATCATGCCGATGACCGTTCCTAGGCCAAAAATCAAAATAAAAGCAAGCGCCATCCAAGTTCCTTTGACCGTCGTCATCGTCAACAACACCATTCCGGCGCTGCCGGCCAAACCGTGGACGATGCCGATCAATGTCGATTTCACATGTAAATGATGAATATCGCCCTGGTGATGATGATCCAGCCTCATTGTCGAGCGAAAACTGGCGATCCCTAACATGATGATCATTACGCCGACGGCCATTTCAAGGTAAGAAGCAATCTGTTCAGGAATTTGCCGCTCAAAGGCGATCATCGCCATCCCAACAACGAGCAGCGTCAACGTATGGCCAATTCCCCAAAACATGCCGGCCAGCGATGAAAGGGACAGTTTTTTCGTCCGGCTGGCAATGGTCGAAACGGCAATGACATGATCCGGTTCCGTCGCATGCTTCATTCCTAGCAGCAATCCAAACAAGAGCACAGGCCATATCGTTCCCATTGTCTTCTTCCTTTCCCTTGTCAATATTTCCTCCAACAGACTGGCGCTTTCTCACCGCATTGTTGGCGAATAAACTGTTGGACGCGTTGGAATATCGCTTCAATGGCCGATGTTTCATACGCCAATATACGTACAGAAAAGCCTGGAACGGCTGCCGCTGAAAAACCGCAGCGAACCTCTTTCGGCATCTCTTCCATGAATTGGTTGAACTGTTCTAACACTTCCTTTGTGATGAACGGAGAAAGAGCCACGAATGATCCGACATGCGTATAGCCGCCGAGCTGCAGCATGCTCGTTAAGTGCTGCCGCGAGTCCAAGTACAGATGATCAAACAGAACGAGCGCCTCGTCTTGATACACCTTCAGTTTCGAGCGAATCCAATCATAGCGGAACAGCTCGCCGCTTTCCGACCATCCAGGCGTGATGATTTCGCCATAAACAAACGTGGAGCTTGGCGTGATGTACACTGTCGTTTCTTGATAAAAGCGCGCATGCTCATAGGCGATCGTCGGGTCGGGGAAATATTCAAGTACGCTTTGCTCCCCAAGTGACAATCGTGTATACTGCCTTACAGGCGTTGAAGGAGTTTTGTAGATTTTCGCCGCCGACTGGGTCGTCACCATCAACCGGGCGCTGGGCTCGAGGAAGATTTCCATATCATATGAATCCCCATCGACATACCCGCCGCCCACGTGGACAAGATATAACGTCGGATGAGCCGGATCGAGGTAAACAGGACGCATCAGTTTCAGCGCCCCTTCACTATAGTTGTCCAAAATGACGGTGCGGCCGTTTTTCACGACCGCTGTACATCGCAAACGCCCCGTCCAGCTCATTCTTCCAGCCCTGCCAGCAGCACCTGTTTTTCGATCCAATCCACAACGTCAAAAAGACCAATCTCTTCTTTTAAATTTGTAAAAATGACCGGCTTCGCCCCTCGCGCTGCTTTGGCGTCCCGTTCCATCACTTCCAGACTGGCGCCGACGTAAGGGGCAAGATCGATTTTGTTGATCACGAGCAAATCTGACTTCATCATCCCCTGTCCGCCTTTGCGCGGAATTTTCTCCCCTTGGGCGACGTCGATGACATAAATGGAGAAATCGACCAACTCCGGGCTGAAGGTCGCCGCCAAGTTATCGCCGCCGCTCTCGATCAAAATGAGTTCCACATCTGGATGGCGCCGTTTCAGTTCATCAATGGCCGCAAAATTCATTGATGCGTCTTCGCGAATGGCCGTATGCGGGCACCCGCCCGTTTCGACGCCGATAATCCGATCTTCCGGCAAGACGCTATGTTTGATTAAAAATTGGGCATCTTCTTTTGTATAAATATCATTCGTAATGACCGCGATGCTAAAGCGGCGATGCATCGCCCGCGTCAGCTTCTCGACAAGCATCGTTTTGCCGGCGCCGACCGGGCCGCCGATGCCGATTCGTACCGGTTCCATTCTGGATTCTCCCTTCTCTGTCCTTCTTTCGTTCCACGTCAAACAAGATTTACGACATAAACAATCGAACAGGAAGACGTTCATGCTGCATTTGCGCGATTTCCAAGCCGACGGCTGCCGCCCCGAGCTCCTCTTCGTCGAGTGTCTCGATGATGCTCGCGGCATGAATCAAATATGGCTGCGCCATGACGAGCAGCTTTTGCCCGTCCGTCTGGCCGAGGGGAATGCCGCGAACCGCGTTTTGCACCATCGTTTGTACGGAAGCAAACAAATACGTCAGCACCGTCGTTTGTTTGGCTGCTCCGATTTTGCGGCCAACCGCCGCAAACACAATGGCCGGATGAATGGACCGCGTCGTTTGCACGATCTCATCCAATTCATCGACTCCGTAAATGTCGCGGCACAGTTTCCATAAGCGCCCCCCAATCATTCTCGTTCCTTCTCGCGTTTCCTTCGCCAAGCAGAGAGCAAACAGCGTGTCGTTCAGCCGCCGCAGTCCTTCCATACGGTCGACTTCCAACTGCTCATAGGCGATCCGGCACGCCAATCCCTCCGTATACGTCAGCTGGGTTTGGATATACACGACGAGCGCGTCGCCAAACGTTTTGGCATCACGAATTTGTTCATGGTACATATAAGTTTCAAACCCAAAGGAATGGGAAAACGCTCCTGATGGAAAATTGGAATCGGAGAGCTGCAGCAGCCACAGCAGCTGTTGGTCAGTCATGGCGATGCCCGATATGGCGGAACGCTTGTTTTACTTTCCGTTTTTCCCTCTTGTACGGGATGCCGAGTTGCTGGAGCAGCTCTTCGACTAAATAGTCGTATTGGACGAGCATTTCCCCTTCCTCGAATTGGGCGGGCAAGTGGCGGTTGCCGAGCTGATGAGCAATCTCCCCCATTTGTTTCATGGAAACAGGCTGGATGACAAGCAAATCATCGGGAAGAACGGATACGACAATGGCATTATGCTCATCCATCCATAACACATCTCCGTCTACCAATTCTTTCGCTTCTTTCAAGCGAATGCCAATCTCCCTCCCATGGTCGGTCACCACCCGCTGAATTCGTTTTACTAAATCATCGCTTGGCATGTACACCCGTTCGATGTGCGGGGGGAGAGAAGAAAGAGCTCGAATGTTGCCGATAACCGTTTCTACAATCATCATCATCACCTCAAAACAGAAAATATCGTTGCGCCATGGCCACAACTTCAGCCGGTTCGCACGTGATGAGCCGCCCATCGACCTTCACTTCATACGTTTGCGGATCGACATCGATTTGAGGCATGGCGTTGTTGAACACCATATCGTGTTTCGTTAACGAACGAATGTTTCCAACCGGTTTGACGATTTTGTGCAATCGCAGTTTGTCAGGGACGCCGCGTTCGAACGCCGCTTTGGACAAAAACGTAATGGACGTTTTCGCGACGGCGGCGCCATAGTTGGCGAACATCGGGCGGTACAGAGCGGGCTGCGGCGTCGGAATGCTGGCGTTCGGGTCGCCCATCACGCTGTAGGCGATCATCCCGCCTTTGATGACGAGCTCAGGCTTGACCCCGAAAAAAGCGGGATGCCAAACGACCAAATCCGCGAATTTTCCGACTTCCACCGAGCCGACATATTCGGCAATCCCATGCGTAATGGCTGGATTGATCGTATATTTGGCTACGTACCGTTTGACGCGGACATTATCGCCTCGCCCCGTTTCCTCCGGCAAGCGGCCAAACTGTTTTTTCATTTTGTCGGCCGTTTGCCACGTACGTAAAATGACTTCACCGACCCGTCCCATCGCTTGCGAGTCGGAACTGATCATGCTGAAGGCGCCGATGTCGTGCAAAATGTCTTCTGCCGCGATCGTTTCTTTGCGGATGCGCGAATCAGCAAAGGCAATGTCTTCTGGAACGGACGGATCTAAATGATGGCACACCATTAACATATCTAAATGCTCATCGAGCGTGTTTTTCGTATACGGCCGCGTCGGGTTCGTGGAAGAAGGCAAAATGTTCGGGAAGCTGGCGACTTTCATAATATCGGGCGCATGCCCCCCTCCGGCTCCTTCCGTATGGTATGTATGAATGACGCGTCCGTTAATGGCCTTCAGTGTATGCTCGACAAACCCGCCTTCATTCAACGTATCGGTATGAATGGCGACTTGCACGTCGTACTCATCCGCCACTCGCAAGCACGCATCAATCGCTGCCGCCGTCGTTCCCCAGTCTTCATGAAGCTTAAGTCCCACCGCGCCCGCGCGCACTTGCTCCGCGATCGGCTCTTTCGCCGACGCGTTGCCTTTTCCTAAAAACCCAAGATTCATTGGGAACGCTTCGGCGGCTTCAAGCATCCGGTAAATGTTCCACTCTCCCGGCGTGCACGTCGTGGCATTCGTTCCGGTCGCCGGCCCGGTCCCGCCGCCAATCATCGTCGTAATGCCGGATGACAGGGCGGTTTCGATTTGCTGCGGGCAAATGAAATGGATATGGGCATCCACTCCTCCAGCGGTCACGATTTTCCCTTCGGCCGCGATCACTTCCGTTGAGGCGCCGATGACAATATTGACGCCGTCCATTAACAGCGGATTCCCCGCCTTGCCGATGGCGGCGATGTTTCCATCTTTGACCCCGATATCGGCTTTGTAAATGCCGGTGTAATCAACGATGACGGCGTTCGTCAACACTAAATCGACCGCTTCGTCGCGGACAGCGAGCGGATGCTGCCCCATCCCGTCGCGAATCACCTTCCCGCCGCCGAATTTCACTTCATCGCCGTAAACGGTATAGTCATGCTCAATTTCAATCCATAAGTCTGTGTCCGCCAACCGGATGCAGTCCCCGGTCGTCGGTCCAAACATATCCGCGTATTGCCGTCTTGACATGGAAAAACTCATTCTCTTGCTCCCTCCTTCCCGTTGTCATCAAGCGGACCGTTGACCATATTGTTTAATCCGTACACCCGGCGCTTGCCGGAGAACGGGACGAGCTCCACTTGCTTCGCATCCCCGGGTTCAAAACGGACCGCTGTCCCGGCTGGGATGTTCAAATGTTTTCCGTATGCGGCCTGTCGGTCAAATTCGAGAAACGAATTGACTTCAAAAAAGTGAAAATGGGAACCGACCTGCACCGGGCGGTCGCCGCGGTTTATGACCGTCAGCTTCGTAACCGGCTTTTGCCGGTTGCACACAATCGGTTCGTCGCGCAATCGGTATTCTCCTGGAATCATAGGACCACTCCTTTAATCCACCTTCATCGGAATCGGCCGGCGCTATTACGACCGGATCGGCTGGTGGACCGTGACGAGTTTCGTGCCGTCCGGAAACGTCGCCTCGACTTGAATCTCGTCGATCATGTCAGCGACGCCTTCCATCACATCATCGCGCGTCAAAATCGTTGCGCCGTATTGCATCAACTCCGCCACCGTCCGCCCGTCGCGGGCTCCTTCCATCAGTTCATACGTAATGAGCGCCACCGCTTCCGGATAATTTAGCTTCAAGCCCCGCTCTTTCCGGCGGCGCGCCAAATCAGCGGCAACGACGATCAGCAGCTTTTCCTGTTCACGCGGAGTCAGTTTCACTCATCTCTTCCCCCCTCTTGAATGCTCCCGCCTATACTCGCAGGTTCAAAAAATCTCTCATTCGCTAACACCGCTGTCTGCTGCTTAAACAGCAAGAAATGATTGAATATAATTCAAATCAGCCCCATCGACATCCCCTTTCGCCACGACAGCGCCGCGATCCAAAATATAGAAACGATCGGCACAAGAAAACGCCAGCTCCACGTTATGTTCGACCAATATGATGCCAACCTGCTTTTCTTTGGCAATTTTCATAATCGCATCATGAATCAACGCAACGATCGAGGGCTGAATGCCTTCCATCGGTTCATCAAGCAAGAGCAGTTTCGGCCGGCCAGCCAACGCGCGGGCAATGGCCAGCTGTTGCTGCTGTCCGCCGCTTAAATCTCCTCCTTTTCGCTGGCGCATCTCTTTTAAAATCGGGAACAGCGCGTACATTTCATCCAGAGTCGGCTGGTGACGGACTTTTTCGGCCTGCGCTTCCAGCCCGAGAAGAATATTTTCCTCCACCGTCAACGCCGAAAAAATTTCCCTCCCTTGCGGCACATAGCCGATCCCCGCTCGCGCCCGCCGCTCCGGCGGCCATCGCGTGATATCTTCCCCCTCCCATTCGATGACGCCTGACATCGGGCGAATCAACCCGATGATCGTTTTCATCAACGTCGTTTTTCCGACCCCGTTTCTGCCCAACACCGCCGTCACCCGACCAAGAGGAACATCCATGTCAACATGATCGAGCACCACACTTCCGTCATAGCCAGCGGTTACATTCCGGAGGCATAACACGCGTTTTTCCTCCTTCCAAGGTACACATCGATGACTTGTTCGTTTTGCTGCACTTCATCCATCGATCCTTCGCACAATACTTTTCCTTCATGCATGACTGTCACTTGTTTGGAATAGCGGCGGACAAAGTCCATATCATGCTCGACAATAATGACCGCACAATGTTCGGCCATTTCATGGAGCCATTCCCCCGTGCGCTCCCGCTCCGCCGCACTCATGCCGGCGATCGGCTCATCCAATAGGAGGAGCTGCGGACGCTGAATGAGCTGCATGCCGATTTCCAACCACTGCTTTTGGCCATGAGACAGTGAGCCCGCTAAGCGATGACGTTCATCGAGCAATCCAATTTTCTCTAGCTGTGCCGCCATCATTTCTTTCTCTTCTCCAGTCAACTTCGCCCGCAAAACGGAACGCAGACGCCGATCTTGTCGCATGGCTAACTCCATATTTTCCCATACCGTCAAAAACGGAAAAATGGAAGGGCTTTGAAACTTCCGGGCGATGCCTATTTGCACGATCTCGTATTCCGGCCGTTGCGTGATGTCATGGGAGAAAAACAGCACCCGCCCGTCCGTCGCTCTCGTCCGCCCGCAAATGACATCGAGCAGCGTCGTTTTTCCCGCTCCGTTCGGGCCGATCAAAAACCGCACTTCATGAGGGTAAACCGCGAGATCAACACCTTGCAAAGCACGAAATCCATCGAAGTCAACGACGACGTCACGACACATCAACACGGGCTTCACGTTCATGCCCCCTTTTTTCTTTGATGCGAACGGCAGCGAGCGATTCATAAATGCCCGCCAATCCCTTCGGAACAAACAGCACAACAACGACAAACAAGGCGCCTAACAAAAGCAGCCATAGATCCGGATAATTTTCGCTTAAAAAGCTTTTCGCCGTGTTCATGACAATCGCACCAATGATCGCGCCCATGAGCGAGTGGCGTCCGCCGACAGCGGCCCACAGCACCATTTCGATTGAAGGAATAATCCCCATCATCTCCGGGGAAATGAGCCCGACTTGCAGGACAAACAATGCGCCTGCCACTCCGGCAAAGGCGGCTGACAAACTATACACAAACACTTTATAGACGGTCGGATTAAACCCTAAAAAACGAACCCGATTTTCAGCGTCGCGAATGGCAATGAGCACTTTTCCTAGCTGACCAGTCGTTAGACGGCGCGTCATAACGAAAATGAGGGCAAGAACAGCTGCTGTCAGCCAATACAACACAATTTGCGTAAGCGGCGATGATAACGAAAAGCCGAACACGGTCGAAAAATTGGTCAAGCCGTTCGTTCCGCCTGTCCATTCTTGCTTGCCGATAAACAGCGTAACAAACACGACAACAACCGCCTGGGAAAGGAGAGAAAAATAGACGCCTTGAATCCGATTTTTAAACGTTAAATAGCTTAATAGCGCAGCGAGCAACGTAGGAAGAGCGATCGCGGCGGCGATGGCCACCATAGGATGCGCAAACGGCTTCCAAAACCACGGCAGTTCGCGCACGCCGCTCCATTCCATAAAATCAGGCAAATGCCCTCGCGAAGCTTCGAGCTTCAAATACATCGCCATGCAATAAGCGCCTAACCCGAAGTACACCCCATGGCCGAGGCTCAAAATGCCGGTATAGCCCCAAATGAGGGAGATGCCGACCGCCACGATGGCAAAGCAAAGAAATTTGCCGAGCAGGGACAAGCGGAACTCGGTCAAATAAAACGGCGCAAGAAACAAGGCGGCAAAAAACAGCCAGTATCCCCAACGTTTGTTCACCATGCTCCCCCCCTCAATCGAGCGACCGCGTTCTCACGCTAAGAAGACCGGACGGTTTCCATTGCAAGAAAGCAATAATCAAAACGAACACAATGACTTTGGCAATGGTGGCGCTTGTGGAATATTCGACGAACGTCGAAATCAAACCAATGCCAAATGCCCCCAGCAGCGTCCCGGCCAGTTTTCCCACTCCCCCTAAAATGACGACCATAAACGCATCGACAATATAGTACGTGCCGATCGTCGGCCCGATCGGCCCAAGCAAGGTCAACGCGCATCCCGCCACCCCCGCCAACCCTGAACCGATCGCAAACGAGTAAGCATCGACCTTTTGCGTGGCAATGCCGAGGCAGGCTGCCATCGACCGGTTCATGGTGACGGCTTGAATGCGTCGGCCAGCTCGTGTTTTCATTAAATACATATAGAGAAAGAAAACGATCGCCAACACAAGGCAAAGAATAAACAACCGTTTATACGGAAACACTGCCCCAAACAAGCGGATTCCGCCATCCAGCCAGCTTGGCGGCACAACCGCCACGTTGGGCGCCCCAAAGATGAGACGGGCGGTCTGTTGCAAAATCAAACTGATCCCCCATGTCGCCAACAAACTGTCCAGCGGGCGGTGGTACAAATGGCGGATCAAACTTTTTTCCAGCCCCCATCCAAGCAGAGCGGCGGCCAAAAATGACAATGGAATGGCGGCGACAAAATACAGCCCTGCCGAGTGCGGCATATGGCTAGTGAACCATTGCTGGATGACATAGGTCGTATACGCTCCGACCATCATCAGTTCACCGTGCGCCATATTGATGACACCCATCAGCCCGAACGTGATCGCCAACCCAATGGCGATCAAAAGCAAAATCGAACCGACGCTCAGCCCGTTGAATAATTGGTCAATGAACATCGCCATCCCCCCTCTCATGTCCGCTGGGCGAGAAGGAAGGACATGCCTTCCTCCCCATGCAACTATTCACTTAATCCTTTCCCCCATGGGTAGCTTTTTAAATACGGATCCGGCTTCACCGGCTGACCGGAATTCCATAACTCTTTGAATTGTCCGTCCGCTTGGATTTCACCAATGCGCACCGTTTTCCATAAATGCTGCGTTTCCCCGTCAATTTTCACCGTTCCTTCCGGCGCCTTGTATTCAAGGCCGGCCGCCGCTTTTTTCACTTGATCCACATCAAAGGAGCCGGCTTTTTTCACTGCTTCGGCCCATAAATGAACGGCTGTATACGCCGCTTCAATCGGATCATCGGTCACGCGGTCTTGCCCGTACTTTTCTTTATACTTTTGTACAAACGCCTTATTTTCCGGTGTATCGGTCGTCTGAAAATAGTTCCACACAGCCAAGTGACCAGCCAACACATCCGGCCCGATCCCGCGTATTTCTTCTTCCGCGATGCTGACGGACATCACCGTCACGTCTTTCGGTGTGATGCCAGCGTCTTTCAACTGTTTGAAAAAGGCGACATTGCTATCGCCGTTGAGCGTATTGAAGACGACAGCCGGTTTCACTTGTTTGATTTTGCTGATAATGGTGCTATAATCGGTATGGCCGAGCGGCGTATATTCTTCCCCGACCACTTGCCCGCCTTCGGCCTTCAGCTGAGCCTTGATGATTTTGTTGGCTGTCCGCGGAAAGACGTAATCCGACCCGAGCAAGAAAAACGTTTTGCCGCGGTTTTTCAAGAGCCAGCTGACCGCTGGAACGATTTGTTGATTCGTCGTCGCCCCGGTGTAAAAGATGTTCGGCGACGACTCCATCCCTTCATATTGCACCGGATACCAAAGCAGCCCATTGTTTTGCTCCACAACCGGAAGCATCGCCTTGCGGCTCGCCGATGTCCAACCGCCAAAAATGGCGGCCACTTGATCTTTTTGCAGCAATTTTTTCGCCTTTTCGGCAAATGTCGGCCAGTCGGACGCTCCATCTTCCACAACCGGTTCAATTTTCTTGCCGAGCAGCCCCCCAGATGCATTGATTTCCTCGATCGCCATTAACTCGGCATCGCGCAGCGACACTTCACTGATGGCCATCGTTCCGCTTAACGAGTGCAGGATTCCTACTTTGACCACATCCCCTTCTTTTCCAGCCGAAGATGAATCATTTTGATTCTCGTTTTTGGCTTGATCCACTGCTGATGACGCCGCACATCCCCCAAGAGCAAAAACACTGACGCATAAAAGCAGCCATAATTTCCACATGAATGCTGGTTTCATTCGCACACCCTTCCCCCTATTCATTTGAAACATCGATGAATTCCTGCCCCTCGTTCATCTAAAAGAGCGCATCCCTCCCTTGTTCCTCAAAAGCGATGCATGTTCTCCACGTTGAGGATTTGTTCTTGATTAGCAGTATAAGGCCCACGTTTCACGGACTCAACATATTTGTCATATTTTATTACATATTTTTGTTATATTTATTATCAATCATCTTCCGACCAATCAGCCAGGTCGAAAAACAAAACATGCCCCAAAAAGGCACACATGCGCCTTTTTGGGGCGTCTTTCATTTCGAAAGCGCCAAATCCGCTCCGATGACTCCGACAATTTGACCGTTATGATCCCTAATGGGAGCGGACACCGTGACGCAAAGATGTTTCGTCAATGCCGATACATACGGATCGGAAACATACACTGTTCCTCTACAAGCTTCCTGAAACCACGACCGGACTTTGGCGTTGACCAAGCCCGCCGGCGGATTCGAATAGACAAACGCCCCATCAAGACGATTCGACCAGACAGCCTCAATCTCTCCATTCTCAGATAAAAATCGATCCAGCACGCGTTGATGCATGGCCTCATCCATTTGTTCCAACGGAGCTGACTGAAGCAAAGCCGATAGTTTCTGAATCGTGTTTTTCACGACCGCATCATCGACAGCAATCGTTTCCCTCATCCAATCACGTCCGACCGTTTGTTGCAGCTCCTCCGCTGTCTTTTGCAGCGCTTCGTTAATGCGTAAAATCTGTCCGACGCTCTCGTGCTGTTCGTTCATATCCGCCGTCACTCGCTCGACAAACCGTTGATTTTCCCGGCTCAATTGCACGATTTCTTCAAGCAGGCCGGCGATTTCTTTCACGCTGTCCGACTGTCCAGACGCTGACCGGACAGAAGAGGAGACGAGGTCCGTCATATCATTCAGCTGTCGATGCAGCGAATGAAGGAACGACATAATCGCTTCCATTTCTTTCTCTTCGACATCGATTTGCTTTGTTTCTTCGCGAACGATATCGGTTGTTGCTGCGATTTCGCGTTGAATAAGGGACAAAATATCCTGTGTTTGCTGGACAGCTTCCGACGTTTGATTCGCCAACATGCCGATTTCCCGCGCGACGACCGCAAACCCGCGCCCATGTTCTCCCGCACGAGCCGCCTCAATATTGGCATTGAGCGACAAAATTTTCGTTTTCTGCGAAATCTCGCCGATCGCCGATATAATTTGGTTGATGCGTTGCGAATGATGAACGAGATGGTCCATTTGTTTCAACAACGTTTCATGATGGGAGCGCAATGCTCGAATTTCCTTTTGCAACGTTTCTAATGAATTCCATGAATGCAGCCAATGTTCGGAAAACTGCTGGCTGCTCGCATACATATCACGCGAAGATGCAGCGATTTCCCTAGCCGCCTCCTCGATTGTTCGCATTTTGTTCGCCACTTTTTCCGTATACTCCACCGTTTTCTCGCTATGGTCCATCAGCTCTGCCGCACTATTCCGGCTTGAATCGGAAATGTCATTCAGCGAAAGTGCCGCCATCTTCATCTGTTCCATCGCCGCCTTGAGCTGATCGACGGCCACGACAATTTGCCTTGCCATTTGTTGTGATCCTCCCTGCGTTTCCTCACGTCGAGGCTGATCCAATTCACGCTTTGTTTTTCGCGCCGCACGTCTCGCAAAAATCAATGGACGTCACTCCTTATGTAATTTTTTATTACATAATTATAATATAAAATATAACAAAAGGGCATATAAAAATAAGACGCCCGTTCTCCTAAAAAACAGGCGTCTTGCATTGGAAAGGCTAGAGGACCATATTCAATAACAAAATGAAGACAAACGCCACCACCGAAATAATCGTCTCCATCGCCGTCCATGTCATGAGCGTTTCTTTCACCGTCATGCCGAAATATTCTTTGATCATCCAGAAGCCGGAGTCATTGACGTGCGACAAGATCAACGAACCCGCGCCGGTCGCCAAGACAAGCAGTTCCACGTTCGTTCCCGGCATGGTAGCCGCGATGGGGGCAACGATGCCGGCAGCGGTCATCATCGAGACGGTCGCCGATCCCGTCGCTACGCGAATGAGCGCCGCAATGCCCCAGCCTAACAGGAGCGGAGAGAAGTGCGAGTGTTTCGCCACTTCCGCGATTTGTTCGCCGATGCCGGAATCAAGCAGCACTTTGTTGAATGCGCCGCCCGCCCCGATGACAAGCAGGATGTTCGCGACCGGGCCGAGGCAGTCGTTGGCGAATTTCAGCACGGCATCGCGGTTGAAGCCGCGGGCGTAGCCTAAGCTGAAGAACGAATAAACCGTCGCGATCAAGAGCGCGACAATGGGGTCGCCGATAAAACGCAGCACTTTCGCTGCTTCCGACTTTTGATCAAGCGTCACGTTTGCCACAGAGGCAATCAACATCAAAATGACCGGAAGCAAAATCGTGAACAGTGTATTGCCAAAGCCAGGAAGCTCACGTGCTTCTTTATGCTGCACAAGCTGTTCGGCAATCTCCGCCGGCACTTTTTTATACATGCGCGAGCCGATCCATTTACCGTACAGCGGTCCAGCAATGATCGCCGTCGGCAGACCGACGATGATTGAATAGAGAATCGTCTTTCCGACATCCGCCTTAAAAATGCCGACTGCCGCCATCGCCGCCGGGTGCGGCGGGACAAGGCCGTGAACGACCGATAAACCGGCGACAAGCGGAATGCCGATCGTGACCAGTGAAATGCCTGTTTCCATCGCAATCGTAAAAACAAGCGGAATAAGCAAGACAAACCCGACTTGGAAAAAGACCGGAATCCCGACTAAAAAAGCGACGACCATCATCGCCCAATGGACGCGTTTTTGGCCGAAGCGGTCGATCAACGTTTTCGCAATGCGCTCAGCGCCGCCCGATTCAGCCATCATTTTGCCAAGCATCGTCCCGAGCGCCAGAACGATCGCCAAAAAGCCGAGCGTGTTGCCAAGCCCCGCCTTGATCGAGTCAATGATGCCCGGCGTTTCCGGCGACGGCGCGATAAGCGGCATGCCCATCGCCAGCCCGACGCCGACGGACACTAAAATGAGTGCGACAAACGGATGCATTTTCGCCATAGTAATGAGCAATAATAACACGATAATAGCAGCAACAACAATGGCGATTTCCATCACAAGCTCCCCCTTTATCTTTGAGATAAATCGATTTAGTGAACAAAGCAAACGTTTTCAGATCTTTGAAGGAAAGGGCTAAATCGATTTAGCGCCCGATCATAGCCAGCTAAATCGATTTAGTCTTCCTCCCTTTACCCACTCCGCCGCTGAAACGCAGCGATGATGTCAAATTCCTCTTTCAATCGCTCATACAAGCGGGCATACAAATCAAACAGTTCAGCGTAAAGGAGCGTATGTTCTTCCTTCGGTTCATGACGGGCTGTCGTGTCGATCCACGTTTTCACCGTTTCGAGCGACGGCAGCTCGCCTAACGCGTAAAGCGCCACCGCAGCCGCCCCCAGCGCCGACGCCTCGTGCGTCTGCGGCACGATGAGCGGTTTGCCGAGCATATCAGAAAGCATTTGCCGCCAAAACGGCGATTTGGCAAATCCGCCTGAGACGCGGATTTCCGACATCGGCCCCGTGACATCGCGAATGGCCAAAGCGACAGACAAAATGCTGAAGCAGACGCCTTCCATGACAGCGCGGATGAAATGCTCGCGCTTATGATGAAGGCCGAGGCCGAAAAATGTCCCGCGCGCATTCGCGTTCCAATGCGGCGCCCGCTCGCCTGACAAAAACGGCAAAAACACAAGCCCTTCCGCCCCCGGCGGGACGCGTTCCGCGTATTTCGTCAACAAGTCATACGGATCCATGCCGAGCTTTTTCGCCACTTCCCGCTCCTGGGCGCCGAACTCGTCGCGCAGCCAGCGAAGCAAAATTCCGCCGTTGTTCGTCGGTCCGCCGACGACCCAATAGCCGGGCGTCAACGCATAACAAAACGTCCGCCCTTTTTCATCGGTCGTCGGTTTTGCCGCAATCGTCCGCACCGCCCCGCTCGTTCCGATCGTGATGGCCGCTTCACCTGGGAGCACCGCCCCGACGCCGACGTTGGCGAGCACGCCGTCGCTCGCCCCGATGACAACAGGCACATCCGAAGCGACTCCCATTTTTTCCGCCCATTCTCTTCTCATCCCAGTCATGATGTGAGTGGCGGGAACGAGCTGCGGAAGTTGCTCGCGGCGAATGCCGACAAGGGCGAGCGCCTCCTCGTCCCAATCGAGCGTGTCCAACCGGAATAAACCCGTCGCCGATGCCATGGAATGGTCGGCGACATAGTCACCGTACAGGCGATACAGCACATAATCTTTCACCGACACAAACCGCCGTGCTCGCTGAAATACGTCCGGCTGCTCTTCCTTGAGCCAAAGCAATTTCGATAGCGGCGACATTGGATGGATCGGCGTGCCCGTCCGCCGATAAATGGCAAGCCCGTTTTGCTCTTTCAACAGCCGCTCCGTTTGAGCCACGCTTCGGTTGTCCGCCCAGATGAGGAGGCGGGTGAGCGGCCGCCCCGACTCGTCAAGCGCCATAATCGAGTGCATCGCCGCACTCAAGCCCATCGCTTTCACTTGCGCTGGGCGGATGCCGTGGCGGATCGTCACCGCCCCGACCGCTTGAACGACCGCCGCGAACAGTTCATCGGGATCCTGCTCGGCAAACCCCGGATGCGGCTGGATGATCGGATAGTCGACAGCGTGAGAAGCCAGCACCTTCCCCCGCCCGTCAAACACGACCGCTTTCGTACTTGTCGTCCCAATATCAATCCCAATGACGACGTCCCCGTGAATCGCCATCGTTTCTCCTCCCTTCTTCATGCCTTCCCCCGCCTGATCGATGTCCGTTCCATCAATGTCGGGGAGAAACGAAATACGCGCGGACCGTCGGCTTTTTTCGCTTTCATTTGTTCAAACACGCGCTCAGCTGCTTTTTTCCCCATCGCAAACGTCGGCTGGGCGATCGTCGTCAGCGCCGGCGTGTAAATGTCGGCAAACGGTACATCATCGATGTTGATGATCGCCACCTCATCCGTCACACGAACCCCTGCGTCTTTCACAAACCGCAAAACCCCCATCAACGTCAAGTCGTTGATCGCAAACAAGGCGTTCGGCCGCTCCGATTCCATGAACCGCTTCTTCAGCTCCCCAGGCAGCGCGGCAGGTTCAGCGGCGATGACGTTTTGATCGCCAACTTCAAATCCCCTTTTCTCCATGGCCGCCCGAAACCCTTCCAACCGCTCCATCCGCGGCACGTTGTAAGGGACAAGCGGAGGGGTGACAATAGCGATGCGCCGATAACCGTTGGAAGCGAAATAATCGACTGCCATCTCCGCGGCAGCGAAGTTATCCAGAAGCACGCTGTCCGCCTCCACTCCCGGCACCATCCGGTCGACAAACACAAGCGGAAACCGTTCCTCGACAAGACGGCGGTAGACGTCCTCGTTCTTTCCTGTCGGAAACACGATCAGCCCGTCCACTTGCTTCGCCAGCAGCGTATCGACATATGTTTTCTCCTTGTCCGGATCATCGCCGGAATTGCAGACAATGACTTGAAACCCGCGCTTTTGGCATTCCTCTTCAATGGCGTGCAGCACTTGCGTTGTCATCATATGAAGCATATTAAAGACAATCACGCCAATGGTCGCTGTCGTCTTTTGCTTCAAACTGCGGGCGATGATGTTCGGCTGATACCCAAGCTCTTCAATCGCCTCGGCGATGCGCTTTCTCGTCTCCTCGCTCATATACTCATAGCGCTTATTTAAGTATTGCGACACGGTACTTTTCGAAACGTTGGCCAATTTCGCGACATCGGCCATCGTTACTTTTTTCAAAAGGGATCCCTCTCTCGCACTAAATCGATTTAGTTCAAAAGCGCTTTCATAAACCGGTTTAGCTTTATTATAAACCAAGTGAAAGCGGTTTACAATAGTTTTTGTTTGAAATCCTAGAAATCAATGAACGGTATACGGCCGTGACAGCTTGCCAATGATGTCATTCCGCCCGAATGGATCGCGCCAAACGGCTTCATAGATTGTACTTTCATTTTGCACTAAGCAATGCATTGATTCATTTTTATGAACAAATACCTATTTTTAATATGGTCATAAAATTCCTTCTTTTCCAAATTTCCAATAAAATTATAATTGTATTAGAAATGTAAATATATAGAAGATCGTTGAAAAATGCACACTCTAAGACAGGGATTTAGGAGGTCTTATACCGAAAAAGAAACATTTCTAGGAGGCTAGTGAAAAACAACCGATTTCGCTGAATCAGTTGCTTTTGGATGAACGAAAAGCGTTGATTTTAAAGGATTTCTCAATTTGAGAAGGAAATCCGTTTTCTGCGACTTTTCACTAAATCACCAGATTAGAAGACTGATCATAAAAGAAAAACGCCGTTCATAAATCGAAAAAGTTCCCAAAACACGGCGTTTCCAAAAACCTCCCCTGGGAACGAAACGTCCGAAGGCTCTAACAAGACGGCCGCCGCCCTTTATGAGGGATTTGACGCCATTGCGGGCGGCGACGTTCGCTCTAGCCAGGGGGCATCCGACTTACTGCCTCACCTTTTCAATCGTCTCGACCGGCAGCCCAGTCAGTTCGTGAATCGTGTCGACATCGTACCCTTTCGCCAGCATTCTCTTCACCACGTCGAGCTTCCCTTCCTCGATCCCTTGTTGGCGTCCTTGCTTCATCCCCTGTTCGATTCCTTGTTGGATTCCCTTTTCCATCCCCCGCTGTTCGTATGAGACGATGAGTTCCATCACACGCTTTGCTTCCCTCGTTTCCATTTGGCTCACCTCGTTTCGCAGTTTCGCTTCCTCCTCTTCGGATAGCCGCAAATACGTCTCGAAAAAACCGAACAACAGCCGCTGTTTCGCTTCATCCAGCTCGAGGCGGACGAGCATGCGCAAAAATTCCTTTTTCACGTCGACTTTCTCATCTTCATTATACCCCATTTTGCTTAGCAAGGCAGCGGCGACAGGGTTGGCATGGCGGATGTACGCGCGCCACGGCAGTTTGCATAGCTCCACCGTCAAAAAGCGGAAGTCAAGAACGGTCAAAAACGGAAACTGCATGACCCATGAGGAAGGCTCATCGTATTGTTCGTCATAACTGAAGATGGCAATCGGGAGAATACGGCGGCGGTATTTTTGAAACAAGCGGCTGAAGTAGAGGAACATTCGCTCGGGGAAGGTCCGCTGGGTGTAGCTTTGATGCTCGACATGGACAATGACGAGCCCGTCTTCCCCTTTTACCTTTGTTTCGACCAACAAGTCGACGCGGTGCTTCTCTCCGGCCGTCACATCGGTGAACAGTTCCTCGGAGAGGAAAGAGAGATGGTGAACGTCAATGTACTCGTACACGTCGGGAAAGAAAAGAAGCAAAAACTCCTCAAAAAATGTCGACAGCAGCTCTTTGAACAACCGGTCATGATCGATTCGCTTCCTAGCCACGTTTTCCCTCCCGGCAATGTCGGATTCACCGTACTGTATTCGCCCTTCGCGGCCGAACTCCTCCTTATCCCTCCCACGTTTTTTGGCATGTGCCATTTCGCATTCGTCCTTTTCCTATAAGGGTGGTGATGTAGTGAAAAAACCGCGAAAAACACTATTTTCTCAAGTGGATAAGTCTTTTAAAACTAGGCCTTCTCTCGCGCCCCAAAACGCTGATTACGCGAAAGCCACCGTTTTTCACCGGTCTTCTATGTCGAGCGGTAAAACAAGCTGAACTCAGCAGTGGTTCAGCTGTGGCAGGGAGATAGGTTCAATCCCTCATAGGTACGATAAAAACCTTCGCAAGATACGGTTTGATCGTGGTGACAATCTCTTGTTTCAATCCCTCATAGGTACGATAAAAACATATCCTTGGTTGGAAAGAATTTATCCCAATTCCAAGAGTTTCAATCCCTCATAGGTACGATAAAAACTCCTTTCTACAAGTCGAAGCGATGGGAACGAAAGCGTGTTTCAATCCCTCATAGGTACGATAAAAACGCTGATTACATGGAAGCAAGTAAAGAACACTATAGTTTCAATCCCTCATAGGTACGATAAAAACACTTGTAATGTGTGACTCTTCATTTTGTTCCCTCCTGTTTCAATCCCTCATAGGTACGATAAAAACTAGGCTTGCGCAAGTTCTGCCGCTGCCGGCGCGAGTTTCAATCCCTCATAGGTACGATAAAAACGATAGCAGTGTAGCAACTGTTTGCTTGCGTGATTCGTTTCAATCCCTCATAGGTACGATAAAAACCGAGGTAACAGGAATTGTGATTGGTGACGTAAAAGGGTTTCAATCCCTCATAGGTACGATAAAAACCCCAAATCATGTGCGTAAAATCAAGCTTTTCCCCTTTTGGCTGTTTTCAGAATAACACGTTTCAAAAATTCTGTCAATACTGTTCAGCCGTGTTGGCTGTAGGATTTTGACGCGAAAAGACATTGTCGTCGATCCCCCGGGATTTTTGCACGATTGGAGGTCGACGACAACTTGCCCCCGTTTTCATCCGCCAATCGGAAACAGCAGGCGGGCCGCATATACTGCGCCTGTCACGGTAATGGCGCTCAACAAGGTCGACACCAACACCGCCTGGGCGGCATAATCTGGGTGGCAGTCATACTCGAGTGCATACAGCGCCGTATTGCGCGAGCACGGATAGGAACTGGCAATGAGCAATGCCTGAGCCGTCACTCCATCCATTCCTAATAGAAAGATCAAAGACGCAGCCAACAGCGGCGACAAAATCAAGCGCCCGAACACACTCACATACACAAGCGGCGGCAAGGCAGTAAAACGGGCGTAGGCGATTTGCGCTCCCAACGTAAAGAGAGCGATGGCTAAAAACGCATCGGCAACCCGCTGAAGCGGCGCCCATAAAAATGATGGGATGGGGATATGAAGCCATCGACAAACTACGCCAAGCAACAGCGCGTGAAGAACGGGATTTTTCCATATCTCCGCAGTCCATTTCCCTCTTTTTCCATTCCCGGATACAAACTGGTATACCCCATATGTATTCGTCAAGAAATTTTGAAAGATCGTCACCATAATTTGAATCGTCGCCCCGAGCGGATGTTGATGAAATACAAGCTGACTGACCGGGATGCCGAAATTACCTGAGTTGTTCAACACAATGGTGTTTTGAAATACGGCTGACAAACTCCGTTCCAATTTGAATAACTTGGCCATCATCATACTCAAAACGATCAGTCCGCTGTTTTGCAACAAGAGAAATTCTAAGATGGCCGCCAACACTTTTCCATCCAACTCACTGTCATACACGTTGATGAATGCGACTGCCGGCAGCAGGACGTACATGTTCAATTTGGATAACGTATTGAGGTCAAGATGAAAGAAGCGGTGAAGCCCTGCCCCCAAGCCGACAATCAATAACATCGGAACCATCACTTGCAATAAAATGCCGCTAAAAACAGCCAAGACGCTCTCCTCTCTTTCTTTATCCATATAATGCATGTTTCATTTTTGAAAATCCATATCTACATTTTCTTCTTGTAAACTCGTTCCGGCCGCCCAACGGATCCATAGGCAATATCGGCCGTCACCTGGCCGACAGAGACGAGATACTCCAAGTAACGGCGGGCCGTCGTCCGGCTGGTTCCGATTTGCCGCCCCACTTCTTCAGCGGTGATGCCTTCTGCGCACTGTCTCACAACCGCCAACACTTTTTCTAGGGTCAATGGCTGAATGCCTTTAGGCAACATGGGCTGTTCCTTAACGGACACTTCTCTTCCCATTAAGGCATCAACCTCTTCTTGGCCAATCCACTCTTTCTCTTTCACCCACCGTTGCATTTTGTCATAATACTCCTTGTATCGATTTAACGTTTCCGCAAAACGGTCAAACATAATCGGCTTGATAATGTAATCAAACACTCCGCCATGCAGCGCTTGCTTCAGCGCCTCCACTTCTCGTGCTGCGGTGATCATAATAATATCGATATCGGAAAAACGCTCTCGCACCCATTTCAAAAACGAAAGGCCGTTCATATCGGGAAAATAGACGTCAAGCAACAACATGTCTGGCCGCAACACCTCCGTCAATTCCCTTGCCTCTTCAGCGTTCGTGGCGATGCCGACCACTTCATAACCGTTCACTTTCTCGACAAAGCGCCGATTGATTTCCGCAATGCGACGGTCGTCTTCAATAATCAGTACACGAATCGGCAACATCGGTTCCCTCCTTCTAGCCTTGGCGGTCCTGCCGCCCGACATGGGCTGGCCGCTTTGGGATCATGATGGTAAATACCGTGCCTGCTCCTTGCTCCGATCGATGCGTCATTTGCCCCCCGAGCATTGTCAACGCCCGGTTCACTAGATCAAGCCCATACCCCCGCCCTCCGGCCGCCTTCGTTGAAAAGCCGCGCTCGTAGATCCGTTCCGCTACAGCTGGGTCAATGCCTAATCCGTTATCCTCAACCTCAATAATTAAATCATCGCCAAGGTCAGTCAAAAAAACGGCCACCCGTTTCTCTTCCTTTCCGTTATGGAGAACGGCTTCCATGGCGTTATCTACGACATTCCCAATAATGGTTACCAGATGGTCCCGGTCCATCCATGACGGCACATCACGGAAACTGCTTTCCCGATCAATTTCAAACACAATTTTCAGCTCGTTGGCGCGATTGAACTTGCCGATCAGCAGACCGCCGATGATCGGATCTGGAATTTCTTTCATGACAAACCGGACGATGTTTTGTTGCAAGTCGGTCTCTTTTGCGATCAGTTCAAGCGCTTCCTCATACGATTCCAGTTGAATCAGGCCAGAGATCAAATACAGCTTGTTGGAAAATTCGTGCGTTTGCGCGCGCAAGGCATCGGCATAACTTCGCAGCTGTGACAGCTCTTTTGTCAGGCGATACAGTTCTGATTTATTGCGAAACGTCGACACCGCCCCGATCACGCGGTCCGCTTTATCTTTAATCGGAATGCGATTGGCAATGACCGTTTCTTCACCTAACACCATTTCATCGTCAAATTCCGCCTGCCCCGTCCGAATGACTTCAGGCAGCCTCGAGTGGGGAATAAGCTGCAAGATCGGCATTCCCAGCACATCGCGTTCGTTCTCATACCCAAGCAGCTTCAGTGCCGTTCGGTTGACCATTGTAATCGTTCCCTCTTGATTGATGGCCACAATTCCTTCGCGAATCGCCTCTAAAATCGCTTGCTTTTCTTGGTAGAGCAAACCGATTTCTTCCGGTTCAAGGCCATGAATCGATTTCTTCACCGCCTTGGCGATCGCCACGGCCCCCACCGCTCCGAGCAAAAGGGCAAGAACAGAGAAGAGAAAAATCTTCAGGCTATATGACCACACCGTTTGTCGAATATCCTCTAGCAAAAAACCAACCGAAACAATGCCGATCACATGTCCGTTTTCATCCAAAACCGGCGCTTTTCCCCGGATCGCCGGACCAAGCGAACCGACCGCCTCGGAAATAATCGCTTTGCCTTTCAGCACTTCGCCGTTGTCGCCCCCTACCATATGCTTTCCAATCCGATCTGGCAGTGGGTGAGCGTAGCGGATTCCCTTACGGTTGCCAATCACTACGTACTCCGCCCCTGTCTTTCGGCGAATATATTCAGCAAACGGCTGCAAGCGCACTGACGGATTCGGGTCGCGGAACGCCTCGCGCACGAGCGGAGTCGACGCGACCGTCTCGGCCACATTCAGCGCTCGCATGCCAATTTGTTGTTTGAGCGTCGTCGCAAACATATGCTGAAACAAAAACGTTAAAACCACGATCACCAGCAGCAACAATGAACAAATAATGACCATTAACCGTGTTTGAAGCTTCATAGGGCTCGCTCCCCAAACAGCAAATAAAGAAAGACAGTCCGCCTGTTAGGCGGAACGTCTTTCTTTCTATTATTACATATCTTCGTTGATGACAACCGATTTTCCTCTTAGTTTCATGACAAACGGCACGGCAATCCATAAAAAGGCAATGACCAACAAGACGAGCGAAATCGGCTTTTCAAAGAAAACGAGATAGTCCCCGTTTGATGCCGTCAACGCCCGGCGCATATTGTTTTCGATCATCGGCCCCAACACAAGCCCCAGCACAAGCGGGGCAAGCGGATAGTCGTGTTCCGCAAGCCAATAGCCGAGCAAGCCAAATGCCAACAACAGAAACACATCAAACGTCGTCACTTGCACCGCATACACACCGAACACGGAAATGGCAATAATAAGTGGCAACAAATATTTCGTCGGCGTCTGGATAATTTTCGCGAACACTTTGACGAGCGGCATGTTGAGAATGAGCAACATGACGTTGCCGATAAACATGCTGGCGATCAATCCCCAGGCGACAGCTGGATGCTCATCGAACAACAGTGGACCTGGCTGGACGTTGTACATAATGAGTGCACCCATGAGGATCGCTGTCGTCCCTGAACCAGGAATGCCCAGCGTCAAAAGCGGAATCATTGCGCCCCCGGATGCGCCGTTGTTCGCCGACTCCGGCGCCGCCACACCGGCGATCGTCCCTTGCCCGAACTTTTCCGGATGTTTGCTCACTTTCTTTTCAAGAATATAGGAGAAAAACGATGCCAACGTCGCTCCGGCTCCCGGCAGCACCCCGATGAAAAAACCGAGCAGCGACCCGCGGGCAATCGGGCCGGCACTTTCCTTCAAGTCCGCTTTCGTCGGCAACACGCGGCCAATTTTCGCAATTTCCCCGCTGTTCATTTCGTTGTGGAGAATGGACTTGAATACTTCCCCCAACGCAAACAACCCGACCGCTACGGTTAAAAACTCCAGCCCCCCATACAAATAGGAAATGTTGTACGTGAAGCGTGCGACGCCAGAGACGTTGTCGAGCCCGATCGTGGAAAGCAACAAGCCGAACACCGTCATGATCCACGCTTTCGTCATCGATTTGCCGGCAAGGCCGCTCACCGCAGCAAGCCCCAGCAGCATAAGCGAAAAATACTCCGCCGGACCGAACTTCAAGGCGACATTGGACAGCGGCTCCGCTAATAATACAAGACCGATGAGCGACACAATCCCCGCCACAAACGAACCGATCGCCGCAATCGCCAGCGCCGCTCCGGCTCTCCCCTGCCGCGCCATTTGGTAGCCGTCCAGCGTCGTGACAACAGACGATGATTCCCCGGGCGTGTTTAACAAAATTGACGTCGTCGACCCGCCGTACATCGCCCCGTAATACACGCCTGCCAGCAAGATGATCGAACTGGCAGCCGCCTGCTCGGGACTCAAACCCGATGTCATCGACGCCGTCACCGGAATGAGCAGCGCCACTCCGCTCATCGGCCCGATCCCCGGCAGCACGCCGACCGCCGTGCCGATCAACACCCCGATAAACGCAAACAGCAAGTTATGCGGCTGAAGCGCCGTCTGAAATCCGTCAAACAAAAACGATAGTGTGTCCATGATGCCCCTCCTTTCATTGGAACCAAATCGGCCAGCTCGGCAATGTTCCTTGCAACAGTTTCACATAAAGGCCATATACGCCTAACGAAAAACCAGCCGCAATGGCGATCGATTTCCACAGCGCCCCTTTTTCCATCGTTTGAAAGCCGATCACAAGAAACAGAAACGTCGTGATCACATATCCAACCGTTTCAAGCAACGCCGCATAGAAAATGGCGGCGATGAAAATGACAAGAAACTTTTTATATTGCCGCGGCAGTTTCTCCCCTGTTGCGCCTGAATAATTTCTTGTCTCAAACAGCAGTTTTATGCTTAATAAAACCAACACAAGTCCAAGCAAAAACGGAAACACGTTCGGCCCGACAGCGCTGCCGTAGGCGCTTTTCGATATGCGCAAACTTTCCACCATAAACAAAGCGCCCACAGCCAAAAACGCCACCGCCGCGATCCGGTCAGCCGTTTTGTTCATCGCTTTCCCTCCCGCTTTTGGAAAAAGGGGAAGAATGCTCTTCCCCCTCGAGTTATTTATGCATCCCAAGCGACTTCAGCAGGTCGCCGACTTGCTGCTCTTGCTCTTGCAAAAATTTCGTAAACTCTTCGGAATTGCGGTACTCTGCTTCCCAGCCTTGCTTTTGCAGCTCTTCTTTCCATTTTTCATGCTCAGACAGTTTTTTCAATGTCTCTTCCCAAAACGCTTTTGCTTCCGAAGACATTTCCTTCGGCCCGAACACGCCGCGCCAGATCGTAAATTCTGCATCAATGCCAAGCTCTTTCAACGTCGGCACGTCTTTCAGCACTCCGCCGAGGCGTTCTGGAGCGGAAACCGCCAACACCCGCACTTTGCCGGCTTTCAAATACTCCCCAACCGAAAACGCATCCGTTGCAATCACATCGGCATTGCCTCCAAGCAGCGCCGCCATTGCTTCCCCGCCGCCATCGTACGAAACATACTTGACTGATTTCGGATCGATGCCCGACTTATAGATCGGCAAAATCGCAACTAAATGATCCATCGAACCAGGCGCCGATCCTCCAGCCACAGTGACCGATTTCGGATCTTGCTTAATCGCGTCAAGCAATTGGGTCAATGTTTGAAACTTGGAATCGGCCTTGACAACAATGGCTCCGAAGTCTTTCGTCAACTGGGCGAGCGGCGTCGTGTCTTTGTAGCCAAACGGGCTGTTCCCTTCTTTTTTCAAGTTGTTGATAATAATCGGCGGAGAGTTGACAAACAGTTTGTAATCGTTTTTGACATCCTGGGTGGCGTACACAGCCATAAAGACCGCCCCGCCGCCGCCCGGTTTGTTTTCGACCGTCATCGTTTGTTTGACGAGCCCCGTCTCATCGAGCACTTTCGTAATGGCGCGGGCCGTTAAATCCCAACCGCCGCCCGCCCCAGACGGAGCAACAATCGTAATCGGCTTCGTCGGATAGTTTGAGGCCGATGAGCCAGAGTTCGAACCGGATGATTTCGACCCCGCCGATTCATTGCCCCCACAGGCCGCCAAAGCCAGTGTCATCATCCCTGCAGCGAGCAATCCCCACCATTTCGTTTTCTTCATTTCTCCCTGCCCCCTTGTTTTTGATAACGTTTTCAAACTCAACCTTACCATGCCCCAGGGTGAACGTGAAGTTTTTGAAAATAAAATGAATTTTGTGCATTTTGTTCATGGACGTATAATCAACATGACCTGATATGGCCAAGACGCCTCGGGGAACGCTGGAGTCTCAAAGCAAAAAAAAGACCGCCAGCCTTCAAGGCCGACGGTACATAAAACGTTGATACAGTGCATACTTTCTGCCGTTCGTTCCTCCTCTTTCATGTGGCAGGACGATCATTCGTTTTTTACAATCGATCACTTACGAATCAGTGATTTCATCTACCTCTTTTGCCACCGCCAACTGTCCTCGTTAGATGGCCGCCACTTGTATTTGATTCCCCTACTCTTCAAGCAATTCCCGAACATCTTGCTCTGGAAGATCCACCAACCGGGCAATGTCTTCCACCGACATTCCTTTGCACGCCATGTTGCGGATCAGCTGTTTCATTCCTTGTTTTATCCCCTGTTTCCTTCCCTTTTGCTCATAGGAAATGATCAGCTCCAACACTTGCTCTTTTTCTTTCGTTTCCATCGCCCTCACCTCTCTTTGCAGTTGTTGCTCTTCCTCCTCCGACAACTTCACATATGTTTCAAAAAAGCCCAAGAGCAGCCGCTGCCTCGCTTCATCCAGCTCCAATCGCACCAACATGCGCAAACACTCTTTTTTCAACTCGACTTTCTCACTTTCAGTATACCCCATTTTGCCAAGGAGGGCAGCCGCGATCGGATTGTCATGCCGGATGTAGTCCCGCCAATGTTTCTTGCGCAGCTCCACCGGGAAAAAGCGAAACTGCAGCACGTCGCCAAAGGGAAACTCGATTGAGAACACGGACGGTTCCTCGCGAAGGGCCTCATAGCTGAAGACAGCGATCGGAACGATGCGGGTGCGGTATTTTTCAAACAGACGGCTGAAATAGACAAACATGCGCTCTGGAAACGATGGTTGCACATAGCTTTGATTCTCCACATGAACGATGATCAGCCCATCTTCTCCTTTCAGTTTCGTCTCGACCAATAGATCGACGCGGTATTTTTCACCTGCGGTGACATCGGTAAACAGTTCTTCGGACAGGAAGGACAAATGGCGGAAATCAATGTGTTCGTGCATGTCGGGGAAAAAGAGGAGAAGAAACTCTTCGAAGAACGTTTGAATCAGCTCTTTGAACAATCGGTCATGGTCAATGGCCATTCGATCACCCCTCTTTGAACGTGTTCGATTCTATCCATTCGCAAGCAGGGGGTGAAAATCCTGCATGGGAGACAGAAAAAGTTGTGCCGTACTACACAGTGTTTCAATCACTGATGGGGACGATAAAAGCCTGAAACAGTCCGATTGGAACGGTACGAGTGAGTAGTTTCAATCCCTCATAGGTACGATAAAAACATCAGGACAAAGCGTTCATGGACCGATTCCTTCACATGTTTCAATCCCTCATAGGTACGATAAAAACGTAACTATTACTCCACTCACAAAAAGGCTTTCTCGGGGTTTCAATCCCTCATAGGTACGATAAAAACCTAAAATCCACCCGTAGCCACGTTTTCGCTTCGTCGTTTCAATCCCTCATAGGTACGATAAAAACTTTTACCTTAATGCCTAGACCATTGATCATTTTGTGTTTCAATCCCTCATAGGTACGATAAAAACGAATATGACGGCAAACTATACGGAATGACGAAAAACAAGTTTCAATCCCTCATAGGTACGATAAAAACAAAGAAAGGCAACGGAAAAATACCAACCTGAGGCGAAGTTTCAATCCCTCATAGGTACGATAAAAACGAGCGTGCCGGCACGGCAGGAATTTCGCCGTGCCGGTGTTTCAATCCCTCATAGGTACGATAAAAACGTCCTGGGTAAACACTTCCGACAAGCTGGCAAGCGTGTTTCAATCCCTCATAGGTACGATAAAAACCGTATTGCAGGTTTCAGTACGAAATCTTTTCCGGTGTTTCAATCCCTCATAGGTACGATAAAAACCGCACCAAACGGCTTCAAAGCGCAAATTGTCGCTATGTTTCAATCCCTCATAGGTACGATAAAAACTTGCCAACGTTTCAAAAGCTCGTACATTCGGATAGAAGTTTCAATCCCTCATAGGTACGATAAAAACTCGAAGCGATCAATGATATATTTCATTTAACCACCTCTGTTTCAATCCCTCATAGGTACGATAAAAACCCGACAAATTATGCGGCCTCCTTTTTATTGATACCAGTTGTTTCAATCCCTCATAGGTACGATAAAAACCTGAATTTCCAGACCAACAATTTTGGCTACTTGCCGAAGTTTCAATCCCTCATAGGTACGATAAAAACATTTGAAGACGCGGTACACCATTCAGAAATTCAGACGTTTCAATCCCTCATAGGTACGATAAAAACCAAATCGCGCTGGCCAAACGACTCATTAAAGATGGGTTGTTTCAATCCCTCATAGGTACGATAAAAACTGTATGAACTCTGGATTGTCCTTTACGCCACATCTCGTTTCAATCCCTCATAGGTACGATAAAAACCCTTCCGCGAGCGCCTTCATTGCTCGGTCAAAGGTGACGGTTTCAATCCCTCATAGGTACGATAAAAACCCCTTGTCGCCGCATTGGCTCAGTGGGAGCGTGAAAGTTTCAATCCCTCATAGGTACGATAAAAACGATTGATCGGGAGAGCGGACGTTTATGCAGGGTAGAAAGTTTCAATCCCTCATAGGTACGATAAAAACTACAACGCAATCCAAAACCGAAAGGTAAGTTCTTTATTGGTTTCAATCCCTCATAGGTACGATAAAAACGCTCTATGATGAAGAAACAAAAAGCCCGATTGATTGTTTCAATCCCTCATAGGTACGATAAAAACACAAAACTCTTAATGCTGTTCCACACACTCGATGTGTTTCAATCCCTCATAGGTACGATAAAAACTTTGATTGTTGTATTTGATGAGCTTATGACAGTTTTGTTTCAATCCCTCATAGGTACGATAAAAACTTAAGCCGATCATAATAAGATCGGTTAATTTTTTGGTTTCAATCCCTCATAGGTACGATAAAAACGATGACGGCCGAAGACGCAAAGCGAGAAATGTTCAGTTTCAATCCCTCATAGGTACGATAAAAACCAAATACCGTAGTTCAGGGTCGCGGGTAAGGCGACCCACGTTTCAATCCCTCATAGGTACGATAAAAACTCTTGCCACCTTCTCCACCTCCACTTGATTTTTGATGAGTTTCAATCCCTCATAGGTACGATAAAAACTTTCACAGTGATGTTGGAAGAAACGGAGGTGGTGATGTTTCAATCCCTCATAGGTACGATAAAAACCCCAAACCATACGCATCAAATCAAGCTTTTTCTCTCTGAGCTGTTTTCAGAATATCACGTTTCAAAAATTCTGTCAATACTGCTGAGCCGTGTTGGTTGTAGGATTTTGACGCAAAAAAACATTGTCGTCGATCCCCCGGGATTTTTGCACGATTGGAGGTCGACGACATTTGAAAGGCGGTCAGCTTTTGTTTTTCTCCATTCTCCCGTACTCTTCCCTCACCGCCGCCACGAGCGGGTGCCCACTTTCAAGCCCCGCGTATTGCCGAAGCGCGCCTTCGATTCCATGTTGGGCGATTGTTTGTTGAAGGGCGGCGGCTTCCACGTCGCGGTCGTCATCGAACCGCAGGAGGGCGGCGATTCCTTTAGCCAAGCCGTGCGGGACGTTGCCGAATAAAGCGCAATATTGCACGGCTGGCGCGACGAGGCGGTCGTTCGGCCCAAGTTTGCGGATCGGCGAGCGGGCGACACGGATGATGTCGTCGGACAGCGCCGGGTTCATGAATCGCCCGATCGTCGTGTCGATATACGCGCGGTGCTCATCTGCCTTCCAACCGTGCTTTTTCACCAACACCGCTCCGGATTCGCTGAGCGCCTGTTCGACATCCGCCCGAATGGCGCTGTCTTTCATCGCGTCTTGCACGGTTTCGTATTGCTTGAGGTAGCCTAAGTAGGCGGCAAGGGCATGGCCGGTGTTGACAGTAAATAACTTTCGTTCAATATACGGCCCTAAGTCAGCGACAAAATGCGCTCCTTGAATCGGCGGAACCGCGCCGATGACGTTGCGCGTTTCAATCGCCCATTCGAAAAACGGCTCGACCGTCACCGCCAGCGGATCATCGTTCGTTTGGTTTGGCACGATGCGGTCAACCGCGCAGTTGAGAAAGCCGACCGACTCGCCCGCCAGCTGTTGTTCGGCTTCGGAAAGATGGGCAAACACGTGCTGCTTCAACGTCTCCGTGCCGCCGATCATATTTTCGCACGCAATGACATGAAGCGGAGCTTGCCGGGCGGCCAGCCGCTGCTTGAGCCCGGCGGCGATGACCGGGGCGATGGCCGGCAAAATGTGCGGGCCGACGGCGGTCGTGACCAAATCAGCGGCGGCGATCGCCGCGATGACTTGCTCCCGCTCTGTTTGGCTGTTCAACGCCGAGACGCCGCGCACCCATTGTTCTTCTCGCTGCTCGCCGGCGACAATGACGCGATACTCCCCCCGCTCTTTCAGCAAACGGACGATTTGTCCATTGACATCAACGAACACGACGTCATATCCCGACGCCGCCAGCAGACTGCCGATAAAGCCGCGGCCGATGTTGCCGGCGCCAAAGTGGACGGCCCGCATCAGCCGTTCACCTCATTGAGCAGCGCAAGAATTTCTTCTTCTGTTTTGGCGTTCGCCATTGCTTCTACATGATCCGCTTCCGCACACACAAGCGCGAGTTGGGAGAGAATGTCCAAATGTTCGCCGTCTTTACCGGCAATGCCGATCACGATCGTGGCCATGTTGCCGCCGCCAAAATCGACGCCGCCTGGAACTTGCACGATCGAAATGCCGGACTGTTTCACGAGCGCTTTTGCCGCTTCCGTTCCGTGCGGAATGGCGACGTTGTTGCCGATATACGTTGATGTCAGTTCTTCCCGTTCAAGCATCGCATCAACATATGCCGGGGCGACATATCCTTGCTTAACCAACACCTCGCCGGCGAGACGGATCGCCTCTTCTTTCGTTTTTGGTTGTGCATTGAGCACAATGTTTTCTTTGTTTAAAATCGAATGGGTCAACATCTATTTCACTCCTTCATCGATATCCAATAATCATCGAAAAATTGTTCCAAATGACCGCTAATAAGCGAATACACTTCGTCTTCGCCGCCATAAGCCAACGTGGCCGCGCTTTGCTCGTCCTTTACGAGCAACGTGCTCACATGGCTTAATACTGAAAGCATCTCTTCATCCGCATCAGCAGGGCCGAGAAGCAACACAACCGTGTTGATCTCCATCGGCTCCCCGTCCATGCCGGGCACCGTTTGCGGCGCATCAAGTCGGTACATCGTCAGAGATGGACGAAGGACAGCGAAGCTTCGAGCGTGGTAAAGCGCCAGCGTCGTGCCAGGGACGCCAAGCCCGCCAAGCGACTCGCGGCGCCGCAGCTCCTCGATGACGACATCGGCATCGACGATGACGCCGCTTCGTTCGAGGCGGCGGCACGCGTCCGTCAATAGTTCATGAACAGAGCGCCTCTTGACCACCTCGAGGGAAAAACCGTCCAACAGGTGGACGACCGTCTCGCTGATGCGCCGAACCGCCTTCATCGCCTCGAGCGCTGGCCTGTTTCTCTGTGCGATTGACTCTTTCCTCATCCGCTTTTCAGCGGCCGATTTTCGCTCTAAAAATTCACGAATCGCCCGCGCTTCCTCTTCCGTCAACATCGGGCTGACGGTGAAATATGGGCCGCCTTCATCGGCCAGCGGCACGGTCGAGACGACAAGGTCATACGCGCTTGCATCTTTCTCTTTCCATTCAAACACGGACGCTTGTTCCAGCGAAACAATGTCCGGAATCTCTTTTTTCAGCCTCGTCGCTAAAATTTTCGCCGTCCCAAGCCCGCTCGAACAAATGACGAGCACCCGCCAGCCTTTTTTCTCCCGCATGAGCGCGGCGGCAAAATGGAGCACTAAATAGCCGATCTCCTCCTCAGGCATCGGGACGTTGCCAAACAGTTGCTTTGCCCCTTCTGCGACAATGGCGAACAGCTCCGCATAGTCCCGCTTAATTTGCTCAAGCAGCGGATTGGATACCCCCATCCCGTGCTCCAAGCGGTACAGGGCTGGCTTCAAGTGGACGACCAAATCTTCATACAGCGTGCGGTCGGCGGACAAATCGACGCCAAGTTCGCGGCTGACAAAGCGGATGAGTTGCTGCGCTTTCATGCCAACCGCCAAACTTGCCTCCTCCATCATCGTCCCTTGGCGGCTGCGCCATTTCGCTCCCATCAAGTGCATCGTCATATAGCCGATCTCCTCGCTGGGGATGGCAACGCCAAAGACTTTTTCCAACGATTCGGCGAGCACGCGAGCGATTTCGTATTCGTTCGTCGCTTGAAGCGTCTGCAAATCCCGCGGATCGAAGTGGATCGCTTCTCCCCGCTTGATGCGCTCGATCGCTAGAGCCAAATGGACGACAAAGGCGATGTACGAGCTATCGGCCATCGGAAACGGGAGCGTTTCTTTCACTTGCTCGATTTGCTGCTCAATGATGGCAAGCTTTTTCCGGTCGATGAACCCGAGCAGTTTTTCCGCCATCGTATCAAGCGGTTCGTCAGCGCGCCTTTGGATCGTCTCTTTCATGAGCGCCAAAAATTCGTGTTCATTCACATGGCGGAACAACAAATCGCTCATCAAGCGCCGTTTCGCCGATTCTGAACCGGCCAGTTCCACCCCGTATCCACGCTTGCGGATGAGCGAAAGTCCATACGTCTCGATTGTTTGTTCCAATTTGTCCAAATCAAAGCTGACGGTCGCCACCGTCACATTCAAGTCATTTGCCAAGGAGACAAGTTTCACCGGCTCGGCCGCTTCCAACAGCGCAATTAAAATCATGAGTTGCCGCTCTTCGGGGGTGTATTCATGATGAGAAAGGCGAAACAGCTCTGCGGCCAGCGCCTGTTTGTTTTCTTCCCTTCCGATGAGCCGAACGCCGACTCCTGCCTTTTTCACCAACTCCAGCCCGTAACGACGCAACACCGATTCGAGCCCTTGCAAATCGCGGTGAACCGTACGGGCGCTGACATTCAGCTCCTCGGCCAGTTCGCCGACGGTCAAATCACGGTCGCTTGCCAACAAACGCTCAAGCAGCTTCCGCTCCCTTGCCGATACGTACATCGCCGTTCACCTCCCATCTTCGATCGTATTGTTGACAGGTTTAAATTGGCCAATCGGTTCTTCATCTCTTATTGTAAGGGCTTTTTTCTTTGTTTGACAATGAATAGATGTTTCGTTTTCGTCATTGTTATTGTTGACAGATTTTAATTTCACATTCACAGTTCCTGTTTCGGCACCAAACGAAACCCGCTGGCTGCCCCACCGAAACAGCCGGATTCCGCAAAACAAAACGCAGGGGGAACGCCATTCCCCTGCGCTTCATGCCGATTTACGCATTCTTTTTCAATTGTTCAATCAACTCATCGTATTTCGGGCTGTTTAAGAAGTTTTCAACCGATACGTGGTAGGCGTTCGGCAATTTTGCTTTCGCCCGGTCGGTTAAGTTTTGGTGG
This sequence comes from Geobacillus zalihae NBRC 101842, assembly GCF_001544135.1. GTDB lineage: Bacteria > Bacillota > Bacilli > Bacillales > Anoxybacillaceae > Geobacillus > Geobacillus zalihae. Next base: position 6,606 of record NZ_BCPV01000023.1, on the reverse strand, counting down.
GTAACGACGATGTCGGCGTCGGCCGGAAGCTGGTTGATCGCTGTATTCGTCACTTCGATATCGAGCCCGGCCTTTTGTACTTTGTTGCGCAAAATCGATGCTCCCATCGCGCTCGAGCCCATTCCGGCGTCACACGCAAAGACAATTCTTTTGACCCGTGCAGGGACGGCCTGTTCCGCCACCGCCGCTGCCACTTCCTCTTGTTGCTGCAACGCGGCCGCCACTTGGCTTTGTTTCCCCTTTAACTGTTGCATTTTTTCTGCCGCCTTGGCCAAGTCTTCTTCCTCTTCGTTTTGTTTCGCCGATTTCAAGAACACCGACGCGACGAGGAACGATACCGCAGCGGCGACGAACACGCCGGCTAGCACGCCAAAGTAATTCCCTTTTGGCGTCATCGCCAGCAAGGCGAAAATGCTTCCCGGCGACGGCACGGCCACAAGCCCGGCGTTGAGGATGGTAAACGTGAACACCCCGCTCACGCCGCCCGCCATCGCCGCTAAAATCAAGACCGGACGCATGAGAATGTATGGGAAGTAAATTTCATGAATCCCGCCTAAGAAGTGGATAATCACAGCCCCTGGTGCCGACTGTTTCGCCATCCCCTTGCCAAACAGCCAATACGCGAGCAAAATGCCAAGTCCTGGACCTGGGTTCGTCTCGAGCAGGAACAAGATCGATTTTCCCGTTTTCGCCGCCTGCTCGACGCCAAGCGGGCTTAAAATGCCGTGGTTGATCGCATTGTTCAAGAACAGCACTTTCCCTGGCTCGATGAACAAGTTCGCCAGCGGCAACAAATGCCAGTCAATGATTTTTTCCACTCCCGCTGCTAATGTTTTGCTGATGAGCGAGATGACCGGGCCGACTCCTTTAAAGGCAAGGAGCGTCAACACGCCGCCGACGATCCCGGCCGAAAAGTTGTTGACAAGCATCTCGAATCCTTGCTTGACTTTCCCTTGGAACAATCCATCCACTTTTTTGATCACATAACCGCCAAGCGGCCCCATGATCATCGCACCTAAAAACATCGGGATGTCCGAACCGACGACCACGCCCATCGTCGCCGTCGCCCCGACGACACCGCCGCGGACGTCGTACACCATTTTGCCGCCCGTATAGCCAATCAACAGCGGCAGCAAATACGTAATCATCGGACCGACGAGCTTCGCAAACGTCTCGTTCGGCAGCCAGCCCGTCGGGATAAATAGGGCGGTAATCAGCCCCCAGGCGATAAACGCGCCGATATTCGGCATAATCATGCCGCTCAAATAACTGCCAAACCGCTGAATCTTCACACGGAATCCTGTTTCATTTCCGGTTGTATGCGTCATAACGTCGCTCCTCCTTTTGCTTGACTGTATCTTTATCTTAAAACGCTTACAACCGGCCTTCAATGAGAAGTAAACGCGATTTTGTCAAGGGGGTTGTTGACAGGGGTTAAAAAAGAAAACCCCGCGCGGCGGGCGGGGTTACGGCGTTTCTTCTGCCAACGACAACGCCTCTCGATAGAGACGTTGGGAGAGATAAAATCCATTGTCAAGCAGAGTGTCTAACAGCGGCTTGACTTCCGCTATTTTCCTGTTTTTCTTCCCTAGAATCAAAACTCCAATTGTACCGATAGGCCGTGAACTACCCACCACCTACGCTTCGCTTAGAGATGGGGGCTTCAAGCGACTTGTGTGTGTTCGCTGAACGGTAAGCCACACACAAGAACCCTTTACGCTTCCCTTCGTTCCGAAGGTGTCCGTTCTAGCCATATTCTATCCTATTCGTTGGCTGACGCCAACCGACATTCATCTCCCACTTTCACTTCGTTTCAAAGTGGGAGACTTCTTTCGGAAAGATGTTAAAAAGAATTGTTTCGACAATGGTCTAGCAGCATGCTCATCCATCACAACGGCTTGAGCACCAAGTTCTTTCGCTCCAATAATAACTTCTAACTCCCCGGCATGGAATTTTCCATACAAACTTTCAACAAGGCCGCGATTTTTTACATGGTATAGTCGAAACACCCCCTCGTTGACCAATCGTTTGAGCTCTTCTTTTCCATAATGGCGTGGGGCATGGTGATGAACAATTTCTTGATAGACAGCTTCCGGAACATATACTTCATCAAATAGGTCAGACAAAAGAGTCAATTGACCAACGATCGACAGACCTATAATCGGTGTAGAGTTGACCGTAACCCTACTCATTGCGATCCCTATTTTCATTGCTCAATTGTTGCACCGTGTCCCAATCATCTTTGATGTGTTCCTCCGTATATTCCATCCAAGGAATCGCCTTCGAACGCAATACATCGATAAATTCCCCTAAGGATTTTCCTGCCAATTCAGGGCGATAAAAAAGCAGCCCGAATCCAAGCGGGCTGCTTCATTGTTTTCCTATTCATATCTCGCCGTCACCATTTTCTTTCTCGTATAAAACTCGACGCCGTCGCGGCCGTTGGCGTGGAGGTCGCCATAGAACGAGTTTTTGTAGCCTGAGAACGGGAAAAACGCCATCGGCGCTGGGACGGCGACGTTGATACCGAGCATGCCAGCGTCGATTTCTTCACGGAACTGGCGGATCGCTTTGGCGCTGTCCGTGTAGATGCAGGCGCCGTTGGCGAATTCCGACCGGTTGGCGATCTCAATCGCTTCGTCCAAATCGCGGGCGCGGACGACCGACAGAACCGGGGCAAAAATTTCGTCCGTCCAAATCGTCATGCCCGGTTTGACATGGTCGAAAATCGTCGGGCCGATGAAATACCCTTTTCCGCTCGTCGCCGAGTCGCGGCGGCCATCGCGGACAAGGAGCGCCCCTTCTTTTTCGCCGATTTCGATGTATTTGATCGTCCGTTCTTTGTGCGACTCGCGGATGACCGGGCCTAAAAAGACGCCTTGGTCGAGCCCGTTGCCGATTTGGATGCGATCGGCGGCTTCTTTGAGCCGTTTCACTAACTCATCAGCGATATCGCCGACAGCAACGACGACCGAACACGCCATGCACCGCTCGCCCGCCGAACCGAACGCGGCGTTGATGATGTTCGTCACCGCCATATCAAGGTCGGCGTCCGGCATGACGATCGAATGGTTTTTCGCGCCAGCCAGCGCCTGTACGCGCTTGCCGTGGGCGGCGGCCGTTTTGTACACATATTCGGCGACCGGCTGTGAGCCGACGAACGAGACGGCTTTAATATCTTTGTGCTCTAAAATGCCGTTCACGACTTCATGCGCTCCGTGGACGATATTGAGCACCCCCGCCGGCAGGCCGGCTTCGGTGAACAGCTCTGCCAAACGGTTGGCGAGCATCGGCGTCCGCTCGGACGGCTTCAACACAAACGTGTTGCCGCAAGCGATGGCAAGCGGGAACATCCAGCACGGCACCATCATCGGGAAGTTAAACGGCGTAATGCCGGCAACAACGCCAAGCGGGTAACGGTACATGCCCGATTCGATGCCGGTCGCGATATCCGGCAGCTGTTGGCCCATCATAAGCGTCGGAATTCCCGCCGCAAATTCGACGCACTCAATGCCGCGCTGCACTTCACCGTATGCATCCTCATACACTTTGCCGTTTTCAAGCGTCACAAGTCTGGCAAGTTCCTCCCAATGCTCGACAAGGAGCTGCTGGTAGCGGAACAAAATGCGGGCGCGGCGCGGAACGGGCACTTTGCGCCATTCGCGGAACGCTTCTTTCGCAGCCGCCACCGCCGCATCAAGCTCATCGCGCGAAGAGAGCGGCACTTTCGCCAGCACTTCTCCTGTCGCCGGGTTCGGCACGATTTCTTCTTTTCCGGATGTTGACGCGACCCATTGGCCGCCGATAAAATTTTTCAATGTTTTCGTTTCGGTCACGGAACTCATGGATGAAACCACCTTTCTAGTCGATCTTTCAAAAGATTGGTTCATGAACGCACACAAGAGCTATGGATGATCGACGAGCGCTTCCTTTCGCGGAAACGGCCGGCGGGCTGAACGCTTCCAAAAAGCGGCGTTCTTTGCTGTCCGTTTGCTGCTGGTCGCTGTCATGCGTCCTGCAATCGCCATCCCAGCCGTCGGACTCATTTACGAACTTACGGTTTTGGTGTCGTACTGATAGTCATAACAATAATGGTACAAGGCGACGATTTCCTCATGGGTCGGCACTTTCGGATTGTTGCTTGGACTGCCGCTCGCGAGCGCATCGGCCGCCATTTTATCAACCGCTTTGTCAAACGCCGCTTTGTCGATGCCCCACGTTTTCATATTCGGAATGCGCAAATCGCGGCAAAGCTGTTTCACTTCTTCAACAAGCGCCTCAGCTGCTTCCGTATCGGAAACGTCTTTGAGCGGCGGCTTGATGATTCGGGCGATCACCGCCAATCGTTCGATGGCGCTGTCTTTTGTAAACTCCAGCACCCCCGGCAGCAACATCGCGTTCGATACGCCGTGCGGCACGTGGAAAAGCGCGCCGATCGGCCGCGACATGCCGTGCACAAGCGTCACCGAGGCGTTGGAAAACGCCATGCCCGCTTTCATGGCGGCGATCGCCATTTTTTCCCGCGCTTCGATGTCTTGACCGTTTTCATACGCCCGGCGCAAATGACCGACGATCGCTTCGATGGCAGAGAGCGCCAGCGCATCGGTCACCGGGTGGGCGCGTCGGGAAATGTACGCCTCGATCGCATGGCAGAGGGCGTCGATGCCCGTGGCCGCGGTGACGGACGGCGGGCACGAAACCGTGAGCAACGGGTCGACGATCGCCACGGCTGGAAGCAGCTCCGGTTGGGAAATCATCATTTTGACGTCCGTCTTCGTATTGATAATGACCGTTACTTTCGTCACTTCCGAACCCGTTCCGGCCGTTGTCGGAATGGCAATGAGCGGCAGCGGTTTTTCGGCAAACCGCTTTTGATTGCCGATATAGTCGCTGATCTCCCCTTCATTTGTCATCATGACGGCGACCGCCTTGGCGGCGTCAATGCTGCTACCGCCGCCGATGGCGATGACGACATCGCACCGCTCGCTCCGGCAGACGTCAAGCGCCTCTTTCACATGCACATCCGTCGGCTCGCTGTCGACTCCTGTATACTTCACAAACGGCAGCCCTGCTTCTTGCAAATATTGCTCACAGCGGGCAACCACCCCGATGTTCTCCATCACCGGGTCGCTGACGATGAGCGCTTTCGTTCCGAGCGCTTTTGCCTGTGGGCCGACTTCGGCGAACGTATTGCGCCCATACACAACCCGGCTGGGCACCAACAATTCGTACATCGCGTCCCCTCCTGATTTTGATAACGGTTTCACCTCTTTTAGAAAGCAAGTTTCGTACCAACATACAAAGCGCACCGCAACAAGGAAGTCGATTCAAAACAAAAGCGCCATCACCGACACAAACAAGACATCTATCAAACAATAACCAGACACTAATCCGACATCACAACAAAAACGACGGCTGTTCCGCCGTTGTGTCTATAATCCGTATTTTTTCAGTTTTTCATATAACGTCGAGCGGTGAATGCCGAGCCTCCTTGCCGCTTCCGCCTTATTGCCGCCCGCCGCCACCAGCGCCGCAGCGATTCGTTCCCGCTCGGATTGGTAAACCATTTCTTTCCATAGGTCCGCTATTCTCACACCCTGATCTGGCAAAGCGGAGACGGCCGGTTGAACGGTCGACAAATACGCTGGCAAGTGTTCGCGTTCGATCACATCTCCTTCAACCATGCTGATCAGCCATTCGACGACGTTGACCAGCTCGCGGATGTTTCCCGGCCAGGAATAGTCGACAAGCACTTCCATGGCCTCTTTGGTAAACGACTTCAACGCGACGCCAAACTGCCGGCACATCCGTTCCATATGGTGGGCGAGCAGCGCCGGAATATCCGTTTTCCGCTCGCGCAGCGGTGGGAGATGAATGCGAATGATGTTCAAGCGGTAAAACAAATCTTCCCGGAACGTTCCATTCCGCACCATCTCCTCGAGCGGCTTGTTCGTCGCGGCAATAATGCGCACGTCCACCTCGGTTTCGTATAGCCCGCCGACTTTTTCCACCTTTTTCTCTTCCAAGACGCGCAAAATTTTCGCCTGCATGGCCAGCGGCATATCGCCGATTTCATCCAAAAACAGCGTCCCCCGATGGGCGAGTTGAAACTTGCCGGGCTTGCCCCCTTTTTTCGCTCCGGTGAACGCCCCGTCCTCATAGCCGAACAGCTCCGCTTCCAACAACGACTCCGGGATGGCGGCGCAATTCACGCTGACAAACGGTCCGTCCGCATGCGGCCCCGCTTCGTGGATCGCCCGCGCCACCACTTCTTTCCCTGTCCCGCTTTCACCGGTAATCAGCACCGTCGACGGCACGCGCGCCGCCCGGCGGATCATCTGCTTCACCGCTGCGATCGCCGGGTTGCGGCCAATGATCCGCTCGATTCCTTTCGGGGCGGAGTCGGCCGTCTCCTGTGGTTTCGCTTCTTTCTTCTCCTTCCGGCTTGCCTCACGCGACAGCTCCTGCAGGCGCCGGAAAATTTCATATACTTCCGATACCCCTTGGAAAATAAGCATCCCGATCGCCCCGATCACCTTGCCGTCCCGCCAAATCGGGATGCGGTGCACCACCATCGGCTGGCCGTAAATTTTTTGAATATATCCT
>NZ_BCPV01000022.1 GCF_001544135.1 Geobacillus zalihae NBRC 101842 | reverse complement strand
CGTCGATCGAATCATTCGCGCCATCGAGCAACAACCACATCAACTGCGCCTCGCCCAGCCATTTTTCTTAAACGAATGGCCGACGGCGGTGGAGATGGTGGAGAAATACGTTTATTTGGCGCAACAGCCGGTGCAAAGCGCCGATATGGCAAAAGTGTTGCAGGAGACGGAAAGAGTGCTTGACGAGCTGACTTCAGCGGCTGAACGGCAGTTGCTTGAGGTGTTATCGAACGACATCTGGTCGCTGCAAACGGAAGCGAAATGGCTCGAGCGATCGCTCCGACAATCGGATGGGCTTCGTCTGCCGCTGTCAAAGAAAGGAGAATGACGATGGACGAACGGAATCACGGGATGGAACCGACGGATTGGCTGCAAGGGCTGGAACGGACAAGTTCCCTTGATGAGCTGCTTGCAAAGCCGTTTTCTTCGCCGGCCGAACCGCGGCTCAAGGAGGAAGAAAAGCCGGCGCGCGCGCTTGATGCGTTGAAGCCTGAGCATCGGGAAAAAGCGCTTGCGCTCGCCAAACAAATCGACCCGGCCAACCATCAGGCCGTCTTGCAATACGGTGTGGCGGCGCAAGCCGAGCTGTCGAAGTTTTCTCATGCGATTTTGCATCATGTGCAAACGAAAGACGCTGGGCCGGTCGGCGAAGTGATCAGCGAACTGATGGCCAAAATTAAGGAGGTCAACCCCGATGACCTAATGCCGGCGAAAAAAGGGTGGCTGTCCCGCTTGTTCGGCGCAGTGGCCAAGCCGCTGCAAGAGATGGTGGCGAAATACCAAAAAATCGGCGTTGAAATTGACAAAATCGCTGATCGGCTTGAGAAGCACCGGCATTTGTTGCTTCGCGACATCATGATGCTTGAGACGCTCTATGAAAAAAACAAAGACTATTTTGAAGCGCTCAATATTTATATTGCGGCAGCGGAATACAAACTCGAAGAGCTGCGGACGAAGACGATTCCAGAAAAGCAAGCGGAAGCGGAGCGCTCCGGCGACCAAATGGCATGGCAAGAGGTGCAAGATTTGCGGCAGTTTGCCGATCGGCTTGAGAAGCGGGTGCATGACCTAAAGCTCAGCCGGCAAGTGACGATTCAAACGGCACCGCAAATCCGCATGATTCAGCATATGAACGAAACGCTTGTCGAGCGGATTCAATCGTCGATTTTGCATGCCATCCCCCTTTGGAAAAATCAAGTCGTGATTGCCTTGACGCTGTTTCGGCAGCAAAGGGCGGCTGCGGCGCAAAAGCAGGTCGCCGAAACGACGAATGAGCTGTTATTGCGCAATTCGGAGATGTTAAAAACAAACAGCATCGAAATCGCCAAGGAAAACGAGCGTGGCTTGGTTGATATCGAAACGTTGAAGCGAACACAAGAAAATTTGATCGCTACGCTCGAAGAAACGTTGAAAATCCAAGCGGAAGGCCGCTTAAAACGGCAGCAGGCCGAACGCGAGCTGGCGGCGATGGAAGCGGAATTGAAACAGACGCTGCTTGCGCTGAAACGACCGGAGCAATAAGGGCGGATAGGAGATTGCCCTGTTTCGGCTTGCGGCCAAGCGGTCGATGGATCCGTCCATGGCTGTAGAAGAAAGCGCCAGAAAATCAAAGAGCCTCATGCGAAACGGGTGTCTAGCGAACGAGAAGACACCCGTTTTTTTCACTTGCCATCCGTTTGGTTTTGAACGGGAGGAGGACGGACTGTCAACTGAAGCGGCCGGCATCCCGGCTGTGCAGCCTCCATTTTCTTTATAGAATAGGGGGATGAGGAGGCTCTTGACCGTACCGATCATTTTCTTGTTCCGCTCGTTCACGATCTTTGTCATCCGGACGGGCGGCGCGGACGTCAAACTCTTCCGCCGCCTCCGTTTGCCATTGGCGGCCGATGAGCGGAGCGTCTTTTTCACCGTGCTCGACAGTGACAAATCGCAGCACATAGGCGTGAAACAGCAATTCCCCCATCGCCGCAAGCAGGGCGGAAAAAAACGCCGCGCTTAATATGGCGGCGCCGGCGATGTCATAAAACGCGCCGATGCCGATCCATACCGCTACAAACACAAGCCCAAAATCGGCGATCGTCGCTGAGACGTTGCCAAGGCGCCGCAGAACGTACAAGTCGCCGAGCGCATAGGCGACAAGCGTCAGCCAAAGGCTAAACCATAAAATCTCTGCCGATGAAATGCGCAAAAACAGCGGTAAAATGGCAAACATCACCGTGGTGGTCAGCAAATATTTCAGCACTAACGCAAGCAAATGTCTCATTGGGATTCGCCGCCTTTATTCTGCTGGATGGTTTGGTCCTTCCAATTTTTTATCGCCGTATCCCGGCTGTTTTTCCCTGTCTTTGTCCGGTTGTTGTTTTTTTTCTTGTTGTTCAGGGCTGTTGTTTTGCTTTGGCTGTCTCATTAGCCATCATCCTCTCTTTCCATTTGTTTATCGTTAGTTTGCCGCGTTTGTCTTGATGTATACATACATGATCCATAAACTTCCTCTTTTTATTTCCCCCCCTGTTCTACATTAATATAATGAACGGCATGAACAAGGAGGAATACAGATGGCGGAAAACAAACAATCGCTTGAGATGGCTTTACAGCAGTATGTCCCGTCGAATGATGAGGCAGCTTCGTTTCTTGGTTCAGCATTGGCTGAAACACATGAACAAGTGAGCGATATGTACGCGGAGGGAACCATCGAGGCCACGATCGAACACAAAAATGGCTCAGACATCCCCCTTTCTCCGCGGGAGTAAGAAACGTCAAGGAGCTGTTCCTTGGCGTTTTGGTTGATGTTTGTGAAACGGGAGGGGAAAAAGGAAAGAAAAACAGTTCGTACTTTCCCCCATCGTCGTCTATACTAGTAGTGCGCACGGCGATTCACCGATATAAGGGGGATGATCATCGTGAGATGGCAGCGGGCTTTATTGGCGTTGCTCAAAGAGCGGAAAGACCATTCCATCGCGTTGGCGATCGACACATCAAACCGTCCGGAGCGGCCAATGCTCATTCAAAACATTGTGAAGCTGTTTGAAAAGCTGCGCCCGGACACGCTGCTCGTCCAAGCGGATTTTAAAATTCGCGATGTATCTCCGGTTGGCGTGGCGACGATTCAATATTTCAAGCACGGGAAATCGTCGTACACCGAAGTGCTGGAATGGGCCGCTGCGCAAAAAATCGATACGTTGTTTTACATCACCGATGTAACCGGCTATTTTTATGAAGAACTCGAAGTCGACTATGAAGTGTTTTGGCTTGTGCCGGACGATTATATGCCGCGCGTGCCGTTTGGCAAGCCGATTCGCGTGGCGTAACACTGTGAGGAATGCCCTTCGTGATGAAGGGCATTCTCTTTTTGTCAGGAAATTTAACAAGTTTTTTGTGAATGAAACCGATTACAACCAAAAACAGACATTGCTTTTGGTGTATTTGTGTTATATATTATGACATATAAAAGGAATGATAAATAACAAAAAGGGGGATGCGTAAATGGATGAAAAAACGTTGACGCTTGGGCTGGATGCCCTCTGGGTCATGCTTTCGGCGGTGCTCGTCATCGGTATGCAGGCAGGGTTTGCTTTGCTTGAGGCTGGATCAACGCGCATGAAAAACTCCGGGCATGTGGCTGGCAAACAAATTTTAAGCTTTGCCATCGCCTCATTGGCGTTTTGGGCGTTCGGCTTTGCGATTACGTTTGGGGCTGGGAATAGCTTCATCGGGACGGAAGGATGGTTTTTAAAAGAAGGAAAAGGAACGTTTGACTCGTTGTCGTGGGCGAATGTGCCGCTCGAGCTCAAATTTTTATTCCAGCTCGGCTTTGCCGGCGTGTCGCTGGCCATCGCTTGGGGCGGCTTCGCTGAGCGGGCGAAACTGTCTGTTTATTTTCTTTTTGGCACGATTTTTACGATCGCCATTTACCCGGTGATCGGCCATTGGGTGTGGGGCGGCGGCTGGCTTGGAAAAATGGGAATGCAAGATTTCGCCGGTTCGACCGTTGTTCACTTGCAAGGAGCGATTGCGGCGCTCGTGGCTACAATTTTGCTTGGGCCGCGCATCGGCAAGTTCAATAAAGATAAGACTCCAAACGTCATTCCTGGGCATAACCAAGTATATACGGTCATTGGCGGATTGATTTTATGGATCGGCTGGTTCGGCTTTAACGCTGGCAGCACGATGGCGGTTGGCGACGGATTTTTCGGCTATGTCGCGCTGACGACGAATTTGGCCGCCGCGGCGGGAGCGATCGCCGCGATTGTGACGGCGAAAATTTTGGTCGGCAAAGCGGACATTCCAGCGATGGTCAACGGCGTGCTCGCGGCTTTGGTTGCCATTACCGCCGCGTGCGCGTTCGTCGAACCGTGGGCGGCGGTTGTGATCGGTGCAGTGGCAGGGTCGTTTACGTTCTGGACATCCATCTACTTTGAACGCAAAGGGATTGACGATCCGATTTATGCTTTTTCCGTCCATGGTGTCGCTGGCATTATTGGCACGATTTCAACCGGGTTTTTCGCCTCGCCGCGTTTAGTCGAGATCACGGGCATCGGGAAGGCTGGACTGTTTTACGGCGGCGGATTTGATCAGCTGATTGTGCAAACGGTCGGGGTGCTCGGCGCTGCGGTGTATGTCGCTGCTGTTTCGTTTGTCATCTTATATGCCCTGAAGAAAACGATCGGGCTGCGTGTCACGGCGGAACAAGAAATTTCAGGTCTTGATATTAGCGAGCACGGTTCTTATGGCTATCCGGAACAGCTCGATCCGGCGTATCAGCCCAAGACCCTCGCCCAGCAGTAGCCAGGAGGGGAAAGGTGATGGAATCGTTGGCGGCAAAGGTGGTCGAGCGGCTCAACCAAGCCGAGTCGGCCGCCGAACTTCGTTTTTGTCATGATGAACTGGCGCGCGAACTGCGGCGCTGTCTAGCATCTGAACAAATGAAGCAGCTTGCAGGCGACGTCGTTTGCGTGCATGAAGCCATCCTTCGCCGCGCGTTTTTCCTTGCGGAGCGGGAGACGATGAAACGGTCGGTCGGCATTCGTCCCCCGGCGTGGTGCTGGTATGTGATGGGAAGCATCGGCCGACGGGAGCCGACGATTTGGACGGACCAGGACCACGGCATTTTATTCGACTGTCCTGAGGAAGAGGAGGCGGCTTGTTATGAATTCATCCGCCATATGGCGGCGGTTGGGGTGGACATGTTGCATGAGGCTGGGTATCCCTACTGCTCCGGTTACGTGATGGCGACGAACAAGCGGTGGGCGCAGTCGGTCCGCGGTTGGGAGCAACAACTTTCTTCCTATTTAGACAGCGGGTGGCCGAACGACATTCGCTTTTTGTTGATCGCGATGGATATGCGTCCGCTTTATGGCGAGACGGAATTGGCTGAGGAGGGCAGGAGGATGCTGTTTTCGGCGGTGGCCAAACGGCCGCCGCTGTTGGCGCGCATGGGGGAGCACGTTCAATTTCCTCCGGTTCCGCTCGGTTGGCTGGGCAACGTGCAAACGGAGCGATGGGGGCCGCACAGCGGGGCCGTTCATATGAAACAAAGCGGCTACGTGCAGCTCACCAATGCCTTAAAATGGTTGGCCTGTTTTGCGCGCGTCCCGGCGGCGGACACGGCTGAGCGGCGACGGACGCTTGAGGCGGCTGGCGTATTGACGGCGCCGCTTTCCGCCGCCGTTTGCGAGGCGCTGTCTGTTTACTATTCGATTCGTCTTAAGTACAGCACCGAGGCGGGGGACGGGCGTGAATATGTGTTATGGCGGACGCTTGAGCGGACAGAGCAAAAGCAGCTGAAGCAAGCGATGCGCACCGCAAAACGGTTGCAGCGCTTTGTCGCCCGGCGGGTGGCTAACATTCATGCATGAGCGGCACCGTTTTTGGCAGCGGGCGCTCCGCTTGTTGTCGCTCGGCGTTCCGCGCGAGGCATCATCCGCCTTATTTGGGCATGACCATTCGCTGCAACAGGAAACATGGCTTCGCTCGCTGCAAAAGGAAAAACAGCACATCATCGATTGGCATGACCGTTTGACTGACATCCCGTTTGTCATCATCGATATGGAAACGACCGGCTTTTCCCCGGAGCAAGGCGATGAAATTTTGGCCATGGCGGCGGCGAAAACGGTTGGAGGAGTCGTGACCGATGCGTACATGACGCTCGTCAAGCCGGAAAAGCCGATTCCGGAACATATTTCCGCCTTGACCGGCATTGAGGCGAAGGATGTGGTGTTCGCTCCGCCGCTTGCCGAGGCGCTGCGCACGTTTGTGCCGTTTATTGCCGCCGGCGTCTTAATTGGCTATCATATCGGTCATGATTTGGCGTTTTTGCGCCATGCCCTTTGGCGTCATTATCGGCAAAAATGGAGCGGACGTTTTGTCGACTTGCAGCCGATGATGACGCTGATCGGCCATTCGTGCCCGACGTTTGACGATGCGTTAGCTTGTTATGGCATCCGTTGCCCGCGCCGCCATACGGCGGATGGCGACGTCGAAGCGATGGCGAAGCTATGGGCGATCTTGCTCGATGAATTCCGCCAGCGCGGCATCGACACGCTGCATGATCTGTACGCCGCGCTCAGCCGGTGTTGATGTGCCTGTGCGAAGCCTTTGTGAACTCTCCTTGAGAAGAGCGAAATCCAGTTTAAGCAGCCTGTTTCTGTTGATCGAAAAGCAGTGGGCGCTCGGCGGGGCAAAAAGGGGTTTGCAGGCAAAGGGGGCTGGTTGCAGTGAAAAAAGCGCCGGATTTGGCGCTTTTTTTCGTTCGTATTAGAGCGGCTTTGTCGGCGTCGGTTCGGCGTAGCCTTCTTTATATTTTTGATCGATCATATGCCGAATGTCTTTGATCGATTTCCCTTGATCGTAAGCGGCGATCGATTCGGCGGCGATCTCCAAGCAGACGCCGCATTTGGTCGCATGATCATCCCAGACGACCGAGCCGTCTTGTTTATTTTCATAGACGAAGCAGTCGTAATTGTTCTTATGGCCAGCTGATTGCCCGCAGCCGCAATAGCAAGGGATATTCTCAAGCAGCTCGCGGTGTTCAGCAGCCTGTTGGTACAAGACAGCCATCTCTTCTTCAAACGCGCTCAAAAAGCTTGGCAAATGCTCGATCGATTTTGTTGTTTCGCGAATATCGCCAGTAGCTGTTTTCGTTATATGCGAATGGCTTTGTTCTTGGCTGTTGCCATCTGCGCAGCCTGACAGAAGAACGCTAAACGACAACATACATGCCGCCATCCATACTGGACGTCTCAAATTTCTTCTTCCTTTCTTTTTGGTCGTTTCCTGGCTCGGTTATTGACAGTTTGAATGTATCATACTTTGTCTTGGGCGGCAACCATCTTGTAGCTAGGCGCGCTGCGCTCACCATTCCGGCATAAAAATGGCTGATCAAGGCAAGTGCGTTTTCAATAAGAAAAAAGAAGACGATGCAAAGGAAGAAGAGGCTTTGCATCGTCTTTCACTGCATTACTGGCCTTGCAGAAAATATTTTTCAATATCATCCAACATCAAATGAGCCGCGAGCACACCGCCAGCCGTGTTCCAAATCGTGTCGCTCACTTTGTACACCTTGCCTTGTTTCGCGACGTTTAAGTTTTGAAAGAGCGGGTCGTTGATCCATTCTTTTTCAAGTTCGCTCGCTTTGCCGTCCCCCGTCTCATATGTAAAGTAGAACAGGATGTCGCCATCCATTGCTGGAATGCGTTCTTTCGTCACGCCGGTTTCCGCAAAGTCGTTTACGTTTTGCGATTCCGGGCGGGCGAAGCCAAGTTGATCCAAAATGACGCCGGAGAACGAGTCTTTATGGTAAATGCGCACGTCGCCGGCCATAAAGCGGACGATCGATACTTTCATCTTCAGCTTGTCGCCAAGTTTTGCTTTTAAGTCTTCAATGCGTTTGTCATATTCAGCAATGATTTGTTTCCCTTTTTCCTCTTGGTTCACAGCTTTCGCATACAGCATAAAGTTGTCTTTCCAGTTGCCGCGCAGCGTTTCTGAGAACACGGTCGGGGCGATTTGGTTCAACTGTTCATAAATTTTTTCATGGCGCAGTTTGTTGCCGATAATCAAATCTGGTTTCAAGGCGGCGATCGCTTCCACGTTCGGCTCTGACTCCAAACCGAGCTCTTTGACGCCTTCCATTTTATCTTTAATATGGTCGTACCACGGATCGCCCGTCCACGATTTGACGGCGCCGACTGGTTTCACGCCTAGCGCGAGCAGCGCTTCCGTTCCTTCGTTCGTTAAAATGACGACTCGTTTTGGCGTTCCTTTGATTTCGGCCGTGCCCATGGCGTGTTCGACCGTGTAGCTCACTTCCGCTTTCGCCCCATTGTTTTCCGCTGGTTTGGCTGTTTTTTCTTCCTGCTTTCCGCCGCAGCCGGCAAGAAGCAGGAGGGAAAGGATGAAGGCGGAAAGAAGGGTGAGATGCCTTGATTTCATTAGCTAATCCCCCTTTGAATTTGATAATGAATTTCATTTACGTTGATATAATAAATAAAATTGAGAATCATTGTCAACTATAAATGAAAAAATGATAAAAAAATCATAAGAAAATGCGAAAAAACATTGACGATGAGAGTCATTATCAAATAGACTTGACGATAGAGATATAGAGAATGAAGCAAGGGAGATCTCAGAGATGCTGTCGACAAACCGTCAAAAAATGGTTGGCCTCATCGGTTTGCTGATTGTGCTGCTTGCCGCCATGTGGATGAGCATCGTTTGTGGATATACCGACACGAGTTGGCGGCAGGCGATGGCGGCTCTTATCGACAATAACGGATCGAACGCCCATTTAGTCGTGGCGACGGTTCGGCTGCCGCGAGCGTTGATTGCGGCAGTCGTTGGCGCAAGCCTAGCGATGGCTGGGGCGCTCATGCAAGCGCTGACGCGAAACCCGCTCGCTTCGCCAGGCATTTTCGGCATTAACGCCGGGGCCGGTTTTTTCATTGTTGTGATGGTCACCTTTTTTTCCATTTCTTCATTGCAAATGTTGTCATGGATCGCGTTTATTGGGGCGGCGGCCGCGGCGGCGATCGTGTTTGTGATCAGCGCCGCAGGGAAAGACGGGCTGACACCGCTGAAGATGACGCTTGCCGGCACGGCGGTCGCGGCTTTATTTGCCTCGCTGACGCAAGGAATGCTGGCGATGAATGAAAAAGCGCTTGAAGAAGTGCTCTTTTGGCTGGCCGGGTCGGTCGCTGGCCGGAAGCTCGAGTTGTTGACGGCCGTTTTTCCGTATTTGGCGGCCGCCTGGGCTGGGGCCATGCTGCTGGCGCGCCATGTCAACATCTTAATGATGGGAGACGATGTAGCGAAAGGACTCGGACAGCGAACGAATTTGATCAAGGCTGCCGCCGTTCTGTTAGTCGTGCTGCTGGCTGGCGGATCGGTCGCCGTCGCCGGTCCGATCGGCTTTATCGGTATCATGGTGCCGCATATGGCGCGGGCGTTGGCCGGCGTCGACCACCGCTGGCTGCTCCCGTATTGCGCCTTGCTCGGCGGGATTTTGCTTCTTATGGCCGATATTGGGGCGCGCTACGTTCTGATGCCGCGCGAAGTGCCGGTCGGCATCGTCACCGCCTTGCTCGGCGTTCCATTTTTCATCTACATTGCCCGCAGGGGGATCGCCGCAAAATGAAAAAATACATCACGGTCCGAATGGGAAAACACATCTCGTTTTTCTATGACAAAAAAGCTGTTGCGGTGCTCGCCGCGCTCATAGCAGCGGCCGTCTTCCTTTTCGTTATCAGCATTGGCAGCGGCGAAATGCGCATGTCCCCGCTTGAGGCCGCTGCCGCGCTGTTCGGATACGGAGAGGAAATTCATCAGACGGTGATTGTGACGTTCCGCCTGCCGCGCGTATTGGTTGCCTGGATGGCGGGGATGGCGCTGGCTGTCGCCGGCGCGGTTTTGCAAGGAATGGTGCGCAATCCGCTCGCTTCACCGGATGTGCTCGGCATCACCGGCGGAGCGGTGGCCGCGGTTGTTGGCTTTTTGGCGCTGTTTAGCGATGAAAACAACTCTCTCACCGTCAGCATCCACTGGCTGCCGCTTGCCGCCTTTCTCGGCGCTACGGCCGCTGCTTGGCTCGTATATATGCTGGCGTGGAAAAACGGCCTCGCCCCGCTTCGGCTCGTGCTTGTCGGCATCGGCGTTTCTGCGCTCATGCAGGCGTTGACGACACTGTTGATGATCACAGGACCCATCTATCGGGCGAGCCAGGCAAACGTGTGGATTACGGGCAGTGTGTATGGTGCTTCTTGGCAACACGTTTCGCTCATGGCGCCATGGGTCATCGGACTGCTCCTTGTGGCGATGTTGGCCGCGCGGCATGTCAATGTGCAGGAGCTGGGCGATGAGCTGGCGATTGGGCTTGGCGGGGCGGTCGAACGGCAACGGCTAGGACTTGTTTTGCTTAGCACCGCGCTCACCGGCGGCGCGGTCGCTTTCGCCGGCGGCATCGGCTTTGTCGGGCTGATGGCGCCGCATATGGCGCGCCGCCTTGTCGGTTCGGCGTTTGGCGCGCTTCTTCCGACCGCTGCGCTGTTAGGCGGTGTGTTCGTCATGGGGGCGGATTTGGCTGGGCGGCTGCTTTTGGCGCCGACGGAAATTCCGGCCGGAGTGTTTACCGCGGCGATTGGAGCACCGTATTTCATTTATTTATTGTACCGAAGTCGGAAATTATAAGGAGGGATGCGCATGCATGGGTTGCAGGCGAAAGAGTTGACGCTATCCTATGGCGAGGCGATCGTGATTGACCGTTTAGACTTGACGATTCCGAAAGGAAAAATCACGGTGTTCATCGGCGCGAACGGCTGCGGCAAGTCGACGTTGCTGCGCGCCTTGGCCCGGCTGCTAAAACCAACAAGCGGCGCTGTGCTGCTGGATGGAAAAGAAATCGCCAAACAGCCGACAAAAGAAATCGCCCGCCGGCTCGCCATTTTGCCGCAGTCGCCTACGGCTCCGGAAGGACTGACCGTTTTGCAACTTGTGAAGCAAGGGCGCTACCCGTATCAAACGTGGTTCAAGCAATGGAGTGACGAAGATGAGCGCGCCGTTGCGCGCGCCTTGGCGGCCACAGGGCTGAAAGAGCTTGCCGAGCGGCCGGTTGATTCGCTGTCCGGTGGCCAGCGCCAACGCGCATGGATTGCCATGACGCTGGCGCAAGAAACAGACATCATCTTGCTTGACGAGCCGACGACGTATTTGGATCTCGCGCATCAAATTGACATTTTAGATTTATTGTTTGAGCTGAATGAAAAAGAACGGCGGACGATCGTCATGGTGCTTCACGATTTAAATTTGGCGTGCCGCTATGCGCATCATCTCGTCGCCATTCGCAACAAAACGGTGTACGCCGAAGGGAAGCCGGAGGATGTCATTTCCCGCCAGCTCGTGAAAGATGTGTTCCAAATGGATTGCCAAATCACGTATGATCCGCTCTTTGGCACTCCGCTTTGCATTCCGTACGGCAAAGGGCGGCGCATCCTACAGAAAGAAGGCGTATCGTGATGAGGTTAAGTGAAGAAGAAGTGAAAGCGTTGGAAACGTACCGTTTTTCGAGCGAAGCTGCTGATGTCTCGTCATCGATGTTGTTGGCCTGGCTGCTGAATGATGACGGGCAGCTCGCGAAGTATGTGGCGCACGTCCACGCCGAGATGGGGGCGGCAAACGACGCGGTTGCCGCTTCGATGCTCGTCAAGCGCCTAAGCTTTTTGGCGCCGATGGCCTTATACGCCATGTCGGTGTGGAACAAGCGGCTTGTGCTCGATCCTGAGCGAATTTGGCTTGATACGGACGGCGAAGGGGAAATGTGGATGCCGCGCTTTCGCCTTGCGTCGCCGGAAGCGGAGATGTGCGGCATTGAGCGCAGCCGCTGGCGCGAGCAAGCCGTTCGCGACGTGTTCGCCGGCTTGTTCGCTCCGCTCATCGCTCGGTTGCGGCGTCTGACGCGCGTATCGCCGCTCGTCTTATGGGAAAATGTCGCGATTTACGTGTATTGGGTATATGAACGTTGGCTTGAGGATGAGTCGCTTGCCCCGGTCGCCGACCGGCTGCGCGATGATTTTTATTTCCTTGTTTATGACGCAGACGGCCGCCTGTTTGGCCAAAAAGACAATCCGCTCCGTCGCTTTTGGAAAGGCGCGAGCGGCATGCAGCGGACGACGTGCTGCCTGTACGTGAAAACAAATGGGGGAACGTGCTGTCAAACGTGTCCCATTCGCGCCCGCCAACGGCAAACCGGGTGACCGGAAGGCCGCCGGCGGGCAGTTCCATATTTTTGACAAAATGTTTGCGAAATTTGTTGATTTTTGCCGTGATTTTCGTGAAAATGGAAGTGTGGACATCGCTTATTTTGGTGAAACGGCGAGGTAGCAATTGCATGGACAAATATACGGCCTTTTTCCATCACTCCACAGAAGCAGTGGTCATCTTGAATTTGCAAGGCGTGATCATTTACAACAATCCGGCTTTTGCCGGCTTGGCGCTGAGTGAAGAAGAACAGAGGACGCTGTCCGTCGAAGGACGGGCGTTGGTTGAACGGGTGAAACAGCGCCCGGCTGCCTTTCGCTGGGAGTTGCTTGACGGCTTATTGGTTGCGGGCGTGTCGCCGATCATCGGTGAAAACGGACAGACGGCCGCTGTCCTATGCGTTCTTCGCCGCCAAGCGGAGGAGCGCGGCCTGCAAGCGCGGCTTGCCGAAGCGGAACGGCGTCTGCAGCTGATTGTTGAGCATTCGAACGATTACGTGTTGATTTTTTCTCCTAATCGTGAATTGTCATACATTCCGCCGTCATGGAAGCGAAAAACAAACAAGCGTCTTCCAGTGTCATACGAAGAGGTGCTGACGTTTGTCCACCCTGATGACGCCCCGGTCGTGGCACAAAAATTGGCTGAGCTGTACGATACATACGAGACGCAATCCGCCGAATTTCGCAAGCAAGGCGAGAAAGGCGAATGGGTTTGGATGGAGGCGCAAGGGAAGGCGATCATCGATGAAGCGGGGACGCTCGATTGCGTCATTGTGACCGTGAAAAACATCAGCGAGCGGAAGCGGTACGAAGAAAAGCTCCGTCAGCTTGCTTACTTCGATTCGCTCACGGGCATCGCCAACCGCAGCTATTTCGAGCGGCATATTCATAAGCTGATCGCGAGTCAGACGCCGTTTGCTCTTTGTTATTTGGATTTTGACAAATTCAAATGGATCAACGATCATTTTTCCCATCAAGCCGGCGATTACTTTTTGCGCGAGGCGGTCAAGCGCGTCGAGCGGGCGTTGCGTCCCGGCGACTTTTTTGCCCGCATCGGCGGTGATGAGTTTGTTCTCTTGTTGCCGAACATCACGAAAACGGAGATGACCGCCTTGGCGGAGCGGCTTGTCAGTTCGTTTCACGAGCCGTTTTATTACGAAAAACAGCTCATCCAATCGACCTTATCGATCGGCATCGCTTTTTTCCCGAAAGACAGCGATCGGATCGAGCAAGTGATGAAATACGCTGATCAAGCGCTGTACGAAGTGAAAGAGCGGGGGCGGAACGGCTATGCCTTTTACCGCCCGACCGAGCATCGGCAGGCGGTGATTGAGCAAGATTTGCCGTTTGCTATTATGCGCGGGCAGTTGTATTTATGCTATCAGCCGAAAGTGCAGCTCGCGAAAGGAAAGGCGATGGGGGTTGAGGCGCTGTTGCGCTGGCGCCACCCGGCGCTTGGCGACATTCCGCCGCTCGATTTCATTCCGTTGGCGGAGGAAAGCGGGTTTATTTTTGAAATTACATTATGGGTGTTGGAACTGGCGTGCCGCCAAGTGAAAGAATGGGAAAGAAAATTTCCCGGACTGAAGTTAGCGGTTAATTTATCGCCGTTTTTGCTCAACCGCCCCGAACTTGTCGAGCATGTGAAGCGCATTTTGCGCGAGACGGGGCTTGCGCCTAACCGGCTCATTTTGGAAGTGACGGAGAGTGGATTGATGGAAAACATTGAGACCGGCAGGCACATTTTAACCGAACTGCAGCGACTTGGCGTACAGGCGGCGATCGATGACTTTGGAACCGGTTTTTCATCATTGGCTTACATCCGCAATTTGCCGGTGTCGCTGTTGAAAATCGACCGCAGTTTTATTCAAGGCATTGCGGAAAACTCGAAAGATGCCACGATTGTCGATACGATCATTCATTTAGCCAAAAGTTTGGATATTGAAGTGTTGGCGGAGGGAGTCGAGACGGAGTCACAAGTGGCGCTTCTTTCGCAAATGCATTGCGACTATGCGCAAGGATTTTATTTCAGCCGTTCGCTTGAAGCGGAAAAGCTGCAACAATGGCTGGAAGAACACAACCGCAACGCTTGCGGCGAACCGCCGGCGTAGCCGATCTTTTCCGTTCATTCTTTTCCTCGTTTTGCCGCACACTAACATTGAGCATGGGCAAAGAGGAGGAAACGAAGATGGAATTTGCGCCAAGAAGCGTTGTGATCGAGGAGTTCATCGACACGCTCGAGCCGATGATGGAAGCCTATGGACTCGACCAAGTCGGCATTTTTGAAGAGCATGGTGAAGGCAATCGCTATTATGTCGGCTATACGATCAACAAAGACGATGAGATGATCACCATTCACATGCCGTTTGTAAAAAACGAACGCGGTGAACTGGCGCTTGAGAAGCAGGAATGGACCGTTCGAAAAGACGGTCGGGAGAAAAAAGGCTTTCATTCGCTGCAAGAGGCGATAGAAGAAGTGATTCATTCATGACAAGCGGCCGGGCTCGGCCGCTTTTTCGCCATCGAAAGGGAGAGGAGCATGATTGCGGAACTTCACATAACAGACGACGAAACGGCTGCTGCGGTGCTGCACCTACAACGGCGCGCGTATACGATCGAGGCGCAGCTCATCGGCAGCAAGGCGCTCCCGCCGCTTCGCGATACGATCGCTTCTCTGCAACGATGCGGCGAGCGCTTTTTCGGCTATTGTCAAGGCGGGCGGCTCGTTGGGGCGATCGCCTATGAGCGAAGCGGCCCGACGCTTCACCTTTGCCGGCTGATGGTCGATCCAGATTGTTTCCGCCAAGGGATCGCCAGTGCGTTGCTTGCCTTTGTCATCAAGCAAGAGCCATCGGCATGCGAAATGGTTGTAACGACCGGCAGCGGCAACACGCCGGCCATTCGTTTTTACAAACGTCATGGGTTTCAAGTGATTGAGGAGAGGGAGACGCCGGAAGGAATCAGACTGACAAAGCTTGTGAAAAGGAATATCAAAAGCTGAACATTACTTGTGTCGAGGCGCTAGGTCCGGCGGCCGCGTTGCCAACGGCATTCAAGCGGCAGTGGAAACGGACAATAGCGAATCGGCTGCACTTCGTCTGTAGTAGATTGATAGAGGGGAGACGTACGGAAGGATATGACGACAACATTGTATTTAACAAGACATGGGGAAACAAAGTGGAACGTCGAAAAGCGGATGCAAGGCTGGCAAGACTCGCCGCTCACGGAAAAAGGGCGGCAAGACGCCATGCGGCTTGGAAAGCGGCTTGAAGCGGTGGAATTGGCCGCGATTTACACAAGCACAAGCGGCCGGGCGCTGGAAACGGCCGAGCTCGTCCGCGGCGGGCGGCTCATTCCGATCTATCAAGACGAGCGGCTGCGCGAGATTCGTCTTGGCGATTGGGAAGGCAAGACGCATGACGAGATTCGGCAAATGGATCCGACTGGGTTCGATCATTTTTGGAACGCGCCCCATCTGTACGCTCCAAGGCGAGGCGAGCGGTTTTGCGACGTGCAGCAGCGGGCGCTTGAAGCGGTGCGGCGCATCATCGAGCGGCACGAGGGAGAAACGGTGTTAATCGTCACTCACGGCGTCGTGCTGAAAACGCTTGTCACAGCCTTCAAAGGCGCGCCGCTTGACCAGCTTTGGGCGCCGCCGTATATGTACGGCACGAGTGTGACGATTGTGGAGGCGGATGGGAAGGGGTTTTGCGTTGTCGTGGAAGGGGACGCATCCCATGTGGAGGAAGTAAAAGAAGTATAGAGGGTTGGTGAGTTAGTTCAAAAGGTTGCTGATCTCAGGCATTTTGTAATGGGAGAAAGCTCTGTGAGATCGTCTTTCTTTTTGGCGAGATATCGCTTGGTTTGCACGTGACCGTCCATATTCATCGGCCTTATCATGGATGGAGGTTTCATTTAATTAAAAAAACAGCCCCGTTTCCCTCGATCGGGAAGCAGGGCTGCGTCGTTTATACGAGCCCGAGCCATCTCGCCAGCTGTGCGGTCGTAAAGGTGACCGCAATGGCAATCGCTGTCGGCAAGGCAAAGGCGACGAACGTCCATTTCGCGCTTTTCGTTTCTTTGTAAATGTTGACGAGCGTCGTGCCGCATGGGTAGTGAAGCAGGGAAAACAGCATCATATTGAGGGCGGTGAGCCACGTCCAGCCGTGGTCGAGCAAAAGTTGTTTAAGAGAATGCAGACCATCGGCTTCAATGAGCGCCCCTGCGGATAAATAGCCCATCAGCAAAATCGGCACGACAATTTCATTGGCTGGCAAGCCTAAAATGAACGCCATCAAAATGTAGCCATCCAATCCCAATGCTTTGGCAAATGGGTCAAGCCAGTGGGCGAAAGCGGCCAGCGCGGTTGTGTCGCCGATATGAAGATTGGCGAGAATCCATGTGATTACGCCGGCTGGCGCCGCAACGGTGACCGCCCGTTTCAGCACATAGAGTGATTTGTCGAGGGTGGCCCGGATGATCGTCTCCATGATTTTCGGGCGTCGGTACGGCGGCAGCTCCAGCGTGTAATGGGTCGGAATGCCGCGCAAGGCCGTCTTGGATAAGACCCATGAAACGGTCAACGTGACGACGATGCCAAACAACACCATGGCGACGACCACACCCGCCGTAACGAACGTTTTCCATCCGCCTGTATAGCCGGCTGCCATAAATAAGGAAGAAAGCAAAATCAGCGTTGGCCAACGCCCGTTGCACGGGACGAAGTTGTTCGTCAAAATCGCGAGCATCCGCTCGCGCGGCGATTCGATAATGCGCGTCGACATGATGGCCGCCGCGTTGCAGCCGAAGCCCATGGCCATCGTCAGTGATTGTTTGCCATGCGCTCCCGCTTTTTGAAACAAGCGATCCATGTTAAAGGCGACACGCGGCAAGTAGCCATAATTTTCGAGCAACGCGAATACGGGAAAGAAAATCGCCATCGGCGGCAGCATCACGCTGACGACCCAAGCCGTGCCGCGGTATAGGCCAAGTACAATGAGGCCGTGCAACCAGTCGGGGGCGTGAATCGCTTGAAAGGCCATGGTGAGATACGTTTCGATCGTTCCGAACAAGCGGGCGAGCGAATCGGAAAATACGTTGGCGCCGGCGATCGTCATGTAAAGGACAGCGGCGAGAAGCGCCAGCATAATTGGAAATCCCCACCGCTTCGACGTGACGATCCGGTCAATTTGTTCCGTTCGATCGCGTTTTGCGACCGCTGTATGCGTGACACATTCTTGAGAAAGCGCAGCTGACGTTTGGAAAATGGCAGAAACGATCTGTTCACGCGTGTCAGCCGGTGCTAATGACTTGGCTTCGTTCATTAGCTGGTCAAACTGATTTGACAGATCCGCAGCAGGCATACGCGTTCCCCTCCTTGATCAATGGTTGCGGCGGTTGTTTCAGCGCTTGAAGCAGCGATGTATCGCCGTCAAGGAGACGAAGAGCGATCCAGCGAGCAGGATACGTGTCTCCCATTACGTCTTTCACGAGTGGAAGAAGTTTGGCAATGCCTCGTTCGATTTCCGGGCTGTACCGGATGGAAAGCGGGTTGGTGTTGATGCGGCCATGCGCCATGGCATCCACTGTATCAAGCAGTGCATCGATTCCTTCCCGGTTGCGGGCCGAGATCGGCACGACCGGCACGCCGAGTTTGGCAGCCAATTTTTTTGTATTGATATGAATGCCTTTCTTTTTCGCTTCATCCATCAAATTGATAGCGATAATGACGCGGTCGGTCATTTCCAATACTTGAAGCGCTAGATTCAAGTTGCGTTCTAATGCCGTAGCGTCGACCACAACGATCGTAACGTCAGGACGTTGAAACAGGAGAAAATCCCGCGCCACCTCTTCATCGGCTGAATTGGAATAGAGCGAATACGTTCCCGGCAAGTCGACGATCCGGTACAATGTGCCGCGGTGGCGGCATTCTCCTTCGGCATGAGTGACCGTTTTCCCGGGCCAGTTGCCGGTATGTTGGCGCAGGCCCGTTAAGACGTTGAACAACGTGCTTTTGCCGGTGTTCGGATTTCCCATTAAGGCAACGGTATATGTTTTATCCATCATGATCAATCGTCTCCCCGTAAATATAGTCGCTTTCTTCTTTCCTTAATGCGATCGTCGTGCCACAAACGCGATAGGCGGTCGGGTCGCCAAGCGGGCTTCTTTGTCCAACCTTCACTTCCCCGCCGGGTACAAATCCCAAATCAAGCAACCGCCTTTTTAACACAGGATCAGGAACATCAACCTTTTCGATGCGAAATCGATCGCCCGGTTTCGTATCGGAGAGGCGGCAACGTTTTCCTTGTGCCATAAAAGTTTCCCTCCGGTTAATATTTTTTACTAAAGACATTTTTTTTGCTTAGACCAACTTTTGAATTTATCATATTCCAGTTGCCTCGCTGTTGTCAACAAATTTGTTTCATCTTTTTCTGACAGAGTTGTCGAACCAACAACTATTCAAAACAGTAGGAAATCATGTTATCATATGAATAGTCTGAACAAATTATCGGCAGAAAGGCGGTGACGGCGTCCATTGACGCACGATGAAATGAAAGCGATTACGGAAGGGACGATTCTTTGGCAGCCGACGGAGGAACAAATCAAGAGCTCCAACCTTCATCGATATATGGATTGGTTGAGAGAACATAAAGGGCTCTCCTTCTCTTCATACCGCGAGCTGTGGACATGGTCGGTCGACGAGCTTGAGTCATTTTGGGAAACGGTTTGGGAATATTGTGGTGTTCAGGCGGCAACGCCGTATGAGTGTGTGCTGCGGGAGCGGAAGATGCCAGGGGCGGAGTGGTTTCCAGGCGCTGCGCTCAACTATGCGAAACATATTTTCCGGCATGCGCGCGCCGACCGCCCGGCCATCATTTTCCGCTCGGAACGCGTGCCGTACCGGGAAGTGTCATGGCAGGAGCTCGGCGAAAAAACGGCGGCGATCGCCAAAGCATTGCGAGCGATGGGAGTGAAGCGCGGCGACCGCGTCGTCGCTTATATGCCGAATATCCCCGAGACGGTGATGGCGTTTTTGGCGTGCGCCTCGATCGGCGCCATTTGGTCAAGCTGCTCGCCGGATTTTGGCGCTGGCAGCGTCATTGACCGGTTCGCGCAAATCGAGCCGACTGTCTTGTTTGCCGTCGACGGCTGCCAATACAACGGCAAAGAATTTGACAAAATGCCGGTCGTATCCGAATTGCGCGCCAAATTGCCGTCATTGAAAAAGACGGTGCTGCTTCCGTATTGGCGCGGGCAGATGGAAGCACCGGATGAGGGCGTCGTGCTGTGGGATGATGTCGTGGCGGACAAGGCGGAGCTCGTCTATGAAGACGTTCCGTTTGACCATCCGCTTTGGATTTTGTATTCTTCGGGAACGACCGGTTTGCCGAAGCCGATCGTCCAAGGGCATGGCGGCATTTTGCTTGAGCATTTAAAAGCGCTCACGATTTCCGAAAACTTGACGAAAGACAGCACGTTTTTCTGGTTTACGACGACTGGATGGATGATGTGGAACTTTCTCGTCGGCGGACTGCTGGCCGGGTCGACCATCGTGCTCTATGACGGCAGCCCGACGTATCCGGATGGCAACGTTTTATGGGAGCTCGCCGAGAAGGCAGGCATCACCCATTTCGGCACAAGCGCGGCGTTTATCAACATCTGCATGAAGCTCAGCCTGAAGCCAAAAGAGCAATATGACTTGTCAAAGCTCGAGGCCGTGCTCTCGACCGGTTCGCCGCTGACGGTCGAAGGGTTCGCCTGGGTGTATGAAAACGTCAAGGATGACATTTGCCTGGCATCATGCAGCGGCGGAACGGATGTGTGCACCGCGTTTGTCGTCGGTTCGCCGATTTTGCCGGTGCGCGCCGGCATCCTCTCGTGCCGCGCGTTGGGCGCGGATGTGCAGGCGTTTGACGAAAACGGCCAGCCGCTTGTGAATGAAGTCGGTGAACTTGTGATTACAAAACCAATGCCGTCGATGCCGCTCTTTTTCTGGAACGATCCAGACGGCGAACGGTATCGGAACAGCTATTTTGACACGTACCCGGGCGTCTGGAAGCACGGCGACTGGATTAAAATTGACGAACAAGGGGGATGCGTCATTTACGGACGCTCCGACTCGACGATCAACCGCGCCGGCGTCCGCATGGGCACGAGCGAAATTTACCGTGCGGTCGAAGCGGTCGACGGGGTGTTCGAAAGCCTCATTGTCGATTTGGAAATGATGGGCAAGCAATCGTTTATGCCGCTGTTTGTCGTCCTCAAGCCGGGCGCAGTGCTCGATGACGAGCTGAAAGAACGCATCCGCCAATCGATTCGGCAACACGTCTCGCCGCGCTTTGTTCCAGATGAAATTTACGAGGTGAAGCAAATTCCGAAAACGCTAAATGGAAAGAAAATGGAGATTCCGATCCGGAAACTGCTCTTAGGCTTCCCGCTCGAAAAGGCAGTCAACCCGGGCTCAATGGCCAATCCAGAGGCGCTCGACTTTTTCCTCGAGCTGGCGAAGACGCTGGCGGCGAAGACGCAGACAAGCTGAAATGCGAAAGGTTGTTATTAAGTGACGATGCTTAATAACAACCTTTCTATGTATTAGTGAATTATAAATAGAGGAGTCGGGGGCATGGAAGAAAGCAAGCGGACTAGGCCAGTTTGGAAATCCATCGGTGATTGAGGAGCGGACGACGGTGAAAGAGATGTTGGGGCGATGAGACGAGACGGTGTCCGTTTTCATGATGAGAAAGTCCGGAAGATCTGTTTAGGAGAACCTTCCGGGCTTCATTTGCGGCGACGATGATTCGGAGTTTTAGTATGACGTAAGCAGGGGGATGTTGTTTGATGATGGCTATGTTCACACAGGATATGGAACAAGCTTTAAACGTCGAAGAGATCAACGAAATGGAGCGGACTGACGTCTAGTACATATTGAGCGCCGTCTTGACCCGCTTGATCTCCTTTTTGTTTTCGAACAGCTCTTCAACTAAAATGTTTTGGCCGTTGGCGACATCGGTGATCCGTTTGTCCATGTCGGCCACTTGCTGGCTTAATTGGTTGAGTTGTTCATTCGTTTGCTGCACTTGTTTGGCGAGCTGGTCGACTTGCTCATGAGTTTGCTGTACTTGGTGGTTCAGCTGCTGCACTTGGCTGTTAAGGTGTTGGACTTGTTGGCCCAGTTGCTGTACTTGCTCATTTGTTTGTTGCACCTGTTGGCCCAGTTGCTGCACTTGTCCGTTCGTTTGTTGCAGCTGCTCGGCAAGTTCTTTAATGGCTTGCCAAATCATTTCATTTGAGATCGCTCCCATTCGACAATCCCCTTTCTGGTTCGATTCTCCTTCTATTATACATGACGAAAGAAAGAGATGATAGAAGAAAGATGACGAAACGTTTTTCTTTGCGGCGCGTCCTTCGAATGTGATATAACAAAAGAATGTCAGTAGTATGCACATACTGGAGGATGAACATGGTGATCCGTGTCAGCCATTTGCATAAATCGTTCCGCGTCCATCGCCGCGAAGCGGGATGGCTTGAGGCGGCGCGCAGTTTATGGCGGCGCGACTACCGCGTCATTGAGGCGGTGAAGGACGTTTCGTTTACGATTGAAAAAGGGGAGATTGTCGGCTTTTTAGGTCCAAACGGGGCGGGGAAAACGACGACGATGAAAATGCTTGCTGGCCTCTTGCATCCGACATCAGGAGAGATCACGGTCGGCGGGTTTGTGCCGTTTGAGCAAAAGCCGGAGTTTAAAAAAATGATGAGCTTGGTGATGGGGCAAAAAAGCCAGCTCATTTGGGACATCCCGCCGATGGAGACGTTTTTGGTCAATAAAGCCATTTATGACATCGACGATCGGGCTTTCCGCCAGACGCTCGAGGAATTGACGGAACTGCTCGACTTGGCGCCGCTGTTGGACAAGCCGACGCGCAGTCTGTCGCTCGGGCAGCGGATGCGCTGCGAGCTGGCGGCGGCGCTTTTGCATCGGCCGCAAGTGTTGTTTTTGGATGAGCCGACGATCGGGCTTGACGTTCATACGCAAGAAAACGTGCGTCGCTTTATCGTTGACTACAATCGGGAGCACGAGACGACGATTTTGTTGACATCGCATTACATGGGTGATGTTGCAGCGCTTTGCGACCGGGTGATGATCATCAACTACGGGCGATTGATTTACGACGGGGAACTGTCAGTGCTGACAGAGAAGCTGGCGCCGTACAAGCGATTGGAAGTCCGGTTTTCACGGGTTCCGGACATGGATTGGGGAGAGTATGGCGAAGTGGCGGAAATCGAAGAAGGAACAGTCGTATTGCGGGTGGCGCGCGAGAAGGCGGCGGGGACAGCAGCGCGGTTATTAGAGCGGTTTGATGTCCGCGACATCAATATTGAAGACCCGCCGCTTGAGGAAGTGATTACGCGCGCGTTTCAGGAGGAGCGTGTATGATTCGCAAATATATCGCTTTGTTGCGGATGAAATACATCGAAATGCTCGCGTATCGTTTGGCGACGTTCGTCTGGATGACGGGTGCGATCACGCAGCCGCTGATCACGATGTTTGTCTGGATGAACATTCATCCGGAAGAGAGCGATTCGTTTGTCTTTTATTTTATGGCCGTCATTTTTGTCGAACGAATGACGAGCGCGTGGGATGTATGGGAGCTGGACCGTGAAATTCGCGAAGGGACGTTTTCGAATTTGCTGCTTAGGCCGCTTCACCCGATCCATTGGGCGATCGCGGAAAACATCGTTTACAAATGGCTGTTTGCCGTCATTTTAGCGCCGGTTTGGCTGGTGGGGGCGGTGTTTTGGCCGCCGCTTCGCCCGCATATGACGGCAGGGCAAGCGGTGCTGTTTTTGGCGGCGGTCGTATTGGGTGCGGCGCTTCGGTTTTTGTTGAGCTACTCGTGCGGGCTGCTCGCGTTTTGGGTCACAAAGGTGGCGGCGGTGTACGGCGTGATCGATGTCATTTCGTTGTTTTTATCGGGCAGAATTGCGCCGCTTGAAATGCTGCCGCCGGCGCTTCGCGAATGGAGCGAATGGCTGCCGTTCCGCTATATGATCAGTTTTCCGATTGAAATCGCCACCGGGGCGGTGGATGGAGGAGAGTTGGCGCGCGGCTTTGCGGTGGCGGCCGGGTGGATGGCCGTGTTTGTCGCGGGGGTGCAGTGGCTTTGGAAAGCAGGAATGCGAAAAAACCAGGCGGTAGGTGGATGAACATGCGGCGATACGGGCGGGTGTTCCGCGAGTTTTTCCGCGCTTGTTTGGTCGAGGAAATGGAATACCGGAGCGAATTTTTCGGCAATTTTATCGCCAGCTTTTTTGGCGTCGGCATCGCCCTGCTCACCGTCCATATCTTTTTTTACCAGACGGACCGCTTGGGCGGCTGGACGTATGGGGAAGTGCTTGTGCTGCTCGGCGTTTTTAATACGCTGCGCGGATTCATTGACTTTGCGCTCCGCCCGAACATGCCGCGGCTGCTTGAGCATGTCCGGCGCGGCACGCTCGATTATATTTTGACGAAGCCGGTCGACAGCATGTTTTACGTCAGCTTCCGCCATCTTGTCTTTTGGCGGCTGATCGATGTAGCGCTTGGCCTCGGCGTCATCGGCTACGGCTTGTATGTCGAACGCTACGTGCCGTCGGCGGCGGACGTCTTGATGTTTTTCGTCGTGATGACCGCGTCACTCTTGCTTATTTATTCGTTATGGATGATGCTCATGACGACGTCGTTTTGGGTGGTGCGCATTGATGATTTGTCGTTTATTTTCGACTCGTTTTTTGACACGGCCCGCTTCCCGGGCAGCATGTACCGCGGCGCGGTGCGCTTCGTGATTACGTACGTTCTGCCGGCGGTGTTGATCACCAATACGCCGGCTTTGGCGCTGCTTGGGAAATGGAGCATGGCTGCGGTGCTGGCGGCTTTGGCTGTGGCTATGCTCTTTTTATGGGCTTCCCGCCGCTTTTGGCGGTTTGCCTTGCGCTTTTATACGGGAGCGGGCGGGTGAGAGGAAAAGCCTTCTTAGACGAGGGCTTTTTTTCTTTGGTCAATCACTGTTTCGCCTGCATCTCGACAGTGGTCGGTCAGCGGGGGTGGCGAGCGGCGCATCGTTCGTGGCCGGCTTGTGCAGATGGTTTGAGACGTGTTAGGTTGCGCATGAACTTAGAAGGCTCGTAAAAAAGCGGCCGTTTTTGCCGGACTCGTTGCTTTTGGCTGAAGGGGAAGCGTTGTTTGGGCAAAATGTTCATCCTATAATGGAAGGCCGTACTCCCGCTTCTTTGTATTCCTGCTCGTTGACTTTTACGTCAACGTCAATTAAAATAAAATTCAGAATATTACTTCTAGAAAAGGGATGGCTATGCACTATTTCACCATTTCCGATTTGGCGCACGAGTTTGATGTGAGCACCCGGACGATCCGCTATTATGAAGAACGCGGATTGCTTTCCCCGATTCGGACCGAGTCAGGGCAGCGGCTGTACACGAAAAAGGAGCGGGCGAAGCTCAAGCTCATTTTGCGCGGCAAACGGTTCGGCTTTTCGCTTGACGAGATTCATGAGATGATTTCGCTGTTTGATGAGGACCGAACGGGGAAGAAACAGCTGGAAAAAACGGTCGAATACGGGCGGCGGAAATTGAAGGAGGTGAACGAGCGGATTGAGGATTTGCTGCAGCTGAAGGCGGAGATGGAAGCGCTGCTTTCCGATTTTGAACAGCGATTGCGACAATGGGAGGGATCGGATGGATGAACATTTCAGAGCTGCTTGCCCGCAATGCGAGGAAATTTCCCGACAAGACGGCGATTATCGATGGGGAAACGGAGCTTTCCTACGCCGAAGTCAACCGAACGGTCAACCGTCTGGCGTCAGCGCTCGCGCGGCTTGGTGTCGGACGCGGCGATAAAGTCGCGCTGTATATGCCCAATACCAAAGAGTTTGCCGTTTCGTACTTTGCCGTTTTGCGCCTCGGCGCCGTGGTTGTGCCGATTAACGCGCGCTTGACGGCGGCTGAGGTGCAGTATATTCTCGGCCATAGCGAGGCAAAGGCGCTGATCGCTCATGATTCGGTTCATCAAGTGCTCGCCCCGCTCGTCGGCGGAAGCGATGTGATCTGGGTGAAGACCGGGAAGGCGGAAGGCGGCTGGCTGTCGCTCGAGGAGTTGATCGATTCGGGTGATTCCGACGAGATCGTCTGCCCAGCCAAAGAGGATGATGAGGCAACGATTTTGTATACATCGGGGACAACGGGGCGGCCGAAAGGGGTGTTGTTCACGCATCGCAATGTGATCACGGTTGCGGACATGATCGTGATCGAAACGAAAATCGACCGTCAAAGCCGCCTGCTGCATCTCATGCCGCTCAGCCACTCGGCGCCACTTCATTTGTTTTTCATAGGCGGCACGTATGTCGGCGCGACCCATGTCTTGGCTCCTTCCTTTTCCCCGGATGCCTTGCTTGAACTCGTTGAGCGCCATAAGATCACCCACTTTTTTGGCGCGCCGGTGGCGTACTTGTTGACGGCAAAGCACCCGCGCTTTGACGAATACGACCTTTCTTCGGTCCGCTGCTGGATGTACGGCGGGGCGCCGCTGTCGCGCGAGGAAGTGAAGTTTGTCGCCAGCCGTTTTGGCGCCGGGCGGATGATGGGTTTATACGGTTTGACTGAAGCGGGCCCGAACGGCACGTACTTGTCCCCTGAGGAGCATGGCGAAAAAGCGGGAAGCGTCGGCCGCTATGCCGCTCTTCATTGCGAGGTGGCCATCGTCGATGAGAACGGACAGGAGGTCGCGCCCGGCGAGGTCGGGGAGATCGTGCTGCGCGGGGAGAGCGTGATGAAAGGATACTATAAGGACGAAGAAAAAACGAACGAAGCGATCAAAGACGGCTGGCTGTACACCGGCGATTTGGCGCGCCGCGACGAAGATGGCTACATTTGGATCGTCGACCGGAAAAAAGATGTCATCATTTCCGGTGGCGTCAACATTTATCCAAAGGAAGTGGAAGATGTGCTGCGGACGCATCCGGCGGTCGCGGATGTCGCTGTGATCGGCGTGCCGCATCCGGAGTGGGGCGAAACGGCAAAAGCATTTGTGGTATTAAATCAACCGCTTGAACCGCTTGCGGAGGAATGTAAGCGCTTCCTATCTGACAAGCTGGCTGACTATAAAATTCCGCGTCTGTATGAGGCGATCGCCGAACTGCCGCGCAATGCGACGGGAAAAGTGTTGAAACAAGTGCTGCGGGCGCGGGAGGCGGTCGCGCAAGGAAGATAAGGAGCGTTGGGGGCGGCGCAATGGGATCGCCTAGCCGTCTTGATAGAGCTCCAAAAATTGTGAGGGGAACGAAAATCGAAGAAAGGGGAGAGACGATGAAACCGCTTTGTGAAGTCGATCCGAATTTGTTGGCGAATTTGAAACGGCATTTGGATGACGAATTGTATCGGTATGCGGAAGAAAAGCTCGCGTCGTTTTACGAATTTTGTTTGACAGACGTTGACCGCCGCGCTGTGCATACCGACCGCGAAGGGCAGCCGCGCCTGATCAAATATGACCGCTTTGGCAACGACATTTCCGAAGTATGGGTGAATGAAGGATACGAGCAGACGGCGAAACAGACGTACGAGACGGGGATTGTCGGCTATGTGCACAAGCCGATTCCTGAGCTTGGGAGAAAAGGGAACTATGTTTATTCATATGCCCAAGGGTACATTTTATCCCAAGCCGAGCCCGGGTTTTATTGTCCGGTGACGTTGACGATGGCGACCGCCTATGTGCTCGAGCATTTTGCCGATGAAAAGCTGAAGGCGACGTATTTGCCCCATGTCATCTCCACCGGGGAAGTCGAGTTGTACGAAGGAGCGACGTTTTTAACCGAGCGCCAAGGCGGGTCGGACGTTGGTGCCAATGCGGTGCGCGCCGTGCCGTGCGGCGATCATTATCAGTTATACGGGGAAAAATATTTTGCCAGCAACGCCGGCCGCTGCGGCGTAGCGCTCGTGTTGGCGCGCATCGACGGGAGCGGGCCGGGGACGAAAGGGCTGAGCTTGTTTCTCGTCCCATGGCGCAACGAGGATGGGACATTAAACGGCATCACCATCCGCCGCTTAAAGGATAAATTAGGGGTGCGCGCCGTGCCGTCCGCCGAAGTCGTGTTTGACGGCGCCAAGGCGTATGTCGTCGGCGATCCGGCGAAAGGCTTCTATTATATGATGGAAGCGCTTAATCTCTCGCGCGTCTGCAATGCGGTTGCTTCCGTCGGCATCATGAAGCGGGCGCTTGAAGAGGCGAAACAATACGCCGAGCGGCGCACGGCCTTTGGTCATGTGTTGACGAATTACCCGATGGTGCGCGGGACGCTCGCCAATTTGACAGCGAGACAGGAAGTGGAAACGAGCGCCTGCTTTGACATGATCGCCTTGTTTGACCGCGTCATGGCCGCGCCGCATGAAGCGAGCGAGGCGGAGAAAGCATGGCTCAGGCTTCTGATTGCGCTCCTTAAGATGCGCACCGCCGAAGAGGCGATCGCGTTCAGCCATGAGGCGATTGAAATGCATGGAGGCAACGGGTATATTGAAGATTTTGTTACGCCACGCCTGTTGCGCGATGCGCAAGTGCTGACGGTTTGGGAGGGGACGGCGAACATTTTGGCGCTCGAGGTGCTGCGTTTGATGCGCAAATATCGCATCCACGAACGGTTTGCCGCCGAGATGCAGGAGCGCCTTGAGCGGTTGACGGCCGAGGTTAAGCCGCTTGCCCGCCCGGTTGAAGAAGGGTTGAAGGAGTTGGTGGCCGCGCTCGCCCGTCTTGGCGGCCAAGCGGATGAGGTGCAGACGTTCCACGCGAAAGCGATTGCCAATCGAATGTGTGATCTGTATTTGAGCATCATCGCCCTTGAACGCGGACAGGAAAACGATCGGAATCAGCGGATCGCCGAGCTGTTTGTGCGTCATGTGTGGGAGCGCGGGCTCGTCGATGAACGCATGACGTCGGTGCGTGAGTTTGACTTGATCGTCAGATGTAAAGGAGCGTCTGCCCCGCTTGCCCATTCGTAAATTGGCGGCATGAAGCGGGCCGTGAGTGAAAGGGATGTTCGTGTTGGGCGGACATCTCTTTTTTTGATTGCCAAATGAGCAATGGAACAAGTAGGATGAAAGAAAAGGGAAAAGCGAGAGGGGGAAATGCGCATGGAATTGGTGCGCACGCCGCGCCGGACGAAACGGCGCGTGTGGATTTCGGCGGCCATTGGCGTCGTGATGTTGGGGGTGCTCGCCTGCGTCGGTTTGTCCGTTTATGTCGGCTGGCAGCTGACGCATAAACCGCGCGAGCCGATTACCATGACGCCGAAAGACTATGGCATGGCGTATGAAAGTGCGACATTTACAAGCAAAGATGGGAAAACGGCGCTCGAAGGCTGGATCATTCCGCCTAAAGGAGCGGCGAAGATGACGGTCATTTTTGCCCATGGGTATGCCGGCAACCGGATTCAGAAAAACGTGCCGTTTTTGCCGCTCGCCAAGCGGCTTGTTGACGACGGGTACCGCGTCATCTTGTTTGACTTTCGTGCGAGCGGTGAGTCGGAAGGCGATATGATTACGATCGGCGTCAAAGAGAAAGACGATCTGCTTGGCGTCATCGATTACGCGAAGCGGCACTATCGCGAGCCAGTCGCCTTATACGGCGTTTCGATGGGAGCGGCGACATCGATCTTGGCGGCGGCAGAAGACAATGACGTGCGCGGGGTGATTGCGGACAGCCCGTTCAGCGACCTCGAATCGTATTTGCGAGCCAATATGCCGGTATGGACGCATCTGCCGAACGTGCCGTTTACGTATTTGATTTTGGCGATCGTTCCGGCGCTGGCCGATTTGGATCTAGGCGTGTCTTCGCCCATCCATGCCGTCGATCGTGTCGCGCCGAGGCCGATTTTGTTCATTCACAGCAAAGACGACCGTTCGATTCCGTATGAAGAAAGCGTAAAACTGTACAAAACCCATCCGGATGCGTTTCAGCTATGGCTGACGGACAAAGCGGATCATGTGAAAAGTTTTTCTCTCTACAGCGATGAGTATGTAGAACGGGTGTTGGTGTTTTTGCGCTCATTGGAAAAGACTGCTTCCTAGAGACGGCTGCGATTCGTGTTCGGCCGCTTTTTGTATTATAATGGATGCAATAGAGGATCAAGATGGCATCGGCCAACTGGTCAAGGAGTGAATGCTGTGTGTGGCCGGTTTACGTTAACCGCTGATTCGGAAACATTGCAGACGCTGTTTCGTTTCCGTTATCAAGGCCTGCTCGCGCCCCGGTTTAACATCGCTCCGGGTCAAGATGTGTTGACCATCGTCGCCGAGGGGGGAGAAAGAGTCGGGAAAATGATGCGCTGGGGGCTTGTGCCGTTTTGGGCGAAAGATGCCCGCATCGGCGCCAAGATGATCAACGCCCGGGCGGAAACGGTCGATGAAAAGGCGAGTTTTCGCCATGCGTTCAAGCGGCGGCGCTGCCTCATTTTAGCTGACGGGTTTTACGAGTGGAAAAAGGAAGGAACGAAAAAAGTGCCGTACCGGTTCACCCTCAAAACGGGCGAGCCATTTGCCTTTGCCGGACTGTGGGAGCGCTGGAAAGGGCCGAGCGGGCCGCTTGAGACGTGCACGATCATGACGACGAGGGCGAACGAGCTCATTGCCCCTATTCACGACCGGATGCCGGTCATATTGCCTCCCGAGCGGCATGATGACTGGCTTGATGCAAGTTTTGATGACAGCGAGTATTTGAAATCGTTGTTGTTGCCGTATCCGAGCGAACTAATGCGAATGTACGAAGTGTCGCCGCTTGTCAACTCGCCGAAAAACGACGTGATCGCCTGCATCGAGCCGGTCGACAGCCGGTCAATGGAGGGAACGTGATGCATCCTGTCATCTTATTTGATGGCGATTGCCTGTTTTGCCATGCGAGCGCGCACTGGATCGCCGCCCGCGACCGCCAGGCGGTGTTCCGCTTTGCGGCGCAACAGAGCATCGTTGGCCAAGCGTTGCTGGCAAAGCAGGAGATGTCAGCAGAAGACAGCGTCGTCCTCATCGAGAACGGGTGCTGTTATGTAAAATCCGAGGCTGTCCTGCGCATCGGCCGGCGTCTAGCTTGGCCGTGGAATTGGATGGCAGCGGCTGGGTTTCTCATCCCTCGGCTGTTGCGCGATCATATGTATGATCAGATTGCGAAACGTCGGCATCGTCTCGCACCGAAGCACGATCATTGCCAGTTGCCGCCGCCTGAACTGCGGGCTCGTTTTCTTGATGAATTGCCGCGGTAAAGAAGGAAAATATGTTTGTTTGTCGTATTGAAAAGAGAAAGAAATAAGGGAGGTGAAATGGCATGGCGAACGAAACAAAACGGTGGCTCGAACAATGCACGGCTGCGGCGCTTGAGCAGTTCGCCGATGATTTGGCGGCATCCGCAGAGCAGGGCGAGGGAGACCGCCGCCGGTTTTACGAAGGGATGGCGGTGGCGGCGAAACTCATCGCGCTCCGTTGGGAAGGAAAATGTGCCTATATTGATGATCATTTGCTTGATAATGTATACGAGGCGTTGGCTGTCTTCTCATTGGAAAAACTTGAGGAAACGCTGGCCATGGAGACGGAAGAGGCGCATGGCGGCGTCCGCTGCTCGTTTTGTCTCAAAGAAAAACCAAGGCTGGCCAAAGGTCCGCTGGCGGCGATTTGCGACGATTGCCTGCAGTTTGGGCTGCAAGTGATCGCCAAGCAATCATGACGGAGGCGGCGGTCATCGCGAAGGCGATGGCCGCCGTTTTTCCGCATAGAAGATAAGCGGGCCGGACAGAGCGAGGAGTGTGATGACAAAAGCGATGACACCGCTCCAATGGAAATGCGTCCAGACGTAGCCGCCGGCTGTTCCGGCAAGGCTTGACCCTAAATAATAGAAAAGAAGATACAAGGAAGACGCCTGCGCCTTATAGACGTGCGCCTGTTCGCCGATCCAGGCGCTGGCGATGGAGTGGCAGCCGAAAAAGCCAAACGTAAACAGCGCCAAACCGGCTATTTTCACGAGCACGGACGGAGCGAGCGTGGCGAGCGCCCCGAGCGCCGTCAAAGCGACCGACAAACGCAAGGTGCAGGCGTGGCCGCGAAGATCCGCCCGCCGTCCCATATAGACAGAGCCGATGCCGCCAAATATGTAAACGATAAACAAAAAGCCGAGCACGGATTGTCGGAATGAATACGGAGGCTCGCTCAGCAAAAAGCCGATGTAATTGTACAGCGTCACAAACCCGCCCATGAACAAAAAGCCAAGCACTACGAGCGCCATAAGCGGCTTGTTGCGAAGGTGGACGGCGTATGCCTGCCGCAGCGTTTCCCTGTTCCGCCGCCGGACGGCCTGTCTTGGTGCGGGCAGAAAGACGGTAAAGGCAAGGGAAAGCGCCAATGATAGAAATCCGATCGTGATCAGCGCCGAGCGCCAGGAAAAAAGATCGGTCAGTACGCCCGTCAAAATCCGCCCGGCCATGCCGCCGATCGATGTGCCGCTAATATAGAGCCCCATGGCCTTGCCGATGCTGGCCGGATGGAACTCTTCGGCGACATACGCCATGGCCAAGGAAGGGATGCCGGCTGCCGTGATGCCAACGAGCGTGCGCGCCGCAAGCAGCGTCGGAAAATCCGGGCTGAACGCCATTGCGATGGCCAACAGCGATGTCAGCCACATCGAGGCGGCCATCACCCGCTTTTTGCCGATCCGGTCCGACAAGTTGGCCGCGGCCAGCATCGCGACGGCAAGTGCGCCGGTCGATGCTGATACGGTTAAACTCGCCGCTGCGGCCGAAACGTGAAACTGTTTGGCGAAAATCGGCAGCAACGGCTGGGGTGTATACAGCACGGCAAACGTCACAAACCCGCCGAAAAAGAGCGATATGCTTGCTTTCAGATAGGTGATGCTTCCCTTTTCGATGTATGTCAAGGTCGGTCGCCTCTTTTTTTCGAGTGAACGAAGACTGAACATTTCTACTTTCTACTATACTGCTTTTCCCGATTGATCGTCTACAAAAAGAAACACCCGCCGCCCGCAAGGCGGCAGATGTTGGTGAGATTTGAATTTGTCCGAGTCAATGCCCATCGGGGCGGTCGGTGCAACGATGGCCTCTAAAAGATCTAAGTGGTATTCTTTTGCGAAGTTTCCTGGTAAAATTGTACAATTTATATGTATGGGAAGAACAATCGAAAGGGGCAACGTATATGATTCCGATCGTAACGGCTGAGGAAATGTACGCCATTGACCGGGAAGTGGCAGAACGGATCGGCATCAGCGCTGACTCGTTGATGGAAAACGCCGGACAGGCGCTGTTTTGGGCGCTGAAGAAGCGGATTCCGCCCGCTGCCAAGGTGGCGGTGCTCGCGGGCACGGGCAACAACGGCGGCGATGGGTTCGTCATCGCGCGCATGTTGAAAAGTTATGGCTATGAAACCGATGTCTGGCTCGTTCCGCCAAAGGAAAAGGTGAAAGGGGCGGCGCGCACGGCGCTTGAGGTGTACGAGCGGTCCGGTTATGCATGGATCGCTTATGAAGGAAAAGAGCGGGAGTTGGCGGCGCTCTTGCCGCATTATGACATCATCATTGACGCCTTGCTTGGCATCGGCGTCAAAGGGGATGTGCGCCAGCCGTACAAAGACATCATTGAACAAGTGAATGGCTCGCGGGCGGTTGTATATGCCATCGATGTGCCAAGCGGGGTGCCGGCCGGTGGTGGGGATGTGACTGCAGCGGTACGTGCGGATGTGACATTTACCATTCAATGCCCAAAGCTTGGGGCGTATACGTTCCCAGCAGCCGATTATTACGGAGAAATCGCTGTTGTCGATATCGGCATTCCGCCGGCGGCGGTGCAGGCGAAGGCGGCTGCTCGGTTTTTGTGGGAAAAGAGCGATGTGGTGCGGACGATGCCGAAGCGAACACGGTCATCTCATAAAGGAACGTACGGCAAGTTGCTCATCGTCGGCGGGTCCAAGGCGATGGCCGGAGCGGTGACGCTCGCCGCGAAGGCGGCGCTTCGCAGCGGGGCGGGGCTGGTGACGATCGCCGTTCCGGAAACGGTGTATGAGGCGGTTGCCAACCGCGTGCCGGAAGCGATGTGCCGACCATGGCCGGCCGAGGGCGGCGCGTTTGCCGGCGCGGCCGATTGGGATGGGCTTGAGATCGATGCGATCGCTGTCGGCCCAGGGATGGGCCGGACGGAAGGGGTTCGCCGCTTGGTCAATGAGCTTGTGCGCCAGCCGGTGCCGCTTGTCATCGACGCCGATGCCTTGTTTTTTTGGGGCGATTACGCCGAGCTGGTGCGCGAACGGAGCGCGCCGACGGTGATCACGCCGCATCCGGGGGAAATGGCGCGCCTCCTTCGCCGCCCGGTCAGCGAGGTGGAACGCGACCGGTTTGGCGTGTCGAAGCGGCTGGCGATGGAATATGGCGTGTATGTCGTGTTGAAAGGGCCGTATACGATTGTGACGGCGCCGGATGGATCGCAATATGTCAACACGACCGGCAACCCGGCTTTGGCGAAAGGCGGGAGCGGCGACGTGTTGACGGGCATCGTGGCGGCGTTTTTGCTGCAGCACGAGGCGGTGCAGCCGGCGGTGAGCAATGCGGTGTTCGTGCATGGAAAGGCTGCTGATAGGCTTGTTCAACACGGTCATTCGCCCTGGGATGTATTGGCGTCGGACGTTGTGGATGCCTTGCCGGCTGTGCTTGCTTCGCTGACGTGATCAACCGCTTCAATGAAAGGAGCGCTGGGGGATGAACACGATTCCAGCCGGTTTGCGATGACCGGCTGGCGTTGTCTTTTTCCTGCGCATAAGGCATGCGGTTCGGGCGCAAACCGCTGAGGCCGTATTTGCGGCTGCGGCTGTAATGGTTGGTTTATCAGCCGACATTCAGCTTTCGCTGATCGCTGGGTTGCGCCCTTCACGCGCTTGAAGCGGGAGTCTTCTTTCGAAACGATGATCAACGTTGCGGAAAGGCGGCAGTTCCATTTTTGGACAAACATGGCTATAATGAATGTAGAAATAGAAGAAGGGAGATGGGAATCGTGCCGCAATTCGTTTGGCTTGAAACGGAGGAAGAAGTGAGAAGCGCCTTTCCGGTGATGCGCGAGCTGCGCACCCATTTGGATGAGGAAACATACACGGCGCTTGTGCGGGAAGCGCAAGAAAAAGAAGGGTATAAGCTTGCGGCGTTATATGATCAGGACAAAATGGTTGCCGTTGTCGGATTCATGCCGATGATCACGCTCTATAACGGCCGCTTTATTTGGGTGTGCGATTTGGTGACCGCTTCGAGCGAACGTTCGAAAGGGTATGGAAAAGCGTTGCTGTCCTATGTACACGAGTGGGCGAAGGAGCACGGCTACGGGATTGTCTCGCTCTCCTCCGGCTTGCAGCGGATTGACGCCCATCGCTTCTATGAGGAAAAAATGGAATATGAAAAAGTCAGTTATGTGTTTTTGAAACGCTTATCGAGTTGAATCCAACGGCGTCTGTTCAGCAGACGCTTTTCATTTTTGGAGTAGAAAGTTGTCCCACTTTTCATTATAATACGAAATATATAGGTCGTATTTTGGAATTGATATTCTGATATTCGGAACAGAGGGGCGACGATGAACAAAACGGTGTTAAAAACAAAAGAACTGCTTGATTTGTTTCTCGATTGCGAACGGTTGACATTGCCGGAGATGGTCGAACGGCTTCGGATGCCGAAAACGTCGGTGTATCGAATGGCCCAGTCGCTTGTTGTCCTCGGTTTTTTGCAAAAACGAGACGATCACTATGAGCTCGGTTTAGCCTTCTTGACGTTTGGCGCACTCGTCGCCGAGCGGCTTGATATTCGCCGGGCGGCGCTGCCCGTGATGAAGCGGCTGAAAGAGGAGACGAACGAAGCGGTGAATCTTGTCATTCGCGACGGTGATGAGGCGCTGTATATCGAAAAAGTCGAGACGTCCGAGCCGGTGCGCGTCTATACGAAAGTCGGGCGGCGCGCTCCGTTGTACGCCGGTGCGTGTCCCCGCGTGTTGCTTGCGTTTATGGACAAGGCGGAGCGGGAACGTTATGTAGAACAAGTCGAACTTGTTAAAATCGCCAAACATACGGTGACCGACAAAGAAGCGCTGCGCCGGTTGTTGGAAGAAGACCGGTGCCGCGGCTATACGGTCAGCTATTCTGAGCTGGAAAACTATTCGGCCGCCGTTGCGGTGCCGATTTTCAACCATGAAGGGACGGCGGTTGCCGGGCTGAGCGTCGCCGGGCCGGAACAACGCTTTTCGCCAGATGATGTGGCGCGCATCGTTCCGCGATTGAAGCAGGCGGCGATGGACATTTCGCGCGAACTCGGCTTTCGGGGGAAGGGATGACGGTGGAGTATACGTTGTTTCCATTATGCGAATATGCGGTGACGGTTCGGTTTTCAGACCGCATTGACGAGGACGTGAATGATATCGTCCACCAAACGGCCGCCCGGCTTCAGGCCGAGCGAAAAGAAGGCATCGAGGAGATCGTGCCGGCGTTTTCGTCGCTCACCATCTACTATGATCCATTGATGATCGATTACATCGGCATAGGCGCATGGCTAAGGAAAAACATCAGGCGGTCTGAACAAGCGGTGCGGCGTTCGGCGCGGACGGTCGTCATTCCCGTCTGTTACGGCGGCGAATTCGGTCCGGATTTGCCGGATGTCGCTCGTTTCCATGGGATGACAGAAGACGAAGTGGTAGCGCTCCATTCGGCCGGACGCTACCGAGTTTATATGATCGGCTTTTCTCCTGGATTTGCCTATTTAGGAGGGTTGTCGCCGCGCTTGGCGACGCCAAGGCGGTCG
Source organism: Geobacillus zalihae NBRC 101842 (assembly GCF_001544135.1). Classification (GTDB taxonomy): domain Bacteria; phylum Bacillota; class Bacilli; order Bacillales; family Anoxybacillaceae; genus Geobacillus; species Geobacillus zalihae. Next base: position 26,377 of record NZ_BCPV01000022.1, on the reverse strand, counting down.
GTGCCGCGCACAAAAGTGCCTGCCGGTTCGGTCGGCATCGCCGGCGGACAGACGGGCGTCTACCCGCTTGCGACGCCGGGCGGCTGGCAACTGATCGGTCGAACGCCGCTGAAGCTATTTGACCCGCACCGAGAGAAGCCAAGTTTGCTTGCGGCTGGTGATATCGTCGCGTTTCAGCCGATTGGGGCTGATGAATTTGCACGTTGGAGCGAGGAACATGATTGACGTCATCGAGGCTGGGTTGTTTACAACCGTGCAAGATGGCGGGCGTTTTGGCTACCGGCATGCCGGCGTGCCGGCGGGCGGGGCGATGGATGCGTGGGCGTATCGCCTGGCTAATGCGCTTGTCGGCAACAACGGTGATGAGGCGGTGCTTGAGGCGACGATGGCCGGACCGACGCTTCGGTTTCGCGTCGAGGCCGTCGTTGCGGTATGCGGCGGCGATTTCCCGTGTACGCTCAATGGGCGGACGTTTGCACTTTGGAAGCCGATGGCTGTTGAGCCGGGCGATGTGCTCGAAGTAGGGGTGTGTCGGACGGGGTTTCGAGCGTATATCGCTGTATCAGGCGGCATCGACGTCCCGCCCGTGATGGGCAGCCGTTCCACGTACGTTCCAGCCCAGCTTGGCGGGCTTTCAGGCCGCCCGTTGCAGCGGGGCGATGCACTGCCGGTCGGCGTTACTCATGGGCGTCGTGTTATCGGCCGGATGCGTTGGGGTCTTGCTTCGGCCGCCCGCCGCTATATCGGTGGGAAAACGAAAACGGTGCGCGCGGTTCCTGGTCCGGAGTATGACGAATTTACGCCGGCGAGCCGCCGCCAGTTTTTCGCCGCCCGCTATGAGGTGACGACGCAGTCCGATCGGATCGGCTATCGGCTTTCCGGTCCAACGTTGGCGCTTGTGCGCGAGCGGGAGATGGTCTCGGAAGCGGTCGTTTTCGGCACGGTGCAAGTCCCAGCATCCGGCCAGCCGATCGTATTGATGGCGGACAGCCAGACGACCGGCGGCTACCCGCGCATCGCCCAAGTCGCGGCTGTGGATTTGCCGATTCTCGCGCAGGCTCGCCCGGGTGACTTTATCCAATTTCAGCCGATCGGGCCGGAAGAAGCGATGTGGCTTTATAAGGAACAACAGCAACGGCTGGCTCGATGGATTGCGGCCATTCGCCGTCAATGGGAGGGAGAACGGTGAGGACGATTGATTTGAATTGCGATTTCGGCGAAAGCTTTGGGGTGTATAGGCTTGGGCAGGAAGAAATCTTATCGTACGTGACCTCTGTCAACATCGCCTGTGGGTTTCACGCCGGCGACCCGCTCGTCATGCGGCGGACGGTGCAACTCGCCATCCAGCATGGCGTTGCCATCGGCGCCCACCCGGGGTTTCCGGATTTGCTTGGCTTCGGACGGCGCGCCATGGCCGTTTCGCCAGAGGAGGTATACGCCTATGTAGTCTACCAAATCGGCGCGCTGGCTGCGTTTGTGAAGGCGGAAGGCGGCGTGATGACGCATGTGAAGCCGCACGGCGCCTTGTACAATATGGCGGCGAAAGACGCGGCGCTGGCCGAAGCGATCGCCAAAGCGGTGCATGATGTCGATCCGATGCTTGTCTTATACGGCTTGTCGGGAAGCGAACTCATCCGCGCCGGCCGCGCCTACGGCTTGTGTACGGCGAGCGAAGTGTTCGCCGACCGGACGTATCAGGCGGACGGTTCGCTCACCCCAAGAAGCGATCCGCGCGCCATCATCGCGGATGAAGACGAAGCGGTCACGCAAGTGCTTATGATGATCCGCGACCGGCGCGTTCGCTCGGTGCAAGGGACGGACGTGGCGATTGAAGCCGACACCGTCTGTCTCCATGGCGACAATGAACAGGCGGTGCGATTTGCCAAGCGGCTCTATCAAGCCTTGCAAAACGAAGGCATCGCCATTCAGGCGCCGCGCCGAGAGGAAAGACGATGAAGAAAGCCGGAACACCATATTTGGCGCCCTTGCCGTCTTCTTTAATGGTGTATATGGGCGTGTGCACTGCCATGCAGCAGCTGCCGAATAAGCGCCTTAAGCAGGAAACTCGCTTAGGGCGCTGTTTTCATTTGGAGCTGTTTATTGCTTCTTCTAACTTATACCGATTTTTTGGCTGGCTCAATGAAATGGCCTTCATGACAGTCGATCTTCAATTGGTTACAATAACAAAGAGAGGTGACGGAACGAGAAAGGAGTACAAAAGGATGCACTACGCCATTCCGACAGTGGTGGTCAGCGAATGCCTCGGCTTTTCTGCCTGCCGGTATAACTGCGATATCATTCACAATTCGTTTGTCTCTCGTTTAGGGGAGTTTGCTCGGCTTGTGCCTGTATGCCCAGAAGTGGCCATTGGGCTTGGGGTTCCGCGGGAGACGGTCCGACTTGTGAAACGAGGCGAGGAAAGGCGGCTTGTGCAGTCGTCGACGAACCGAGATTGGACGAGGGAAATGAATTTGCCACCTCCTTTGTTTTTGACAGAGGCGGAGCGGGCCGCGCCCCCTGGATACTCTTTGTTCAGCGCGGTGCAGTTTGGATACGTTTTGATTTTGGCTGCCGCTTCGGCCGAACGGAACGAGTCGAAGAAAAAGCTGGCTGCGAGCGCAAAGGAAAGGACAAGCGGGATCACGAATCTCATCATGTGTTCCTCCTCTTTGCAACATAATGGTAAGCTTTTCTAGAATCATATTTTGCCATATTGGCTTTTGTCTATCAACCAAAAACGAACAAGCAAATGATGACGGGCCAAGAAAGGGGAAACGGTATGCACGGAGCAGACATCAAAGCGATCGTCTGCCGCCTGTTGTAGGCGGTGTATTTTTTTGTTTTGTATATTCAGAAAATTATTGAAAATATTCATGAAAGCGTGTACAATAAAAAATAGTCGGCTATATACCAACTGGTCAGTAAAAAAAGCTATCCAATGCTGCTTGCGTGGAGGCTGCCGCAGTGAACGATCGCGTGAAAAGGAGGAGGAAAACGGAATGAATACGAGACATTACCCGTATTGGCCGAAACGGCTCTCAAAAACGCTGGCTGTGCCGGAGACGACGCTGGTCGACCATTTGGAAACAACGGCGAAGCGCTATCCGAACAAAACGGCGATTTACTATTACGGAGCCGTGTATTCGTACAAACAGTTGCTCGATGAAGTGAACGCGTTGGCCGGCTATTTGCAGCAAAAGCTGTCCGTCAAACCGGGCGACCGCGTTCTCTTGTACATGCAAAATTCTCCGCAGTTTGTCATCTCCTACTATGCCATTTTGCGCGCTGAAGCGATCGTCGTGCCGATCAATCCGATGAACACCTCAGAGGAGCTTTCCTTTTACGTCCATGATTGCGAAACGAGAGTCGCCATCGTTGGACAGGAGCTGCTTGACAAAGCGGCCCCGCTCCTTGGACGAACGGCGTTGGAACAAATCATCGTCGCCGCTTATTCTGATTATGCTTCCGATGAATCGCCGGTTTCGCTTCCGGCTGAAGTGGCGGCGCCGCGGCGGGCCATTGGGGATGAGCGCATTCTTTTATGGGCGGACTGCCTCGGCGCCCAATTGCCGCCGCTTCCATACAACGGCCATGTTGATGACATCGCCGTCTTGCCATACACATCCGGGACGACCGGGGTGCCAAAAGGCTGCATCCACCCGCACCGGACGGTGAACGCCAACATCGTCGGCGCCTACCACTGGGGCGATGTGACGAGCGATTCGGTCGCGTTGGCGACGCTGCCGTTTTTCCATGTCACGGGGATGGTCCATAGCATGCATACGCCGATTTTCGCCGGCGCCGCCATGGTGTTGATGACGCGCTGGGATCGGGACGCGGCCGCCCGACTGATTGAATTGCACCGCTGCACGCATTGGGTGAACATCAGCACGATGCTGATCGACTTTTTGGCCAACCCGGCGCTTGGCCGGTATGACATTTCCTCGCTTTCGAGCATTTCCGGCGGCGGAGCGGCGCTTCCGGAAGCGGTCGGGGAAAAATTGTTCCAGCTCACCGGCGTCCGTTATTTTGAAGGCTACGGGCTGACGGAGACGATTTCGCAGACGCATTTCAATCCGCCGGACCGGCCGAAATTGCAATGTCTCGGCGTTCCGTCGTTTGACGTCGACGCGCGCATCATCGACCCGGCGACGGGGCGGGAGCTTGGCGTCGGCGAAGTCGGGGAGATCGTCGTTTGTGGTCCGCAAGTGTTCCGCGGCTATTACCGGCGTGAAAAAGAAACGGAAGAAGCGTTCATCGAGCTCGACGGCAAGCGGTTTTTCCGCACCGGCGACATCGGGCGGATGGATGAGGAAGGCTACTTTTTCATCGTCGACCGCGTCAAACGGATGATCAACGCTTCTGGATACAAAGTGTGGCCGACCGAAGTCGAGTCGCTTTTGTACAAACATCCGGCTGTTCAGCAGGCGTGCGTCGTCGGCGTGCCGGATCCGCGCCGCGGCGAAACGGTGAAGGCGTTTATCGTCCTTCATGACGAGTATGTCGGCAAAGTAACGGAAGAAGAGATCATTGAATGGTCCAAGACGCAAATGGCGGCGTACAAATATCCGCGCCTCGTCGAATTCCGCTCGTCGCTGCCGATGACGTCAAGCGGCAAGTTGCTTTGGCGAAAATTGCAGGAAGAGGAATATGAAAAAGCGGGGAAAGGGGTGAACGCCTGATGGCGAAGACGGTCGAAACCGTCCTTGGCCCAGTGCCGGTGGAACAGCTTGGCAAAACGCTCATCCACGAGCATTTCCTCTTCGGCTATCCAGGGTTTCAAGGCGATGTGACGCGCGGCACGTTCCGCGAAGACGAGGCGCTTCGCGTCGCAGTCGAGGCGGCGGAAAAGATGAAGCGGCACGGCATTCAAACGGTTGTCGATCCGACGCCGAACGACTGCGGGCGCAACCCGGCATTTTTGCGGCGCGTTGCTGAAGAGACGGGACTGAACATTATTTGCGCCACCGGCTATTATTATGAAGGGGAAGGGGCGCCGCCGTACTTCCAATTCCGCCGGCTTCTCGGAACAGCGGAAGATGATATTTACGACATGTTTATGGCCGAGCTGACCGAGGGCATTGCCGATACCGGAATCAAGGCGGGTGTCATCAAGCTCGCCTCGAGCAAAGGGTGCATCACCGAGTACGAAAAGATGTTCTTCCGCGCTGCCGCCCGCGCGCAAAAAGAGACGGGTGCGGTCATCATCACCCATACGCAAGAAGGAACGATGGGGCCGGAACAAGCCGCCTATTTGCTTGAGCACGGCGCCGATCCGAAAAAAATTGTCATCGGCCATATGTGCGGCAACACGGACCCGGACTATCATCGAAAGACGCTTGCTTACGGCGTTTACATTGCGTTTGACCGCTTCGGCATCCAAGGGATGGTCGGCGCGCCGACTGATGAGGAGCGGGTGCGGACGCTCCTTGCTCTGCTCCGCGATGGGTACGAGAAACAAATTATGCTGTCGCATGACACTGTCAACGTTTGGCTTGGCCGGCCGTTTACGCTGCCGGAGCCGTTTGCGGAAATGATGAAAAATTGGCATGTCGAGCATTTGTTTGTGAACCTCATTCCCGCGCTGAAAAATGAAGGAATCCGCGACGAAGTGCTTGAGCAAATGTTCATCGGCAATCCGGCGGCGCTGTTCTCGGCTTGACGCCGTTTGCAAGGTCGGTAAAAACCGCGCTTTCTGCAAAATCGTTGTTGCGAACGCGCGGAAAAGCGGTTGTTGATCATCCTGAACCGAGAAAACCCCCACTTCCACGCGTGAGCGTAGGTGGGAGAGCGTTCAAGAGCTCAAGAGCGAAATCTCCATGGTTCGCGCGTTTTTTCGTTCCATCACCAGCTTTTTTGGGCAACGTTGTGTTGCCTGCAAAAGGCTGTTCAAAAGGTGAATAGAAAACCGCCGTCATCAGGCTTCAATTGGCCGACGGCGGTTTTTTTGTTTGGACGGGAGTCCGTTTTTTTCCATTCCCATGAATAATTTTCCTGTTGGGTTGAACAATAAGGAAAGACATGAGTAAAAGCGAAAGGGGGAGAAAAGGTGCCGTCCATCGAAAAGAGACTCCTGCTCTTCTCTTTCGTTGCCATCGCCTTGTACGTGTCGCCGTACTTTGTGCTCGGTGAAGATGCGCATATGCGCGTTCATGACAATTTGGATTCCAACATCGCTTGGTATAAGGTGCTCACTCGAAGCGGTGAGCTGTTCGGACCGGTCGATGGGGTCATTCCGCAAATCATCAACGGCCTGCCGCGCAACGCGTTCGGCACAGAATTCAGCGGCATCGTTTGGCTTCACGCCCTGTTTCCATCCATTTACGCCTATGGGCTCAGTCAAGCCGCAACCCGCGTATTGGCGTTCATCGGCATGTATTTGCTGCTGCGAAAACATGTGCTGCCGGGCGAGCGCTGGGGATGGATTCGCATCGGCTCTTCGTTGACGTTTGCCTTGACGCCGTTTTGGCCATCGGGAATGTTAAGTACGCTCGGGATGCCGCTTGCGCTTTGGGCGTTTTTAAACATTCGGGGCGGCGAGCGTTCATGGGTGAACTGGGCGGTGTTGACGCTTTTGCCGCTCTATTCGAGCTTCGTGCTTGGATTTTTCTTTTTCTTGAGCGCGCTTGGGATTTGGTGGCTCATTGATGTCATCCGCGGCAAGGGTTGGAATTGGCGGTTTTTGGCGGCCATCGTCTATATGACGATGCTCTATTTGGCGGTCGATTACCGGCTTGTCCATTCGCTCTTGTTTTCCAATGAGCCGACAAGCCGCGACGAATATTTCCACGCCCGTCTGCCGCTTTGGCGCGTCATCCGGCTGACGTTCAAAAACTATGTGCTCGGCCATACCCACGTCATGACCGTGCATGGGCTCGTCATTTTACCGGTGACGCTCGTTGCCTTGTACATTGTATGGAAGCGGAAAAGCTGGCGGCGGGAGAAACTGTTTTTGATTTTGCACGGGTTGAACTTCGCGTTGTCGACATGGTATGCGTTTTGGTTTTACAAAGGATGGCTGCCGCTCACCGAACGGTTTGATTTGCTCGATAAGTTCAATTTCGCCCGCTACCATTTTTTGCGGCCAATGGTGATTTACGTCTTGTTTGCACTGGCGCTGAAAATTTTTTGGCAGGAAGGCCGAAGGTGGCGGGCGGTCGGTGCGGCGGCCATTGTCTTGCAGCTTGTCGTGCTTGCTTTATGCAATGAGGAAATCGTCTACCGCGACAAGCCGTCGTTTCGCGAGTTTTACGCGGAAAAGCAGTTTGCCGCCATTCGCCGCTATATCGGCCGCCCGGTGCATACATACCGTGTCGCCAGCATCGGCATCCACCCGGCGATCGCTCAATACAACGGCTTTTACACACTCGATACGTACAACAACTTTTATCCGCTCGAATACAAGCATCGGTTTCGCCGCATCATCGCCAAGGAGCTCGCGAAAAACAAAAAACTGCGCCAGTATTTCGATGAATGGGGCGGGCGCTGCTATTTGTTCGTCGATGAGCTGGGCAAGCGGTATATGTTTCAGAAAAACTCGAAGCGGACGATTCGCAACTTGGAATTGAACACAAACGTGTTTTATGACATGGGCGGGCGCTACATTTTTTCAGCGCTGCCGATTGAAAATGCCAGCAAAAACGCCTTGAGCCTTGAGCGGGTGTTCCGTTCCAAAGAGTCCGCGTGGACCATCTATTTATACAAAGTCGTGCCGGAGGGAGGAAGGTGACATGTTCGAACCGACGTTGGCTATTGTTGTGCCGTGTTACAACGAAGAAGAGGTGCTGCCGGAGACGATCCGCCGCTTACGGGAGTTGCGCGAACAATTGATTGAAGAGCAGCTCATTTCATCCAACAGCGCGCTTTTGTTCGTCGATGACGGCAGCTGTGATGACACATGGAAGATCATATACAAAGCGAGTTTGCGCCACCCGGAAGTGAAAGGGCTGAAACTGGCGCATAACGCCGGGCATCAAAACGCGCTGCTTGCTGGGCTGTTCGCCGCGAAAAGGCATGCCGATTGCCTCATTTCGATCGACGCCGATTTGCAAGATGATGTAGCGGCGATTCGGGAATTTGTGCAAAAGTTTCGCGAAGGCTATGACATCGTCTACGGCGTGCGCCGGCGGCGCGATGCCGATACATGGTTCAAGCGCCATACGGCGCAAGGGTTTTATCGGTTGATGAAGGCGTTTGGCGTCGATATCGTTTACAATCACGCCGACTATCGCCTTATGAGCCGGCGCGCTGTGGACGCGCTTGAACAGTTCGGGGAAGTGAACTTGTTTTTGCGCGGCATCGTTCCACTTTTGGGCTTTCGGTCGGCGACGGTTTATTATGACCGAAAAGAGCGGCCGGCCGGGAAAACGAAATATCCGCTGAAAAAAATGATCGCCTTTGCGCTTGACGGCGTGACGTCGTTCAGCGTCACCCCGATCCGTTTCATTTCGCTCGTTGGGTTTCTCTCGTTTGTCGTCAGCTTGATGTTTGGCGCCTATTTTCTTTTTCTCAAATGGGTCGGGCATACGGAAACGGGTTGGACGTCGCTCATTACGTCCATCTGGCTGTTAGGGGGCTTGCAGCTGATGGCGCTCGGGCTGATTGGTGAATATATTGGAAAAATTTACAAAGAAACGAAACGGAGGCCGCGTTATATCATCGATTTGGATTTGTGGAATTGGCCGCTGCCGCAGCGGCTGTCGCCGGCGGCGCCGCCCGAAGAGGGAGGCGCGGCCGAATGGCCGCGTTCGTAATGGAACAAAAAGGGAGGTGCGCTTTGGCGGCCGCCTTTTTTCTTTGTCTTGCAATTCAAAAAAAGAAAGAGTAGACTGATGGATGGGGAGAATGGATCATTCCATTGGCCGAAAATACGGCGAAAGTCAGTGTATGGCCGGCGAAAAGGCTTGGAAAGGGGAGAAACCGGAAATGGCCAATTGGCATGAATGGGCGGAACTGCTCGAGCGGGTAAGAGAGGAGAATCCGCTCGTCCATAATATCACGAATGTCGTTGTGACGAATTTTACGGCAAATGGGCTGCTTGCGCTTGGCGCTTCGCCGGTGATGGCGTATGCGAAAGAGGAAGTGGGCGAGATGGCGAAGCTCGCTGGAGCGCTTGTCCTCAATATTGGGACGTTGAATGACAAAGAGGTGGAAGCGATGCTTGTCGCCGGCCAGGCGGCCAATGAAGCCGGCGTGCCGGTCATTTTCGACCCGGTCGGGGCCGGGGCCACGCGCTACCGGACGGAGACGGCGCGCCGCATCGCGGAACAAGTCAAGCTCGCCGTGATCCGTGGCAATGCGGCGGAGATCGCCAATATGATCGGTGAGGCGTGGGCGATTAAAGGAGTCGATGCCGGCGGAGGAAGCGGCGATCGAGTGGCATTGGCCAAACGGGCGGCGGAGCAGCTCGGCGCCGTTGTCGCGATTACTGGAAAAGAGGACGTCGTTGCGGACGGACAGAGGACGTATCTGATTCAGAACGGCCATCCGTTGTTGACAAAAGTGACCGGAGCGGGCTGCTTGCTGACATCAGTTGTCGGAGCGTTTGCGGCCGTGGAGCGCGATGCGGCGGCAGCGGCGGTGGCCGCTCTTGTGTATTACGGCGTCGCAGCGGAGCAGGCGGCGGCCAAAGCCGGGGAGCGCGGACCGGGCAGCTTCCAGACGGCGTTTTTGGACGCGTTGGCGTATACAAGCGTCGATGATGTCAAACGGTATGGCCGGGTGGAACAACGGTAAAAGGGGAGGAGAAACACGATGGTGTACAAAGCGTTGACGATTGCCGGGTCGGACAGCGGCGGCGGCGCCGGCATCCAAGCCGATCTCAAAACGTTCCAGGAGCTCGGCGTCTTTGGCATGTCAGCGATCACGGCGGTGACGGCGCAAAACACACTTGGCGTGCAAGGCGTCTTTCCGCTGTCGGCGGAAGCAGTCGCCGCCCAGATCGAATCGGTGGCCGCCGATTTAGGCGCGGATGCGGTGAAAACCGGCATGCTCTTTAGTGCCGAGATCATTCGTACGGTTGCTGAACAAGTGAAAAAACAGAAATGGGAGCGGCTGGTCGTCGACCCGGTGATGATCGCCAAAGGCGGCGCTCCGCTGTTGCAAGAGGAAGCGGTGGCCGCGCTGAAAGAAGAGCTGCTGCCGATGGCGCTTGTCATTACACCGAACATTCCAGAAGCGGAAGCGTTGACGGGCGTTGTCATCCGCACGATGGATGACCGCCGTGAAGCCGCGCGCCTCCTCCACCGGATGGGCGCCCGCTATGTCGTCGTGAAAGGCGGCCATGACGATGATGGCGAAGAAACCGTCGACTTGCTGTATAACGGCAGCGAATTTTCCTATTTTAAAAGCAAGCGAATTGACACGCGCCATACGCACGGAACCGGCTGTACGTTTGCCGCGGCGATCGCCGCTGAGCTGGCGAAAGGGCGGCATCCTGTCGACGCTGTCGCGACGGCGAAGGCGTTTGTGCAATCGGCGATTGCCCATCCGCTCGGCATCGGCCAAGGCCATGGGCCGACGAACCATTGGGCGTACCGCCAATACGGAGAGTGAGAACGATGGCGCGCATCGCGAGCGGTGAAATGAAGGAGCGGCTGGCTGTTTACTTCATTATGGGAAGCCAAAACAGCGAACGTCCGGCCGCCGATGTGCTGAAAGAAGCGCTTGACGGCGGTGTGACGTTGTTTCAATTCCGCGAAAAAGGGCCGGGCGCTTTAAAAGGGGCGGACAAAGAGGAGCTCGCCCGGCAGCTGCAGCACCTTTGCCGCGCTTATGGGGTACCGTTTATCGTCAACGATGACGTCGAGCTGGCTCTCGCCATTGATGCCGACGGCGTCCACGTCGGTCAAGACGATGAGGACGCGCGGCGCGTGCGGGAAAAAATCGGCGATAAAATTTTGGGCGTCTCAGCGCACAACGTCGAAGAAGCGATGGCGGCCGTTGAGGCGGGCGCCGATTACCTCGGCGTCGGCCCGATTTACCCGACCAGTTCGAAAGAGGATGCAAAGGAAGCGCAAGGACCGGATGTTCTCCGCCGCTTGCGCGAAGCCGGCATCACCATTCCAATCGTCGCCATTGGCGGCATTACGGCTGCGAACGCCAAAACCGTTGTGGAAGCCGGGGCGGATGGGGTATCCGTCATCAGCGCCATCGCTTCGGCTCCGTCGCCAAAGGCGGCGGCCGCCGCCTTAGCGGAAGCGGTGCGGGCAGCTCGCACGCGCTGAATGAAAAAGTCGGTTTCCACTTGTAGGCAAAGCGCCATAAATGAAAAAAGGTGTCCCGTTGATAGTTCGGGACACCTTCTTTTTTGACGGCTAGGTCGTTGTCTGCCGCCAGTTCGGCCATCGCCATTCCAACAGCGGCCGCACGAGCCGGACGACCGGCTTGCTTCCAAGGATGAGCATCATGGCAACCGACAGTGCAAGCAGAAGCGGATAGCCGTGCACATCCATAATAAAGTCTGGGAATGGCGTCTCGTGCAAATATTTTAAAATAAACCCGTGCAAGATATAGATGTAAAACGTGCGCGCCCCGAGCACGGAAAAGGAGAAGCGACGGCTCGGGATGAGCGACAGAAAGCCAAACATCATGAGCAGGCTCGCCCCATAAATGGCGAGGCGGCTCGCAATGCCGGCTGGTTCCGAGACGCCGAGCGTATCGTACGATTTCGAGCCGTACAGCCAATCTTGCGGCAAATCCGGAAACCCGAAATGGATGACGAAAAACATGCTAACAAGCACAAATAGCGAAACGAGGCGCACTGGGGCGGCAAACAAGCGCTCGATCGCCGACTTTTGAAAGAAAAATCCAAGCAAAAAGAACGGGAAAAACGTGAGCGTCCGCGACAAGCTCAGCCATTTTTCCGCTTCCATCATGCCGCTGGTCAAGCCGAGAAGAAGCGCCATCGGCAATGCGATCCGCTTTGGCAGCCGGCCGAACCATAACAGCAGCACGTTCCAGCTAAACAGGCTGAGCAAAAACCATAAACTCCAATGCGGGGTCAATAAGTCAAGTTCCAGCGACTGTTTGTCATACAGGAAGAAATAGTAGATCGAATACAGCAGCTGGAACAGAACGTACGGGATGAGCAATTTTTTCGTGATTTTTTGCAAGTAGCCGTGCTCATGGAATTTTTTGGCGAAATAGCCGGAAATGAAAATGAACGCTGGCATGTGGAAAAAGAAAATCCACGTATACAAGCTGTGCACCCATAAGACGCCGTCAATATACGGGCGTAGAAAGTGGCCAAACACGACGAGGAGCATGAGCGCGCATTTCGCGTTGTCAAAATAATAGTCCCGCTCCTTCATAGTGTTTCCTCCTTTCTATACACACCAATTCGAATCATACTCCTTCTTTTTGAGGGAGTCAACGCAGGAAACGAAGCGATGGGATGGCCGCTGTCATCAGTTTGCCAAAGAAAGGGGATGATTCGGTGAAAAACGATCGGCGCGAAATGGACGATATGACGCAGTTGCTTGAAATCATCAACGCCAAAGGAGACGAAGGAGAGCTTCATGAGATCGTCTGCAGCGACGAGTTGTTTTGGAAAAGCTTGCGGGCGCAGGCGGAGGACAGTGCGAAAGGAGGGGAGTAGATGGAACTGTTGCGGGCGAAGCGAATGGCTGAAGCTGGGGAGATCGTTCCGGTGATGTATAAAGGGAAACAAGTGGTGATTCAGCACGTCGATGATGAGCGCGAAATGGCTCGCGTTTATTTCACCGATGAGCCGGAACACGAACAAGACGTACCGGTGCGACTGTTTGAGGAACAATGAGAGATGGGCAAATTGTCGCCGTTTTGTCAAGGGAAAGACGATGACACCGTCCGTTCTTCTATGGTATAATGATTCAAGAAACGACGCTTGAACATGGGAGTGACAAACATGAACATCGGCTTTGGAGAAATTGCGCTCATCGTCTTTTTCGCTTTGCTCATTTTCGGACCGAAAAAGCTGCCGGAGTTAGGACAAGCGGCCGGGAAAACGTTGCGCGAATTTAAGAATGCGACAAAAGGCATCATCGACGATGACGAGACGACAAAAGCGCAAAAATAAGAGGTTGGGCATAGAGGCCTGGCCTCTTATTTTTGTATTTCGTCCGTGACTAGCCATTTCCTCCGCGATGCGGCAAAAAAGAGACAAGCTCTGTCAAGGGGCGCCATATACATATATATGGAGGTATGTTGGCTCGTTGGGATAAGCCGTGGCGGAGGGGTTTCGTGATGATCAAAAAAATGGCGGCGGTGATTGTCGGCAGTCTGCTTCTTGGCGTTGGCATCAACGTCTTTTTCGTCCCTCACCATTTGCTTGATGGGGGGATGATCGGGCTCGGGCTGATCGCCAAATACGTGTGGCACGTTCAGGCTGGGTTGACGATGATCGTCTTAAGCGTTCCGCTTTATGCAGCCGCATGGTTTTACTACCGCCCGTTTTTTTACAACAGCTTGCACGGACTTTTATTTTCCTCATGGATGATTGACGTATTGTCCGTTTTGCGCGGCGTGGTGGTGTTGGATTCGCTTCCAAGCGCGGTCATCGGCGGGGTGCTGGTCGGCGCGGGCATCGGCTTGATGCTGCGCGAGGAGACGAGCACGGGCGGGACCGACCTGCTCGCCCAGTTTATCGCTAGATGGACGAACTGGAACGTCGGGATCATCATTTTTGTCATTGACGCCTGCATTATTTCAGCTGGGAGCATGATCATCGACTCAGTGCCGTTTGTCCACTCGCTTGTCGTTGTCACGGTCGTCGGGGCGGTGACGACGATGTTGACGCGCGAAAAAACGATGGGGGTATAGCTCGAATCCCCATCGTTTTTCGTTTCAGCAGATAGGCGCTCCTCTATGGGAATGCGGCACCGAAGGCGCCGTTTCCGGCTGTTTGCTGATTGATGCTGTGGGGGAGTTTTAACATCGTTCGCACAGGAGATGAGAATTTTGTCCGTTTGACCTTTCCCAGCGACGAGTTCCCCAATCATTGGCGGAAGGAGCATCGGTTATCGCTTAGCCAGCTCGAGCGCGCGGTAGACGTTAATCAGCCCATAGCCGTAATACGGATCTTTTCCTCTCTCGCCTAAGTCATCAGCGCTTTCGAGAATAATGTCGCGCACTTCATCGTTCGAAAGCCGCGGGTTGACGGAGCGGATCAAAGCGGCGAGTGCGGTGACGTGCGGCGCGGCCATCGACGTGCCGGAAAGGGCGGCGTACCGGTGGCCGGCAAACGTGCTGGCAATGTTCGTTCCAGGCGCGACGACATCCACATAGTCGCCGTAGTTGGAATAAAGTGCATAGGAAAGATCCGGATTGACAGCGCCAACACTGATCACTTCTGGATACGCGGCCGGAAAGCTCGGCTGTGATGTGCTGTCGTTGCCGGAAGCGGCGACAAGCACGACATCATGGGCGTCGGCGTAGCGGATCGCCTCTTCAAGCACCGAGGACGGTTGGTAGTTGCCAAGGCTTAAATTGATGACCTTTGCCCCGTGGTCGACCGCCCAGCGGATGCCTTTCGCCACGTCGATGCTCGTTCCATAGCCGTCCGCATTTAATGCTTTGACGGCCATGATCGGGTTGAACCATGTTATGCCGGCGACTCCTTCGTCGTTGTTCGGCTGTGAGGCGATAATGCCAGCGACATGGGTGCCATGGCCATTTTCGTCATTCGGAGAGCGGTCGTCGGCCAATACGTTGTATCCGGGACCAAGGCGGCGGATTAAATCGGGATGGGTCAAATCGACCCCGCTGTCAATGATGGCGACAGGCACGGTTTGTTTGCCGCGCGACAACGTCCAGCCGTCTTCAGTATGAATGGTCGGCAAGTTCCACTGGTAGCGGGCGTAAAACGAATCGTTCGGGATCAGCGCCGGCTTGTTCCACTCATTTTGCATGTAAATGTAGTGCGGTTCGCAATAATCAACCATCGGAAGGGATCGGAAATAGCGGCGCATCTCTTCGTACGTTTGCCCGCGCGAACGGAATACAAACACGTGGTCGACCTGCTTGATGAGCTGGCCGGCGATGGCTGCCTCCATTTGTTGAAGACGGCTTTCCGATGGCAATGCCCGAAAGCGGACGACGATCTCATTGGCGAAATAATGGCTTCGGTCACCGCGGCGATTATGGAGGATTTCCCGAATGCGCGGGTGCTTGTTCAACTGCTGTTTCAGCTGTTCGCCTGCGCTTAAGCTGTCTAAGGCGACAACGGTTGGATGGGTGGGTGCGACCTCGGCGTCAAACGGCTTCAGCCGTGGTGGAGCCGGGGCGTTTTCTTCTAGAGCCGGTCGCCCCAAGGCGGCTGCGGCAACGAGTAGAGCAACAACCGCGCTGGTCGCGGCCCATATTCGGTATCGGCGTTTCACGCTGTTCACCTCCTTGTTGTTAGGATGGGCGATTGACGGACAAATCATGAAAAATGGGATTCACCTTTTGCCATGGTGAAATCCCATTTTCTTCTTCAGCGGCCGACCGATTGCATACAGATGCAATTTGAAGTTTTCACATTTGCGGCTTTTGCCGAGCATTTGATCGACTGTCGGGAGACCGAACAACGCCGCTTTCAGCCTCATGTATGGGTCTAGGAAGCGGGTGGTTGTTCAGTCTTCCGCCACGCCAAGGCGTGACGGGGGCAAGCCTGTGGCTTGCCCTCGACAGTCGAAAAATAGATAAGCGGCTTTTCTGTCCAAGATATGTTAAACGTTTTGATTGCATCTAGTGTGCTAAGCGTTACTGTTCTCCTTCTCTTAGCCGCCGGCGCCGTTCTTCTTTTGCGCCGGGGCGAGTATGCGTTTGTGCCGGATGGGAGCGATATTGCGCCGTATGAAGCGAGCAAACAGAGATGGGTTGATCGTCAGCGAGCCGGGTTATCGGTTCAATGAGCAAAACAATGCCGTGGCCGCTTGGCAAAATACGCTCAATCCGCCGCCTCCAAATGAACGGATCAGCGAGGAGCGGGCGGCGAGAGGAAGAGAGGTGTTTGTCCGCGCCGGCTGCATCCGCTGCCATGCCGGGGCGTATTTGACGAACAACCGAGTCATCGCTGCTGATGTAGTGGGCACCGAGCCGTCGCGGGCGAAAGCGCTGAAGAAAACAGAAAAAGTGTTTGGAGAGCCGGTGTTGTACGCTCCTGACACGCCGGTGCCGATTCCAAAAGGGGCGAAAGTGTTGAAAGTGCCAACTGATCAGTTAGACCGAGAACAAATCCGGCTCTCCTTTGCTCATGGCGATTCACCGGGCGGGTATAAAGTGCCGAGCCTCATCGGCCTGGCGTGGAGCACTTCGTATTTGCACGATGGTGGCGTGGCGGTTGGGCCGAAGGTGAGTTCGGGCTTTCGAGCACGTTCAAAAAGGCATCGCCCCTGATGCGCGCAACAGTCTGCGGGCGCTGATCGACCGGACGTGGCGCGAGCGCGTCATCGCCGCCAACGCCAAGGACTCCGACTTGCGGACGGTGCATGTGACCGGCGCCGGGCACCGGTATTGGATCGACCGTCAAGCCGGATTTACGAAGGAAGAGCAAGAGGCGGTATTGGACTATTTGTTGTCGCTCACCTCGCGCTGACCGCATTGTGCGGTCGTTTATTCTGCGCTCATGCCGCTGGGAATAGTTCCCTTGCAACGCTGTTATAAGACGGCTCACACTAATAGGCAAGGGAGGGAAAGCGATGAGCGAAACATGTTTTTACTGTCAGTGCGAGTGCGATGACAAGGTGCATTACGTATCGTTCCATACGAATGGCGAAGAACGCGAAGAAACGCTTTGTCCGGAATGTTACCAAGAATGGCTGCAGGGCATGAAAGGTTGACATTTCTTCCTGCTTTCGTTTCGCTTGGAAGCGGGGCTTTTTCGCGAAATGATGATGAAGAAACCGCACCGTGGTCAAACCGGTGCGGTTTTTTGGGACAGCGGCGGAGTGGCGATGATGTCCGCCAAATCACTGTCTTCGTCATAGGCGCGGTAGACAGCGGCTTTCGTACGCGGAGCATGGACCGATAAAAAGAGAATGCGCTCCTTGCCTTCGCGGGCGACTTTCGTTTCCATTTTCAATGACACTCCGTTTATCGTGAGCGAGTAGAACCGGTACGTCAAGCCAAGCCATGTGCGTTCTTGTCGAACGGTATCCGGATGATGGCGGATGAACGCAGCGAGTTCGGCGAACGAATGCATTTCCCGCTCGAGCCATTCGCGGATGGCACTTGCCGCCTGCTCCAACCAGCCTTTCCAAAATGATTTCATCGGCATCACCTTTTTTCATCCATCATGCCCATTTCCGCTGTTCATTATGCAGGGAGGCGGATGGAAAACGTCGTCATGTCTTCATCCGATGAACAGCGGATATCTCCGCCATGGTCTTCAATCACTTTTTTGCAAATGTACAGGCCGATGCCGGTTCCGAGTTTTTTTGTCGTAAAAAACGGCTCGAAAATCGTTTCCACAATGTCGGCCGGAATGGACGGACCGTTGTTGGCGATTTCGATGATGATGCTTCCGTCTTGGCAACGGGCGTCGATGTTGATCCGCCGCGGTTTTTCCCTCTCTTTCACCGCTTCGATCGAGTTGAGCAAAATGTTTACCAGCACCTGGCGCAGCTGATCTTTATAGGCAAATATATGTATGGATTCATCGATCGCCACCGAAAGGTCGACATCGCTGTCGACGATCGTGGCGTATAAAAACTCGATAATTTCCTCCAACAGCTGGCGCAGCGAAAACGTTTCTTTTTCGCTTTCAACAATTTCTTTGCGTGAGGCATGCAAAAATTGCGAAATGCGAAATTTCAGCTGCTGCAACTCATGGTCGATAATGTCTAAATAAGGAAGATGCGGATGCTCAAACTTCAATAATTGAATAAAACCAATAATAGCCGTAAGCGGATTGCGAAACTCATGGACAAAACTCGATGACATTTGTCCGAGCAGCGTCAGCCGGTCTTGATGCGACCGGGCAATGAGCGCATTTTTCTCATGCAGCTCCTTTTCTTTTAACTCATTGTATTTGGTGACCGCATGAAACAAAAACTGGTCAAACAACTCGTTCATATGGTCAATGAGCGGGGCGAGCTCATCGACGGACAGCGGTGCGGCCAACGCATGGTTGATGATCAGGCGCCGTCCCAAGTTTACGTTGTAAACAAGGGCGCCGATGCCGGCGTTCATCTCCGCCCGTTCTTTGGCGATTTTGTTCGCCAGCCGTTCAACCATCTCGCCGGGCCGCGACTGCAGCAGCGCCTCTTTGACCAAGGTGAACACCGCCAAGCCGTTTTGTTCGACACAGTCGATATATTTGTCATCGTCGGCAATTTTCATTTGCTGCCGCCAATAGGCGAGGAAGTCCGGCAAATGGGTTTCCAAATGGGTGACAAGCTGCTGTGCGGCAGATGCCAACAAAGCCACCTCGCTTTCTGTCGTTTATTTTTATTATAATTGGGAACATCGAACTAGAACAGAGGGAAAATGGCTGCATATCCGAGAAAACTAGTTTCCTTCCGCGAAAAAGGCGGGTGGTTTGAACAAAAACGGAAAAATCATTTATAATGAATGGGACGAACAAATATTTTGCAAAAGGTTGGGGACGATCGTGAAATTGTATGACTCGATTTTAGATTTGATCGGTGGCACGCCGATCGTGAAGCTCAACCGTCTCCCGGATCGGGAGGGAGCGGACGTATATATAAAACTCGAATCGTTCAACCCAGGCGGCAGCGTCAAAGATCGGCCGGCTTGGGAAATGATCCGCCGGGCAGAGGCGGAAGGGAAAATTACGCCTGGAAAAAGCACGATCATCGAACCGACGTCCGGCAACACCGGCATCGGGTTGGCCATGGTGTGCGCCGCCCGCGGGTATCGCTGCATCATCACGATGCCCGACAATGCGACGGTGGAGCGGGTGAAAATTTTAAAGGCGTACGGAGCCGAAGTTTATTTGACGCCGGCGGAGAAGCGGATGCAAGGGGCAATTGATGAAGCGAACCGGCTGGCTGGCGAAATCCCTGACAGCTTCATTCCGATGCAGTTTGAAAATTCGGCCAATCCGGATGCGCATCGCCATACAACGGCGGTGGAAATTTACGAGGCGTTTGATGGGCGGCTCGATGCGTTCGTGCTCACCGCCGGCACCGGCGGGACGGTGACGGGAACAGGGGAGGAACTGAAAAAGCGCATCCCAAATTTGCGCATTTACGTCGTTGAACCGTACGGTTCGCCGGTGTTGTCGGGCGGGAAGCCGGGGCCGCACAAAATTCCCGGCACGGGTCCGGGGTTTATCCCGAAAATTTTAAACCGCTCGATTTACGATGACATTTTTTTGATCAAAGATGAGGATGCCCAGCAAATGGCGCGCCAACTGGCGGCCAAGGAAGGCATTTTGGTCGGCGCCTCAGCGGCGGCGAGCGCTTATTACGCCATCAAAGTGGCAAAACAGCTCCCGAAAGGCGCACGCGTCCTTTGCATGGCGCCCGATTCCGGCGAGCGGTATTTGTCATCCGATTTATTCGCCGATTAAGCGGACGTCGATCGACGAAAAAAGCGAGGATTTCTTGCCTTTCATTGGGAAGTGAAGCATTCCTCTCTGCAAAACAAAGAGGAATGCTTTTGTTTGATCGTTTGCCGGTGTGGAGAACAAAAAAACCGACCGGTCGTTCTTGATGAAGGATAACAATCGGCTTTCTTTCTGGTTCCTTGGCGCATGCGTTGAGCGCCTCAGCGGGGAGTGCGGTGAATCGTTGCTGTTCTTTTGGCAGATCGAACGAGCGCAGCGCTGCGTCATGGTCGGAATGATAAAAACAGTGACGGATTTCATGAACCATTTCGAATTCCTCCATTTTTGATAAATCAGACAATATGATACCAATAACCCTTTTTGTTTTTTCATATTTTTCCTCTTGTTGGCACGGTCTCATCGCTGTGTGTTGACTATAGATTGACGATGGACGGCTGAAGGCTTTCGCTATGTGCATGAGGGAGAGCACAGAGAATGGTTGATTCGGTGAAAGTCGTTGTGAAAGGAAGAGAGAAGGTGTTCGCTTGGCCTCGAAAAGACAAGAGAAGTGGAACAACATGGCGCGCATCGCGTTGACGCTGGTGATTGGGGCGCTCGGCGGCTTTATTTTCGCCTTGTTCCGCATTCCACTCCATTGGATGCTCGGCCCAGCCGCCGCGTTGCTTTTGGTCGGCCGTTTTTGGAAGGGAGCGTTGTATTGGCCGGTCGGCATTCGCAACGCTGCGCTTATTCCGATCGGCTATACGCTAGGGGCATCGATGACGGCAGGAACGCTTGTGGAGATGGGCCGGCAATTGCCGGTGATGTTGCTGGCGACGGTGTTGATTTTGCTGTTTAGCTTCCTTGTTTCTTGCCTTGTCGCGAGATGGACAAAGATTCCGCTCCGTTCAGTCGTCACCGGCAGCATCCCCGGCGGATTGTCGCAAATGCTTGTGTTGGGCGAAGAGCTCGACGGTGTCGATGCCACGATTGTCACGTTTTTTCAAGTCATGCGCCTGATGGGCGTTGTATTTCTCGTTCCCCTCATCGCCTTAAGCCCGTTCTTTTCCGGCGGCGCTGAGGCAGGGACGGGCGCAGAAAGCGGACAAGAGGCGCATTGGAGCGTTGGTCTTGTTTGGCTGTATGTGATCGTCACAGTCGCCGGCGCGATCATCGGAAGACGCATCAAACTGCCGACTGCCTATTTGCTCGGCCCGATCATCGGAACAGCGGCTCTGGTCATGGCCGGGGCGCCGGCGCCGCCTTTGCCTGCTCCTTTGTTGGATATCGCGCAAATCGCGATGGGGGCTTACCTAGGCGTCATGCTGAAACCGGCCCGCATCGCGGAAAAAGGAAGAGCGGTGCTGGCCGCGATGGCCACCGGCCTTGCGCTCATTTTGTTTTCCATGGCTTCCGCATTTGTCTTAACGGTTTTGCATGGCGTGCCGTATTTGACAGCGTTCATCGCTTTGGCGCCGGGGGGTATGGATCAAATGGGGATTTTGGCGCGGGAAGCGCATGCCGATCTTGCTGTTGTGACAAGTTATCAAATGTTCCGCATTTTTTTCATTTTGCTTGTCGTTCCGCCGGTGCTGAAAAAATGGTTTGCCGCCCGCTGGTTTCGATCGATTGAACGATGGGTCATGCCGTCTGCGTCAATCCAAAAGAAAGGGCTGTGACAAGAAACAAATATATGCTAAACTAGAAAGAAAAAGGAGGGGGTTGCCATGAACCATTCGACCGTTTATCGTCCGCACAGCCCGGTGGCGAAGTTGGCGGTTTCCTTTTTAGCGGCGCTGGCTGTTGCGACCGCAGGGCTGTATGCCGGGCAATGGGTGCCGGCCGGGATGTACTTGCCGCTCTATGGCTTGGAACTCATTTTGCTTTTGGTGATGATCTTCGCCCGCAGCAAAAAAGCGGTCGGCTATCCGCTCATGTTTGCGTTTATGTTTGTCTCGGGGGCGACGCTCTATCCGCTCATCGGCTATTACTTGTCCGTCATCGGCGCAGCGGCGGTGTTCAAAGCGTTTGCGCTGGCCGTCGTCTCGTTTTCCGGCGTTGCCATTTACGCGGCGAGAACGAAAGAAGATTTTTCGTTCCTCGGCGGGTTTTTGATGCTTGGCGCGTTTGCGCTTCTTGGCTTGCTGATCATCCAATGGTTCATTCCATTTTCCAGCGTCGGGCAAATGGGCATCGCTGCTTTAGGGATTTTGATTTTCCTTGGCTTTACGATTTACGACATCAACCGTTTGGCCCGCTACGGCTTTACGGAAGCGGATATCCCGATGATTGTCGTCAATATTTACCTTGATTTCATCAATTTGTTTGTCTACATTTTGCGTTTTTTCGCCAGCGATGAGGATTGAGTGCCAAAAAGGGCTGCCAAAAGGAGCAGCCCTTTTTCTATGACGATGGCACAGATCAAAGCGGCAAGTCGAAATGGTGCGGCTGTTTTTTTACGGCATGAAAGGTGAAACGCGGTGAGGCAGGAATCGGCAAATGGTGGGGCGAATAAAAGAAAGAAATGGAGAAGAAAGGGGCCTCATGATGAAGTTTGCCGTCAATGTTTCGACGATTTTCACGGAAGCGCCGTTTCTTGCCCGGTTTGCCAAGGCGAAGCAGCACGGGTTTTCGCACGTTGAGTGCCAGTTTCCGTACGCTGCGGCGCCTGAGGCGGTTGCCGCTGAACTGGAGGAATACGGGCTGTCGCTCGTTACGATCAACTTGCCGGCCGGCGATTGGGAAAAGGGGGAGCGCGGACTGGCGATTCTTCCCGGCCGTCATGACGATTTCCGCCGTGCGCTTGAGGAAGGGGTGCGCTATGCGCTCGCGCTTGGCGCGCCGCGTCTTCATTGCATGGCTGGAGTGTTGCCAAGGGACTTGCCGCGCGAGCGGGCGAAGGAGACGTATATGCGCCGCATTGACGAAGCGGCTGCAACGCTTGCTGTTCATGGTTTGACGCTGACGATTGAACCGATCAATCCGTTCGATATGCCGGGCTACTTTTTAACGGATATTGATGAAGCCGTGGCCATCATTCGCGCTCTTGGCAGGGCAAATGTGAAAGTGCAATACGACATCTACCATATGGCGCGGCTTGGGCGCGATGTGACAGCGACGTTTGCGGCCTATGAACCATTGATTGACCATGTGCAATTTGCCGATGCCCCCGGGCGGCATGAGCCGGGGACGGGAGCGCTTCCGTATCGCGAGATTTTCGCATTTTTGCAAGAGCAAGGCTACAATGGAGCGATTGGACTTGAGTACATTCCATCAGGGAAAAGCAGCGAAAGTTTTGCCTGGTATGAGGAATACCGTGGAATGAAAGGGGGAGGCGGACGATGATGCGCGTCGGCTTTATCGGATTGGGCGTGATGGGATCGCGCATGGCGAAGCGGCTGCTTGAAGCGGGATTCAATGTTACGGTGTACAACCGCACGACAGAAAAAGCGGTTCCGCTTGTCAACCTTGGCGCCCGACAGGCGGCGACAGTGGCAGAGCTGGCTGGTGAGGCGGATATCATTTGCACGTGCTTATCGATGCCGGATGATGTCATCGAGGTGTATACAGGTGAAGGCGGCGTCCTTAGCGCGGCCCGTCCGGGGACGATTTGCCTTGATTTTACAACCGTCGGTCCGAAAACAAGTCGGTTTGTCGCTCGGCGCGCCGATGAGCACGGCGTCGCCTATTTGGACGCACCGGTAAGCGGCGGGCCGGAAGGGGCGGAGCAAGGGGCGCTGACGATCATGGTCGGCGGGGCGAAAGAAGCATGGGAGCAGGTGCGCCCGTTGCTTCGGGTGTTAGGAAAAACGGTTGAATATTTAGGAGAAAGCGGCGCCGGCAGCGCGGCAAAAGTGATCAACCAGTACTTAGTCGCTGTCCATTCCGTCGCCGCGGCGGAAGCGATGGTCGCTGGCGTCGCTTATGGGCTTCATGCCGGGAAGCTGTATCGGCTGTTAAAAGAAAGCTACGGAGACAGCCGGATGCTGCGCCGCCATATGGAGCAGTTCGTGCTGCCGCGTCAATTCACTCCTGGCGGGGCGGTGAAGTATGTGCACAAGGACGTGCGCCTGGCGAACGAGTTGATGGACGAGATCGGCCTTGGCCACCGTCTTGGCATGCAGGCGGAAAAAGCGTTTGCCGCAGCGATCGCCGCAGGCCTTGCCGACTTGGATATGGCCGCGGTCATTCAGCCGCTCGAGCAGCAGGTCGGGGTGGTGGTAAAAGAGACAGAATGGACAAAATGATCGTCAAATTCAAAAAATTCGTTGAAAAAATGGAGGAGCGATGGTTTAATAGAAGTAGCAGGGAGGGTTGGCTCCAAAGGTTGTTTTGCGCTAAATCACTTGTATATATGACGGTGATCAGAAAAGGTGTCCTGATTCTTTTGGGACACCCTCCGCCTGATAAAGAAAACGGTTCGAGCGGTTCGCTTTTTTTTACAGATAAAAAGAAACGATGTTTCTTATTACGAAACGAAGGAGGGCGCTCATGCTTTCATTGACATGGATTGAGGAGCTGCAGGCGTTTTTGCATCCAGAACAGATCAAACGGAATGAATCGTTCCATCCCCTCGGCAATGATGGGGCGGTGGCCGTCTATCCGCGAGCAGAGGAAGAAATCGCTGCGGTGCTCCGCTATGCCGACCGCCATGGCAAAAAAGTCGTCATCGCTGGACGCGGCACAAAACGGGGATTTGGCGGGCAGCGGGAACAGGCGGACATCTTGTTGTCGCTTGAACAGTATACCGGCATCGTCGAACATGCGGCCGCTGATATGACGGTCACCGTCAAGGCAGGAACGAAATTTGGCGATTTGCAGCGCGAGCTCGCCCCGTATCGGCAAAAGGTCGCCTTGGATCCGTTTTGGCCGGAGGAAGCGACGATCGGAGGGGTGATTGCGGCGAATGACAGCGGCCCGAAGCGGCTCGGCTACGGGTCGGCGCGCGATTCCGTCATCGGGATGCGCATCGTGTACCCAGATGGGACGATCATCCGTTCAGGCGGCAAAGTCGTGAAAAACGTCGCCGGCTACGATATGAACAAGCTGTTCATTGGAGCGATGGGGACGCTCGGGGTGCTGAGCGAGATTACGCTCAAGCTTCGACCGCTCGCGAAATATGAAAGCGTTGTGTTGCTGTCGTTCCCAAGCGGCGATCTTCATGACATTCGCTCGTTTGCCGTTTCGTTCCTTGATACAATGATGGAGCCGATTTGTTTTGAACTGCTCAATCCGGCGCTTTCCGAGCGGCTGACGGGACGGCCGGTTTATACGCTTGTGATCGGGTTTGAAGATGTGGAAAACGCCGTCCATTACCAAGAGCATTGGGTTGAACGACTGCGGCCGAAAGCGGTGGAAATGTCCATTTTAGCCGGCGAAGAGACAGCGGCGTTTTGGCGGACGTTTTACACGATTGCACCGAACGGGCGTCTGGAGCAGGCGGAAAACAGTGTTGAAGCGGCAGTGAAAATCGGGGTTGTCAACTTGGATGTGCTTTCGGTCTTGCGTGAAAGCGTTTTAATCGCTGACCGTTGCCATGTCCGCATCGAGGCGCACGGCGGATTGGGCCACGGGCTTTGTCAGGCGTATGTACATGGGAGTGAAGAAGGAGTGTTGGCGGCAATAGAGGAGCTGCGTCAGGCAGCGGTTCGCCTGGGCGGCTACGCGATTGTGAAACATTTGCCGCTTTCGCTGCGCCAGCGCGTCGACGTCTGGGGCGGAAAGCCGTCGTACTTTTTCCTGCTCGAAGGCATTAAGCGAAAAATCGATCCGAACAAAACGGTCAACGATCAACGCTTTATTGGGGGGATTTAATGATGAGCACGATGACCAATGAGCGGGCGGACAGCCCGGCGTGTGCGACCGCGAGTCTTGGAAACTATCGTTTTCACGATTTGCCGGACCCGAGCAAGTGGGCTGATTGCGTTCATTGCGGCATGTGTTTAGAATCATGCCCGACGTACGAACAGACGGGTGAAGAACAGCACTCTCCGCGCGGCCGCGTTCATTTGATGAAGTCGGTCGGCGAAGGGAAGCTTGAGTTGACGCCTGATTTGCTCGATCCGATTTTTACGTGCCTCGATTGCCGTGCATGCACGACGGCTTGCCCGGCCGATGTCGATGTCGGTGGGCTCATTGAACAAGTGCGCGGCCAGCTCCGCCAGGCGGTTCCGCTCACCGGTTGGAAGGCGCTTGTCAGCGACGTTTTCTTAAAAGGCATTTTTCCGCATCCGTCGCGCCTCGATTGGCTCGGCCGCCTGCTGAAATGGTACCAAAAAAGCGGCTTGCAGACGGTGGCGCGCAAAACCGGACTGCTGCGTGTCATGCCCGATCACTTGGCTGAGATGGAGGCGATTTTGCCAGCGGTCGGTACGCCGGTTCGGAGAAAGTATAAACATCAGCCGCTCATTAAGGCGAAGGGGGAAACAAAGCGAATCGTCGCGATTTTGACCGGATGCGTCATGGATGTTATGTTTAGTGATATTAACGAAGCGACGATCCGTGTGTTGACCCATAACGGCAACGATGTCGTCATCGTCCCGAACCAGACGTGCTGCGGGGCGCTTCACGTTCACGCCGGCGACCGCGAAACCGGCCGGAAGCTCGCCAAGCAAAATATTGAGGCGTTTCAAGATGTCGACCATGTCATCGTTAACGCCGCCGGCTGCGGCTGCATGTTGAAAGAGTATCCGGAACTGTTCCGCCATGACCCGGAATGGCATGAAAAGGCGGAGCAATTTGCCGCCAAAGTTGAGGACGTGTCCAAATTTTTGCATGACACGGGCTTCAAACCACCGAAAGCGGAATTGAACGTGCGCCTCACCTACCATGATGCGTGCCATTTGGCCCATGGCCAGGGCATCCGCCAAGAGCCGCGCGCTTTGATTGAAAGCATTCCGGGGG
>NZ_BCPV01000021.1 GCF_001544135.1 Geobacillus zalihae NBRC 101842 | reverse complement strand
TCTATGTCAAAAAGCCAGAACGAGTTGCGGTATTGGGCTATTTGTTTCTCTTGGCCTTGGCCATTTACCGCGTCTTTCAGCGCCGGGTGCGCCAGTTCATCACACCCGAACACCCATTAAAGGGCGCCGGAGGCCGCAAGCTGACCCGACCGACGGGGCAGGCGATTTTCCAGCTGTTTCAATATGTGAACGTCGTCCTCCTGGAGCTGCCGGATGGACGCATCCAACGCTCACTGGATCGCTCCCTCACCCCTGAACAACGAAGGATTCTGCAGGGGTTGGGGCTGGATGAGAGCATTTACGTGTAACGTCATACGGAACGACCAGCGATGGTAAAAAAAGGATAGCCATCGCTCGTCGTGTTGGTCAAAAAGTTATTCTGAAAAACTAAATAAAAAATCCTTTGTTTTGACCTTGTTAGGGTGCGAAATGTGAGTTATATATGTAAGGTGATTAGTGATAAAATGTAATAAAAAGAGATGGAGGCAAACAAATGAAATGGTCAGAGTTACGTAAGCAATATCCGAATCAATTTGTGTTGGTGGAGGCTATTTCGGCTTGTTCACAAAATGGCAAACGTATCATTAAGGAAATGGCAGTGATCGATCGGTATCATAGTGTGTCTGATGCATGGAATGGTTATAAACAGCAGCACAAAACTTTTCCGGAGAAAGAATTATATATTTTTCACACAAGTAAGGAGAAAATAGAGGTAGAAGAACAATATTTTATAGGGATTCGGGGGAGAGTATGAATATAAGAATAGAAAATGGATTACCTATTGTTTCTGTCGAAATAAAGTGTGGTGAAAAAACTGTTCTTTTAACAGACGTGTTGTTGGACACAGGTTGTGCTACGACCATTTTTGATACGGATGCACTCGCACAAATTGGTATCGAATTAGATATTATTAATGGAAGAACAAAACGAATGTACGGAGTAGGCGGATACAGCGAGATTTGTTATGAACAAATCGTAAACAACGTTATAATTGATGGAAAGGAGCTAGCATCATTTTTATTACAACTGGGAATGACTAAAGAAATATATGGTTTTGACGGAATTTTAGGCGTAGACTTTATGGAGAGAACGGGAATGATTATTGATTTTAAAAATTTCATTATTAAATATGGATAAAAGCAATGTTTGAGTTTTGCCAAGAATGTTTTGTGCTTATATTCCTCATCTTGTTTTTTTGTTTTAATGTGATTTTACTCTTTTATATTCCCCTTTTAAGTTTCTACTTCCCCCTCGTTAGTTTTTGCTTATGATACCCCCGCTATTTTCAACAATTGACAAGTATTATACACAAGAAATGAAATTATCATCATCTCCTGATTTTTATATGGATTGCATTTATTGTTCCCTCCCCCTTCACAATTCTCCATCTTTATCCGATATAAAACATAGATAGTGTTCATGCAAAGGAGCGGGCGTTATGTCGGTGGAAAGGGTCTCTTCGCATTCTCCTTCTTATTTGTATGAAAGTGTTCGCAATGAAAAGGCAAGCAGCGTGATCGAGTCGCAAAAGCAGAATCATGCTAGCACTTCGGAAGCACCGCAGCAAAACATTCCAAAAGAAAAACTAGAAGAAGTAGTGAAAGGCTTAAACGAATTCCTTCAGCCAAGCCATACGTCGTTAAAGTTTGAACTGCATGACGAGCTGCAGGAATATTACGTACAAATCATTGATGAGCGAACGGATGAGGTCATTCGAGAAATCCCGCCGAAAAAGCTGCTGGATATGTACGCGGCGATGATGGAGTTTGTCGGGCTTTTGGTGGATAAAAAAATTTAACGGTGGTGAGTCGACATGGCGAATACGTTGCGCATCAGCGGCCTCGCGAGCGGGATGGATATTGATCAAATCGTCAAAGATTTGATGAAAGCAGAGCGGATGCCGCTGGATAAATTGAAGCAGAAAAAGCAGCTGCTCGAGTGGCAGCGCGATGACTACCGGTCGATGAACACGCTGCTTCAGGGGCTTGACGACTACTTGTTTTCCAACATCACGCTCCAAAGCAGCATGCTCAAAAAAACCGTCTCGAGTTCGAACGAATCGGTCGTCACAGCGACGGCGGGCTCGAGTGCGGCGAACGTGGCGGCGGCGATTCAAGTCAATCAAGTGGCCACATCGGCCGTCTGGCTGTCGGATGCAGGGACGAGAGTGGACAAAGCGAATTTTTCCGTTGCCGCTGATGTGACGCTGACGATCAACGTGACAAACGGGGATGGGACGACGAAGCAGGCGACGATCACGGTGAAACAAGGAACGACGCTCGATGGGGTGATCGCCCAACTCAACAGCAACCTAGACCTTGGTGTCAGCGCGTTTTACGACGAGCAAACCGGGCGGGTTTCGATCATGAAAAAAGACACGGGGGCTCAAGCGAGTCTGGTGCTCGCCGACCAGGCGACGGTGGACTTTTTTGCACAATTAGGGTTTACGAATACTGCAGCGGGGCAAGAGCTCACGGGGAAAACGGCAGGGAAAGACGCCGACATTACCATCAACGGCTTGCAAACGACCCGTTCATCGAACACGTTTACGATCAACGGCGTGACGTATACGGTCAAAGGGACGGGCACGGCGATGGTGTCGGTGGCGACGGACGCCGATGCGATGTTTAACGCCATTAAAGGGTTTGTCGACAAATACAACGACACGATCGACAAAATCAACGCCGAGCTGAAAGAAGAGCGCTACCGCGACTATCCGCCGCTTACCGACGAGCAAAAGGAAGCGATGACGGAGAAACAAATTGAGCTGTGGGAAGAAAAGGCGCGGAGCGGGATGCTTCGCGGCGATTCGATGTTGTCGAGCGCCCTTAGCCAAATGCGGATGAACTTGTATACGAAGGTAGAGGGGGCGAATATCGCGAGCGGGTTTTCGCAGCTCGCGCAAATCGGGATTACGACGTCGTCGAATTACCTTGACGGTGGGAAGCTGATCATTGACGAGACGAAGCTGCGGGAGAAAATCAAGGAAAACCCGGATGCCGTCTATCAGTTGTTTAACCAAGACGGGGCGACGGATGCGGAAAAAGGCATCGCCCGCCGACTGCGCGATACGATCAAGGAAACGATCGGGAAAATCGAGCAAAAGGCGGGGAAAACCGTTTGGACAAACCAACAGTTTGCGATCGGGCGCGATTTAATCCAGATCAATGACCAAATTGACCGGTTTCAAGATCGGCTGAAACAGATTGAAGACCGCTACTACCGCCAATTCACAGCGATGGAAGAGGCGATTCAGCGCGCCAACCAACAAAGCATGTATTTGATGAATGCCTTTGGCGGCATGCAAAGATAACGATCAGCGGCTGTGGCATGCAGGCGTCCGTTGGCGCTTGGCCATCATCGGAAAGCGATCCGCTTCCTGATGATGGAGGTTTTAGGCTGAGACAACTGAAAAGGCGCGACGCCTCTTGAAAGGGGCGGTTTGGCTGAAAAAAACGTTCTTGCTTCAGTCTTGAAACGTGTGCAGCACTTGACGTGGAAGAGGAGTGATCGGGATGGCAACGAACAATCCGTATCAACACTACCAAGCGAACGCTGTGCAGACGGCGTCGCCCGGTGAACTGACGTTGATGTTGTATAACGGGTGCTTGAAGTTTATCAAGCTCGCGCGCCAGGCGATCGAGAAGGGGGACATTGCGGCGCGCAATGAAAATTTGATTAAGGCGCAAAACATCATTTTGGAACTCATGAAGACATTGAAGATGGAGTATGAAGTCGCGAAATCCATGATGACGATGTATGACTACATCTACCGCCGCCTGGTTGAGGCGAATGTGAAACACGATGCGGCGATTTTGGATGAAGTGGAAGGGTATGTCACGGAGTTTCGCGATACGTGGAAGCAAGTGATTCAGCTCAATCGGCAGCGCCAATACGCGGAAGGCGGGCAGGCGTAATGAGCGTGCGCGAAGTTTGGCAGTTGACGCGCGAATTGCTCGAAGCGACCGCTCTGCCGTGGCCAGCTGAGGAGCGCGAGGCGCGGCTTGTGCAAGTGGATGAGCTGCTTCGGCGGCGTGAGGAGTGGCTTCGGGAGCTGCGGCCGCCATACAGCGAGGAAGAGCAGCGGCTTGGCCGCGAGATCGTTGCTTGGAATCGAGAGATTGAAGCGCGGCTTCGTCAAGTGCGTGATGAGATTGGCAGTGATTTGCGGATCACCGAGGCGAAGCGGCAGGCGAACGCCCGCTATGTTCATCCGTACGAGCAGCCGCTTTCGTTCGATGGAATGTTTTACGATAAACGGCGATAGGTGGAATGGATATGGCAAAATTGACGAGTGACGCGCTGGACATCATCCGCCAATACGCAGCGTTGCTCGAGACAGTCGAAGAAGGGCTCGACTATGTGGCGGCGAGCTTTTCTGACCCGCGGCGGATGCATGCGGATGTGTTGCTGGCGGATCTTTTATTGGCGCTTGGGAAAATCGGTGAGACGAACGTTTATTTATGCCAGCTGTTCGCTGACGAGAGCGATTTGGTCGGCCATATCGAACGGTTTGCGGATGTGCTGGAAGCGGCAGCGGCGCTTGACGGGCAATTTTCCGATGCGGCGGCGAAAGAGCGTATTGTCTGTGGACGGTTGTCGCCGGCGTTTCAGGCGTGGAAGAGTGCGATGGAGAGCGGTCTGCGGCGGTATGTTGTGCAGTGAAGAACGAGCGGCGGTGCTTTGGCAGCCATTCAAGCGAAAGCGGGTGTCCTCTTGCTGGAATCGAGGGCACCCGCTTTTGTGCGGCAGGGCGAATGAAACCGGCATTCGTTCGCCTGTTTTTGCCGTGAGCGGCAAAAGAGTCAAACGGCCTTGACAATGGTGATGTTCATCTCTTTCCGCAAGTCAATCTCATACGGGCTTTTCAGCTCCTCGCCTGCTGGATTTTTGATGACGCGGACGATGGGGCGGAGCGGGAAACCCGGAAACACTTGCGAGACGACGCCGACTTCTCCGGTGTTGAGCTTAACGGTCGTGGCGACCGGGTAGACGGCGATGTAGGAAAGGAAGAGCTTAATGAGTTCGTAGTCCAGCATGCCGCCGGCGGCGGATAAGTATTCGGCTGCCTCGTGCGGCGAGTATTGTCTTCGGTGGTAGCGCGCCGATGTCAAGGCGTCAAAAACGTCGGCGATGGCGACGATGCGGGCGTATTCGTGAATGTCATCGCCCGATAAGGCGCGCGGGTAGCCGCTGCCGTCGCACCGCTCATGGTGCTGCAAGGCGCAGTGGGCGGAAAAGAGCGAGATGTTGCGCTGGCGCCGCAGCAGTTCAAAGCCGAGATATGTATGACGGCGGACGATTTCCTTTTCCTCTTCCGTCAAGGCTCCTTTTTTTCGCCAAAGGCCGTCAGGCAGCTGGGTCATGCCGATGTCAAACAGCAGCGCGCCGATGCCAAGGTCAAGCAGCTGTTGGGGGCGATACCCTTTGGCGATGCCGATGACGCCCGCGATCGTGGCGACGTTGACCGAATGGTGGAAAAAGTAGCCGTTTGAGATGACCAAATCCGACAAGTTGATGAGCAAATCTTCTTGTTTGAGCAAATAGTCCAAAATGTCTTTGAACACGTTTTCGTACTCTTTTCCTAAATCGAGGGAAGACACGCGGCTGAGCAGCTTTTTTTGCTCGATCAAGGCCGTCATCGTCTCGTACACTTTTTTCACCGCCTGCTGGCGCACGGTCGGGCTGATGAGCGGGCGCGGGCGGATGTCATAGGTTTGTTTGTCGTCAATATAAATGTATTGAACCCCTTTTTGCGCCAACGAGCGGATGTAGCCGCTTGTCAGCCGTACGCCGCGCGACAAAAGGACGCTGCCGTTGGCGGCGAACAAGTCGACAGCGAGCACGTCGCCGCTTTTTGCATGAGAAATATGGATCTTTCGCATTGTTCACACACTCCGTACTTTCCACACCGATTAAGAAAAAACGCCCATGCCTATTTTACCATATTTTCCTATGATTTTCACAAAATCTTCGAAAATATTTTTGATTGAAGCAGGGGTTTGATGGGTAATGAAAAAATGTAGGGATCTATAGTTTGAAAATAAGGAGTGGTCAGCGATGATGTATTACATTCGCGGGGAAAACATCGAAGTCACGCCTGCGCTGCGTGAGTACGTGGAGAAAAAAATCGGCAAGTTGGAGCGCTATTTCGACCGCACCGATGACGTGAATGTCCATGTCAATTTAAAAGTCTACAACGATGGACAAGGGAAAATCGAAGTGACCATTCCGATGCCGCATTTGTTGCTTCGGGCGGAAGAGCGCCATAACGATATGTATGCGGCGATCGATTTAGTGACGGATAAACTGGAGCGGCAAATCCGCAAACATAAAACGAAAGTCAATCGGAAGCTGCGCGACCGTGAGAAAGGAGTGAAGTTGGCGGCTCCTGTGCCAAACGGCGCTGCTGCGGCGGAGAGCGAAGACGAGTTTGAAATCGTGCGCACGAAACATTTCAGCTTAAAGCCGATGGACAGCGAAGAAGCGATTTTGCAGATGAATTTGTTAGGGCACAACTTCTTTATCTTTACGAACGCCGAAACGAACCGGACGAACATCGTCTACCGCCGCAAAGACGGAAAATACGGATTGATCGAGGCGAATTAAACGGTTGCCTCTTGTGCGCATCCCCTGCTTTTTTTGGCAGGGGATGTTATAATATGCATGAGAAAAAGCAAAATGGGGGAGAGCAATGGAGGAATTGTTGCGTCAAATTTTGTCCAAGTTGGACAACATGGAAAAAGGGTTTTTGGTGTTCCAAGAAGAAACTCGCCAACGGTTTGAGCAGATGGATGGCCGTTTGACGGAGATGAACGGACGCCTCGTCGGCCTCGAACAGGAAATGGGCGCGGTGAAAGAGCGGTTAGACCGTGTGGAAACGCGGTTGGGCGG
>NZ_BCPV01000020.1 GCF_001544135.1 Geobacillus zalihae NBRC 101842 | reverse complement strand
TGTAGAGACCCGGTTGGACGGCGTGGAAACGCGGTTGAATGGTGTGGAAACTGAATTGGAGGAAGTGAAAGAGACGCTTCATCGGGTCGAAACGCAGCTTGTGGATGATGTGCAAATATTGCTTCGCAAAATTCATGAAAAAGTTGAGGAGAAAAGTTTTGAAATTTATGCGCTGAACCGGCGGCTTCACCATGCGGAAGCGGCGATTGAGCAGCTTCCGTCCAAGGCGTGATTCCCTCTTTTGGACATGCCCCTCTCTAAGCCTGTGCAACAGTTGTCACCTATCCCTGTAAATGATATGATGAAGAAGTGAGTCCATGAAAAATAAGGAGCGTTTCCTATGCTTGGAGTCTTAAAAAAAGTATTTGACCCGAACAAGCGTCAGTTGGCAAGGCTCGAGAAAATTGCGGATCAAGTGGATGCGCTCGGTCCGGAGATGGCCCGACTGTCCGATGAACAGCTGCGGCAAAAAACCGAGGAATTCAAAGCCCGCTACCAACAAGGCGAATCGCTCGATGATTTGCTTGTTGAGGCGTTTGCCGTTGTGCGCGAAGGGGCGAAGCGCGTCCTCGGTTTGTACCCATATAAAGTGCAAATTATGGGCGGCGTCGTTTTGCATGAAGGCGACATCGCCGAGATGAAAACGGGTGAAGGGAAAACGTTGACGGCGACGATGCCTGTCTATTTGAACGCCTTGACGGGGCGCGGCGTGCATGTCGTGACGGTCAACGAATACTTGGCGACGCGCGATGCGACGGAAATGGGCAAACTGTATGAGTTTTTAGGCATGACCGTCGGCTTGAACTTAAGCGGCATGTCGCGCGAGGAGAAGCAGGCGGCGTACAACGCCGACATTACGTACGGGACGAACAACGAGTTTGGCTTTGACTATTTGCGCGACAACATGGTGCTCTATAAAGAGCACATTGTGCAGCGGCCGCTCTATTATGCGATCATCGACGAGGTCGACTCGATTTTGATCGATGAAGCGCGGACGCCGCTCATCATTTCCGGCACGGCGCAGAAGTCGACTAAGCTGTATGTGCAGGCGAATGCGTTTGTCCGCACGTTGCGCAAAGATGTCGATTACACATACGATGAAAAAACGAAAAGCGTCCAGCTGACGGAAGAAGGAATCAACAAAGCGGAGCGCGCGTTTGGCATCGACAACTTGTTCGATTTGAAACACGTCACGCTCAACCACCATATTCAGCTGGCGCTAAGGGCGCACGTGACGATGCAGCGCGATGTCGACTACGTCGTGCAAGACGGAAAAGTGATCATCGTCGACCCGTTCACCGGGCGCTTGATGCACGGCCGCCGCTACAGCGATGGGCTTCATCAAGCCATTGAGGCGAAAGAGGGGCTCGAGATTCAAAACGAGTCGATGACCTTAGCCACGATCACGTTCCAAAACTATTTCCGCATGTACGAAAAATTGGCGGGGATGACGGGGACGGCGAAGACGGAAGAGGAAGAGTTCCGCAACATTTACAACATGCGCGTCGTCGTCATTCCGACGAACCGCCCGGTCATCCGCGAAGACCGTCCGGATTTGATTTATCGGACGATGGAAGGGAAGTTCCGCGCCGTGGTTGAGGACATCGCCGCCCGCCATGCGAAAGGGCAGCCCGTGCTTGTCGGCACGGTGGCGATCGAAACGTCCGAGATGTTGTCGGAGATGCTGAAAAAACGCGGCATCCCGCACAACGTCTTAAACGCGAAAAACCATGCGAAAGAGGCGGAAATCATCGCCCAAGCTGGGCAAAAAGGTGCGGTGACGATTGCGACGAACATGGCCGGGCGCGGGACGGACATTAAGCTTGGCGAAGGGGTAAAGGAGCTTGGCGGGCTTGCCGTCATCGGCACGGAGCGTCACGAAAGCCGGCGGATCGACAACCAGCTGCGCGGCCGTTCCGGGCGTCAAGGCGATCCTGGGGTGTCGCAGTTTTACTTGTCGCTTGAAGACGAATTGATGCGCCGTTTCGGCTCGGAAAGCTTAATGGCGATGATGGACCGCTTGGGAATGGACGACTCGCAGCCGATCCAAAGCAAAATGGTGACGAGAGCGGTCGAGTCGGCGCAAAAGCGGGTCGAAGGCAACAACTTCGACGCCCGCAAACAGCTGCTTCAATATGACGATGTCCTGCGCGAGCAGCGGGAAATCATTTACCGCCAGCGCTATGAAGTGCTCGATTCCGACAACTTGCGCGGCATTATCGAAAAGATGATCCAATCGGTGATCGAGCGCGTCGTCAACGCTCATACGCCGAAAGAAGAGGTTCCCGAAGAATGGAATTTGAAAGGGCTCGTTGAGTATCTCAACGCCCATCTGCTTCCGGAAGGGGATGTAACGGAAGCTGACTTGCGTGGCAAAGAGCCCGAAGAGATGATCGAGCTCATTTGGGCGAAAGTGAAGGCGCGCTATGATGAGAAAGAAGCGCAAATCCCGCCGGAACAGATGCGCGAGTTTGAACGCGTCGTCGTCTTGCGCGCTGTCGATATGAAATGGATGAACCATATCGACGCGATGGAGCAGCTTCGCCAAGGCATCCATTTGCGCGCCTACGGGCAAGTCGACCCGCTGCGCGAATATCAGATGGAAGGCTACGCCATGTTTGAGGAGATGATTGCGGCGATTGAAGAGGAAGTCGCCACCTATATTATGAAGGCGGAAATTCACCATAACCTTGAGCGCCAAGAGGTGGCCAAAGGCGAAGCGGTTCACCCGAAAGAAGACGGCGAAGAACCGAAGAGAAAACCGGTCCGCAAGGCGGTGCGCGTCGGCCGAAACGACCCGTGCCCGTGCGGGAGCGGGAAAAAATATAAACATTGTTGCGGAAGAGTGGTATAACCGTTTATAAATAATAAAGGGAGGCTCGGCCTCCCTTTTGAATGGCAGACATTCATCGTTGGCATACTATATTGATGATGAGGTGAGGACAACATGATCGATTTGGTGGAAATCAAGCAAGAGCTTGAGAAAATGGCTAAGCGATTAGCGGAAATCAGGGGGTCTCTTTGACCTCGAAGCGAAGCAGGCGCGCATTCGCGAATTAGAAGAGCAAATGGCGGCGCCCAACTTTTGGGATGATCAAAAGGCGGCGCAGGCGGTCATTTCCGAAGTGAATGCGCTCAAAGATCTCGTCGAGGAATTTTCCTCGCTTGAAGAACGGTTTGACAACTTGGAAGTGACGTACGAATTGCTCAAGGAAGAGCCGGATGACGAGCTCCAAGCTGAGCTCGTCGAGGAAGCGAAAAAGCTGATGAAAGACTTCAGCGAGTTTGAGTTGCAGTTGCTGCTCAATGAGCCGTACGATCAAAACAACGCTATTTTGGAGCTCCACCCGGGTGCGGGCGGCACGGAGTCGCAAGACTGGGCGTCGATGCTGTTGCGCATGTACACGCGCTGGGCGGAGAAAAAAGGGTTTAAAGTCGAGACGCTCGATTACCTCCCGGGCGAGGAAGCCGGGATTAAAAGCGTCACGCTGCTCATTAAAGGGCACAACGCCTACGGCTATTTAAAAGCGGAAAAAGGGGTGCATCGGCTGGTTCGCATCTCGCCGTTTGACGCCTCAGGCCGCCGCCATACGTCGTTCGTGTCGTGCGAGGTTGTGCCGGAGATGGATGATAACATTGAAATTGAGATCCGGCCGGAAGAGCTGAAAATCGACACGTACCGCTCAAGCGGCGCGGGCGGGCAGCACGTCAACACGACCGACTCGGCCGTGCGCATCACCCACTTGCCGACCGGGATTGTCGTCACGTGCCAATCGGAGCGGTCGCAAATCAAAAACCGCGAAAAAGCGATGAATATGTTGAAGGCGAAATTGTACCAAAAGAAACTCGAGGAGCAACAAGCCGAACTCGCTGAGCTGCGCGGCGAGCAAAAAGAAATCGGCTGGGGCAACCAAATTCGTTCGTACGTCTTCCATCCGTATTCGCTTGTCAAAGACCATCGGACGAACGTCGAGGTCGGCAATGTGCAAGCGGTGATGGATGGGGAGATTGATGTGTTTATTGACGCGTATTTGCGTGCGAAGTTGAAGTAAAGGGACGATCATCGGATCGTCCTTTTTCGTTTCAAAAATCATTTTTCTGATTTTGACGCATCTGCATCCCGGTGGTATGCTGAAGGTAACGAAAGGCAAAAGGAGGGCGATGGCTTTGGCTGTGCGCAAACAATTGCTTTACGAACTGATTGACCGGTTGGATGAAACGGATCATCAAACAGTGTACGATTTTTTGATGTACTTGCTTGATCGGTCCAGAAAGGAACGAATGGTATGGGAGCGGATTGACGAAACAGATGAAGAAGAAGCGTTGACGGAAGAAGAGCGCCAGCAGCTGCAAAGCGATGAAGGATATATCACCGGGGGAGAAGCCAAGCGTGAATTCGGGCTACAAGTTGATTTACCGTAAGGCTGCAGTCAAATTCATCGCTCGTCAAGACAAAGATGTTCAAGAACGATTCGCTTTCGGGCTGCAAGGGTTGCTTGCGATCCCGCCGCAGGGGGATATAAAAAAGTTGAAGGGGCAGGATGGATTATATCGGCTGCGGGTCGGAACATATCGTGTTTTGTTTCGCATCGATCATGATGAACGAATCATCTATATTGAGGCGATCGGCAACCGCGGGGATGTGTATTGAGGCTTGTATTTTTTGGCTAGGGCGATCATCGGATCGTCCTTTTTTCCTTTAGCATAGCAGACCATTATCGCGTTAACCGGCTGTCATTTACTTGCCAAAACGGGCATGCTATACTCACAGAGGAGGGTGGGGAAGCATGCGGAAGCGAAGAGAGAAAGCGATGCCTCCGGCGGTGGAGGCGGCTTTGGAGTATGCGTATGTTCTGATCGGCGCGGCGATCGTCGCTGTGGCGTTTAACGTGTTTTTGCTGCCGAATCGGATCGCCTCGGGCGGAGTGAGCGGCATCAGCACGATTATGCACGCGTTGTTTGGCATTGAGCCTGCCTATGTTCAATGGGCGCTCAACATTCCGCTCTTTATCGCTGGCGTTGTGCTTTTGGGCCGGCAGTTTGGCGTGAAAACGTTTGTCGGGACGGTGTTCTTGCCGCTTGTCGTCTATTTGACGAAAGGGATGGAGCCGGCGACGACGAATCCGCTTCTTGGCGCGATCTTTGGCGGCATCGGCGTCGGGCTTGGCCTCGGCGTTGTTTTCCGCGGCCGGGCGTCGACCGGCGGCACCGATTTGGCCGCGCAAATCATCCATAAATATACCGGGCTGTCGCTTGGCATGTGCGTCATTTTGATCGATGGCTTGATCGTGTTGACCGCGGCGTTTGTGTTTGATATTGAACGGGCGCTCTATGCGTTGATCGCGTTGTATGTGACGAGCAAAACGATCGACCTCGTCCAAGTCGGGCTTGGGTATTCGAAAATCGCTCTTATTATTACGAATGAAGAAGAAAAAGTGCGCCGCGCCATTTTGCACGAAATCGACCGCGGAGTGACACGCTTGCCCGCGTATGGCGGTTACACGGAACATGAGCGGCCGGTGTTGATGTGCGTCGTCGCGCAATCGGAGTTCACGAAATTGAAACAATTGGTCCGAACCATTGATCCGACAGCGTTTGTCATCGTTGCGAACGCCGCTGAGGTGCTCGGCGAAGGATTTCAACGTACGTAAAGCGGAAGAAATCGGTTATAATAAAGGAGAATGAAATTTTTGTTTTCTGGGGGGAGTTCGCCATGAAATGGAAATTGGCTGCGATGTTCCTTGGCGTTTCGCTCGCGCTTGCCGCGTGCGGCGGTGGCGGGGACAATGCCGGGGAGAAAAACGGCGGCAGCAACGGCGGAGGGGATACAGCAGCGGCTGCCGAGCAAATTTTTAAACAAAACTGTGCGTCCTGTCATGGACAAGACCTGTCGGGCGGGGTCGGCCCGAACTTGCAAAAGGTTGGAAGCAAGTATTCCAAAGATGAAATTAAAAACATTATCGCCAACGGCCGCGGCGCGATGCCGGCAGGAATCATTAAAGGGGAAGACGCCGACAAAGTGGCGGAATGGCTGGCTGCGAAAAAATAATGGACGGATGTTTCTGACTCTTTGAAAGGAAAAGATCGCTTCATTCAAGGAAGGTGCACCGCCTTGTTCGCTTAAGAACGGGGCGGTGTTTTCTGTTTTTGCATCTTTTGTCCTAGTTTCTCCATTGTTCCCCATTTGAAATATAAATGTAAAATTCGACAATAGAAAATCGTGTTATAATAATCCTTGCGGAATTTTGCAAGATTCATTCGAAACAGCTCGAGAAATGGCAACAGGGAAGTCGAAAATAGGTGATGATGATGATTGAAATGCAAGATGTATACAAAACGTATCCAAACGGCGTTGTGGCGTTAAACGGCATCAACGTCCGCATCAAGCAAGGAGAATTCGTCTATGTCGTTGGACCCAGCGGAGCTGGGAAGTCGACGTTTATTAAGATGATGTACCGCGAGGAAAAGCCGACGAGCGGGACCATTATGGTCAACGGCGTCAACCTTGCCAAACTCAAAGACAGCAAAGTCCCTCTTTTGCGCCGCCATATCGGTGTTGTGTTCCAAGATTTCAAGTTGCTTCCGAAGCTCAACGTTTACGAAAACGTTGCCTTTGCCTTGGAAGTCATTGAAGAATCGCCGAAAGTGATCCGCAAAAAAGTGATGGAAGTACTCGACTTAGTCGGCCTCAAGCATAAAATCCGCTCTTATCCGAACGAACTGTCCGGGGGCGAACAGCAGCGCGTCTCCATCGCCCGCTCAATCGTCAACTCCCCGAAGATCGTGATTGCCGACGAACCAACAGGAAACTTGGACCCGGAAACCTCATGGGGCATTGTGGAGCTGTTTGAAAAAATCAACGACCGGGGAACGACGATTGTGATGGCGACCCACAACAAAGAGATTGTCAACGCGACCCGGCGGCGCGTCATCGCCATCGAAAACGGGAAAATCGTCCGCGACGAGGCGAAGGGGGAATACGGCTATGACGCTTCATACGTTTAAGCGCCACGTCCGGGAAAGCATCAAAAGCCTTGGCCGCAACGGTTGGATGACGTTTGCCTCCGCGAGCGCCGTCACGGTGACGCTTTTGCTTGTCGGCGTCTTTTTTGTCGTCATGTTCAACATCAACCATTTTGCCCAAAAAGTCGAAAACGATGTCGAAATTCGCGTCCATATCGAGCTGACGGCCGACAGCCGGCAAAAAGACGCCTTGCGCCGGCAAATTGAAGCCATTCCAAACGTGAAGGAAGTGCGCTATTCATCAAAGGACGAAGAGCTGAAGCGGCTGATCAAAAGCATGGGGGAGGAAGGCTCGTCGTTCCGCTTATTTGAACAGGACAACCCACTAAGCGATGTATACGTCGTGAAAGCGGCCCGCCCGCAAGATACAGTGAAAATCGCCAAACAAATCGAAACATTGCCGTTCGTCCATAAAGTCAATTATGGCCAAGGGACGGTCGAGAAGCTGTTTGACGCACTGAAAGTGGCGCGCAACGTGGGGCTCGTGCTCATTCTCGGATTGTTGTTTACGGCAATGTTTCTCATCTCCAACACGATCAAAATTACGATTTTCGCCCGCCGCCGCGAAATCGAAATTATGCGGCTCGTGGGTGCGACGAACGGGTTTATCCGCTGGCCGTTCTTTTTGGAAGGGCTATGGCTTGGAATGCTCGGCGCTCTCTTCCCGATCGCGGCGCTTTCGATCGTGTACTACAACGTGTATCAGGTGTATGAACAGTGGGTTTCCTTGCCGTTTTTTGAACTTCTTCCGTTTTCGCCGTTTATGTGGCAGTTAAGCGGGCTGCTGCTAGTGATTGGCGCCGGCATCGGCATTTGGGGAAGCGTCATGTCCGTGCGTAAGTTTTTGAAAGTATAAGAATCATAGGGAGAGGGGAAAGCGATGAAAAAGAAAAACATGATGGCGCTCGCGGTCGCCGCGGCGCTCGGCCTTGGCGTTCTGCCGCCGGCGGCGGATGCGGTCAGCACTCGTGATATCGAACAAAAGCGAGGCGAGATCGACGCGCTTCGTTCGAAACGGTCAGAGGTGCAGGAACAAATCAGCGAGGCGCAAAAAAACATCGAAGCCCTTCAGTCGCAGCAAAAACAAGTCGCCAACGATATGGAAAAGCTGAACATGGCCATTGAGGAAACGAGCGGCAAAATCCGTAGCGTCAGCGCCGATATTGACCAAACGGAGCAGGCCATTGACCAATTGAAACAAGAAATTGCCGAAATTCAAGAACGGATTGAAAAGCGGAATGAAATTTTGAAGGAGCGGCTTCGTTCCTTGCAGGAAAGCGGCGGAGCGATCAGCTACTTGGAAGTGTTGCTCGGCGCGCAAAGCTTCAGCGACTTCATTGACCGGATGAGCGCCGTGACGACGATCATGGAAGCGGACCAACAAATCATCCGCGAGCAGGAAGCCGATAAAGCGTTAAAAGAGAAAAAGGAAGCCGAATTGACGGAGAAGCGGAACAAGCTGCAAGAGGATTTGCAAGAATTGAAGCAGCTGCAATCGAAACTCGCGGGCCAGCTGGAGCAAAAAAATCGCCTGATGGCCGATTTGAAGCAAAGAGAGGAAGAAGAGCATGATCATAAGATGGCGCTTGAAGAAGAAAAAGAACTGATCGCCAAACAAGAAGCGGCGGTGAAAGAGCAGCTTGCCGAACTCGAACGGCAAAAACGGGCCGAAGAAGAAGCGAAACAGAGAGGACGTACATATGCCTCGCCAAACGGTGGAGGAGCGTCATCAGGAGAAACGCCATCCGGCGGCAGCACGCCGCCTGTATCGAGCGGGGCGTTTACCCGGCCGGCCAACGGACCGATCACCTCGGGCTTTGGCTACCGGTTTGGCGGCACGGACTTCCATCCAGGGGTCGACATCGGCAAGCGAGCTCCCGTTGTGCCGGTTGTCGCTGCAGCGGACGGCATTGTGTTCCGCTCCTACTATTCTAGCAGCTACGGCAACGTCATTTTCATCAGCCATGTGATGAATGGGCAAACCTATACGACCGTGTACGCTCATTTAGAAGCGCGTCTTGTTGGCGAAGGGCAGCACGTCCGTAAAGGACAAATGATTGGCTACATGGGCAATACCGGTCATTCGACCGGTCCGCATCTTCATTTTGAACTGCACCGCGGCGGCTGGAACGAGGCGAAAACGAATGCGGTCAATCCGCTTGACTATATTCCTTTCTAATTTCGAACGGTAGGTGGCATTGCGCAACTTGTCTGTCTTTTGGCAGGACAAGTTGCGTATTTTTTGATTGATTGGACATCAAGGAAATGGTTTGGCCGCACCACATCCCCCTTGACTCTGTACCTTAGTACACTGTTTATAATGGTACACAACAATGGAAATCTTCCCGTTGTCGAAAGGAGGATGAGTGATATAGGTTTCATGAGCGAGGATCTGAACAAATTAAGAAAGAGACATTTCTGGATAGGAGTGATTTTTACCATGAAAACATACCGAATGACCGTCCGAGGCATGACATGCACCGGCTGTGAACAACATGTCGCCAGAGCGCTGGGGGCGATTGGGGCCAAGCTGATGGATGTCAGCTTCCAGCGCGGTGAAGCGGTATTCGCGTTGCCTGAGGACACGGACGTTGACATGGCGAGACAAGCGGTCCAAAATGCCCATTACGAGCCGGGGGACATTTTTCGCCTGTTTTTAGGTTGACAGGCGAACGGAAGTTTTATATAATTATCTCGAATTCAAGATTTATTGAATGAAGAGAAATGGTTGCGCCTAACGAGGATGAGACAAGAAAAAAACGGGAATCAATAGCGTAGGCGGTGGTGGTTATGGCGCTTGCGGATTCGGAACAGCAAGCGCTTGATGGCCCATCATTTCTTGCAATGAAGG
Source organism: Geobacillus zalihae NBRC 101842 (assembly GCF_001544135.1). Lineage (GTDB taxonomy): Bacteria > Bacillota > Bacilli > Bacillales > Anoxybacillaceae > Geobacillus > Geobacillus zalihae. The sequence continues at coordinate 46,088 of NZ_BCPV01000020.1, read as the reverse complement.
AGTGGAAAAGATGATCCGCATCGACCGGGCGTCGTCCCGATATCATGCCGATTACGGCTGGCTGAAAACATACCATAGCTTCTCATTTGGCGAGTATTATGATCCGAACAACATCCAGTTTGGCCCGCTAAGGGTGTTAAACGACGATTTCGTTGCGCCGCTTGCCGGTTTTGGCGCTCACCCGCACCGGGAGATGGAAATTGTGTCGATCGTGCTGAAAGGCTATTTGCAACATGAAGACAGCACCGGACATAAGGCGGTGACAACGTTCGGCGGCGTGCAGCGGATGTCGGCCGGCACCGGCATCGTCCATTCGGAAGTGAACCCGTCGGCGACGGAAGAGGTGAACTTTTTGCAACTTTGGTTTTTGCCGGAACAATACGGATTGCCGCCGTCGTACGAGCGGACCGAGTTTCCGGTCGACAAGATGAAAAACGCCTTGCTGCCGATTGTCACGAAACACCCGTCTTCCCCGGGGATTGCTCACATTCATCAAGATTTGACGATTTATCTTTCCGATTTGGAAGCCGGGCATGAGCTGACGTTTACCCAGCCGGAAGGACGGAACATCTTTGTCTTTGTCATTGAGGGGGATTTGACGTTAAACGGCGAGGCCCATCTCGAGCGGCGCGACGCGGCCCGCATTACGGACACACCGGCGCTTCGCCTGGCGACGAACGAAGGATCGCGGTTGATGCTCATCGACTTGCCAAAAGAGGGGTGAAAGCGTTTCGTTTTTGTGCGGTTCATTGGTTTGGCTTCCATTCTAGGAGGCTGGTGATTTAATCGTGAATACGGCTTTACCATGTCATTTCTCAATTAGAAAAACCTTGTTGCATCGATCCTGCTTTTCGCCCATTCCCCCCATTGAGTAAGGGAATCAGCCGTTTTTCACCGCCCTCCTAGATCGTGCCAAGAAGACGAATCAAGAAGAGGCATCGTTCGCCGCCAAGGGCGAGGGGTGCCTCTTTTTCCGCTCTGTATGAGTTGAGAAATCAACAAGGAGCGTGTAAACTAGTAAAGGATGGGCAACGCACTAGCATACTCGGTACAAGCCTAACATATGATGGAGATAAAGGCATGGCACGGCGTGAGGCGGTGCTTTTCCTTTTCGTGTTTTGCAAAAGCCGTCAGCGTTGGGGCGGAAGGGATGTTCATTTGCTTCACTGACGGAGGAGCGAGGAGAAAGCCCCCTTCTCGCACCGCAGCAAGCGGTGGGGAAGGTCAAGCATAGGGTGAGGAGGAAGCAACGTGAAAAAATCGACGACGGCCGCATTGATGGCCATATCGATGCTCATTGGGGCGGGAGGGACGTACGCTGGCCTTCAGTTGGCGGACCGCCCGATGGAAGGCTCGCTTTCGACGATTGTTTCGAATGAGCCGTCCAAGTCGACGAACGACAGCGAAGAGATGAAAAAAATCCGGCAAGCGTATGAGCTCATTAAGAATCGGTACGTGGAGAAAGTGGATGAAGAAAAACTGACGGAAGGCGCCATTCAAGGTATGATCAACACGCTCCATGACCCGTATTCCGTCTACATGGATGCGGAAACGACGGAGCAGTTCAACGAGTCGCTCGACTCGTCGTTTGAGGGGATCGGCGCCGAAGTGAGCATGATCGATGGCAAGGTGACGATCGTGGCTCCGATCAAAAACTCGCCGGCGGAAAAAGCGGGGCTGAAGCCGAATGACCAAATTTTGCGCGTCAACGGAGAAAGCCTGGAAGGGCTTGATTTATATGAAGCGGTATTGAAAATCCGCGGCAAGAAAGGAACAACGGTGGAGCTTGACATTTTGCGCCCCGGCGTCAAAAACGTGATGAAAGTCAAGGTCGTCCGCGACGAAATTCCGATTCAGACGGTGTATGACTCGATCAAAACATACAACGGCAAAAAGGCGGGCTATTTGCAAATTACGTCGTTTTCGGAAAACACGGCCGCCGACTTTAAAAAGAAGTTGGCGAAGCTTGAGGCCGAACATATTGATGGCTTGATCATCGATGTGCGCGGCAATCCGGGCGGCTATTTGCAAAGCGTTGAGGAAATTTTGAAGCAGCTCATCCCGAAAGGCAAACCATATGTACAAATTGAAGAACGCGATGGCGATCGGCAAAAGTTTTATTCCGATTTAACGGCGAAAAAGCCATACCCGATCGTTGTGCTCATCGACAAAGGAAGCGCATCCGCGTCGGAAATTTTGGCAGGTGCGATGAAGGAAGCGGGCGGCTACAAGCTGGTCGGCGAGACGACGTTTGGCAAGGGGACGGTGCAGCAGGCGATTCCGATGGGCGACGGCAGCAACATCAAATTGACGCTGTACAAATGGCTGACGCCGGACGGGCATTGGATCCATAAAAAAGGCATTAAGCCCGATGTCGCGGTGGTACAGCCGGATTACTTCCACGTCGCTCCGCTTCATGTGGAAAAACCGCTTCGGTATGACATGAACGACGAGCAAATCGCCAATGCGCAAAAAATGCTCAAAGGGCTTGGCTTCAACCCGGGCCGCACGGACGGCTACTTCAGCAAAGAAACCGAACAGGCCGTCCAAGCGTTCCAAAAAGCGAATCAGCTGCCTGTTACCGGACGCATCGATGAGGCGACGGCGGATGCGCTGCAAACAAAAATTATGGAAGCCGTCCGCGACCCGAAGCATGATATGCAGCTGAAAAAAGCGCTTGGTGTGCTGTTTTCGTCGTGAGCGGGCCAATGATGACGGATAAAAAGAAAAGGGCGCCTCGGCTTTTAGCCCGAGGCGTCCTTTTTATCTTTATATTGGCCCGTGAATCATCTATGACGTTCTATAAGCGGGCCGGCGTTTTCTCCCTTTCTGACGGAAGCGGCAGCTGCACGGTCGTTTCGATCGCAAACCGCGGCCGCCGTTTCACTTCTTGATAAATTTTTCCTATATATTCCCCGATGAGGCCGAGGCTCATCAGCATCAGCCCGCCGATGAACCAAACGGAAATCATGAGCGACGTCCAGCCTGATTCCGCGCGCCCGAGAAGTTTGCTGATGAGGGCGTACAGCCCGGCCGCACCGCTCGCGAGAAAGGCCAAAAAACCGATGAGCGTAATGGCGCGAATCGGTGCGACGCTTAAGGACGTGATGCCGTCAAAGGCGAAGGCGAGCATCTTTTTGAGCGGGTATTTCGACTGTCCAGCCCACCGCTCATGCCGGTCGTAAAAGACGCACGTCGAGCGGAAGCCGACGAGCGGAACCAACCCGCGCAAAAAGAGATTGACTTCCGTGTAACGGCTCAGTTCATCGAGCGCCCGCTTGCTCATCAGACGGAAATCGGCGTGGTTGTAAATCAGCTCGATTCCGATGGCCCTCATGAACCGATAAAAGGCTTGGGCGGTCGTACGCTTGAACCACGTGTCTGTCTTTCGGCTCCGCCGCACGCCATACACGATGTCATACCCTTCGCGGTATTTTTGCACAAATTCGCGGATTGCCTCCACATCATCTTGCAAATCGGCGTCAATGGACACGGCACAATCGGCGTACGCGCGGACGGTGTCAAGCCCAGCGAGCAACGCCCGCTGATGACCGACGTTGCGCGCGAGCTTGATGCCCGCCACGAAGGGGTTTCGTTCGCTTTCTTCTTCAATGAGCGTCCATGTCCGGTCGCGGCTGCCGTCGTCGACAAACACGATATGGCTGCCGATGGCGACCGCTCCTTCTTCGAGCAGCTGCTCAAGCAAAGCGGTCAGCCGCCGGGCCGTTTCCGGCAACACTTCTTCTTCGTTGTAGCATGGGACGACGATGGCTAACAATGGTTTGTCCACCATGTTTCTTGCCTCCCTTTCACTCCACTTCGTATACATAAATTTTCCAGACTGACTGTCGATCGGTGAACGCCCGCAAGAAGCGGAGATGGATGTCGCGGGCGTTTTCGATCGGGACGGAGGAAAAAATGTACTTGCCGCCAAGCTGTTTGAACGCCTTTGTGTCGATCTCGAAATGACGAATGACTTTATGCGAGCGTTTCGTGAACATGTAATGTTTCCCGAGCTCTGCCGAAAACAAATAGACGCGGTTGCCCCAATGGTCGAAATAGTCTTTCAGCACTGGGCTTTTGTCCAATTCTTTGGCAATGATGCGGCGAAACTTCCGCTTATACGATAACGGGTAAAAATTGTTGTACGTATCGAGCGTATAAAACCCGTTGTATTGAGCGATGGCCGGGTGAAGCCCAACGCTGGCGACGCGGTAGGACGATACCGGCTTGCCGATGTATTGCTTGATTTTGGTAAATAAATGTTCGGAATAAAACTGCTCGAACGACGGCGTGCCAGCGAGGCGATAGCGGATTTCCTCGTTAAACCCGCCAAGCAAAAGCAGCTGTAGCGCCAAGGCGATCGGCACGAGGCGCCGCCATGCGGTCCGTTCCTTGGCTAAGATTTGCAAGGCCAAGGCAAAATCGACGTAAATGACCATCGGCCGCAAAAAATGGAAGCGGGCGAAATTGAACGTATTCAAAAGGGAAATCCGTTCTTTCAGCGGCTGCCACCCTTTGTAAAACCAAAACGCATACCAAGCCGATAAGGCGATGTTCAACCAAAACAGCAAAAGGAAGCGCCGCTCCAATGGCCCGCGCTGACGGCGGCGCAAAACGAGAAAAAACGCCGCCCAAAGCACCGGCAAGATGATCGGCCCATGGACGGTCATCACATGCGTATGGCCGAGCACATAGTTTTTCAACGTCAACCGAAGGCAGTGGACGAAGCTGAGCCGCGAGGAGAGGAACTCGTTCCGGCTCGTCGGTTCGCCGCTGAAGACAAGCGAGTACACGAGGCGGTACTCGATGGCCAAAAACAAGCTTGTCATCAGGGCGATCGCGGCGAAAAACCGCTTGTTCCACTGCTTGCGGACAACGCCGTCAAACAGCCAAAGCGCCGCCATCGCAGCTAAGAAAAAGAAAAACCCAAGCACAAAGCTGGAGTAAAACGGAAGCAAGACAATGACAAGCCATTCCTTCCATGTCGCTTCTCCGTTGCGGATTGACAGGAACGCCCAAAGCGCCAGCGGCATGCCAAGCGTGCTTAACATGCCGGACGGCCAAAACGGCGTCAACGCAAAAGCAAGCGCCACCCCGACGCGAATGAGCCATGATTCACGGTCAGGCAAAAAATGGCGCTTAAGCAGCCAATACATACCCAAAAAGGCGAATACCCTCGTGATCGTCTGGCTGAGCGCGTACGCCACCATGGAGGGAAACAAAGCGTGCAGCCACACGATGCCGCTGAATTCGGTGCCGAAGGCGTTGCGCGGCAAGCCGTTGATCACTTGCGGAATGACGGCATCGATTGGGCCGAACAGTTGGCCGCTGCGAACGAGCACGCGATACCAAGCGATGTTCGAATCCATATTGTCGTGCACGCGAATATGGGCGTGTTCGCCTAACATGTACAGCGGAGAAAGGTAGAGAGCCAATACGATGAACGCGATGGCGACCGCTTTTCGTTCTCTTTGTTCCATCTCGCGCGCCCTCCTTTCCCATACGGGAAGATTGCACAACATGATCCATTATAAACCGCTGCGATTAAAAGAGAATAAAAAAATCGTAAAGAAGTAGTGAAGAAGAAAAACAAAAAGGCTTATCACCACAACACGTACTTGACAAGCAAGGCGTTTTTGGATCCGCTATATAGCTCAAACATGGATGGACTGATTTTTCTTTATGCGCGTGAGTAAGACATAATTGGAAACCGTCCAGGACAACTTTAGGGTGAACAGCCATAAAAAAAGAAAGTGTTCCAACGCCCAATGGTGCACCGTTTATGACCACCATCATATACGCGTGAAACACCTTCACAAAATGATCGATCATCTTTTCTTGAAAGGGCGACGATCTTTTCGGTCCAACCTGCATGAAACCCGTCAGGCAAACAGCCCCATCACGCGCCTAAAGCCGCGCCGTTTTCGTTTCGCTTCTTTCGGCGGTTCATGCGGGGATGGGGGCCGGGTGTTCAACTGCTGTTCAAGACGGGCGACCGTTTGCTCCAGCACGGCGAGGCGGGCGGCGATTTCCTCCATTTCTTGACGGTGATGCAACAGTTGAATGGAGACAACATCATCCGCTTTTTGTTCCAATTGTTGCTCGAGTTCATCCAAACGCGAGGAGACGCGGTCCATTTCCGGTTCGATATATTCTTGGAACAGAGCGTGAATGGGAACGTTTGGCGGCGTTGTGGAAGAACGGCTAGAGGCCGGCGGTGCTTCGGGTGTTGCTTCTGGCGGTGCTTCCATGGCGGCGCCTTGTTCAAATTTGACACGTTCGAGCAAGGCGACCGTTTTTTCATCAAACAAGTAGTGGCCGGCCTCGTTTCTCCGCAACGGAATGTCGTATTTGCGCACCCAGCGCTGGATCGTTTTCGGCGATACACCAAGGCGAGCAGCGACGTCGGACGTTTTCAATTCCATCGTTTCACTCCTCCTTGTTTCGTCTTGTTTATCCTTTTTCCTCTGCATCTTTGAAAATCCTTCCCAGCCGACAAAACTAGTGTTGATTCGGCAAAGAAAGTGGAAAACAGCGAAGATTCGCCATTGGCGAAAAAAGATGGCTGTGGGCATGGGAATTGGTCATGCCATTTGGTAGAATAGAAGATAAAGAATGATGAACGACGCAAGGGGTGAAGCGGATGGCAACATGGTGGCTGGAATGGCTTGAGGGCGTCGCGTCGGTTTGGCGGCAGCCGCTTCTTTATTATGGCGCCGCGCTCGCTTTGGCCGTCGGTTGGCGGCGGGTGAAGCGGGAGCGCCGCGATTTTCATGTGCGCGTCTACAACCTATGGAACGAATGGCGCGGGCTTTGGACAAAAGGATGGACGGTTGGGCTGGTGTTGTCGGCGGCGGCCGTCGGCATCGGGATCGCGGTGCCGCAGGAAGCGGTTTGGACGGTGACGGTGCTGACGGTGCTCTTTAGCTTGGCGATGGAAGCGCGGTTGTTGTCAGCGGCGTATACGGCAGGCGGCGCGCTTCTCGTGTTCGGTTTGGCGGAGCGAAGCGGCGCGTTGTCCCGCTGGCTTCCCGATGGCATGACGGCGGCGCCGGCTTTGGCGGTGTGGCTTGCGTTGCTTTTGTTTTCGGAAGGATGGCTCATCATTCGCACGCGAAACGAGGCGGCCTCGCCGCAGCTTGCGAAAAGCAAGCGGGGGATGACGGTCGGCTTGCAATGGACGCAGCGTCTTTGGTTTGTGCCGGTTGTGCTGCCCGTATCAGGCGGCGCGCTGCCTCCGGCTTCCTGGTGGCCGCTCGTTTCGCCGGGAGACGGCTATTCATTTTGGCTCGTGCCGTTTCTTCTCGGCTTTTCCCAGCGCCGCCAGCACATGCTGCCGGCGGAAGCGGCGCGCGCGGAGGGGCGGCTTGTTGTTCGGCTGGCGTTCGTTGTCGCCCTATTGGCTGCTTCCGGTATATGGTATCCACCGCTGGCGGTGGCGGCGGGGGCTATGGCCATCATCGGCCGCGAATGGATCGCGTTTTCCGGGCATCGCGCCGACCGCGCCCGTCCGCCCCGCTTTGCCCGCCATCCGCACGGCTTAGTGATTGTCGGCGTGCTTCCTGGCTCGAAAGCGGAAAAAATGGGGCTTTCGATCGGAGAAGTCATCATCAAAACAAACGGCGCCCCGGTGCGGACCGAAACCGAGTTTTACGAGGCGCTCCAACGCAACCGCGCGTTCTGCAAGTTGGATGTCGTCGGACATAACGGCGAAGTCCGTTTCGTCCAAGGGGCGCTCTATGAGGATGAGCATCATGAACTCGGGCTGCTGTTCGTCCGTGATCGGAACGCATCAGCGTCTGAAGCTGTTTCGTAAAGGAGAATGGATCATGTGGTTTTTGGCGGCACTCATCATTCCGTGCCTATTGGTGCTGTTGTTTGCGCGGGTGACGTACAATCGGTACATTGCTGTGCTGTTGACGACGGCGCTGCTTGTCGCTTCCTACTTGAAAGGCTATACGGATGAGCTGCATGAAATCGTCGCTGACATTGCATCGACGATCGCCGGCTTTCTTTGGGCCGGCCGCATGCTCGACCATCTGAAGCAAAAATGAAGCGGCGTTGTCGGTTCAACCGTCTGTTTTTGGAAAAAGGCATCGTCGGCTGAACCTCGGATTGTCGAAACGGAACGGAGCGAAGACGCGGACCTTGGGCATGAATGGGTCCGCTTTTTCGCGTTAGGGGAATGGAAAATGCTGTGCAGAATGGTGCGAATATGAGTTCGCATTTTTGATGCATGGATCATCACGATGTGATACAATGGGGAAAGATGGTACGAAGGAGGAGGCGAAACGGTGGAGGGCCGTTTTCAATTAGTGTCGCCATACGAACCGCAAGGCGATCAGCCGCAGGCGATCGCCAAGCTTGTGGACGGCTTGCAGCGGGGTGTGAAACATCAAACGCTGCTTGGGGCGACGGGGACGGGCAAAACGTTTACGATCTCGAACGTGATCGCCCAAGTCAACAAACCGACGCTTGTCATCGCCCACAACAAAACGCTCGCCGGTCAATTGTACAGCGAGCTGAAAGAGTTTTTCCCGCACAACGCCGTCGAATATTTTGTCAGCTATTACGATTACTATCAGCCGGAAGCGTATGTGCCGCAGACGGATACGTACATTGAAAAAGACGCGAAAATCAACGATGAAATCGACAAATTGCGGCACTCGGCGACATCAGCCTTGTTTGAGCGCCGGGACGTGATTATCGTTGCGAGCGTGTCGTGCATTTACGGTTTAGGGTCGCCGGAAGAATACCGGGAGCTCGTCGTTTCATTGCGCGTCGGGATGGAAATCGAGCGCAACGCGTTGCTGCGGCGGCTCGTTGACATCCAATACGACCGCAATGACATCGATTTTCGCCGCGGCACGTTCCGCGTCCGCGGCGATGTCGTCGAAATTTTCCCCGCGTCGCGCGATGAACATTGCATTCGCGTCGAATTTTTCGGCGATGAAATCGACCGCATCCGCGAGGTGGACGCCTTGACCGGCGAGGTGCTCGGCGAGCGGGAGCACGTCGCCATTTTTCCGGCGTCGCACTTCGTGACGCGCGAGGAGAAAATGCGGCTCGCCATTCAAAACATCGAACAAGAGCTCGAGGAGCGGCTCGCCGAACTGCGTGCGCAAGGGAAGCTTTTGGAGGCGCAGCGGCTCGAGCAGCGGACGCGCTATGATCTTGAAATGATGCGCGAGATGGGCTTTTGTTCCGGCATCGAAAACTACTCGCGCCATTTGGCGCTGCGGCCGCCGGGCTCGACGCCGTACACCTTGCTTGACTATTTTCCGGACGATTTTTTGATCATCGTTGATGAGTCGCACGTCACCTTGCCGCAGTTGCGCGGCATGTACAACGGCGACCGGGCGCGCAAGCAAGTGCTCGTCGACCACGGCTTCCGCCTGCCGTCGGCGCTTGACAACCGGCCGCTCACGTTTGAAGAGTTCGAGCAAAAAATCAATCAAATTATTTACGTCTCGGCGACGCCAGGGCCGTACGAGCTTGAACACAGCCCGGGCGTTGTCGAACAAATCATCCGCCCGACCGGGCTTCTCGACCCAACGATCGACGTCCGCCCGACGAAAGGGCAAATCGACGATTTGATCGGCGAAATTCATGAGCGCGTCGAGCGGAACGAGCGGACGTTGGTGACGACGCTGACGAAAAAGATGGCGGAGGATTTGACCGATTATTTGAAAGAAGCGGGGATCAAGGTGGCGTATTTGCATTCGGAAATTAAGACGCTCGAGCGCATTGAAATCATCCGCGATTTGCGGCTCGGCAAATACGATGTACTGGTCGGCATCAACTTGCTTCGCGAAGGGCTCGACATCCCAGAAGTGTCGCTTGTCGCCATTTTGGACGCCGACAAAGAAGGGTTTTTGCGCTCGGAGCGCTCGCTCATCCAGACGATCGGCCGGGCGGCGCGCAACGCGAACGGCCATGTGATCATGTACGCCGATACAGTGACGAAATCGATGGAAATCGCCATTCAAGAGACGAAGCGGCGCCGCGCGATTCAAGAAGAGTACAACCGAAAGCACGGCATCGTGCCGCGCACGGTGAAAAAGGAGATTCGCGACGTCATCCGCGCGACGTATGCGGCGGAAGAGACGGAGATGTACGAGGCAAAGCCGGCGGCAGCGATGACGAAACAAGAGCGGGAAGAGCTGATTCGAAAGCTCGAAGCGGAAATGAAAGAGGCGGCCAAAGCGCTCGACTTCGAGCGGGCCGCCCAGCTGCGCGATATCATTTTCGAATTGAAAGCGGAAGGGTGATGGCCGGGTGAACGGAATGGATAAAATTATCGTCAAAGGGGCGCGCGCCCACAACTTGAAAAACATTGACGTCGAAATCCCGCGCGGCAAGCTCGTCGTCTTGACCGGGCTGTCCGGGTCGGGGAAGTCGTCGCTGGCGTTTGATACGATTTACGCGGAAGGCCAGCGGCGCTACGTCGAATCGCTGTCGGCGTATGCCCGCCAGTTTTTAGGGCAGATGGAAAAACCGGACGTCGATGCGATTGAAGGCTTGTCGCCGGCCATTTCGATCGATCAAAAAACGACGAGCCGCAACCCGCGCTCAACCGTCGGCACGGTGACGGAAATTTACGACTACTTGCGGCTTCTATTCGCCCGCATCGGCCGCCCCATTTGCCCGACGCACGGCATTGAAATCCAATCGCAGACGATCGAGCAAATGGTCGACCGGCTGCTCGCTTACCCGGAGCGGACGAAAATGCAAATTTTGGCGCCGATCGTCTCGGGAAAAAAAGGGACGCACGCCAAGACATTGGAGGATATTCGCAAACAAGGGTATGTGCGCGTCCGCATTGACGGCGAGATGCGCGAGTTGACGGAGGACATTGAGCTTGAAAAAAACAAAAAACATTCGATTGATGTCGTCGTCGACCGCATCATCATCAAAGACGGCATCGCATCAAGGCTTGCCGATTCGCTTGAGACGGCGCTGAAGCTCGCCGACGGCAAAGTTGTCGTTGACGTGATCGGCGAGGGGGAGCTCTTGTTCAGCGAAAAGCACGCTTGTCCGTACTGCGGCTTTTCGATCGGGGAGCTTGAACCGCGTCTGTTTTCGTTCAACAGTCCATTCGGCGCCTGCCCGGACTGCGACGGGCTCGGGGCGAAGCTCGAAGTGGATCTCGATTTGGTCATCCCGAACGATGAGCTGACGTTAAAAGAACACGCCATCGCTCCGTGGGAGCCGCAAAGCTCGCAATATTACCCGCAGCTGCTCGAAGCCGTGTGCCGCCATTACGGCATCCCGATGGACGTGCCGGTGAAGGATTTGCCGAAAGAGCAGCTCGATAAAATTTTGTACGGCAGCGGCGGAGAGCCGATTTATTTCCGCTATACGAATGATTTCGGGCAAGTGCGCGAACAATACATCGCATTTGAAGGCGTCATTCCGAACGTCGAACGCCGCTATCGCGAGACGAGCTCGGACTACATCCGTGAGCAGATGGAAAAGTATATGGCGGAACAACCATGTCCGACATGCCAAGGCTACCGGCTGAAAAAAGAAAGCCTGGCCGTCCTTGTCGGCGGCAAGCATATCGGCGAGGTCACCGCCATGTCGGTGACCGAGGCGCTCGCCTTTTTTGACGGGCTCGAGCTGGCCGAAAAAGAGGCGCAAATCGCCCGCCTTATTTTGCGTGAAATTCGCGACCGGCTCGGTTTTTTGCAAAACGTCGGCCTCGACTATTTGACGCTCAGCCGCTCGGCAGGAACGCTCTCCGGCGGCGAGGCGCAGCGCATCCGCTTGGCGACGCAAATCGGCTCGCGGCTGACGGGGGTGCTGTATGTGCTCGACGAGCCGTCGATCGGGCTTCATCAGCGCGACAACGACCGGCTGATCGCGACGTTGAAAAGCATGCGCGACCTCGGCAATACGCTCATTGTGGTGGAGCACGACGAGGATACCATGCTGGCCGCGGACTATTTGATTGACATTGGTCCGGGGGCGGGCATCCACGGCGGCGAGGTCGTCGCCGCCGGCACGCCGGAAGAAGTGATGAACGACCCGAACTCGCTCACCGGCCAGTATTTATCGGGGAAAAAATTCATCCCGATTCCGGCCGAGCGTCGCCGTCCGGACGGACGTTGGCTTGAGGTCGTCGGCGCGCGCGAGCATAACTTGAAAAACGTATCGGTGAAAATCCCGCTCGGCACGTTTGTCGCTGTCACCGGGGTGTCGGGCTCGGGCAAAAGCACGCTCGTGAACGAAGTGTTGTATAAGGCGCTGGCGCAAAAGCTGCACCGGGCGAAGGCGAAACCGGGCGAACATCGCGGCATCCGCGGGCTGGAGCATCTCGATAAAGTCATTGACATCGACCAGTCGCCGATCGGCCGCACGCCACGCTCGAACCCGGCGACGTACACCGGGGTGTTTGACGACATCCGCGACGTGTTTGCCTCGACGAACGAAGCGAAAGTGCGCGGCTACAAAAAAGGGCGGTTCAGCTTCAATGTCAAAGGCGGGCGCTGCGAGGCGTGCCATGGCGATGGCATCATCAAAATTGAGATGCACTTTTTGCCGGACGTGTACGTCCCGTGCGAAGTGTGCCACGGCAAACGGTACAACCGCGAGACGCTCGAGGTGACGTATAAAGGAAAAAACATCGCCGAGGTGCTCGACATGACGGTCGAAGATGCGCTCGACTTTTTCGCCTCGATCCCGAAAATCAAACGCAAGCTCGAGACGCTCTATGACGTCGGGCTCGGTTATATGAAGCTCGGCCAGCCGGCGACGACGCTCTCGGGCGGCGAGGCGCAGCGTGTCAAGCTCGCCGCTGAGCTTCACCGCCGCTCCAACGACCGGACGCTCTACATTTTGGACGAGCCGACGACCGGGCTTCATGTCGATGACATCGCCCGGCTGCTTGATGTGCTCCACCGGCTCGTCGACAACGGCGATACCGTGCTTGTCATTGAACATAACTTGGACGTCATCAAAACCGCGGACTATATCATTGACTTAGGTCCGGAAGGCGGCGACCGCGGCGGACAAATCGTCGCTGTCGGCACGCCGGAAGAGGTGGCCGAGGTGGAGGAGTCGCACACCGGCCGCTACTTAAAACCGATTCTCGAGCGCGACCGGGCGCGCATGCAGGCGCAATATGAAGCGGTGAAGGCGTAAAGGCCTTTGCGGCTTTGTCCGCCGCTTGGGACACCGGCGGCCGCCGCCTTTTTTTGCCGTCGGCAGGAAACTTTTCCTAGCGGCCGTCGTATATACAGGTAAAGGAAACTTGGAAAGGGGATTGCCGATTGTCGACGAACAAAGTGTTATCCGCGCTTTGTTATTTCAGCGTCTTTTTTGCGCCGTTCATTTTGCCGATTGTCGTCTATTTTGTTGTCGAAGATCTTGAAGTCAAACGCCATGCGAAGCGGTCGCTCGTGTCGCATTTGATTCCGGCCGTTACGATCCTCTTGTTCATTGCGTTGGCCGCGTCGCCGGTGTTGTTTGGCCATTGGAGTGGGGAATCGTTTCTTTTTGGCGGCGGGCTCGTCTGGCTTGGATTCCTTGTTGCTGGAGCGGTGAACCTCGTTGTCATCGTTTGGAATGTCGTAAAAGGGATTCAAGTGTTAAAATAAGAGAAAGCGTCCGTTTGCCAGCGATGCCGCGCGAGCAGCGAACAGCGCCGCATGAAGCCTGTAAAAAGGCATTGGCCGGCGGGCGCGAGACTCGAATAAAGATGGTGATGGGATGCTTAATTGGCTGATCGGTGTGTTGATCAATACGGTGCTGCTCATGGCGATTGACGGCTATTTTGATGATATTCATTTCAGCGGCATCGGCGCGGCGTTTTTGGCGAGCGTCATTTTGGCGGTGCTCAACGCCGTCGTCCGCCCTGTGCTCATCTTGTTGACGCTGCCGGTGACGGTGTTGACGCTCGGTTTGTTTTTGTTTGTCATTAACGCCATCACGCTCATGATGACCGCCGCGCTGATGGGGGATGCGTTCCAAATCGGCGGCTTTGGCACCGCGCTGCTTGCGTCGATCGTCTTGTCGTTTTTCCATTTGCTTGTGCAAAAAGCGATTATCGAGCCGCTGCGCAACCGGTCGTAACGGGGGCGTGATCCATTGGAAGGCCGGTGGCGCCATGGTTTTCCGTGATCGTGTGAAAAGATGGCGAATGCGGCAAGGGGTTGCAATGGGAGAAACGATGCGGTGAAGATCGTTTCGGTTTGATGTGTTTGGCTTGATCGGGACGGGGGGAGCCGTCCCTGTTTTGTTTTCCCCGATGTTTTCCATTCAATGGCGGAACGAAACGTGTTACAATGGAAAAAGATGAAGAAAGGGGAGAAAGGCGACGTATGCCAAAAGTGCGGACGAAAGACATCATTGAACAGTTCCAGCTCGAGCTCGTCAGCGGCGCGGAGGGCATTTACCGCCCGATTACGACAAGCGATTTATCGCGGCCGGGGATTGAAATGGCCGGCTATTTCGCCTATTACCCGGCGGAGCGTCTGCAGTTGCTCGGACGGACGGAGCTGTCGTTTTATGAAACGTTGACGCCGGAAGAAAAAAAGTCGCGGATGGAACGGCTTTGCACCGACATTACGCCAGGGATCATCGTCTCGCGTGGACTTGAGGTGCCGCCGGAGCTGATCGAAGCGTCGGAGCGCCAGTCGGTGCCGGTCATGCGCTCGACGATGAAAACGACCCGCCTGTCAAGCCGATTGACAAACTATTTGGAAAGCAAGCTCGCCCCCACCACCGCGGTGCACGGGGTGCTTGTCGATGTGTACGGCGTCGGGGTGTTGATCACGGGCAAAAGCGGCGTCGGCAAAAGCGAAACGGCGCTCGAGCTCGTCAAACGCGGCCATCGGTTGGTCGCCGACGACTGTGTGGAAATCCGCCAAGAAGATGAAGATACGCTCGTCGGCAGCGCGCCGGAGCTGATCGAGCATCTGCTTGAAATTCGCGGCCTCGGCATTATTAATATGATGACGCTGTTCGGCGCAGGGGCGGTGCGGACGCATAAGCGCATTTCGCTCGTCGTCGACTTGGAGCTTTGGGATCCGGAGAAGCAGTACGATCGGCTCGGGTTGGAAGAAGAGAAAGTGAAAATTTTGGATACCGAATTGCCGAAACTGACGATTCCGGTTCGTCCGGGCCGCAACTTGGCGGTCATCGTCGAAGTGGCGGCGATGAACTTCCGGCTGAAACGGATGGGGGTCAATGCGGCCGAGGAGTTTTCGGCGCGCTTGAGCGACGCCATCGAAGACGGCGCGCACGATTACGACTGATCGGCGGCGTTTCTTGCGTCAAAGGAATGGATCTCGTTTGGGCATGAAGCATAGGAGGTGGTAAACGATGGAATCGACGATTCAGCCGCTTGACCGCGTGTTTTTGCACCTTGGCCCGATTACGATTTATTGGTACGGCGTCATTATCGGCACGGGCGTTTTGATCGGCTTGTGGCTTGCGACGCGCGAAGCGGTGCGGCGCGGCTTGCCGAAAGAGACGTTTGTCGATTTGGTGCTGTTCGCCGTGCCGATCGCCATTGTGTGCGCACGGGCGTACTACGTGCTGTTTGAATGGCACTATTATTCAAAGCATTTGTCAGAGATTCCAAAAGTTTGGCAAGGCGGCCTCGCCATTCACGGCGGTTTGATTGGCGCGGTGGCGACGGGCGTCGTGTTTGCCCGCGTGCGTGGGCTGTCGTTTTGGAAGCTCGCTGATATTGCCGCACCAAGCATCATTTTAGGCCAGGCGATCGGGCGCTGGGGCAATTTTATGAACCAAGAGGCGCACGGCGGCCCTGTGTCGCGCCAGTTTCTTGAAAATTTGCATTTGCCGGATTGGATCATCAACCAAATGTACATTGGCGGCCGCTATTGGCATCCGACGTTTTTGTATGAATCGCTTTGGAATTTGGCCGGTTTTTGTCTTTTGCTTTGGCTTCGGCGCGTCAATTTGCGGCGCGGCGAGCTGTTTTTGTCGTATTTGATTTGGTATTCCGTCGGCCGCTTTTGGATTGAAGGGATGCGCACCGACAGCTTGATGCTGGCCGGCAGCCTGCGTGCGGCGCAAGTAATGTCTGTGACGCTCATTGTTTTGTCCGTAGCGCTTTGGATCGCGCGCCGGGCGAAAGGCTGGGCGGACGCGCGCTATCGGGATGAATAGCCGTTAGAGGCGGCGAAACGCTGCGGACTTGTTCGGTTTGCGGGAAACCACGATGAATGAAGCTGCTTCGCCGCCGCGCTTCTTAATGGGAACAACCGTGTTGGGAGCCGCATTCCCTCTTTTTTAGGTTGGCCTGGGGCGAATTAAAAAGATGCTTGTGCGCGGCATCCAGAGAATTGAGGTTTCATCGCACCGCGGCATGAAGGCAAGCAAAGGAGAGAGGAGAACATGACAGGAATGTTGCAGCGCGGCGTGCTCGCCGGGCTGAAGACCGCGTGGGCGCTCGGCAAAATCATTTTTCCAGTGACGCTCATTTTAGCGCTGTTGCAGCCGACGCCGCTGTTTTCGTGGCTCATTGACTTTGTCACGCCGTTCATGAAATGGTTTGGCTTATCCGGCGATGCGGCTGTGCCGCTTGTGCTCGGCAATTTGCTCGGGCTGTACGCCGCGATCGGGGCGATGCTGACGATCGAGTTTACAGTGAAAGAAGTGCTCATTCTCGCTGTCATGCTTTCCTTTTCTCATAACTTGATCGTCGAGTCTTCCGTCGCTTCGCGGACGGGTATGAGCGTTTGGCTCATGCTCGCCGTGCGCATTGGCTTGGCCGTTGTCTCCGGTTTGTTGATCGCCCATCTATGGGATGGGGGGCAGGAGATCGCCCGATACGGGTTTGTCGCGCATGAAGCCGCCCCGCCGTCCGGTTGGGGAGAGATCATCTTGGCGGCGCTGAAAAAAGCGGCGACCGGCATCGTCCAGCTCGTCGCGATCGTCATCCCGCTCATGACGGTCATTCAAATTTTAAAAGAACGCCACTGGATCGAGACGGTTTCGCGCTGGATGGCGCCGGCGACCAAGATGCTGGGCATGAGCCCGAACACATCGCTCACGCTCGCGGCCGGCTTTGTGTTCGGTCTGGCGTACGGAGCGGGCGTCATGATTCAGGCGGCGAAAGAAGACGGCGTCTCGAAGCGCGATTTAACGCTGGCGTTCATTTTTCTCGTGTCATGCCATGCAGTCGTCGAAGATACGCTCATTTTCGTTCCGCTTGGCATCTCTGTTTGGCCGCTGCTTTTCATCCGCTTGGTGACGGCGGTGCTGTTGACCATGGCGGTGGCATTCGTTTGGCGCCGTTTTGAACATCCCATGAGAAAGGAAGCCGCTTCATGACGATTCGCACGATTTTGTTTGATCTTGACGGCACATTGATTGATACGAATGAGCTCATCATCCAGTCGTTTTTGCATACGCTGGAGAAGTACTACCCGGGCCGCTACGGGCGCGAGGACGTCCTGCCGTTCATCGGCCCGTCGCTGTATGAGACGTTCAGCTCCCTCGATCCGGAACGGGTCGAGGAGATGGTGAAGACGTATCGCACGTTCAACCACGCCCACCATGACGAACTGATCCGCGAGTTTGACACCGTGTATGAAACAATCGAAACGCTCCACCGCCATGGCTTTCGCCTCGGCGTTGTGACGACGAAAATGCACGACACCGCCCTGATGGGGTTAAGAAAAACGCGGCTGGCGCCGTTTTTCTCGTGCGTCATCGGCCTCGATGACGTCACGCGGCCAAAGCCCGATCCCGAGCCGATTCACAAAGCGCTTGGCATGTTGCAGTCAACGCCGGACGAAGCGCTCATGGTCGGGGACAACTACCACGACATTTTGGCCGGCCAAAACGCCGGAGTGAAAACAGCCGGCGTCGCCTGGGCGATTAAAGGGCGCGAGTATTTGGAACAATATGAACCGGACTATATGCTGGAAAAAATGAGAGACTTGTTGGCCATTGTCGGCATCAACGAATGAAAGGAGGAGCCGTCCTCCCGGTGAGACGAACGACGAAACACCCTGTCCAAGGGGCGAACTCGCTCTGGCAGTTGTATCGCACCGTATCGTTTTGGAAAGTGCTGAAAAACGTCATCATCATTCAAATCGGGCGCTACACGCCGTTTTTGCCGCTGAAAAACTGGCTGTACCGCACGTTTCTCGGCATGAAGATCGGCGAGCAAACCGCGCTCGCCTTTATGGTCATGCCGGACATTCTCTTCCCAGAAAAAATTCACATCGGCCGCAACTGCGTCATCGGCTACAACACGACGATTCTCGCCCACGAATATTTGGTTGACGAATACCGCCTCGGCGATGTCGTGATCGGCGATGAGGTGATGATCGGCGCGAACTCGACCATTTTGCCCGGCGTGGTGATCGGCGACCGCGCCGTCGTCGCCGCGGGCACCGTCGTCCATCAAGACGTCCCGCCCGGGGCGATGGTCGCCGGCTGCCCGATGCGCATTGTCCGCCGGAATGAACCGCCTTCCGATTGAACGGGGGCGGTTTTCCATTTTGGAATAGGAAAAAATGAAAGAAACGAAAAAACAGAGAGTCTGTTTTTTTGCCCCCTATAAGTTAAACTTCCAGTTGGATTTATATAGGATCAATGATGAAAATATGAAACTTTAGGTGGCAGAACTAAAAATTGTTGGCTCTTCACCACAAAGTGTACTTGACAAAGAAAGACGATTATGATAGAGAAAATCAAAACATCATTTTTCCTTTTTTATACCACACATCTCTTTTTAACAGGCATTCGTGAAAAAACAGAACGTGTATGGATCCATGACCGATATGAAACCGTATCGTGGGCTTTCTATCAGTTCCGTCAAATGTTAGAGTATAAGGCGCGTTTGCATGGGTCAAAAGTGATGGTGGTTGCTCCGCATTACACCTCTTTGACATGTCCAAAGTGCGGGCATACGGAAAAAGCCAATCGAAACAAGCGTACACACACCTTTTGTTGCCGAACATGCGGATATACCTCAAACGATGACCGCATTGGTGCCATGAACCTTCAACGAAAAGGAATAGAGTACATCGTTGAAGGAACGACACAGGCATGACCTGCGTCGTTGGGCAGCTGTCAACCTGCCCCTGATGCAACCCCAAGTCAAGGAAGGAGGACGAAGTCCGCTCGCACTTCTGGGGAGTTGCAAGCCCCCACTTCAAGCGTTAGCGAAGTGGGGGTAGTTGACGTCTAACCTGTTTAGGTGAGAATGGGAATAACAACTTTCGGTGAAGGTGTATAAGAGAGAGTTCACAAGATGCAAAGTCAGCGAAACACGTAAAAAGCCGCCCCGTAAATGGGGCGGCTTTTCCTTTTGGACCGCGCATGCGGCGGTCAGTTGAAAAATATTTTTGGCCGCACTTGAGTTCAAGGAACTCAAAGGGCATTATTTATCGTATGCTTGTTTTCCGAATCTCATGCAAAGAAAATAATAAAGCATTTTGACAGAAGTGTCAAGAACGGTTTTCTGGATCTTTTCTAAGTTTAGTGTACATCCTACGGATTTTTTCGTCAATCAAGTCCATTTGTTCGCTTGTTAATTTGAAAACGCCGTCTTTTGCTTTTTTGGGTTTGAAAATGCGAATTTTGCTTATAGGGCGCATTTGGTTTGGAATGGCCACTGCCTTTTTTTCGTTCAGTCCCTCAATCGTACCTAAAAAGACCGAGTCTTTATGTACATCCTGTTCTGTTTCGTTTTCGTCTAATGAAGATAAAGGAACGACGTTGACGACGGGATTGTTTTTTGAACTATCGCGAATGACAACAGCATAGTGCATGCCGCCGAATTCAGCGCCAACATTAAAGCCAAAATGCGCTAAAACGATTTCTGACCGCTTATAAGCTCTTAGGTAAGATGGGGCAAATGTTTCTTCCCAGACGAGATATTTGTTTTGTGTTTCAAGCCACTCAATAAATATTCTTCCCCGCTTTTCGTCCATATTCTCAATGATTTTTTGCAGTTCCATTAGCTGTCTATTCATTTCTCTTACCAAATCTTTATTCTCATGCAACTTTTTTAACAAGGCTTCTCCTCCCTTTCCATTATAATAGATGAACGAAATGTTGTCTCTTTAATGTTCAAATGCTTGGCGATCGCAGTCATGCTGTCTATGTCGGATTCGGCCATCATGATTTTTAAAGTGTGCTTAAGTCCTATGCCATCTAGAAATTTTTTCTAATATTTTCACTTACCAACAATTATAACACTAAAACATCGAATATTTTATAATATTCATCATTGAGCACCGTCTGATGTGAGATCGACACGCCCGCCGTGGATGTCCTTCATGGCTGCCTCCGTCATGCGGGAGAACATCACGAAGTTGACGTGGTACGTCAATACGAGCCCCCAGAATGTGCGGTGAAACGGCCATCCGGGACAAATCGACCTTCAGTTTGATGAGTGATGATGGAACCAAAGGGAGAAAGTCAAACAGGAACTCCCGGAATCGACACTGCAACTCGAAGGCTTGAGAATCTTGCTTGAAACGTCAGCGCTCCTTCTTGGTCATCCGGCGAAGATTGGCTTAGTAAAACGGGCAATCGTTGTTCTTGCACTTGTAGATGTGGTATTTTTTTGTGCTCTTTGATTTTCTCAAGCCGATTCTCGCCGACGAATATTTAGTGGACGAATACCGCCTCGGCGATGTCGTGATCGGCGATGAGGTGATGATCGGCGCGAACTCGACCATTTTGCCCGGCGTGGTGATCGGCGACCGCGCCGTCGTCACCGCGGGCACCGTCGTCCATCAAGACGTCCCGTCCGGGGCGATGGTCGCCGGCTGCCCGATGCGCATCGTCCGCCGGAATGAACCGCCTTCCGATTGAACGGGGGCGGTTTTCCATTTTGGAATAGGAAAAAAGGAAAGAAACAAAAAAGGAGAATTGGGGATTTTGGCAAGATGGATCGCCGCTATTTTCATTAGAGTGCAGATCACTGCCTATGCCGTGTGGAACGAAGCGCTTCTTGTTTTTGAAGCGATCTTGTCCGTTTTGTTATTTGTAAAGCATTCCCCCCTTGACGCTGTGGCCGCAAAGGAGTAAACTACTAATAACTTCACTTCTCTACCATATTAGCAAACTAAAGCATTTTGATAAAGGGCGTGGGGACATGGCAAAAAAGCTGTTTATGTTTGAAAAACCGTTAGGCATGCGCGATACGCTGCCGTTTTTATATGAGTTGAAAAAACAAGTGCGCTCGGTGATGGCGGAGGAAATTGAGCGCTGGGGGTACGAGTTTATTGAAACGCCGACGCTTGAGTATTATGAAACGGTCGGGGCGGCGTCGGCGATTGCCGATCATCGGCTGTTTAAGCTTCTCGACCAGCAAGGGCATACGCTCGTGCTTCGGCCGGATATGACGGCGCCGATCGCCCGGGTGGCGGCGTCAAGGCTTTATGAAGACGGCAATCCGCTCCGGTTGGCGTACAACGCCAATGTGTTCCGCGCCCAGCAGCGCGAAGGCGGGCGGCCGGCGGAGTTTGAGCAGATCGGTGTGGAGTTGATTGGCGACGGCACGGTGACGGCCGACGCCGAGGTCATCAGCTTAATGGTCGCGTTGTTGAAGCGCGTGGGGTTGGGCCGCTTTTCGGTGGCGGTCGGCCATATTGGGTATGTGAACGCACTGTTTTTGGAGATTTTAGGGAATGAGGAGCGGGCGAGTGTATTGCGCCGTTTTTTATATGAGAAAAATTACGTCGGCTACCGCGAACATGTGAAGTCGTGGCCGCTTTCGTCGATCGATCAAAAGCGGCTGTTGGATCTTCTTTCCTTGCGTGGCGGAACGGACGTGATCGAACAGGCGAAAACGCTCGTCACAAGCGAGGAGGGGCGGCGGTCGGCCGATGAGCTGGCGGCGCTCATGGCGGCGCTTCGGACGTACGGAGTGGCCGAGGCGGTGAAGCTCGATATGGCGCTTGTCAGCCATATGAGCTATTACACTGGCATTTTGTTTGAAGTGTACGCCGAGCAGGTTGGATTCCCGATCGGCAACGGCGGGCGGTATGATGATTTATTGGCGAAGTTCTCGCGCCCGGCGCCGGCGACGGGGTTTGGGTTGCGCGTCGATCGGTTGATTGAGGCGATTGGGGAAACGGATGTGCGCGATGACATCGAGTGCATCGTGTTCAGCCAAGAGCGGCTGGCGGAAGCGGTGGAATTGGCCGAAGCGAAACGGGCGGAAGGCAAGCGCGTCGTCTTGCAGCACATTGCCGGCATTCGTGATATTGACGCCTACAGCCAGCGCTACCGGTCGATCGTGTATTTGCTTGGCCGCAGCGGGCGCGATGGGCAGTGAACATAACAGAGAAGGGGCCGCCGGTTGGTCATCGACGCTGTTGAAAACGGCAGCGATTGGCGGGACAGAGCGGATGCGAAGAACGGACGGGAGAGGCTGCCCATGGCGGTGGAGAGCATGCGGTGTAATCGAGGACCAGCGCCGCATTTGACATGATGAGGAGCAAGGAGGAAGAATGATGCTGACGATTGCCATGCCAAAAGGGCGCATTTTTGAAGAGGCGGTCGAGTTGCTGCGGCGAGCGGATTATGCGCTGCCGCCGGAATTTACCGAGTCGCGCAAGCTCGTCATTGATGTGCCAGAGGAAAACATGCGCTTTATTTTGGCGAAACCGATGGATGTCGTCACCTATGTCGAGCATGGGGTCGCGGATTTGGGCATTGCCGGCAAGGACGTGCTGATGGAAGAAGAACGGGATGTGTACGAACTGCTCGATTTGCAAATCAGCCGCTGCCATTTGGCGGTCGCCGGGCTGCCCGGCGCCAAGATGAACGAGATCGCACCAAGGGTGGCGACGAAATACCCGAACATCGCGTCAACGTATTTTCGCGAGCAAGGCGAGCAAGTCGAAATCATCCGCCTGAACGGATCCATTGAACTCGCCCCGCTGATCGGCCTTGCCGACCGGATCGTGGACATCGTTTCCACGGGGCGGACGCTCAGAGAAAACGGGCTTGTCGAGCTTGAACGGATCGCCGAGGTGACGTCGCGCCTGATTGTCAACCCGGCGAGCTACCGGCTAAACGGCGGGGACATTGAACGGTTGGTCGACCGATTGGCGGCGGTCATTCCCCAGCCGTAGGAAAAAAGGTGTGACAGAGCGGAAATGGGCGGTTTCCGAAGAATGGGTTGGTGGAGATTCGGGAATGGCGGAGCGGCGTTGACAACGCCGTTGGAAAATAGCATATAGATGCAACGAAGAAGTTTAACATATCCTTGACGGAAAAGCGGTTTGTCCATTTTCGACTGTCGGAGGCAAGCCACAGGCTTGCCTCCGTCACGCCAAGGCGTGACGGAGGATCGAACAACCGCCTGCTTCACAGACCCATATATGGGTCTTTAAGCGGTGTTGTTCGGTCGTCCGACAGTCGATCAAATACTCGGTAAAAGCTGCAAATGGTAAAGCTTCAAATTGTATCTATACAGATTGCCAATGGACGAAAACCGATGGACGTCACAGAAAGGGGAGCGAACGATGAAAATCGAACGGATCCGAGGCGGCGTTTCGCTGCGGCGCACGATTGAAAGCGGAACGGAGGAGCAGCGGCGCGCGGTGCTTGATATCATCGCCAACGTGCGCGCCCGCGGCGATGCGGTGCTCAAAGAATATACAGAACGGTTTGACGGCGTAAGCTTGGATTCGCTCAAGGTGACGGAAGAGGAAATGAAGCGCGCGCATGCGGCGATGGACGCGGAGATGCTGGAGATCATTCGCCAAGCGGCGGCGAACATTCGCGACTACCATGAGCGGCAAAAGCGCGAATCATGGTGGATGACGAAAGAAGACGGCACCATTCTCGGACAAAAGGTGACGCCGCTCGATGCGGTCGGGTTGTACGTGCCAGGCGGGACGGCCGCTTATCCGTCGTCTGTGCTGATGAACGTTATTCCCGCACAAGTGGCGGGGGTGAAACGGATTGTCATCACCTCGCCGCCAAACAAAGACGGCACGCTCCCGGCTGGGGTGCTGGCCGCCGCCTATGAACTCGGCGTGACGGAAATTTACAAAGTCGGCGGCGCGCAGGCGATCGCCGCGCTTGCTTACGGGACGGAAACGATCCGGCCGGTTGACAAAATTTTCGGGCCGGGCAATATTTATGTGGCATTGGCGAAGCGGGAAGTGTTCGGGCATGTGGCGATCGACATGATCGCAGGGCCGAGCGAAATTGTTGTGCTGGCGGATGAAACGGCCCGACCGGATGAGATTGCGGCCGATTTGTTGTCGCAAGCCGAGCATGACGTGCGGGCGTCGGCCATTTTGGTGACGCCGTCGATGAAATTGGCGCTGGCGGTGGCGAGCGAAGTCGAACGGCAGCTTGAAACGCTGCCGCGCCGCGACATTGCCCAAGCGGCGCTTGAGAACTACGGCGCCATTTACGTCACCGAGACGCTTGAGGAAGCGGTCGATGTTGTGAACGAACTGGCGCCGGAGCATTTGGAAGTGATGACGGCGGAACCGCTCGCGCTGCTCGGCCGGCTCCGCCATGCGGGAGCGATGTTTTTCGGCCGCTTCAGCTCCGAGCCGGTCGGCGACTATTTCGCCGGGCCGAACCACGTGCTGCCGACGAACGGTACGGCAAGGTTTTCAAGCGGCTTGAGCGTTGATGAGTTTGTGAAAAAATCAAGCGTGATCGTTTACAGCGAAGCCGCATTGAAACAACATGGAGAAAAAATCGCCGCCTTTGCCCGCCTCGAGGGGCTGGAGGCGCACGCGCGCGCCATTGAGGTGCGGCTCGAGAAAGGGGAATGAATGATGGCAAGGGAAGCAACGATCGCAAGAACGACGAACGAGACGAGCATTGAGCTGCGTTTGGCGATTGACGGCGAAGGAAAAGCCGAACTGGAAACGGGCGTGCCGTTTTTAACCCATATGCTCGATTTGTTCGCCAAGCACGGCCAGTTCGATTTGCGCATTGACGCGAAAGGCGACACGCATATTGACGACCACCATACGACGGAAGACATCGGCATTTGCCTCGGGCAGGCGGTCAAGGAAGCGCTTGGCGACAAAAAAGGAATCAAGCGGTACGGCAACGCGTTTGTGCCGATGGATGACGCCTTGGCGCAAGTGGTCATTGACTTGAGCAACCGCCCGCATTTCGAGTTTCGCGGCGAGTTTCCGGCAGCGAAAGTCGGCGCGTTCGATGTCGAGCTCGTCCATGAGTTTTTATGGAAGCTGGCGCTGGAGGCGCGCATGAACTTGCATGTCATCGTCCATTACGGGCGCAATACGCACCATATGATCGAAGCGGTGTTTAAAGCGCTCGGGCGGGCGCTCGATGAAGCGACGATGATCGACCCGCGCGTCAAAGGCGTCCCGTCGACGAAAGGGATGCTGTAGCCGATGGAGTGGGGCGCCCCCCGTGGGGAAAGAGTTCCGCAGGCGCAGGAAAGGCGGTCGGATCGAGGCAGCGCTTCCTGCGGGAAAAGCTCCATGGATGCAGGAAAGGCGACCGGATGCCAAGGAGAGGTTTGCACATGGAAGGAGCGCCGTAAAAAAGCATGCCGCCATACCGTTGTTCATTGAACAAGGGGATGGGCATGGATCAGGGAAGAAAGGAATGGGATGACGATGATCGGGATCATCGACTATGGCATGGGCAACTTATACAGCGTCAGCAAAGCGCTCGAGCGGCTCGGCTGTCCGTATGTCCTAAGCGGCGACAAAGAGGAGCTCGAGCAGGCGCGCGGGCTGATTTTGCCCGGTGTCGGCTCGTTTCGCGATGCGATGCACATTTTAAATGAGACAGGCCTAGCTGCTTTCATCCGTTCGGCGGTTGAAAACGGCACGCCGCTGCTCGGCATTTGTTTAGGGATGCAGCTGTTGTTTGACGAAAGCGAAGAAAACGGGCCGACAAAAGGGCTTGGCTTGCTTCGCGGCCGCGTCGTCCGCTTTCCGGGCGTCACGAAAACCGGCGAGCCATACAAAGTGCCGCACATGGGCTGGAACCGGCTCCGCTTTCATCGTCCGTCGCCGCTCCTTCGTGGCGTCGAGGAAGGGCATGTCTATTTTGTCCATTCGTATTATGTCATTCCAGGGGATGAGGACGTCGTGCTCGCGAGCAGTGAATATGACGTTGATGTTCCGGCGATCGTCGGGCGCGGCTGTGTGTTTGGCACACAGTTTCATCCGGAAAAAAGCGGTGCGGTCGGCATGAGCATCTTGAACAATTATGTCGGCATCGCCACGGGAAGGGGGAACGGCTGATGGCGGCGTTTACGATTTATCCGGCGGTCGATATGCGCGGCGGCAAGTGCGTCCGCCTGCTGCAAGGCGATTACAACAAAGAAACGGTGTACGGCGATTCGCCGGTCGCGATGGCCGAGCAATTCGCCGCTCAAGGGGCGGAGTGGATTCATATGGTCGATTTGGACGGAGCGAAAGAAGGGCGCCGCGTCAACGACCGGTTTGTTGTTGAGGCGGCCCGTTTGGGCGTCAACGTGCAAGTGGGCGGCGGCATCCGGACGGAAGAGGATATCGTGCATTATTTAGAAAATGGGGTCGCCCGCGTCATTTTAGGAAGTGCGGCCATTTCCGACCCGCCGTTTGTGAAAAAGATGCTCCAAAAATACGGCCGCCGCATCGTGATTGGCATTGACGCCCGCGACGGCTTCGTGGCGACGGAAGGGTGGCTTGCGACGTCGAACGTCAAGGCGGAAGAGCTCGGGCGGATGCTCGCTGAGGCGGGGGCGGAGACGTTTATTTTCACCGATATTGCGACCGATGGCACGCTGTCGGGCCCGAACATCGCCGCCGCGGTCCGGTTGGCCGAGGCGACGGGAAAAGAAGTGATCGCTTCTGGCGGCGTCAGCTCGCTTGACGATTTGCGCGCGCTCTGCCAATATGCTGGACAAGGCATCGGCGGCGCGATCGTCGGCAAGGCGCTTTATACGAATCAGTTTACGCTCGCGGAAGCGCTCAAGGCGGTGAACGAGCGATGATCACGAAGCGCATCATCCCGTGCCTCGATGTGAAAGACGGGCGCGTCGTCAAAGGAGTGCAATTTGTCCAGCTGCGCGATGCCGGCGATCCGGTGGAGCTCGCGAAGGCGTACGATGAGCAAGGGGCGGACGAGCTCGTGTTTTTGGACATTTCCGCTTCCCATGAAGGGCGGAAAACGATGGTCGATGTCGTCGAGCGCGTCGCCGCCCAGCTAGCGATTCCGTTTACGGTCGGCGGCGGCATCCACTCGCTTGAGGATATGAAGCGGATGCTTCGCGCCGGGGCCGACAAAGTGTCGCTCAACACCGCCGCGGTGCTCCATCCGACCTTGATCACCGAAGGGGCGGACTTTTTCGGCTCGCAATGCATCGTCGTCGCCATTGACGCGAAATACGATGAAACGCTTGGTTCATGGCGCGTCTATACGCACGGCGGCCGCAACGCCACGAACTGGGAAGTCGTCGCTTGGGCGCAGGAAGCGGTCCGTCTTGGCGCCGGGGAGATTTTGCTGACGAGCATGGACGCGGACGGCGGCAAAAACGGTTTTGATATTGAGTTGACGCGGCGGGTGAGCGAAGCGGTCCCGATTCCGGTCATCGCCTCGGGCGGCGCCGGCAAGGCGGAGCATTTCCTCGAAGCGTTCGAAAAAGGGAAAGCAGACGCGGCGCTGGCGGCATCGATTTTCCATTACAAAGAAACGTCGGTCGGACAAGTGAAAGCGTACTTGAAAGAAAGAGGGGTGAACGTGCGATGACGGCGGACATTCGCTTTGATGAAAAAGGGCTTGTACCTGCCATCGTCCAAGATGCGCAAAGCAAGGAAGTGCTCACGCTTGCCTATATGAACAAAGAGTCGCTTAAAAAAACGCTGGAGACCGGAGAAACATGGTTTTACAGCCGCTCGCGCCAAGAACTATGGCATAAAGGGGCGACATCTGGAAACGTGCAGCGCGTTGTTGACATCCGCTACGACTGCGACGCCGACGCCCTGCTCGTTCTCGTCGAGCCGGCCGGCCCGGCTTGCCATACCGGGTCGTATTCCTGTTTTTCCCGCTCGCTGGACGGCGCGGCGCGCACGCCGGCGGCCGACCGGTTTGCCATTTTGAACGAGTTGGAACAGATCATCGCCAAGCGCGACGCCGAACGGCCGGAAGGGTCGTACACGACGTACTTGTTTGAAAAAGGCGTCGATAAGATTTTGAAAAAAGTCGGCGAAGAAGCGGCGGAAGTCATCATCGCCGCCAAAAACCAAAACCACGAGGAATTGAAATGGGAAGCAGCCGACTTATTGTACCATTTGCTTGTGCTGTTGCGCGAACAAAAGCTACCGCTTGACGCGGTGCTTGCGACGCTTGCCGAGCGGCACGCGCAAAAGGCGGGAGCGGGCGACAAAAAAGAATAAGATGGTTAGGTGAGAAAAAGGAACGTCTGTCATTGCGCCGGCGTTCCTTTTTTGCACGGAAAAACCGCATTCCTAAAGTTTCTTGCTTGTTTTCGCCGTCGATATGGTATACTGTTGTTCGACGAATTTTACGGACGACGGAGGACAGAATGGGAAAACAACTGAAGCGATCATCACGAAAAGCGACGATTGTACCATTCATTCAAAGCGGAGATTACTTTTTTAAAAAAGGAATGAAAGCATACGACCGAGGCGATTTGGAAAAGGCGAGGAAATATTTGGAGCGCGCCGTTCGTTTGGATGAGTACGACGCCTCATTCGCCTTGCAGCTCGCCCTTGTGCTGTCGGAGCTTGGTGAATATCAATTTTCCAATCAATGGCTGTTTAAAATTATCCATGATTTGGACGAAACGATGTACGACTGTTTGTATTTTTTGGCGAACAATTTCGCCTGCCTCGGCTTGTTTCGTGAAGCGAGGCAATACGCGGAGCGTTATTTGGCGCATGAGCCGGCCGGAGAGTTTGCCGACGATGCCGCTGACTTGCTTGAGCTGCTTCGGCTCGATGGATCGGAATGGACGGAAGAAGAGGAGCAGCTGATGGTGCTGGAGGATCGGGCCCGCCGTTTGCTTGAGGAGGAGCGGTTTGCGGAAGCGATTGAAGCGCTTGAAGCGCTCGTCGCGCGCTATCCGGACGTTTGGTCGGCGCATAACAATTTGGCGCTTGCTTATTTTTACAGCGGCGATGTCGACAAAGCGAAACAGAAAGTGCGTGAAGTGCTCAAACGCGATCCCGGCAATTTGCATGCGCTTTGCAACGCGCTTGTCTTCGCCTATTACTTGCGTGAGGAAGAACAGGCGGCCGCGCTTTGCGAGACGCTGGCCGGTTTGTATCCGTTTTTTCGCGAGCATCAATACAAGCTCGGGGCGACGTTCGCGCTTGTCGGGCGGTTCGATCTGGCGTTCCGTTGGCTGCACCGTTTGTATAAACAAGGCTTTGACGGTGATGGGCCATTTTATTATTGGCTCGCTTGCGCTGCCTACTATACTGGCCATGAGTCGCTCGCTCGGCAAATGTGGGAGGTGCTTGCCACCCTTCATCCCGAAAAACGCGGTGAGGAGCCGTGGGCCGTTTCAGCGCCGGTGGATGAGGCGCTCATCCGCTTGATGGCTTGGCTGGAGGGCGACGAGCTGGCCGACCGTCTGTACGGATTGTACTTGTTCAGCCGCTCGCCGCAGGCGAAAGAGGCATCGATGTCGCTTGCGGTATGCCGCCTCTTGCCGTCCGATCCCCGTCTGCGCCCGTTTATCGACTGCTTTTTGTTCGGCTTAACCGATGGCCCGTCCGCTTGGGCGGCGAACATCGGCCGCATGGTCGATGCGCTTTCGGCGCATAATGAGGAAAAGGAAGCGCTCTGCCGCTTCGCCTTCGCGATGGCCGTCCATCCGTCGGCTGATCGCGAGCCATTTGCGAACGGAGCCGCGTGGGCGGCGGCGATCGAATACATGTGGCGCCGACAGCAAGGAGAGCGTGTGACGCAAAGAGAGATGGCGGCCAAATACGGCGTTTCGGCGGCGACGGTGCAAAAATACGTGCAAAAAGCGCGCCGGCTCTATACATGAGCAAATCAATAGACAGGGCGAATCGACTTCTATACGATGAAAATGGAAGGATTCTCAAGCGAGGGAGTGGACGGTGTGGCAGACGAAAAAATTTACGATGTCATTATTGCCGGAGCCGGGCCGGCTGGGCTGACGGCGGCTGTCTATACATCGCGCGCCAATTTGTCGACGCTGATGATCGAGCGCGGCGTCCCGGGCGGGCAGATGGTCAACACTGAGGAAGTCGAGAACTATCCTGGCTTTGAAACGATTTTAGGCCCGGAATTGGCGACGAAAATGTTTGAGCATGCGAAAAAATTCGGCGCGGAGTACGCATACGGCGATGTGAAAGAAATCATCGATGGCGAGGCGTACAAAACGGTCATCGTCGGCGACAAAGAGTACAAGGCCCGCGCGGTCATCATCGCCACCGGAGCGGAATATAAAAAACTCGGCGTACCGGGTGAAGCGGAGCTCGGCGGCCGCGGCGTTTCGTACTGTGCGGTGTGCGACGGGGCGTTTTTCAAAGGGAAAGATTTGGTCGTCGTGGGCGGGGGCGACTCGGCGGTCGAAGAGGGCGTCTATTTGACGCGGTTTGCCAATAAAGTGACGATCGTTCACCGCCGCGACAAGCTGCGGGCGCAAAAAATTTTGCAAGACCGGGCGTTCGCCAATGAAAAAATTGATTTCATCTGGAACCATACGGTGAAACAAATCAACGAAAAGGACGGAAAAGTCGGCAGCGTGACGCTTGTGCATACGCAAACGGGCGAGGAGCGCGAATTTCCGTGCGACGGCGTTTTCATTTACATCGGGATGGTGCCGCTCTCGAAGCCGTTTGCCAATCTTGGCATCACGAATGAAAACGGCTATATCGTCACGAACGAAAAGATGGAGACGAAAGTGCCGGGCATTTTCGCCGCCGGTGATGTGCGGGAAAAAACGCTCCGGCAAATCGTGACGGCTACCGGCGACGGCAGCATCGCCGCGCAAAGCGCCCAGCATTACGTTGAGGAACTGAAAGAAAAGCTCCATAAGCAAGGGGTCAGCTGATCCGGTAACCAAATCGCAATCAAATCGTAATGGTTATTTAACCCAGATGTAACACGGGCGCAACACATTTGTCGTATGCTATAAGTAAGTAATTGACCCCCTTTTATATAGATCCTTTTTGGCGCGGGCGTTTGTCCGCGTCTCTTTTTTTGCCGGGCGCTTGCATCCTGCCGTTTCGCTTGAAACGGCGGGGATGGCGTCTTTCGGCTGGAAGCGGAATGTTGGGCCCCGAGGTTTTTGAAGACGGGAAGCGGACGGTTTCCAGCGGTTTGAAGGTGGAGCGGCCTAACTATTTATGGTAAAATAAAGATGATTATGTGCGTGTTTGCGGATGGTTGGGGTGAACGAATTGCAACGGGTGACAAACTGCGTATTATATAAAGACGGCCAAGTGCTGCTGTTGCAAAAGCCGAGGCGCGGCTGGTGGGTCGCTCCGGGCGGGAAAATGGAGCCCGGCGAGACGGTGCGCGAAGCATGCATTCGTGAATACCGGGAAGAGACGGGCATTTATTTGAAAAATCCAGAGCTGAAAGGCGTCTTTACGATCGTGATGAAAAATGGGAATGAAACAGTGTCGGAGTGGATGATGTTTACGTTTTTCGCCGACGACTTCATTGGCGAAAACGTGCCGTCTTCCGAAGAAGGGACGCTTGCTTGGCATCAGGTGGAGACGCTTTCGACGCTGCCGATGGCCCCTGGCGACTATCATATTTTGGACTACGCCTTGAAAGGCAAAGGGGTTATGTACGGGGTGTTTGTGTATACAGAGGAGTTTGAACTGCTTTCGTATCGATTGGATCCGAGTTGATGGAGAGGAGAGACGACAATGGGGCAAAATGGGGCGCTGCAGCCGATTCAGCTCGTCATCATCACCGGCATGTCCGGCGCGGGAAAGACGGTGGCGATTCAAAGCTTCGAAGACCTCGGCTTTTTTTGTATTGACAACTTGCCGCCGACGCTGCTGCCGAAATTTTTGGAGCTCGTCAAAGAGTCCGGGAATAAAATGAACAAAGTCGCCCTTGTCATGGATTTGCGCAGCCGCGACTTTTTCGATCATTTGTTCGCTGCGCTCGATGAGTTGGCTGAGCAGGCATGGGTCGTCCCCCAGGTGTTGTTTTTGGACGCCCAAGATTCGACATTGGTGGCCCGCTACAAAGAAACGCGGCGGACGCATCCGCTTGCGCCGAACGAGCCCCCGCTTGAAGGAATCCGTTTGGAGCGGAAGCTGCTCGAAGAACTGAAAGGACGGGCGCAGATCATTTACGATACGACGGGGCTCAAGCCGCGCGAGCTGCGGGAGAAAATCATCCGCCAGTTCTCATCGCATGCTCAATCCGGGTTTACCATCAACGTCATGTCGTTTGGGTTTAAGTACGGCATTCCGATTGATGCGGATTTGGTGTTTGACGTCCGCTTTTTGCCGAACCCGCATTACATTGAACATATGCGGCCGAAAACCGGGTTGGACGATGACGTATCGTCCTACGTGCTCAAGTGGGGGGAAACGCAAAAGTTTTTGGAAAAGCTCATTGATTTGTTGTCGTTTATGTTGCCGTATTACCAGCGAGAAGGAAAAAGCCAGCTGGTGATCGCCATCGGCTGCACGGGCGGCCAGCACCGTTCGGTGGCGCTCGCAGAATATATCGCCCGCCATTTTTCGGCCGACTATAAAACGGTTGTCTCGCACCGGGACATGGAGAGGAGAAAGGACATACACCGATGAGGAACGAACGAGCAGCGAAACTGGTCGTCATCGGCGGCGGCACCGGGCTTCCCGTGCTGCTGAGGGGGCTGAAGCAGCATGAATTGGATTTGACCGCCATTGTCACGGTCGCCGATGACGGCGGAAGTTCCGGGCGGCTGCGGGATGAACTGCACATTCCGCCGCCCGGGGATGTCCGCAACGTATTGGCCGCGCTGTCTGACGTCGAACCGCTCATTGTCGAGCTGTTCCAGCACCGTTTTCAAAACGGCAACGGCTTATCCGGCCATTCGCTCGGCAATTTGATTTTGGCGGCGCTCACATCGATCACCGGCGACTTTGTGAAAGCCATCCGTGAGATGAGCAAAGTGTTGAACGTGCGCGGCCAGGTTCTGCCGGCGGCGAACAAGAGCGTCGTATTGCACGCGGAGATGGAAGATGGTTCCATTGTCTCTGGCGAGTCAAAAATCCCGAGTGCGGGAAAAAAAATTAAGAGGGTGTTTTTAACGCCGGAAGACATTGAGCCGCTACCGGAGACGGTTGATGCCATCCGCCGCGCCGATTTGATTGTCATCGGGCCGGGGAGCCTATACACGAGCATCTTGCCGAATTTGCTCGTGCCGAAAATCGGGCAGGAAGTATGCAAGGCGAAAGCGAAAAAAGTCTATATATGCAACATTATGACTCAGGCCGGCGAGACGCCGCACTATACGGTGAGCGACCATGTGGAGGCGCTTCATGCTCATCTTGGCGGCCCGTTTTTGGACGCGGTGATCATCAACAGCGGAGCGATCCCGGAAGCGATCCGCCGCCGCTACGAGGCGGAGCGGGCCGAGCCGGTGCGTGACGACAGCAGCGGGCTTTCGTTGCAAGTCATCCGCGACGATATTGTCACGTACGAGGATGGGGTCATTCGCCATAATACGGCGAAAGTCGCCGCCCTTCTTCTCGGACTTCTCCCTCACCGTTAAAGGCGGGACCCGAGTAGGCCGCAAAGCGCCATTATGGGCGGTGATGCTCCCGATGGCCGCGCCGAAAGTCAGGCACCTCCAACCGGCCGGATGCGGGGAACGAATGGAGGTGGAGCGATCGTGTCTTTTGCATCGGAAACGAAAAAGGAATTGACCCATTTAGAGGTGAAGCCTTGCTGCTTGCGCGCCGAGCTGTCGGCGCTTTTGCGCATGAACGGTTCACTGTCGTTTTCCGGCGGGCGAATGGCCATCGATGTCCAGACGGAAAATGCGGCGATCGCTCGGCGCATTTATACGTTATTGAAAAAGGGCTACGATGTCGCCGTCGAGCTGTTTGTCCGCAAGAAAATGCGCTTGAAAAAAAACAACGTCTACATCGTCCGCGTGACCGACGGTGCGGCTTCTTTGCTTCGTGAACTTCACATTGTCAACGGCGATTTTTCGCTCATCCATGACATTTCCCCGGAGCTCGTCAAGAAAAAATGCTGCAAGCGCTCGTATTTGCGCGGCGCATTTTTGGCCGGCGGTTCGGTCAACAACCCGGAGACGTCGTCCTACCATTTGGAAATTTTTTCGCTGTATGAGGAGCATAATCGGGCGTTATGCGAATTGATGAACAGCCACTTTTTTTTAAATGCGAAAACGTTGGAACGGAAAAAGGGGTTTATTACGTATTTAAAAGAGGCGGAAAAAATCGCCGAGTTTTTAAACATCATCGGCGCCCATCAAGCGCTGCTCCGCTTTGAGGACATTCGCATCGTCCGCGACATGCGCAACTCGGTCAACCGGCTTGTCAATTGCGAGACCGCCAATTTGAACAAAACGATCGGCGCTGCGCTTCGCCAGGTGGAGAACATCCGCTACATCGACGAGACGATCGGCCTTGATTCACTGCCGGCCAAGCTGCGGGAAATCGCGAAGCTTCGCATCGAGCATCAAGACGTGACGCTGAAAGAGCTCGGCGAGATGGTTGCTGGTGGAAAAATCAGCAAATCCGGCATCAACCACCGGCTGCGCAAAATTGATGAGATCGCGGAGCGGCTGCGGGCTGGAAAGCCGGTCGATTTCCATAAATCGCTGTAAAGGGGAGATGGAGAATGGTGGAAAAACAAGTGGAAGTGAAATTAAAAACCGGGCTGCAGGCGCGCCCGGCGGCGTTGTTCGTCCAAGAAGCGAACCGTTTTTCCGCTGATGTGTTTTTGGAAAAAGACGGAAAACGGGTCAACGCGAAAAGCATTATGGGCTTGATGAGCCTTGCTGTCGGCCATGGAGCGGTGATCACGCTCATTGCCGACGGTCCGGATGAGCAAGAAGCGATCGAAAAGCTCGCCGCCTATGTGCAAAAGGAAAAGTAAAGCAGCATGTGGGGCTGGCGGGGAAAGGAATGGAAAAGGCTGCTCCGTTTTGGACGGAAGCAGCCTTTTTTCGTCAATGTCGGTGCAGGCGCAGCTCTATAGCGGTTCTGCCAACGTGTGCATGCCTTATTTTTCATCAGCGCGCGTCAGCACGCGGTCAATGATGCCGTATTCCATTGCTTTTTGCGCGGTCATAAAGTTGTCGCGATCCGTATCGCGCTCGATCACTTCGATCGGTTGGCCGGTGTTTTCCGATAAAATGCGGTTCAATTTGTCGCGCAAGAACAAAATGCGCTTCGCTGCGATTTCGATTTCCGTTGCTTGCCCTTGGGCGCCGCCGAGCGGTTGGTGGATCATGATTTCACTGTTTGGAAGCGCGAACCGTTTCCCTTTCGCACCGGCGGCAAGCAAAAACGCCCCCATGGAAGCGGCCATGCCGATGCAAATCGTCGATACGTCCGGTTTGATGAACTGCATCGTGTCGTAAATCGCCAGGCCAGCTGTGATCGAGCCGCCCGGGCTGTTGATGTACAAGGAAATATCTTTGTCCGGGTCTTCCGCCGCCAAAAACAGCAGCTGCGACACGATCGAGTTGGCCACTTGGTCGTCGATCGGGCTGCCAAGGAACACGATTCGGTCTTTCAATAAGCGCGAATAAATGTCGTACGCCCGCTCCCCGCGGTTCGTCTGTTCAATGACAGTTGGAATCAAATACATCAAAAACGCCTCCTTTTCCATCCTAATGGATCAATATGTACGCTTTAATCATACAGGCATGGTCAATGAAGGTCAAACAAAACGACCTTCCCCATCCTTTATAACATATTCGCGGCTGGCGGCAAACATCCCTTTTTTCATCATAACCGCTTTTTCGTTTTTTTAACCTGTTGCCCCGTTGATGGGGGAAGGAACAAAGGTGCAATTTTTCCTGCTTTTGATGGCATTTTTCCTCTTGCATTTTTGCGCGATCCTGCTATAATAGAACATGCGACGGAACGAAATAGAGAAATCATGAACTTCCATGCCCTCGTAGTGTAGTGGATAGCACGAGAGATTCCGGTTCTCTTAGCGTGGGTTCGAATCCTGCCGAGGGCGCTACTTGTATCCGACCTGTTCGGATCGGAATTCCTAGACTCCTTGATACGACCGCGTTTGCGGTCGTTTTTCATTTTTGGGGAATCCCGAAAAAAACGATAGAATCCGAAAAAATTTTGCACGAATTTTGCACGGCTATTTGGTACGATCCAGTTCCGCCATCGCGAGATCGACCTGCCGGGATTCTTTTTGTTCCATCTCATCTAAAATATGCGAGTACGTTTGCAGAGTAGTGACAATATGGCGGAACGGGAAACGAGTTTGGAGCAGCTGGCTTCGATTCGGTTTCGCCAACCGTCGATCACGATTCGGACCTTGTCCGCAGACAAAGCGTATGGCGCCACGGAGTATCTGGAAGCGCTCTTTCTTCATCCAGACTACAGTTTTTTGTTTTTTGTCGTGTAAATGCCACTAATAAGTGAAAGGTGCAAACCGAATCCTCCTTCCGTTGCGTCACCCGATTGGGCGGCGTTTTTTATTTAGGTGAGGTGATACACGTGTAGAAGTTGCACGAGGTATTGAACGATAACAAAAGCTAAACCACATGAAGAAAAAGGACGGAATGACCTGGGGCGACTGGATGGAGATCATGGGGTCCGGCGCGATACGTATAAACGAGTGCGCGGGGCGGTGAGGAGGAAATGGGAAGGAATAAAGACCCTTAGGTTAAAAAACATATACTTGGTATATGGTTATAATCCTGCCGAGGCAAAACAGCCGCCTAGGAGGCTGTTTTTCTTTTAGATCAGCAGCGGACGCGCCGCTTTCCTCGAGAGGGTTCCCAAATCAAGGGTTCGGGCGGGGCATTGGGTTTTTTCGTCTGAACAGGCGCCGGTTCGGGCGGTCGACAAGGCCGCTTTCCGCCGTCAAAAATTTCTCCTACCCCCTCCCGCTCCCGTCGTGTACAATAAAAGAAAGGGAGGCGTGACGATGAGGGCGGAGTTATGGCAAGAGCAGCGGCTGCAGTTGTCGCTGACAAAGGAACTTGTGCAGGCGATTGAACTGTTGCAATATTCCGCAGTGGATTTGGAAGCGTTTTTATATGAACAGTCGCTGGAAAACCCGTTTTTGGAAATTCGCCGCACCCGGGTGCGGCAACGGCCAAGCCGGACAGAAAGAGACCAAAAGCAATGGCTCGAGAACATTGGCGCCCGCGCAGAGACACTTGTTGGCCATTTGCTTTCTCAGCTGCCTGCGTTAAAGCTCGGTGATCGGGAAGAGCGCATCGTCCGTTATCTCATTGCCTCGCTCGATGAGGATGGCTATTTGCGCGTGCCGCTTGCCGAGCTGGCGGCGCGGTTTTCCGCATCGGAACAAGAGATGGAACGGGGGCTGCGCCTTGTGCAGTCGCTCGACCCGCCGGGAGTCGGCGCCCGCGATTTGGCGGAATGCCTCTTGCTGCAGCTTGAACGTCTTCCTGAGCGCGACGAGCTGGCGGAAACGATCGTCCGTTATCATTTTGTTCCTTTTGCGGAAAAGTCGTGGAAAACGCTGGCCAAGCAGCTTGGCGTCAGCCTTGGCGAACTGCAGCGCGTCTTCGAGCTCATTCGCACACTCGAGCCGCGGCCGGGCATTCACTATTCGAGCGAAACGCCGCCTTTGGTCGTGCCGGATGTCATCGTCACCCGCGGGGCGGATGGAGACTGGATGGCCGCCTATAATGATGACATCCATCCGGAGCTCGGATGGAATCGGGATTACGAGCGGCGCATCGCCGCATCCGGCGACCGGCATGCCGAACAGTTTATCAAAGAAAAATATCGGCAGTTTACATGGCTTGCAAAAAGCCTAGAGCAGCGAAAACAGACGCTTCTTCGGCTCATGGCGGTCATTGTCGAGCGCCAGCGTCCGTGTTTGGAGTTCGGTCTTGCGGCGCTTAAACCGATGACGATGCGCGAGGTGGCCGAGGAGCTCGGCGTCCATGAATCGACGGTAAGCCGTGCGGTGCGTCATAAATATGTGCAAACGCCGTTTGGCACGATCGAGCTGCGCCGTTTCTTTTCGAATGCCGCGACGGCCGCAGGGGATGAAGCGGCATCGTCCGCCCGCGTGAAAGCGATCATTGAGGCCCTTATTTCCGAGGAAGATCGGCGGGCGCCGCTGTCTGACCAACAGCTTGCTGATTTGCTTCGCGATCGGCACGGCATCGCCATTTCGCGCCGCACGGTCGCCAAATACCGCGAGCAGCTGCGCATCCCGTCTTCGGCAAAGCGGAGGCAATATATCGGCCTGCCGTAACGGGCGGCCAATCGAAACGGCAACTGCTGTAGAAAGAGAGGAAGAAATGAATGCATATCCGATTGTATACGAAAACCAATTGCCCGCTCTGCGACAAAGCGAAAGCCGTTTTGACGGAGCTGCGGGCGGACTATTCGTTTACGCTGGAAGAAATTGATATTTACAAAGATGATGAACTGCTGGAAAAATATCAGCTGATGATCCCGGTTGTGGAATTGGATGGCGAAGAAATCGGCTGGGGAGCGATTGAAAAAGAAGCGGTGAGAAAACGGTTGCGGCGGGCGCAAAACAGTTGAACGGCTATCGTCCTCCTGCTATAATGAAAATGGCGCGGGAGGAATTTTTTATGGCACTGCGGGACATAATATGTCATACCGGGACATAAGATGTCCCTATATTCAATCGAGGAGAAAGGATCCATGCAGCCGTTATTGGAGGCACAAAAAAAATTATTGCCTGACTTGCTTGACGTTATGCAAAAACGATATCAAATTTTGCACTCCATTTCGCTTATGGCGCCGATCGGGCGGCGGGCGCTGGCGGCGAGCCTCGGCATGAGTGAGCGGGTGCTCCGGTCGGAAACAGAATTTTTGAAAGGACAAAACTTGCTTTCCGCCGATGTGTCGGGCATGCGGTTGACGGAGGAAGGCCAGGCGCTCCTTCATACGCTCAATGATTTGATGCGGGAAGCGCTCGGACTCAAAGAGCTGGAAGCCGCGCTGCAGGAACAGCTCGGCATTCCGCGGGTGATTGTCGTTGCCGGGGATAGCGACCGTTCCCCTTGGGTAAAAAAAGAAATGGGTAGAGCGTGTGTCGCCTGCATGAAGGAGCTGCTTGAGCCCGGGGACATCGTCGCCGTGGCCGGCGGAACGACGATGGCGGCGGTCGCGGAGATGATGACGCCGGATTCGAAGCTTCGCGATGTGTTGTTCGTGCCGGCGCGCGGCGGCCTTGGCGAAGATGTCGAGAATCAGGCGAACACGATTTGTGCGAAAATGGCGGAAAAAGCGATGGGCCGCTATCGGTTGCTGCACGTGCCTGACCAGCTGAGCGATGAAGCGTACGCGTCGCTTGTCGAAGAGCCAGCCGTGAAGGAAGTGCTGGAGCTCATCCAATCATGCCGCATGGTCGTCCATGGCATCGGTGAAGCGGTGACGATGGCCAAGCGGCGGAAGACGCCGCCTGTAGAGATGGAGAACATCATCGCCCGCCATGCCGTCGCCGAGGCGTTCGGCTACTATTTCAACGAGTACGGCGACGTCGTCCATAAAGTGAAAACAGTCGGCATTCAACTTGAACACCTCCCGCATGTCGAGCATGTCATCGCCGTCGCCGGAGGGGCATCGAAGGCGAAAGCCATTCGCGCCTATATGAAGCGGGCGCCGCATTCACTGCTCGTCACCGACGAAGGTGCCGCCAAAGCGTTAGTAGGGGAATAACTTCCCTTGCCGATACTATTCAGCAGCAAAGTTAAGGAGGAAAACACGATGACAGTAAAAGTTGGGATCAACGGATTTGGCCGCATTGGGCGCAATGTGTTCCGCGCGGCATTGAAAAATCCGAACATTGAAGTGGTGGCGGTGAACGATTTAACGGATGCCAACACGCTTGCGCATTTGTTGAAGTATGACTCCGTTCACGGCCAGCTGGATGCCGAAGTGTCCGTCAACGGCAACAACTTGGTCGTCAACGGCAAAGAAATCATCGTCAAAGCGGAACGCGACCCGGCCAACTTGGCGTGGGGCGAAATCGGCGTTGACATCGTCGTCGAATCGACCGGCCGCTTCACGAAACGCGAAGATGCGGCGAAGCATTTGGAAGCCGGCGCGAAAAAAGTGATCATTTCCGCCCCGGCGAAAAACGAAGACATTACGATCGTCATGGGCGTCAACCAAGACAAATACGACCCGAAAAGCCACCATGTTATCTCGAACGCGTCGTGCACGACGAACTGCTTGGCGCCGTTTGCCAAAGTGCTGCATGAACAATTCGGCATCGTCCGCGGCATGATGACGACCGTTCACTCGTACACGAACGACCAACAAATTTTGGACTTGCCGCACAAAGATTTGCGCCGGGCTCGCGCGGCCGCGGAATCGATCATTCCGACGACGACCGGGGCGGCGAAAGCGGTCGCGCTCGTTTTGCCGGAATTGAAAGGAAAGTTGAACGGCATGGCGATGCGCGTGCCGACGCCGAACGTATCCGTTGTTGACTTGGTGGCGGAGCTGGAAAAAGAAGTGACGGTCGAAGAGGTGAATGCCGCATTGAAAGCGGCGGCCGAAGGCGAATTGAAAGGCATCTTGGCT
Organism: Geobacillus zalihae NBRC 101842; assembly: GCF_001544135.1. GTDB lineage: Bacteria > Bacillota > Bacilli > Bacillales > Anoxybacillaceae > Geobacillus > Geobacillus zalihae. The sequence goes on along the minus strand of NZ_BCPV01000020.1, from coordinate 5,418 downwards.
TACAGCGAAGAACCGCTCGTCTCGCGCGACTACAACGGCAATCCGGCTTCGTCGACGATCGATGCGCTCTCGACCATGGTCATTGAGGGCAAAATGGTGAAAGTCGTTTCCTGGTACGACAACGAAACCGGCTATTCGCACCGCGTCGTCGACTTGGCGGCGTACATCGCGTCGAAAGGGCTGTAAGACGGGCTCGGCATTGAGTTTTCCGCCTGTTCAAGTCTATAATAGGAAAATGGAGGGGAGCGGGGAAATGATCCCCACTCCTTTTCCTTTTCCAACACCATCGTTGAAGGGGGCTGGAACGATGAACAAGAAGACGGTTCGCGACGTTGATGTCAAAGGGAAGCGCGTCTTCTGCCGCGTTGATTTCAACGTGCCGATGGAAGAAGGCGCGATCACTGATGACACACGCATTCGCGCCGCACTCCCGACGATCCGCTATTTGATCGAGCACGGGGCGAAAGTCATTTTGGCGAGCCACCTCGGCCGCCCGAAAGGAAAAGTGGTCGAAGAATTGCGTTTGGATGCCGTTGCCAAGCGGCTCGGCGAGCTGCTTGAACGCCCGGTCGTGAAAACGAATGAAGCGATCGGCGATGAGGTGAAGGCGGCGGTCGACCGTTTGAACGAAGGCGATGTGCTCTTGCTTGAGAACGTCCGCTTCTATCCGGGCGAAGAGAAAAATGATCTCGAGCTCGCCAAAGCGTTTGCGGAGCTTGCGGATCTATATGTCAACGATGCGTTCGGCGCCGCCCATCGCGCCCATGCGTCGACGGAAGGCATCGCCCATTACTTGCCGGCGGTGGCCGGATTTTTGATGGAAAAAGAACTCGAAGTGCTTGGCAAGGCGCTTTCGAATCCGGACCGCCCGTTTACAGCGATCATCGGCGGTGCGAAAGTGAAAGACAAAATCGGCGTCATCGACAATTTGCTTGAAAAAGTCGACAACTTGATCATCGGCGGCGGACTGGCGTACACGTTCGTCAAAGCGCTTGGGCATGATGTCGGCAAGTCGCTGCTTGAAGAAGATAAAATCGAACTGGCGAAATCGTTTATGGAAAAAGCAAAAGAAAAAGGCGTCCGTTTTTATATGCCGGTGGACGTGGTCGTCGCCGACCGGTTTGCGAACGACGCCAACACGAAAGTCGTGCCGATTGACGCGATTCCAGCCGATTGGGAGGCGCTTGACATCGGCCCGAAAACGCGCGAATTGTACCGCGATGTCATTCGCGAGTCGAAGCTCGTTGTCTGGAACGGCCCGATGGGCGTCTTTGAAATGGACGCGTTCGCGCACGGGACGAGAGCGATCGCTGAAGCATTGGCGGAAGCGCCCGACACCTATTCGGTCATCGGCGGCGGGGATTCGGCGGCGGCGGTTGAGAAATTCGGCTTGGCCGACAAAATGGATCATATTTCCACGGGCGGCGGCGCTTCGCTCGAGTTTATGGAAGGAAAACAGCTGCCGGGTGTCGTCGCGCTCGAAGACAAATGACCCGCGGCGCCGGATTTGGCGCATGGCGGCTGACGCCGCCCATTGAAAGGAAGGGTGAACGATGAGAAAACGCATCATTGCAGGCAATTGGAAAATGCATAAAACCTTGGCGGAAGCCGTTCAGTTTGTCGAGGAAGTGAAAGGGCTTGTACCGCCGAGAGCGGAAGTCGATTCCGTCGTTTGCGCGCCGTTTTTGTTTTTGGATCGGTTGGTGCAAAATACAAACGGCACCGATTTGCAAATCGGGGCGCAAAACATGCACTTTGCCGACCAAGGGGCGTACACAGGCGAAGTGAGCCCGGTCATGCTGAAAGACCTCGGCGTGACGTACGTCATTCTCGGCCATTCGGAGCGCCGGCAGATGTTTGCGGAAACGGATGAGACGGTGAACAAAAAAGTATTGGCCGCTTTCACCCGCGGCTTGACGCCGATCGTTTGCTGCGGCGAATCGCTTGAGGAGCGGGAAGCGGGGCAGACGAACGCCGTTGTCGCCTCGCAAGTGGAAAAAGCGCTCGCCGGCTTGACGCCGGAACAAGTGAAGCAAGCGGTCATCGCTTACGAGCCGATTTGGGCGATCGGCACGGGCAAATCGTCGACGGCGGAAGATGCGAACGAAGTGTGCGGCCATATCCGTTCGGTTGTTTCGCGCCTGTTTGGCCCGGAGGCGGCGGAAGCGATCCGCATCCAATACGGCGGCAGCGTCAAACCGGACAACATCCGCGACTTCTTGGCGCAAGAACAGATCGACGGCGCCTTAGTCGGCGGGGCGAGCCTCGAGCCGGCTTCATTCTTGCAATTGGTGGAGGCGGGCCGCCATGAGTAAACGACCGGTTGCGCTCATCATTTTGGACGGGTTTGCGCTGCGCGACGAAACGTACGGCAATGCGGTCGCTCAGGCGAACAAACCGAACTTTGACCGCTATTGGAACGAATACCCGCACACAACGCTCAAGGCATGCGGCGAGGCGGTCGGGCTTCCGGAAGGGCAGATGGGCAACTCGGAAGTCGGCCATCTCAACATCGGCGCCGGGCGCATTGTGTACCAAAGCTTAACGCGGGTCAACATTGCCATTCGCGAAGGCGAGTTTGACCGGAATGAAACGTTTTTGGCGGCGATGAACCATGTGAAGCAGCACGGAACGAGCCTTCATTTGTTCGGTTTGCTTTCTGACGGCGGGGTGCACAGCCATATTCACCATTTGTACGCCCTCTTGCGCTTAGCGGCGAAAGAAGGCGTGAAGCGTGTGTACATCCACGGCTTTTTGGACGGCCGCGACGTCGGCCCGCAAACGGCTCCGCAATACATCAAAGAACTGCAGGAAAAAATCAAGGAATACGGGGTCGGCGAAATCGCGACGTTATCGGGCCGCTACTACTCGATGGACCGCGACAAGCGGTGGGACCGCGTCGAAAAGGCGTATCGGGCGATGGTGTACGGGGAAGGGCCGACGTACCGCGATCCGCTCGAATGCATCGAGGACTCGTACAAACACGGCATTTACGACGAATTCGTCCTGCCGTCGGTCATCGTCCGCGAAGACGGCCGGCCGGTGGCGACGATTCAAGACAATGACGCGATTATCTTCTATAATTTCCGCCCTGACCGGGCGATCCAAATTTCAAACACGTTTACGAACGAAGATTTCCGCGAGTTTGACCGCGGCCCGAAACATCCGAAGCATTTGTTCTTTGTCTGCTTGACCCATTTCAGCGAAACGGTGAAAGGGTACGTGGCGTTCAAGCCGACGAACCTTGACAACACGCTTGGGGAAGTGCTGTCGCAGCACGGACTGCGCCAACTGCGCATCGCCGAGACCGAAAAATATCCGCACGTGACGTTTTTTATGAGCGGCGGTCGCGAAGAGAAATTTCCAGGCGAAGACCGGATTTTGATCAACTCGCCGAAAGTGGCGACGTACGACTTAAAGCCGGAAATGAGCGCCTATGAAGTGACCGATGCGCTCCTCAAGGAAATTGAAGCCGATAAGTACGATGCGATCATTTTGAACTACGCTAACCCAGATATGGTCGGCCACTCCGGCAAGCTCGAGCCGACGATCAAGGCGGTGGAGGCCGTGGACGAATGCCTCGGCAAAGTCGTCGACGCCATTTTGGCCAAAGGCGGCATCGCCATCATCACCGCCGACCACGGCAACGCCGATGAAGTGCTGACGCCGGACGGCAAGCCGCAAACGGCGCATACAACGAATCCGGTGCCGGTGATCGTGACGAAAAAAGGCATCAAGCTGAGAGACGGCGGCATCTTAGGCGATTTGGCGCCGACGATGCTTGATTTGCTCGGTTTGCCGCAGCCGAACGAAATGACCGGGAAATCGTTGATTGTCAAATAACGATGATCTTGAGAAAACGATACAAAAAGGAGTGTGTTTTAATGTCTGCCATTATCGATGTCTACGCTCGTGAAGTGCTCGATTCGCGCGGCAACCCGACCGTAGAAGTGGAAGTGTACACAGAAGACGGCGGCTTCGGCCGCGCGCTGGTGCCGAGCGGCGCCTCGACCGGGGAATATGAAGCGGTCGAACTGCGCGACGGCGATAAAAACCGCTACCTCGGCAAAGGGGTGTTAAAAGCGGTCGAAAACGTGAATGAAATCATTGCGCCGGAAATCATCGGCCTCGAGGTCACTGACCAAGTGGCGATCGACCGGAAGTTGATTGAACTAGACGGCACGGAAAACAAAAGCAAGCTTGGCGCCAACGCCATTTTGGGCGTCTCGCTTGCCGTGGCCCGCGCGGCGGCGGACGAGCTCGGTTTGCCGCTGTACCAATACTTGGGCGGCTTTAACGCCAAAACGCTGCCGGTGCCGATGATGAACATTTTAAACGGCGGCGTGCATGCGGACAACAACGTCGACATTCAAGAATTTATGATCATGCCAGTCGGGGCGGAAAGCTTCCGCGAAGCGCTGCGCATGGGGGCGGAAATTTTCCACAGCTTAAAAGCGGTGCTGAAAGCGAAAGGCTACAACACCGCGGTCGGCGATGAAGGCGGCTTCGCCCCGAACTTGAAATCGAACGAAGAAGCGCTGCAAACGATCATCGAAGCGATCGAAAAAGCCGGCTACAAACCGGGCGAACAAGTGATGCTCGCCATGGACGTTGCCTCGTCCGAGCTGTACAACAAAGAAGACGGCAAATATCATCTTGAAGGCGAAGGCGTTGTGAAAACGTCGGAAGAAATGGTCGCTTGGTATGAAGAGCTTGTATCGAAATATCCGATCATCTCGATCGAAGACGGGCTCGATGAAAACGACTGGGAAGGCCATAAACTGCTGACCGAGCGGCTCGGCAAAAAAGTGCAGCTTGTCGGCGACGACTTGTTTGTCACAAACACGAAAAAACTGGCCGAAGGCATTGAAAAAGGCGTCGGCAACTCGATTTTGATCAAAGTGAACCAAATCGGCACGCTCACCGAAACGTTTGACGCCATCGAAATGGCGAAACGCGCCGGCTACACCGCCGTCGTCTCGCACCGCTCCGGCGAAACGGAAGACAGCACGATCGCCGACATCGCCGTCGCCACGAACGCCGGCCAAATCAAAACAGGCGCGCCGTCGCGCACCGACCGCGTCGCGAAATACAACCAGCTGCTCCGCATTGAAGATGAACTCGGCCACACGGCCATTTACCAAGGCATCCGCTCGTTTTACAATTTGAAAAAATAACGGGAACAGGCGTCCCCAACGGAGGGGGCGCCTGTCGTTTTGACGGAGGCGAAAAGAGAATCGAATGGCTGGCGGTGATCAAGACGTCTTGATGCATTCAGGAAAGCTGCGCCTCTCCTTTAGACGGGAGAGGAAACAGCCGTTTTATGCTGCACAGTGTAGCGTTGGATGTTGTCTCATGATGAAGAGAAAGTCAAGTATCATCATTTGTAGAAAATAGTCGAATTTTTTGTAATGATTT
>NZ_BCPV01000019.1 GCF_001544135.1 Geobacillus zalihae NBRC 101842 | reverse complement strand
TTACAGCTTTGATTTCTATACGGAAGTGCAAGTTGTCCACGTCGCGGTCGGCGATCCGCCAATCCCCGCATTCGGCAAAGGGGAGAAACAGACCGCCTTGTCTGCCGAACAGGCATAATGGCTAGTCAATGTATACGATCTAGTATATGATAAACGTATGGAAACGAAAGCGAAAAACAAAACCCAATTGGCTTACGAGTATATTCTTTCTCGCATTGAAAACGGCGTCTATGGCCCGGGATACCGGGTCGTCATCGACCAAATCGCCCGCGAGCTTGGACTCAGCAGCATCCCGGTGCGGGAGGCGATCCGCCAGCTTGAAGCGGAAGGGCTTGTCGAGTTCAAACCGTATACGGGCGCCGTTGTGAGCAACATCAACGAGAAAGAATATATCGAGACGCTGTCGGTGTTGGCTGTGCTGGAAGGCTATGCGACCGCGCTTGGCTCCGCCCATTTGACGAAGGAGGCGATCAACGAGCTTGAGCGGTTGAACGAACGGATGGAGCGGGCGCTTGAAGAGCTGGAGCTGGAACGGTTCAGCGAGCTGAACTATGAATTTCATTCCTTGATTTACGCCCATTGCGGCAACGCCTACCTCGAAGAGCAAATCAAGCAAATTTGGCAGCGGATGAAGCGCATCCGCGCCTACGGCTTCACCTTTGTGCCGCAGCGGGCGAAAGCATCGATCGAAGAACATCGAGAGATCATCCGTCTGTTGCATGAACAGGCGCCGCCGCATGAAATCGAACAATACGTCCGTCAACACAAAATCAACACCGCCGAAGCGTTTAAGCGGCGGCGCTGATCTTCTTCCGCTGAGCGGGTGGCAGAGGCGTACCTTGGAGCGGCGGGCCGCCGATGACAGCCGTATATCGTCGTTGTTTCTTTCCCCTATTTCTGCTATGATGGGGGTAGATTTGACCCTCATTTCGGCATGAATGGGTCTCAGCCATAGAGGCAAGATGTCGGACGAAGCGCCCGTCGTGTGGAAACATCAAGAAGGAAAGCCGCCCAACCGCCAGCGGAAGGCGCAGGGCGGCTGATGACGAAAAGGGAAGGATGGGAGAACCGTATGGATGATCGTACATTTCGCAGAGCCATGGGAAAATTTGCGACCGGCGTGACGGTCGTGACGACCGAATTTCAAGGGGAAGCGAAAGGAATGACGGCGAACGCGTTTATGTCCGTTTCGCTCGACCCGAAACTTGTCGTCGTCTCCATTGGTCACAAAGCGCGAATGCATGACATTGTCAAGCAAACGGGGAAATTTGCCGTCAACATTTTGCGGCGCGATCAAGAGGAGTTGTCGCGCTTGTTTGCCGGCCAGTTGAAAGAAGAACGCCATGTTTCGTTTGATTGGGTGAACGGCCATCCGATTTTGCCGGAGGCGTTGGCGAATATTTTATGCAACGTCCACAGCACGTACGTGGCCGGCGATCATACGCTTTACTTTGGGGAAGTGACCGATATTTTGATGAAAGACGAACCGGGCGACCCGCTCTTGTTTTTTGAAGGGAAGTACCGGAGCATTGGACAATAAGCGCCCTTGGATGGATCGGGGCCGCTATGTCGATGCGGGTACGACGCAACAGGCAGTTCAGCCCGTCATCTTGCGTCCCGGCCGTTTCCATGGCGCTATTAGAAAAGGTGTCCCGCTGTTTGGGACACCTTCGTTGTTATTTTTTCAATACATCGTGATCAACGTACCGTTCGCCGTTCAGTTCGCTGATGACGTTGATGGCGACTTTCGCCCCGTCGCCCGCTGTGATGATCGTATGAACGCTGACGCCGGCCACCGTCCCTGCCGCCCAAATGCCGTCGATGTTCGTTTTGCCATTGGCGTCGACGTCAATCACCGTTTTAATGCGCGGCTCCGTGCCCGGTTTGGTGCGCAGGCCGATTTTTTCCGCCAGATCCGTGGCGACGCCGGTGGCGAAAATGACGTGTTTCGCCTCAAAGGAGCCGTTTTCCGTTTCGAGGCGGAAGCCGCCGTCCGTTTTTTGCACGTCTGTCACTTGCGTTTCCACCAATTCCGCCCCGAATTTTGCGGCTTGCTTTTTCCCGGTTTCCACCAATTCCGGGCCGCTGATTTCCGGAACCCCGTAATGGTTTTCCACCCAAGCGCGCTTTGTCATGCCTTTGTCGCTGTCAAACAAGACCGTTTTCTTCCCGGCTTTGGCGGCGAAGATCGCAGCGCTTGCCCCCGCAGGCCCGGCGCCGATGATGGCGATGTCGTACATCGTGACCGCCTCCTTCTTTTGAATATTGGCACTATTATTACCTTATCACAAATAGAAAAAGAGTCCAAATGATCTGCTCATTATTTATAATTATTATCATTTTGTATTTACTTTAAATAATCATGGGTGTATAATAGATACCAAACACGCAGCAAAGGGGAGGAAACGCGTGAATAAACCGGCCGTTTGTGAACAGTGCGGTCAGCCGTTGCGGCGGCTGAAACATTCGCTGCTTTGTCAATGCGGGATGAAAATTGTCGTGCAAAAATAATATACCGAAAAAACGGCTTCCTGTTTCTGTCGCATTCAACCGGCGAATGGCGCCGGTTTTTTTCTGTCCTCATTTGGGGCGGCGGCGAATATATAAAAGTAAAACCGCATTTTTCACAAGGGTTGGTGCCGCTGATGCACGACAAACGAGATTTGGGCGCCCGCTTGGCCGCCTTTTACCGAGGGATGGCGGAGTGGGTGGGACAAAAGCAGAAGTATTTTCCTCTTCCATCCCATGAAGAGAGCCGGGATCAGTTGCTTGCTTACTTATATATGAGGGAGCATATGCCGTCGGATTTGCGTGAAGCGATGGAAGACGCCGGATGGCGGCTCGAGGGGCAAGAGGCTCATCTCATCGACGCGATCGAACAAGTTTTGGCCTATTTGCGCACGCGGGTTGATGGCGGATGGGAGCTTCGAAAGATGACAAGAAAGGAAGCGAAACAGTTGCTTCATAAACGGGCGGGGGCAGTGTTCGGAAGCCCAAGTTCTGTTCGGCCGACACGCATTATGGTGACGATGGACGAGGCATGGGTGGATGAGCCGGGGCTGATCGAGCGGCTGCTTCTTTATGGCATGGACATCGCCCGCATCAACTGCGCCTACGGTTCTCCGGAAACGTGGGAGGCGCTCGTGGCCATCATTCGTCAAGCCGAGAAGCAGTTGGAGCCACAGCTGCAGGGGAGGCGATGCCGCATTTACATGGATCTGCCGGGGCCAAAAATCCGGGTCGACCGCTTGGCGGTCAACGCGGGGCCGATGAAGCTCTCTGTGAAGAAAAATCTATATGGAGAGCCAATGGAGCCGCTCTTCGGCCTCATTTCCTTCTCTTCTTCCCCGCCGCCGTCTCCGCTCCCCCGCGATGTTTCATTCTTGTGGCAGTTGACGGCTGAGGACGGAGCGACCGTCGAAGAAGGGGATGAACTGCTGTTTACCGATGTGCGCGGAAAAAAACGAAAACTTCGGGTCACTGAACAAATCGCTCCGTCTTGTTTTAAAGTTCTTCTTTCGCGGACGGCCTATGTGCAAAAAGGGATGAAACTGCGGCGCGGGTCGGCTTCTTTCACTCTATGTTCTGTTTTGTTCATTCCAATGAAAGCGTTTGTCACGGTCGGTACACCGCTGTATATTTATTTCGATGACGCTGCGTTTGCACAGGCGCAGAATGGCTGCGGTGTGAAAATGACGACGACGTTGGCGAAAGCGTGGCGCAATGTGCGGGCGGGAGACCGCCTTTATTTGAACGACGGCCAAATTGCAGCGCGGGTCGTGAAAGTGCACGAGCGGCATGTAGAGGCCAAAGTCGTTGCCGATGGCGGAAAGCGAAAAGCGATTAAGCAAGGAACGGGCATCCATCTTCCCGATTCGTTTCTCCATTTGACGGTTCCGCCGCTCACCGACCGCGACCTTGAATGGATTCCGTTCATCGCGAGATGGGCGGATATCGTCGGGCTGTCGTTTGTTCAGGCCCCTCATGACCTGCGAAAGCTTTATCATTTGCTTGCCGAACAAGGGGCTGGTTCTCTCCCGGTGATCGCGAAAATCGAAACGCGGGCGGCGCTTCATAACTTCGTTCGCATCTTGCTTGAGGGATTGAAGTTTCCGGCGTTTGGTGTGATGATTGCGCGCGGCGATTTGGCCCTGGAGATCGGATTTGAACATCTTGCGGCCGCACAGAACGACGTTTTGGCGCTATGCCGGGCGGCTCACACCCCGGTCATTTGGGCGACGCAAGTGCTTGAACAAATGGCGAAAAAGGGAATTCCGTCGCGCGCGGAAATCTCGGATGTTTTTCTTGGAAAACAGGCGCAATGCATCATGTTGAACAAAGGAAGGCATATTGCGGAGGCGGTGCGCTTATTGTCGTCGTTGTTGGAAAAGGAGGAGAGGCAGAGTGGATCGCTGGCGATGCCGAAAACGGACGGCGAACGGATGAACCTGCTTAACTTGTGGGAGGATGAAGGGTGAGCGTTGGCCACTGCTTCCGCCGTCTGTTTGAGAAATGAGCCGCGCCAAAAAAGGAGTCCTGCTGTGTTAGGGGGCTCCGTATTTTTTGTCTAAATGTAAACCTATATAAAAATAAAGTTGACAAATAAAAAACATATCAGGCACAATAGAAACAAATATTTGGAGAGGAGGGGAAACGTGCACATCCGTTCCTTTGTTTGGGCAGCCTTTTTTGCCGCGCTGACGGCGGTCGGCGGATTCATCAAAATCCCGGTGCCGTATGTGCCGTTTACGCTGCAAATCGCCGCAGTCTATTTGTCGGGATGTCTGCTTGGTCCAAGAACAGGAGCGCTCAGCCAGATGCTTTACGTGTTGATCGGGCTGGCGGGCGCGCCCGTGTTTGCGGAAGGAGGCGGGCTCGGTTATATTTGGAAGCCGACGTTTGGCTATTTGCTTGGCTTCATCGCCGGGGCGTATACGTGCGGCTTGCTTGTCCGCCGCTTTCAATGGACAAGAGCGCAGGACATATGGAAGGCGAATTTGGCGGCATTGTTCGTCGTGTATGCGTTTGGCTGCACGTGGCTGTACATAGCGATGAAATGGATCGCGGAGACTCCGCTTTCCATCGGCCAAACGCTATGGTTCGGCTTTCTTCTTCCGGTGCCGGGGGATCTCGTGCTTTGCGCCGTTTGTTCCGTCGTGGCGGCGCGCGTATGGCCGCGCGTCCGACCGATCATGATGACTCGAGGGATGGGGGGATAAGAGAATGGGGCAAGCCATTTTCATGACGGGAACAGGAACAGAAATCGGCAAAACGGTCGTCACTTCCATCGTGGCGTTGGCGCTGGAGCGGCTTGGGATGAAGGTCGGCGTGTTTAAACCGGTTCAGACTGGACTGGCCGAAGACGGGGTGTCGTTTGCCGAACAATATTGGTACGAACGAGTGGCGAAGATTCCGACATCAGAAGGCATGTACTATATGGAACCGGCGATGTCGCCGCATTTAGCGGCGAAGTTGACCGGCACGTCCATCGAACCAGAGAGGGTGGCCGAACGGTTGGAATGGCTTACGCAGCGCTATGATGTGGTGCTCGTCGAAGGAGCGGGAGGGTTGGCCGTTCCGTGGTGCGAGCGCGACGGACGATGGTATATGACGAGCGATTTTGTCCGCGACTATGAGGTGCCGGCGATTCTCGTGTCGCTCTCAAGCCTTGGTGCGATTCATCACGCGGTGACGACGGCGGCGTATGCCGACGCGCAAGGCATTCGTCTGCTTGGCCTGATGTTCAATCAGTTTCAGGAGCAAGAGATTATCCACCAAAACAATGTCGAAACGATCGCCGCCTTGCTTCGGCTGCCGGTGCTGGCGGTCGTGCCGCTCCTTCCTGCAGTCTCAAGGCGGGAACTGGAAACCTTAGCTCAGCGTTGGATCGAACAAGGAAAGGCGAAACAACTGCTGGAGGTGCTTGGCGTTGGCGTATAGCTACGAGCAATTGGAACAGTGGGACAAGCAGTACGTCTGGCATCCATTTACGCAAATGAAGCAGTATGCCAAAGAACGCCCCTTGATCATTGAACGCGGGCAAGGAAGCTATTTGTACGATGTCGACGGCAACCGGTACCTAGACGGCTATGCGTCGCTATGGGTCAATGTCCACGGCCATAACGATCCGGAGCTGAATGCGGCGCTTCGCGAGCAATTGGAGAAAATTGCCCATTCGACATTGCTTGGTTCGGCGAATGTGCCGTCGATTTTGTTGGCCAAACGGTTGCTTGAATATTGGCCGCACATGTCAAAAGTGTTTTATTCCGATACCGGGGCGGCGGCGGTGGAAATCGCGCTCAAGATCGCCTATCAGTATTGGAAAAACATCGACCCGGTCCAATATGCGAAGAAGAACAAGTTTGTCTCGTTGAAGGAAGCGTACCACGGCGATACGGTCGGGGCGGTGAGCGTTGGCGGCATGGAAACGTTCCACCGCATTTTTGCGCCGCTTTTGTTTGAGCGGATCGAAGTGCCGTCGCCGTACGTGTATCGGATGGATGAATACGGAAGCGAGCAGGAGATCATCGACTATTGTTTGCGCGAGCTTGAACGGGTGCTTGAGGAGCAGCACGAGCACATCGCCGGCGTGATCGTGGAACCGCTTGTGCAAGGAGCGGCGGGGATCATCGTCCATCCGCGCGGGTTTTTAAAAGGAGTGGAAAGGCTTTGCCGCCGGTATGGGGTGCTCTTCATTTGCGACGAGGTCGCCGTCGGCTTTGGCCGCACCGGCACGATGTTCGCTTGTGAGCAGGAAGAGGTGAAGCCTGATCTTGTCTGCCTTGGGAAAGGGATCACGGGAGGATATTTGCCGCTCGCGGCCACACTGGTCACGGAAGAGATTTATGCGGCATTTCTCGGCGATGTGGACGAAGACAAAACGTTTTACCACGGCCATACGTACACGGGAAACCAGCTCACTTGTTCCGTTGCGCTGAAAAACATCGAGCTCATCGAAACACGCGGCTTGATTGACAGCGTCAAGCGGAAGGCGCGCCGACTGGCCGAATGGCTTGATCGGTTGTATGACATTCCGATTGTCGGCGACATCCGGCAAAAAGGCTTGATGTGCGGCATTGAAATCGTGAAAGACCGAAGAACGAAAGAAGTCTTTCCGCGCGCGGCCATGGTGGAGCACCGGATCATCCTTGAGGCGCGCCGGAGGGGGCTTGTCATCCGTCCGCTCGGCCCGGTATTGACGTTCATACCAGTTCTGTCGATGAGCGAAGACGAAATGGCTGAGGCGGTGCGCATTTTGTTCGATTCGATCGCCTGTTTGTACGATCAAGTGCAGGCGGAGCTTGTATAAGCGGGAGGCGGCGGACAGCCGCCTGTTTTTGTTTTTAGAATATACTAGAAATAAGAGAAAATAATTTCCTTTAATGAGAATATCTTTTAGAAAGAAGCCTTCCTTTGCATTCACGGATCGATGATTTGGGAGAAATCGCCGTTTTTCACCAGCCTTCTAGGTACTGGCCTAAGCAGCGGGCGTTTTTCCTGCATACAGTGGGACTAAAGCAAGCGGAAGGGGGGGAGCAAGATGAGCCATCTCCAAGTGGCGGATGAGCGCATTTGGCGGCCGTGGGGCTTTTGGCGGCCATGGGGCTGGTGGTTTTGGCGGCCGCGCCCGTTTTTCTTCGGCGCTCCGTTTTTTGGCGCTCCATTTTTCGGCGGCTTTTTAGGCGGTTTGCTCGGGAGCGCATTGGTTCCGCCGTTTTTCTATCCGTGGTGGTATGGCCCCATTTGGTGGTGAGAAACCGGCAAGGGTTGGGCGGACGGCCCACCCTCTTTTCTTGTTGTTGCATATGAATAAAGTGTAGCATTCTAGCTTTGGGGAAAGGAGAAGGAACGATGCTATTTCCAGGATTGTTGTTTGGCGCCCCATTTGTCGGCGGCTTCTTGGGCGGACTGCTCGGCGGCGCGTTGGCTCCGCGTCCGTTTTACCCATACCCGCCGTATCCGCCGTATCCAGGCTGGTGGTATTGATCGTCTATTCATGAAAGAATAAGCATCCCTGTGGAACAAGAAGGGGTGCTTATTCAATGATCCCGGTGTCGCGGATGCGGACGTCCGCTGTTTGCAGCATGCTCCACACGGATTCGGATGGCGCTGCCATCCCTTTCTCCCCTTTCTGCGCCCTGTCTTCTTAACGGATTGAGAAAGAGGATGTCCTTCTGCCGTTCGGACATCCCCTCGTTTTGTTATTGCATGGCATTTCGTTGATAAGGGAGCTGATTCGTATACCCTTGGAACTGCTGGTACGTTTGCTGAAGCTTTTGCGGATCGGCGGCTTCAAGCTTGTACCATCCTTTTTTGAACATCAAATTGTACAAGTCGCGCTGACAGTTTTGCGTTTCGGTGAAAATATTCATCATATCTTGATATAACGGTTGGTTGCTCGCTTCATGCAAAAAGACGCTGTACGACAAGGTCATGTATTTTTCCGTCGTCAACATGTCGTTTAGAAAATCGCGCTCGTTCATTTGCGGCGTTTTCGGCACTTGCATCTCCGGATTTTGCACTTGTTTTGTGTTCATGCGGCGCTCCTCCTTTCACATCACCGGCGGCTGCGGCGGGTTTTGCAAATGGCGCAAAATCATGTCGTAATGGCGCTGATGCATCTGTCCAGCGCGCTCGATCGCCTGCACTACTTCGGGATCCCGACATTGCGAGGCGAAAAAGTGCGCTTTTTTCGCCGCGAGCAAGTTCCACGACATCATGTCGGAAAAATACATGGCGTCTTTGGTGGACACCATTTGCGGCGGCTCGGGCATCGCCGCCTGCGGGTTCATTTGTGGTTGCTGTTGCATCGTTGTTCGCTCCTTTCGTCGGTTGTTCGCTTGTAGATTGTGCAGAGAGTGGAAAATTATGCGCATATAAAAAATAAACCGTGGGGAAAAAACATATTCAATTGAATTGAAACATGGTACAATAAGAATGGTGAATGCGTTTCCATACAAGGAGGCTTGCAACAGTGGAGCAGTTGATGCGCGATTTTTTCCTGTTCTTATCGAAAAATAAAACATTGACGAAATGGGCGAAACGATACGGCCTTCGCTTCGGCGCTTCACGGTTTGTCGCCGGCGAAACGATCGAGGAAGCAGTGCGCGTCATCCGCCAGCTGAACGAAAAAGGATTGGCGGTCACGGTCGACTATTTGGGTGAGTTTGTCGACAATGAGCAGGAAGCGAATGAGATGGCGCGCCATTGCTTGGAGGCGATTGAGGCGATCAGCCGGGAGAAGTTGAACTCGCAGCTGTCGCTGAAAATGACATCGATGGGGCTTGATATTTCCGATGAGCTTGTCATGCGCAACATGCGCCGCATTTTGGATGCGGCAAAACAGCGCGGCGTGTTTGTGACGATCGATATGGAAGACTATTCGCGCTGCCAAAAGACGCTGGACATTTTTAAAATGTTGAAAAAAGAATACGACAACGTCGGCACGGTGCTGCAGGCGTATTTGTACCGGACGGAACAAGACATTGAAGATTTAAAGCCGTACCGCCCGAACTTGCGGCTCGTCAAAGGAGCGTACAAAGAGCCGCCTGAAGTGGCGTTTCCGGATAAAAAAGATGTCGATGAGAACTTTAAGAAGATCATTAAAATGCATTTGCTAAACGGCAACTATACGGCGGTGGCGACGCATGACGACGCCATCATCGAATATACGAAGCAGCTCGTCAAAGAATACAACATTCCCAACAGCCAGTTTGAATTCCAAATGCTGTACGGCATCCGCCCGGAGCGCCAACTCGAGCTGGCGCGCGAAGGATATACGATGCGCGTGTACGTTCCGTACGGCACGGACTGGTATGGCTATTTTATGCGCCGGCTCGCCGAACGGCCGGCCAACGTGGCGTTTGTTTTAAAAGGCATCCTCCGCAAGTAGGGGCGCAAAACAGAGGAAAACGCCGGCGGCCGCCGAGCGTTCGGGCGCAGAAGGGGACAGGCATCCAGCGAGCGGCCATGAAGCCGGTTTCCATTTTAAACCATGGCCGCTGCATATCCCGAGGCGTCGGGCGGTCATTTGAGGGAAAGGCCGTTCAGATCGTGCGGCCTTTCTTTGCTTTTCCCTATATCTGCAGCTATGACAGGCGGGAGCTGACGATGTGGGCGTCAGCTCCCTTGCATGTTGTGCTTTTTGTACTGCTGGTTTTGGCTTGTCCGTTTGCCGCCGCCGTCGGCTTCGACCGTCGGGCCGGCGTTTCCTTTGACGCTTGCGGCGCTGACGCCGCGTTCAGACGGATTTTTTTTCAGCCGGGCCATCGTCTTCACCTCCTGTTTGTTAGTATGGATGAAAGAACGGCCTCGATGTGAAAAAAATGTGCGCAAATATATTGCGAAAATTACCAACATACTATATATTGAATATAGAGAACGTTTTCACGGCTATTTTTTTCGCCGAAAAATGAATGATGATTCATTCAATGGTGTGAGGGGGAACCGAAATGGCAAAACGCATTCGGCGCGCCGCGGTGCTTGGGTCCGGCGTCATGGGTTCGGGCATTGCCGCCCATTTGGCGAACGTCGGCATTCCGACGCTGCTGTTGGATATCGTGCCGCGGGAATTGACGAAAGAGGAAGAAGCAAAAGGTTGGACGCTCGAGCATAAACAAGTGCGCAACCGCCTCGCCAATCAGGCGCTGGAAAGGCTGCTCAAGCAAAAACCGGCGCCGCTCATGTCCAAAGACAACATCGCTTTGATTGAAACGGGCAACTTCGAGGATGACTTCCACCGGCTCGCGGAAGTCGATTGGATCATTGAAGCGGTCGTTGAAAAGCTGGAAGTGAAAAAAGAAGTCTTCGCTCGCGTCGACGAGGTGCGGACGCCGGGGACGATCGTCAGCTCGAACACATCCGGCATCTCGATCGCCGCGATGGCGGAGGGGCGTTCGGATGATTTCAAAAAACACTTTTTAGGCACGCATTTCTTCAATCCGCCGCGCTATTTGAAGCTGCTTGAGATCATCCCGACGGAGCATACGGATCCGGATGTGGTCGCCTATATGAAATCGTTCGGCGAAGACGTGCTCGGCAAAGGCGTCGTCATGGCGAAAGATACGCCGAACTTCATCGCCAACCGGATCGGCACGTATGGGTTGCTTGTCACCGTCCGCGAGATGATGCAAGGCGGCTACAGCGTCGGCGAGGTCGATTCGGTGACGGGGCCGCTCATCGGCCGGCCGAAAAGCGCGACGTTCCGCACGCTTGACGTCGTCGGGCTCGATACGTTCGTGCATGTCGCCAACAACGTGTATGAAAACGTCGAAGGGGAAGAAAAAGAGGCGTTCCGCGTGCCGGAGTTTATGAAAACGATGCTTGAAAACGGCTGGCTCGGCAGCAAATCCGGACAAGGCTTTTTTGTCAAGCAAGGAAAAGACATTCTCGAGCTGAACTACGTCACGATGCAATACGAGCCGCGCAAAAAGCTTGTCACCCCGGCGGTGGAGATGGCGAAGCAGGCGAAAGGAGCGGCCGCCAAGCTGCAAACGCTCGTGTATGCCGATGGCGACCGCGCGGGAACGCTCCTTTGGAACATCATCGCGCCGACATTGCTGTACACTGCCCGCCTTGTCGGGGAGATCGCCGACGACATCGTAGCGATCGATCAGGCGATGAAGTGGGGGTTCGGCTGGGAGCAAGGTCCGTTTGAACTGTGGGATGCGATCGGCCTCGAGAAGTCGGTGCGCAAAATGCAGGCGGAAGGGCGCGACATCCCGTCGTGGATCACGGACATGCTCGCCGACGGAGCCACATCGTTCTATAAAACGGAAAACGGCCGGCTGTTCTATTATGCGCCGGGCGGGTATAAAACAGTAGAAGAAAACGAAAAAGTCATCCACATCCGCCGACTGAAAGAGGCGCGCGGCGTCATCAAGAAAAATGCCGGCGCCAGCCTCATTGACCTCGGCGACGACGTGGCGCTTCTGGAGTTCCATTCGCCGAACAACGCGATTGGCGCCGATATTGTCCAAATGATCAACGAGGCGCTTGAGGAAGTCAACCGCAACTACAAAGGGCTCGTCATCGGCAACCAAGGGAAAAACTTCTGCGTCGGCGCGAACTTGGCGATGATGCTCATGGAGGCGCAAGACGAAAACTTTTTTGAATTGGAACTTGCCGTTCGCCAGTTCCAGCAAGCGCTTCTCAAAATGAAATACAACCCGAAGCCGGTCGTCGTCGCGCCGTTTGCCATGACGTTAGGCGGCGGGGCGGAAGTGAGCTTGGCGGCTTCACGCATCCAAGCGGCGGCCGAGACGTACATCGGGCTCGTCGAAGTCGGCGTCGGCTTGATTCCGGGCGGCGGCGGCAACAAGGAGCTGTACATCAAACGGTTGAACAGCCTGCCGCGCGGCGTGGACGTCGACTACGTCAAAATCGCGGCCAGCGTATTTGAAACGATCGCCATGGCGAAAGTGTCGACGTCAGCGGCGGAAGCGCGCGAGCTTGGCTTCTTGAATCACCGCGACGGCATCACGATGAACGGCGACCATCTGCTGTATGAAGCGAAACAGGCGGTGCTCTCGATGTATGAGGAAGGGTACCGGCCTCCTGTAAGGAAGAAAGTGCCGGTGGCCGGCGAAAGCGGCTATGCCGCCATGCTGCTTGGGGCGCAGTCGATGTTCCATTCCGGCTACATCAGCGAGCACGATTTGAAAATCGCGAAAAAATTGGCGTATGTTCTAGCCGGCGGCAAAGTGCCGTACGGAACGGAAGTCGACGAGCAATATTTGCTCGATCTCGAGCGCGAGGCGTTTTTGAGCCTCATCGGCGAGCCGAAGACGCAAGCGCGCATGCAGCATATGCTTGTGAAAGGAAAACCGCTCCGCAACTAAAGCGGAGGAGATCAAGGGGGGATTGGCGTGAGAGAAGCGGTCATTGTCGCAGGTGCGCGCACACCGGTCGGCAAAGCGAAAAAAGGAACGCTCGCCCACGTGCGGCCGGATGATTTAGGGGCGCTCGTCGTCAAAGAAACGATCAAGCGCGCGGGGAACTATGAAGGAAACATTGACGACTTGATTATCGGGTGCGCCATGCCGGAGGCGGAGCAAGGATTGAACATCGCCCGCAACATCGGCGCGCTCGCCGGGCTGCCATATACCGTGCCGGCGATCACGATCAACCGGTATTGCTCGTCCGGTTTGCAGGCGATCGCCTATGCGGCGGAACGGGTGATGCTCGGCCATTCCGACACGGTCATCGCCGGCGGGGTCGAATCGATGAGCATGGTGCCGATGATGGGGCATGTCGTCCGCCCGAATGCCCGCTTGGCGGAAGAAGCGCCGGAATACTACATGTCGATGGGGCACACGGCCGAGCAAGTGGCGAAAAAATACGGCGTCAGCCGCGAGGACCAAGACGCATTCGCGGTGCGCAGCCACCAGCGCGCCGCCAAGGCGATTGCCGAAGGAAAATTCAATGAAGAAATCGTGCCGGTCGAGGTGACGGTGCGCAAAGTAGAAGGCAACAAACTCGTTGAGGAGAAAGTCGTCTTTACACAAGATGAAGGCGTGCGCCCGGACACGAATATGGAAACGCTCGCGAAACTCCGGCCGGCGTTTGCGGTAAACGGCACCGTCACCGCCGGCAACGCGTCGCAAATGAGCGACGGGGCGGCGGCGGTCATGGTGATGGACCGCGAAAAAGCGGAGTCGCTCGGCTTGAAGCCGCTCGGCAAGTTTCGTTCGTTCGCGGTTGCCGGCGTGCCGCCGGAAGTGATGGGGATCGGCCCGGTCGCTGCGGTGCCGAAAGCGTTGAAGCTGGCCGGCCTTGAGCTGTCCGACATCGGTTTGATCGAGCTGAACGAAGCGTTCGCCTCGCAATCGATCCAAGTCATCCGCGAACTTGGGTTGGATGAAGACATTGTCAACGTCAACGGCGGGGCGATTGCTCTAGGCCACCCGCTCGGCTGCACGGGCGCGAAGCTGACCTTGTCTTTGCTTTACGAAATGCGGCGCCGCAACGTGCAGTTCGGCATCGTCACGATGTGCATCGGCGGCGGCATGGGAGCGGCCGGCGTGTTTGAGCTGCTGTAGCGGCAGCTGACAGCGAGCGGGCTTCATCAGCTCGCGCGAGGCATGCATCCGCATTTGCCCGGCTGCATGGAACGTCTATTTCCCGGGCGGCGTTGCCGCCCGGATCATCAATCATCTTTCGGGGGAGGAAATCAACGATGGCCAAAACGATGGAAGAAGCGATCAAAGGCGGCAGCTTTTTGATTGAAGACATTCCGGCGGAGCGCGTGTTTACGCCGGAAGATTTCACCGACGAACATCATATGATTGCCAAAACGACGGAAGAGTATGTCAACAATGAAGTGCTCCCGCAGCTCGAGCATTTGGAAAACCACGAGTTTGACCGTTCCGTGAAATTGCTTCGCAAAGCGGGCGAGCTCGGCTTGTTAAGCGCTGACATTCCGGAAGAATACGGCGGTTTGGGCCTAGATAAAGTCAGTTCGGCCATCATTGCGGAAAAAATGGCGCCGGCCGGCGGTTTTGCCATTTCGCACGGGGCGCACGTCGGAATTGGCTCGCTGCCGATTGTGTTGTTTGGCACGGAAGAACAAAAACAAAAATATTTGCCGTATTTAGCGACCGGCGAAAAAATCGCCGCCTACGCCTTGACGGAGCCTGGCTCGGGTTCGGACGCCCTCGGCGCGAAAACGACGGCGAGATTAAACGCGGAAGGCACGCATTACATTTTAAACGGCGAAAAACAATGGATCACCAACTCCGGTTTTGCTGATGTGTTTGTCGTCTATGCAAAAGTCGACGGCGAACATTTCACCGCGTTCATCGTGGAACGCGACTTCCCGGGCGTTTCAACTGGTCCGGAAGAAAAGAAAATGGGGATTAAAAGCTCGTCGACAAGAACGCTCATTTTGCAAGATGTGCCGGTGCCGAAAGAAAACGTGCTCGGTGAAATCGGAAAAGGCCATGTCATCGCCTTCAACATTTTGAACATCGGCCGCTACAAGCTTGGGTTAGGGGCGGTCGGCGGCGCGAAGCGGGCGCTTGAAATCACGCTCAAATACGCCAATCAGCGCCAGCAATTCAAACGGCCGATTTCGCAGTTTACGTTGACGCAGGAAAAATTCGCGACGATGGCGTCGCGCCTGTATGCCGCCGAAAGCTCGGTTTACCGCACGGTCGGCTTGTTCGATGAACGGATGGGCCTGCTTGATGCGGAAAAGGCGAAAGACGGCAAAGAAGTGGCGAAATCGATCGCCGAATATGCGATCGAATGCTCATTGAACAAGTTTTTTGCCACGGAAGTGCTCGATTACATCGTGGATGAAGGCGTGCAAATCCACGGCGGGTACGGCTTTATGCAGGAATACGAAATTGAGCGCGCCTACCGCGATTCGCGCATCAACCGCATTTTCGAGGGGACGAACGAAATCAACCGCCTTCTCGTGCCGGGCATGTATTTGAAAAAGGCGTTAAAAGGCGAGCTGCCGCTCTTCCAAAAAGCGCAGCAGCTTCAGGAAGAACTGATGATGATGGCCGCCGAAGAGCCGGGGACGGGCGCGCTGGAACAAGAGAAATACTTGGTGCGCAACGCGAAAAAAATCGCCTTGATGGTCGCCGGTTTAGCGGCGCAAAAATACGGCCAGCGCATTGAAGAAGAGCAAGAAGTGCTCGTCAACATCGCCGACATCGTCTCGAACATTTATGCGATGGAATCAGCGCTTTTGCGCACGGAAAAAGCGATTCAGGCGAGCGGTGAGGAGAAAAACAAACAAAAATGGCTGTACACGCAAATTTTCTGCCAAGAGGCGTTCAATGAAATTGAAGCCCATGCGAAAGAAACGCTCGTCGCCGTCGAACAAGGCGACACGCTGCGGATGATGCTCGCCGCTCTCCGACGGCTGACGCGCCATACGCCGATCAACGTGATCGCGAAAAAACGCGAAGCGGCCGCCGCGCTCATTGAAGCCGAACGGTATATTGTGTGATAATGGGAAGTGCCAGGCGTTTGCCTGGTGCTTCTTATTTGTTTGCCAAACAGCGGAAATGAAAGGGAGGAGTGAAGATGGCGCTCACGCTCTATTGGTATCCAAAATGCGGAACGTGCCGGAAGGCGAAAAAATGGTTGGATGAACACGGCATTGAGGTGCAAACGGTGCATTTGGTCGACGAGCCGCTGACGAAAGAGCAGCTCGCCCGTTTGCACCGTCAAAGCGGGCTGCCGCTCAAAAAATTTTTCAACACGAGCGGGATGAAATACCGCGAGCTTGGCTTGAAGGACAAGCTCGACCGCGCATCGGAAGACGAGATGCTCGATTGGCTCGCCTCGGACGGGATGTTGGTCAAACGGCCGATTTTGACGGACGGCGAGCGGGTCGTCGTGGGCTTTCGCGAACAAGAATACGAGGCGTTTTTCGCGGCGGGGACATAAAAAATTTTTTGCAAAATCGGGTGAATTCAGTGAGTTTTTGCGGAAAATCGGTTATGATGAAAAGGAATATACATTTTGTCGCAATGGAGGGATACGATGAACACGCCGAAAGAACTTCGCTATACAAAGGAGCATGAGTGGGTGCGCGTGGAAGGAGAGAACGTGCGCATCGGCATTACGGATTACGCCCAATCAGAGCTTGGCGACATCGTCTTTGTCGAGCTGCCGGAAGTCGGCGCAGAGGTTACGGCGAACGAGCCGTTCGGCAGCGTTGAATCGGTGAAAACGGTCTCGGAATTGTATGCGCCGATCAGCGGCACGGTCGTTGAAGTGAATGAGGCGTTAAATGACCATCCGGAGTACGTGAACGAATCGCCGTATGACAAAGCGTGGATGATCGTCGTCAAACCGAATGATTTGAGCGAAATCGACAATTTGTTGACGGCGGAACAATACGAGGCCATGATCAACGAAGGATAAACGTTCCGGCAATCTTCGCTTCGATTCGGGCACTCTATACATACCGGAATTTGATTGAAAAAAGGGGTGCTCGCGATGCTGCAAACGAAGCACATGGATGTCACGGACCGGATCATCGGCAAACTGAACGGCCGCTCGCTGGAGTTGTACGAGGAAGGAGAGCTCATCGGGCGCCTTCCGCTTCCGGCGGCCGTCCCGTTGAAACATGGATATATCGAACAAAACGGGCGAATTTTCAAGCAGGTGACCGCTACCGTTGAACCGAACCAAAAATATGTCGACTGCGACGGGGAAGCGGGCTGGTGTTGACAGGCAACGGTGCGATGCCGTTGCTTTTCTTTTTCCACCTTTCGCCGGCGCAAGGCATACAATATCGTATCACCTTTCGAAGTAAGGTGGGTCGGACATGCGACGCGTGGAAAAAGTCATCATTGTGGAAGGGCGATCGGACAAGCAAAAGGTGGCGGCCGTCCTGAAAGAGCCTGTCATCATCCTTTGCACAAACGGCACGATCAGCGACGCGCGCCTGGAAGAATGGGCTGATGAGCTGGAAGGATATGATGTGTACTTGTTGGCGGATGCCGATGAGGCGGGAGAAAAATTGCGCCGGCAGTTTCGCCGCATGCTTCCAGAAGCGGAGCATCTTTACATTGACCGGGCGTACCGTGAAGTGGCGGCTGCTCCGATTTGGCACTTGGCGCAAGTGTTGCTGCGCGCCGATTTCGACGTCCGCATCGAATTGCTGATGAAAGGGAGAGGCGAGTGAACGCGATCGATCGAAACGATGTCAAGCGAGTGGTGGAAGGTGAGCCGCTTCTCGCCCTTTACTTGTACACCCCGCTGTGCGGCACGTGCCAGCTGGCGCGGCGGATGCTTGTGGTGGTGGAGAAGTTGTTTCCGGCGCTTCCGTTTTACGAAACGGACATCAACTATATTCCCGAACGAGCGGCTGAGTGGAAAATTGAAAGCGTTCCTTGCCTGCTTCTTTTTCAGGATGGAGCGATCGCAGGCAAGTGGTATGCCTTTCATTCCGTTCCGTATTTGTACGAAGTGATTCAAGCCTGCTTGCCGTCCCGATGATTCGCCTTTTTTTGACGCTGTTTGACACATTTCTTGGGAAATGACAAAAACGGCGCTCGTTCGTCAACGGGTTGTCGAGATTTTTGTAAAGGATTTCTCCTCTTCAGGTGGAAGTGAAAAAAATAAAAATGGGGGAGGGGATATCCATGGAAATGCGTGAATTAGTTGGGCAGTTCGTGGAACGGATGCAAGTGTTGCGCCATTTGGTGCCGATTTTGCCGGATGAGCAGCTGTATGTTCGGTTTGAAAGCGATGACGAAACCGCCTTGCTGTTGATCGGCAAGGAATCAGCCGCTAGAGGGATGGAAAACGATGAACGGAAAACATTGACGGTGCGCGGTTCCAAAGAGGCGCTCGCGTCCCTGCTGAACGGCGAACTGAAGCTGCAGCAGCTCGTCCGGTTGCGTGAAGTGCACGTGTCAGGAAGCTTCCGCCAGCTTTTGCTTCTTGAATCGCTCCTCCATTTGGCCAAGCCTTATCGGGACGTCGGATAAAAAAGATGTTGACACGCTTCGACAGACAATGATACAATCACATTCGTAGTCAATTGAATAGGCGATTGTTGCGCTCTTATCAAGAGAGGTGGAGGGATGTGCCCAATGAAGCCCGGCAACCGTCAGCGCATGTGCTGAAATGGTGCCAATTCACACAAAGCGGCCTGCTTTGAGAGATAAGAGACGGAATGGTGCACAATACCTTTCTGTTCTCTGCGGGCAGAAAGGTTTTCTTTTTGCGCTCTGCCGCTTGGGGAGGAAGGTGAAACGATGATTACACTCGAACAAGTGACGAAAATCTATCAAGCGGCCAACGGTTCGGTCACGGCAGTCGACAATGTGTCGCTTGAGATTCGCGAAGGAGAAATTTTCGGCATTATCGGCTACAGCGGCGCTGGGAAAAGCACGCTCATCCGCTTGCTCAATGGGCTCGAGAAGCCGACGAGCGGCCGGGTGGTCGTCGCCGGGCGCGATATGACGCGCGTGAAAGGGCGGGAGCTGCGCAAGGCGCGCCAAGAAATCGGGATGATTTTCCAGCATTTCAACTTGCTTTGGTCTCGCACAGTCAGGGAAAACATTGCCTTTCCGCTTGAAATTGCCGGCGTCCCGAAAGAGGAGCGGAACAAGCGGGTGGATGAATTGATCGAGCTTGTCGGCCTTTCCGGGCGCGAGGATGCCTACCCGTCGCAGCTGAGCGGCGGGCAAAAGCAGCGGGTCGGCATCGCCCGGGCGCTCGCCAACAACCCGAAAGTCTTGCTGTGCGACGAGGCGACATCGGCGTTGGACCCGCAGACGACCGATGCGATTTTGGACTTGCTCGTTGACATCAACAAGCGTCTCGGGCTGACGATTGTGCTGATCACCCATGAAATGCACGTCATCCGCAAAATTTGCGACCGCGTTGCGGTGATGGAAAGCGGCCGAATCGTCGAGCAAGGCGAAGTGCTGCATGTGTTCCGCAACCCGCAGCAACCGATTACGAAACGGTTCGTCAAGCAGCTGATCGAGCCTGAGGAGACGGAAGAGGCGATTTCCCATTTGTTTGGCCAATACCCGAGCGGGCTGATCGCGCAGCTGACGTTCGTCGGCGCGGCAGCCGGAAAGCCGCTCATCACCGAAGTGGTGCGTCAGTTTGCCGTCGATGTCAACATTTTGCAAGGGAAAATTTCGCAAACCCATCAAGGCGCCTATGGGGTGCTGTTCGTGCACCTCGACGGGGCGAGGGATGAAATCGACCGGGCGCTTGACTATATTCAACGCCAGCAGGTGGCGGTGGAGGTGATTCACGATGCTCGCTAACCTCCTGCCGAACGTGCAATGGGAGACGATGTGGGCGGCGACGGTCGAGACGCTGTATATGACGGGAGTGGCGGTGGCGGCCACTTTCGTCCTCGGAATCGTTCTTGGCTTGCTTCTATTTTTGACAGCGAAGGGCAACCTATGGGAAAACCGGTTTGTCAATACCGTGATTGCGGCGTTTGTGAACATTTTCCGCTCTATTCCGTTTATTATTTTGATCATTTTGCTCATTCCGTTTACCACCTGGCTCGTCGGGACGATGCTTGGCGCCAATGCGGCGCTGCCGGCTTTGGTCATTGGGGCCGCGCCGTTTTACGCCCGCATGGTGGAGATCGCCCTTCGCGAAATCGACAAAGGCGTCATCGAAGCAGCCCAAGCGATGGGCGCCTCAACGTGGACGATCATTTGGAAAGTGCTCTTGCCTGAATCGCTTCCAGCGCTCGTCTCCGGCATTACGGTGACGGCGGTGTCGCTCGTCAGCTATACGGCGATGGCTGGAGCCATCGGCGCCGGCGGGCTTGGGGACTTGGCGTATTTGGAAGGATTCCAGCGCAACCATAACGATGTGACGTTTGTCGCGACCGTGTTGGTGCTCGTCATTGTCTTTGTCATTCAGTTGATCGGTGACTTTGTCACTTCAAAAATCGATAAACGATAAAGGAGGAAGAAGTCGATGAAAAAATGGCTTGGTGCGCTCCTTGCCGCCGCTCTCGTCTTCGCCTTGGCAGCATGCGGAAGCAACAATCACGACAACGCGGAAGGCGGCAAAGACGGCAAATTGGTGAAGTTGAAAGTCGGTGCGTCGAACGTGCCGCATGCGGAAATTTTGGAAAAAGCGAAACCGATTTTGAAGAAAAAAGGCATCGACTTGGAGATCATTACGTTCCAAGATTACATCTTGCCGAACAAAGCGCTGGCGGAGAAGCAAATCGACGCCAACTATTTCCAACACATTCCGTATTTGGAATCGCAAAAGAAAGAGTACGGCTATGATTTCGTCAACGCCGGCGGCATTCATATCGAGCCGATCGGCTTATACTCGAAAAAATACAAAAGCATTGAAGAACTGCCGGACGGCGCGACGATCATCATGAGCAACTCGGTCGCCGACCATGGCCGCATTTTATCGATGCTGCAAGAAAAGGGGCTCATTAAGCTGAAACCGGGCATCGATAAAACGAAAGCGACGGTCAACGACATCGTCGAAAACCCGAAACATTTGAAATTTAAAGCGGACGTCGATGCTGGACTTCTGCCGCAAATTTACAAAAACGGCGAAGGCGATGCGGTTTTGATCAACGCCAACTATGCGCTTGACGCCGGTTTGGACCCGGCGAAAGACCCGATCGCCGTGGAGTCGCCGAAAAACAATCCGTATGTGAACATTGTGGCGGTGCGCAAAGGCGATGAAAACCGAAAAGAAATCAAAACGCTTGTCGAAGTGCTGCAATCGAAAGAAATTCAAGATTTCATCAAAGAAAAATACCACGGCGCCGTCATTCCAGCGGCGACAAACAATCAATAACGGAAGCGAATCGCTTCCGTTATTTTTTGCACAAAAAAGAGCCGCCCGAAAGTTCAAAACCGTTTTGGATGGAGAGACGCCGCGGCCGGTCTGTTTTCCCGCGCTTCATCGGTTGTTCAAACGCGCCAGTACGGCGGCGAGCATGACGATGATGACGCAGTTTTGCAGGGCGACCACTGTCGTTAAACTGAAGATGACGTCCCCGTGTTCACCGAGAATGCTGCCGATGATGATCCACGCCAAAAACGAAGCGAAAGCGACGGTTAAGGCAAAGACAACCCAACGAATCAATGGCATTCCCCCCTTTCCTATGATGATGGAAGTGGAACAGAACCATTCGTTTTCATCATGACATTCCGTCGATGTTGGCGAAACGGTGGTGTTTCCACACGCTTTCAATACCATTCGTTGTTTAATTTCGTTTTCCTTCATGCATACTAACAGCAGACACGAGCAAAGGAGGAAAACGGAGATGAACAACGGAACATATGCATCGGTCGAATCCGCGCTTCGCCACTACAAGGAAGGGCTTGGGGCGTTTACCCAAAAACTTCCGAACGTAGCGGAACGGTTTAACGCATTTACGGAAGCTTGTTTTGCCGAGGGAGCGCTGTCGAAAAAAGAAAAACAATTGATCGCCCTTGGCATCAGCTTGGCGACGCAAGATGAGTATTGCACGATTTACCATGCGAAAGGCTGCCTTGATGAAGGAGCGTCCGAACAAGAAATTTTGGAAGCGTGCGCGGTGGCGGCCGCGTTTGGCGGCGGGGCGGCGATGAGCCAGGCGGTGACGCTCGTGCAAGAATGCCTCCGCGAGCTGCGGGCGGCTCACTAGACTCCGGAAAAAACGGGGTCTTTTTTTTGCAAAAACTCGTACAAGCTTGAGGTTTTCGTGTAAAATAGTAAAAGGCGCTGTTTTTTCACACGGTCATAGTGAAAACAGAGCGGGAAAGTTGCAGGTAGTTTTCATTTGTTATAAAATTATAATGAGAATAAAATGAGAATGAACGATCGCTAGAAGACAAGCGAGCGAACTGACTCTCAATCGGGAATTGGAGGTATGCTGCATGGCGGTATTGACGATTCGCAATCTCCACGTCGCCGTGGAGGGAAAAGAAATTTTAAAAGGAGTGGACTTGGAAGTCAAAGGCGGGGAAATCCACGCCATCATGGGCCCGAACGGAACGGGGAAGTCGACGCTGGCATCGGCCATTATGGGCCATCCAAAATATGAAGTGACAGAAGGATCGGTGACGCTCGACGGCCAGGACGTCCTCGAGATGGAAGTCGACGAGCGGGCGCGCGCCGGCCTGTTTTTGGCGATGCAATATCCGAGTGAAATCAGCGGGGTGACGAACGCCGACTTTTTGCGCGCGGCGATCAACGCCCGCCTTGGCGAAGGCAACGAAATTTCGCTCATGAAATTCATCCGCAAGCTCGATGAAAAAATGGCGTTTTTGGAAATGAATCCGGATATGGCGCACCGCTATTTGAATGAAGGATTCTCGGGCGGGGAGAAAAAGCGGAACGAAATTTTGCAGCTGATGATGCTTGAGCCGAAAATCGCCATTTTGGACGAGATCGACTCCGGCCTCGATATCGACGCGCTCAAAATTGTCGCCAAAGGCGTCAACGAAATGCGCAGCAGCGAATTCGGCTGTTTGATCATCACTCACTACCAACGGTTATTGAACTACATCACGCCGGATTACGTGCACGTCATGATGCAAGGGCGCATCGTCAAATCCGGCGGTCCGGAACTGGCGCAGCGGCTTGAGGCGGAAGGGTACGACTGGATCAAAAAAGAGCTTGGCATTGAAGACGAAACGGTCGGACAAGAAGCGTAAGCGTTAGGAGGAGGATTATGGCGACAGAAACGAAAATCCCATTCGATGAAACCTACATCCGCACGTTCTCAAGCGGGCGCGGCGAACCGGGCTGGCTGACGGCGCGGCGCCTTGAGGCGCTTCGGCTGGCGGAGCGGCTGCCGCTTCCGAAACCGGAGAAGACGAAAATCGACAAATGGAATTTCACCGAGTTCGCCCGCCACACGGTCGACAGCGCGCCGTATGATGGTCTTGACGATTTGCCGGAAGCGGTCAAGGCGCTCATCGAGGCGGGCGAAGGAACGAAAAACTTGTACGTGCAGCGCAACCATACGCCGGCGTACGTGTCGCTGTCCGATGAATTAAAAGAAAAAGGCGTCATTTTTACCGACATCTTCACAGCAGCGCGCGAGCATGGCGACTTGCTGAAAAACTATTTGATGACGGCGGTCAAGCCGGATGAGCACCGCCTTGCCGCGCTCCATGCGGCGCTGCTCAACGGCGGCGTGTTTGTCTATGTCCCGAAAAACGTGGAGATTGAAACGCCGCTTCAGGCGGTCTATATTCAAGACGAAGATGACATCGCCTTGTTTAACCACGTGATCATTGTCGCGGAAGACAACAGCCGCGTCGTGTTTGTCGAAAACTATATATCGGCAAGCCGAGAAGGAAAAGCGGTCGTCAATGTGGCCGCCGAGGTGTTTGCCCAAGCGAACGCAAGCGTCTTTTTCGCCGCCGTCGACCATTTGGCCAAAGGCACAACGACGTATGTCAATCGGCGCGGCATCGCCGGGCGCGACGGACGGATCGAATGGGCGCTCGGGCTGATGAATGACGGCAACACGGTCTCCGAGAACATCACCCGCCTTGTCGGCGACGGCTCGTTCGGCGATACGAAAACAGTCGCGGTCAGCCGCGGCGAGCAAGTGCAAAACTTTACGACCAGCGTCGTCCATTACGGCAGGCATACGGAAGGTTACATTTTAAAACATGGCGTCGTCCGCGACAGCGCGACCT
The DNA here is from genome assembly GCF_001544135.1 of Geobacillus zalihae NBRC 101842. Lineage (GTDB taxonomy): Bacteria > Bacillota > Bacilli > Bacillales > Anoxybacillaceae > Geobacillus > Geobacillus zalihae. Next base: position 39,245 of record NZ_BCPV01000019.1, on the reverse strand, counting down.
CGATTTTCAACGGCATCGGCAAAATTGAGCACGGCGCGTCGAAGTCAAACGCCGACCAGGAGTCGCGCGTCTTGATGCTGAGCGAAAAAGCGCGCGGCGATGCGAACCCGATTTTGCTCATTGATGAAGACGACGTCATGGCGGGCCACGCGGCATCGGTGGGACGCGTCGATCCGATCCAGTTGTATTACTTAATGAGCCGCGGCATTCCGAGACGCGATGCGGAACGGCTCATCATCCACGGCTTTTTGGCGCCGGTTGTCGAGGCGATTCCCCTTGAAGGCGTGAAAAACCAATTAATTGAAGTGATTGAAAGGAAAGTTCAATCATGAATGTGAACGAAATTCGCGCGTTGTTTCCGATTTTGCATCAGCAAGTGAACGGCCATCCGCTCGTCTATTTTGACAGCGCGGCGACGTCGCAAAAGCCGCTGCCGGTGATTGAGACGCTTGACCGCTACTACCGCGAGTACAACTCGAACGTCCACCGCGGCGTCCATACGCTCGGGACGAAGGCGACCGATGCGTACGAAGGCGCGCGCGAAAAAGTGCGGCGGTTTTTAAACGCCCAATCGGCGCAGGAAATCATCTTTACGCGCGGCACGACCGCTGCGCTCAACTTGGTCGCTGCAAGCTACGGGCGCGCCAATGTCAAAGAAGGCGACGAGATCGTCATCACGTACATGGAGCATCACAGCAACTTAATCCCATGGCAGCAGCTGTCGAAACAAACGGGCGCAACGCTGAAATACATTCCGCTGCAGGAAGACGGCACGATCGATTTGCGCGACGTTGAGGCGGCCATCACCAAAGCGGCGAAGATCGTCGCCATCGCCCATGTGTCCAACGTGCTTGGGACGATCAACCCGGTGCGGGAGATCGCCCGCATCGCCCATGAGCGCGGGGCGGTCGTCGTCGTCGATGCGGCGCAAAGCGCTCCGCATATGAAGGTCGATGTTCAGGAACTTGATTGCGATTTTCTCGCCCTTTCCGGCCATAAAATGTGCGGGCCGACGGGAATCGGCGTATTATATGGCAAAAAGAAATGGCTTGAGCAGATGGAGCCAATCGAGTTCGGCGGTGAAATGATCGATTTTGTCGAGCTGTACGACTCGACGTGGAAAGAGCTGCCGTGGAAGTTTGAAGGCGGCACGCCGATCATCGCCGGGGCGATTGGCCTTGGGGCGGCGATCGATTTCCTTGAACAAGTCGGCTTGGACGCCATCGCCGCCCATGAGCATGAGCTGGCGCAATATGCGCTTGAACGAATGGCGGACATCGAAGGCGTCACCGTCTATGGCCCGAAAGAGCGGGCGGGGCTTGTGACGTTCAACATCGACGGGGTGCATCCGCACGATGTGGCGACTGTCCTTGACGCCGAAGGAATCGCCATCCGCGCCGGCCACCATTGCGCCCAGCCGCTCATGAAATGGCTCGGCGTGACGGCGACCGCCCGGGCGAGCTTTTACCTTTACAATACCAAAGAGGAAATCGATGCATTCATCGCCGCATTACAGAAAGCGAAGGAGTACTTCAGCCATGTCTTCTAACCATCCGTTGGACCAGCTTTACCGCCAAGTCATTATGGATCATTATAAAAACCCGCGAAACCGCGGGGTGCTTGAAGGAACGAACGTCGATGTCAACATGAACAACCCGACGTGCGGCGACCGCATCCACTTGACGATGAAAGTCGAAGACGGAAAAGTCGCCGACGTCAAATTTGAAGGCGAAGGCTGTTCGATTTCAATGTCGTCGGCGTCGATGATGACGCAGGCGATCAAAGGGAAAACGGTGGAAGAAGCGCTTCGGCTCGCCCACATTTTTTCCGACATGATCCAAGGGAAAGAGTACGACGATTCCGTCGACCTTGGCGACATCGAAGCGCTCCAAGGCGTTTCCAAGTTTCCGGCCCGCATCAAATGCGCGACGCTCGCGTGGAAAGCGCTCGAAAAAGGACTGCATCACCACTAAGTCTAAAGGAAGGTGAACCGAGATGGCGAAAAAAGCACCGGAAATCGGTGAATACAAGTACGGCTTCGTCGACAAGGACGTCTCCGTCTTCCGCGCCCAGCGCGGCTTGACGCGTGAAGTCGTCGAAGAAATTTCGCGGATGAAAAACGAACCGCAATGGATGCTCGAGTTCCGCTTAAAAGCGCTCGACATCTTCTACAGCAAACCGATGCCGCAATGGGGCGGCGACTTGTCAAGCCTCGATTTCGATGAAATTACGTACTACGTCAAACCGACGGAAAAATCGGGCCGTTCGTGGGATGAGGTGCCGGCGGAGATCAAAGCGACGTTCGATAAATTAGGGATTCCAGAGGCGGAACAAAAATATTTGGCCGGCGTCTCGGCGCAATACGAATCGGAAGTCGTCTACCACAACATGAAAGAAGATCTCGAAAAACTCGGCGTCATCTTTAAAGACACCGACTCGGCGCTGAAGGAAAACGAAGACTTGTTCCGCGAGTATTTCGCCAAAGTCGTGCCGCCGACGGACAACAAATTTGCGGCGCTCAACTCGGCCGTCTGGTCGGGCGGTTCGTTCATCTACGTCCCGAAAGGCGTCAAAGTCGATACGCCGCTTCAGGCGTACTTCCGCATCAACTCGGAAAACATGGGGCAGTTTGAACGGACGCTCATCATCGTCGACGAAGGGGCGCACGTCCATTACGTCGAAGGCTGTACAGCGCCGATTTACACGACGAACTCGCTTCATAGCGCGGTTGTGGAAATCATCGTCAAAAAAGGCGCCTACTGCCGCTACACGACGATCCAAAACTGGGCGAACAACGTCTTCAACTTGGTGACGAAGCGCGCCGTCTGCGAAGAAAACGCGACGATGGAATGGATCGACGGCAACATCGGCTCGAAGCTGACGATGAAATACCCGGCCGTCATCTTAAAAGGCGAAGGGGCGCGCGGCTTGACGCTGTCGATCGCCATCGCCGGCAAAGGGCAGCATCAAGACGCCGGGGCGAAAATGATCCATTTGGCCCCGAATACGTCATCGACGATCGTCTCGAAGTCGATCTCCAAACAAGGCGGCAAGGTGACGTATCGCGGCATGGTCCATTTCGGCCGCAAAGCGTCCGGCTCGCGCTCGAACATCGAATGCGATACGCTCATTCTCGACAATCAGTCGACATCCGATACCATTCCGTACAACGAAATTTTAAACGACAACGTGTCGCTCGAACACGAAGCAAAAGTGTCGAAAGTGTCGGAAGAGCAGCTGTTCTACTTGATGAGCCGCGGCATTTCCGAGCAGGAAGCGACGGAAATGATCGTCATGGGCTTCATCGAGCCGTTTACAAGGGAGCTGCCGATGGAATACGCGGTCGAGATGAACCGCTTGATCAAATTCGAGATGGAAGGAAGCATTGGGTAAGCTTGATGAATCAAGGGTGGAGCGCTCCAGCGTGGGCGCTTGACCCACAAAACGCCCACATGATCAACGCAGGACAAAACAAGGGAGCGGCCGCCGTCCCTTATTCTTTCCGGTGATCTCCGGAAGCGTCAAGGCCGCTCCGCAGGCCATTTCCTCCCTCATGGGAGCATGTTTTTAGGGGAGCGCTCTTTTTGGGCGCTCCCCTGTCTTTCATTTCACATGCCAGGCGGCTCTGTTCAGCCGCGCCCGGTCTTCCTGTTTAGCTCTGGACTTTTTCAAGCGCCAATTTGATGCCGAACCCGATCATCACCGTGCCCGTGATGCCTTCGATCCATTTCTTCGTTTTCGGCCGCTTCATGAAATCGCTGATATAATGGATGAAGGAAATGTAAAACAAAAACCATATCGCGGTCATCGCCGTATAAGCCGCCCCCATCAGGAGAAACGGAACAAAGGAGTGCGAGCCCGGTGCTACGAATTGCGGCAAAAAGGTTAAGAAAAAGGCCGCCACTTTCGGATTTAAGAAATCGGTCAGAAACCCTTGCTTGAAGCAGGCGGTATGTTCTCCTCCTCCTCTGATGTCCGTTTCCACACTGGGGGCTTCGCCTTTTTTCATGACCCCATATAATGCCTTAACGCCTAAATACGTTAAGTACACAGCACCCACATACTTCAGGATCGAAAACAGCAAGGCCGATTGCATAATGACGGCGGAAAGCCCGAGCGACGCCGCGGCGGTGTGGAGAAACAAGGCGCAGCAAACCCCTAGTGCGGTTTTCAAGCCGCCGATCTTCCCGGCGGAAATCGTGTTTTTGGTCACCACCGCCGTGTCGGGGCCGGGCAGCACAATCAAAAATATCGATAAGAGAAGAAACGGGTACAGATGAATCATCGGAAGCCCCCCATTATCAGAATGTTCCGATGGTTACCATTGTATCGCAACGGTTCCTCGGTTGTAAATCTGGACGTTCTGAACCGCCGCTGCTCTTTGATGGGACGGCGGTCATTTTTATTTCCTGGAGGTGGCACATATGATATAGTGAAGATAGCTGGAAATCGAACGAATTGGTGATTGATATGATTTACATCGGACTGACCGGCTGGGGGGATCATGACAGCTTGTACCCGCCAGGTCTTGCGGCAAAAGACAAGCTGCTGGAATACGCGGCTCATTTTCCGACAGTCGAGGTCGATTCGTACTTTTACGCTATTCAGCCGCGTTCGAACGTGGAAAAGTGGATTCGCGAGACGCCACCGTCGTTTCAGTTTATTGTGAAGGCGTACCAAGGGATGACTGGGCATGAGCGCGGCCCGATTCCGTATGAAAGCAAGGAAGCGATGTTTGCCGCGTTTTTGGACTCGATCGCGCCGTTTCAGGAAGCGGGGAAGCTGGCGATGGTGCTGTTTCAGTTTCCGCCGTGGTTTGACTGCCGGCGCGAGCATGTGGAGTACTTGCGCTGGGTGAAAGCGCGGATGGGGGAGGTGCCGGCGGCGCTCGAATTTCGGCACCAATCATGGTTTTCGCCGCGCTTTTATGAAAAAACGCTTCGCTTTATGGAAGAGGAAGGGTGGATTCACGCGATTTGCGACGAGCCGCAGGCGGGGGAAGGGTCGGTGCCGACCGTTTTGCATCCGACCGACCGGGAAAAGACGCTCATCCGCCTGCACGGACGGAATGTCCACGGCTGGAACAAGGCGACGGCCGGCGAGAACTGGCGGGCGGTCCGCTACTTGTATCGATACAACGAGCGCGAGCTGCGCGAGTGGGCGCGCCATATCGAGACATTAAAGCAAAAAACGAAACAAATTTACGTGCTGTTTAACAACAACTCCGGCGGCGACGCCGCTGACAACGCCAAACAATTGATCGATTTGCTTGGCATTGAGTACACGGGCCTGGCGCCGCGGCAGCTTGGTTTGTTTTGAAGCGGGGGGAGAGACAAAATGGCGTATATGTTGCTTTTTTTGATCGGCTTTATCGCGGGGACGGTGGGCAGCTTGGCCGGCCTTGGCGGCGGGGTGATCATCGTGCCGGCGCTTCTGTTTTTCGGCGCGCTCGGCTGGCTGTCGGCGGTGACGCCGCAGGTCGCGGTCGGCACGTCGCTTGTCGTCATTATTTTCAATGGCTTATCGTCCACACTGTCGTATATGAAAGACAAAATGGTCGACTATCAAAGCGGCTTGCTCTTTTGTCTTGGCAGCGTTCCCGGGGCGGTCATCGGCGCTTGGGTGAACAATACGCTGAGCGCCGCTCATTTTTCGTTGTATTTTGGGCTGTTTTTAATCGCCATGTCGCTCTTTTTGTCGCTCAGTCAAAAGAAAACGAAGCGTTCGGCTGACGAGACGGCGGCGGCGAAAGAAAACGGGGCCGGACGAACGGAGGCCGAACAGGCGCGGCCGGCGCCTTGGTGGAAACGGCGTGTTGTGCGAACGTACACGGACCGAAACGGTGAGGTGTTCACATACGGCTATCAGCCGCTCATGGCGGTCGCCATCGCGTTTGTCGTCGGCTTTTTCGGCGGGCTGTTTGGCATTGGCGGCGGCTCGCTCATGGTGCCGGCGATGATCGTGCTGTTTCGCTTTCCGCCCCATGTGGCGGTCGCCACGTCGATGTTGATGATTTTTTTGTCCTCGCTCGTCGGCTCTCTCACCCATGTCGCGATGGGAAACGTGCAATGGTCGTTTGCCCTTGCCCTCATTCCTGGGGTGTGGATCGGGGCGAAAACCGGAGCGTGGATCAATAAGCGGATGCCAAGCCGGACGCTTGTCGTCGTGCTGCGGCTAGTGCTTGTGCTGCTCGGGGCCCGGCTTGTATGGGGAAGTTTGGCGTAATGGAAGGAGGGGCGCGCGTTTTGAAGCAAACTATTTATATTTACCATACGAACGACGTGCACAGCCATTTTGAACATTGGCCGCAAATCGCCCGCTTTTTGTCAGAACGGAGAAGGGAGCATCGCGCGCGCAACGAGGCGATGCTTTTGTTTGATGTCGGCGATTTTCTCGATCGCGTGCACCCGATTACCGAGGCGACGCGGGGGAAGGCGAATGTGGACTTGTTGAACGATCTTGGCTATGATGCGGTGACGATCGGCAACAACGAAGGGATCACCCTTGATCATGATGAACTGGATACGTTGTACGAACAGGCTCGGTTTCCGGTCGTGGTCGCCAATTTGTTTCGCCGCGATGGCGTGCGGCCGCATTGGGCGTTGCCGTATGTCGTCATCCCGGCGACGGAGACGTTTCGCATTGGGGTGGTTGGCGCCACCGCTCCGTTTTCTCACTTTTACGAGCTGCTCGGCTGGAAGATCGTTCCGCCGTTTGACATGTTGGCAACGGCGGTGGAGGAAGTGAGGCAAAAGGCCGATTGCGTCGTTGTGCTGTCCCATCTTGGGGTGAATGAGGATGAAAAAATTGCTGCGACGATCCCAGGCGTGGACATTATTTTAGGCGCTCACACCCACCATGTGTTTCTAGAAGGAAAAACATTGAATCAAACACTGCTTTGCGCGGCGGGGAAATACGGAAAATATGTTGGGATGGTCAAGCTGGAGATTGACCAAAACCGGCTGTCCAGGGCATCCGCGACGGTCGTGGATGTCGAACCATTGCCCCGCTCCGAGGCGGTCGAGCGCCATCTTGTTTGTCTTGAGCAGGAAAGTTTGGCGCGGCTTGAAGCGGAACAAGTCGCCGTGCTCCATGATGACTTGCCGCTTGACTGGTTCGCCCCGTCGCCGCTCGCGAATTTGCTTGCTTCCGCTTTGCGTGAGTGGTGCCAAGCGGACATCGGCATGGTCAACGCCGGCGTGCTGCTTGCGCCGCTTGCGAGAGGACCGGTGACGAAAAAAGATTTGCATCGCATTTGCCCACATCCGCTCAACCCGTGCAAGGTGAAGCTGCGCGGCGCGGAGCTCAAAGAGATTATCCTTGAGGCCAACACGGAACGGATGAAGCATTGGCAGTTTAAAGGGTTTGGCTTCCGCGGCGAAGTGATGGGGGAAATGGTGTACGACGGCGTGGACATCGAGGCCGGGCTCGAGGAGGACGGCCAATGGCATATCCGCCGCATTATGATCAACGGCGAGCCGCTCAATCCCGAGCGCACGTATGAGGTGGCGACGACCGATATGTTTGCGATCGGCCACTTTTATCCGCAAATTCAGCGGGCGGCGGAAAAAACGTATTACATGCCGGAGTTTTTGCGCGATCTTCTCGCTTGGAAATTGGCCCAATAGGCAGGCACTTCTTTTTCCATGCTTCATACATTGGAGTATGGAAAGGAGAGTGACTGCGGCGATGGTCGAAGTGAAGCCGATCATCATTGACGGACATCCGTTTATTGCTGTGTCCGTCCAGCTGCCGAAAACGAATTTGTTGGCGGTGGCGGGTGAAAAAGGGTACATTATGTGCGGAGCGCTCGATGTGGCGCTGTTGAATGAGAAATTGCGTGATCGCGGCATTATCGCCGGGCGGGCGGTCGGGGTGCGTACGATTGAACAGCTGCTTGAGGCGCCGCTGGAATCGGTGACAGTCGCCGCTTTGGAGCTCGGCATTGAAGAGGGAATGAAAGGAAGAGAGGCGCTGTTGAAAATGCGGTGAAAAAATCCCTCCTTGCAAGCATACATATAGCTTGTAAAGGAGGGATTTTCATTTTGTTGCGCCCCCGATTCGTGCGGAAGGGGCCGCTCCCGTTCCGCTATGTGTTTTTATTGACGTTCGTTTTTTTTATGTTCTCGACGGCGGTAAGCCTTTGGATTGTCAATAAAGGCATTAAGCCGGTGCTCATGGAGATTGCGGAAACGGAAACGAAGCGGATTGCCAACTTGGTGATCAATAACGCCATTGAGCAGCAGTTTCAAAAAGACAACCCTGAATTTCGGCAGCTGGTCACGGTTCAAAAGGACGAAAGCGGCAAAATTGTGTCGGTCGATTTTGACACCGCGGTGATCAATCGCATCTTATCGGAGACGGATGATCATGTGATGGAAAGCTTAAAGGCGGCGACAGAAGGACGGCTTGAACGGATGGTCCTTCCCGAAGTCGAGTCCGGAACTGGAAACAGCCGCGGCATCATTTATTACATTCCGCTTGGAAAAATCACGGATAATGTCCTCTTGGCCAACCTCGGCCCGCGCATTCCGGTGCAGTTTCAGATCGTTGGCAATGTCGACTCGGAAGTGACGAAAGAAATTCGAGCGTATGATATTAACAGTTTTTTTATTGAAATTGATATTCATGTATCGGTCGACATCCAAGTCGTCATTCCTTTTGCCTCGAAAATTTCCAATGTGACAACAGATATTCCAGTTGTGATGCGCTTTATTCCGGGAGAAGTGCCGCAATTTTACAACAAAAACGGCGGTCAAGTCGGCCCGTCCATCCAGCTTCCGAAGCGGTAGTGGGAAAGGCTGTCAATGCGCGCCTCTAAAAGGCCGGCGACTGTCATCTTCCTAAATCGATCGTTCTCGTTCGACTGTCGAAGGCAAGCCAAGGCGTGACGGAGGATCGAACAACCGCCTGCTTCACAGACCCATATATGGGTCTTTAAGCGGCGTTGTTCGGTCACCCGACAGTCGACCAAATACTCGGTAAAAGCTGCAAATGGTAAAGCTTCAAATTGCATCTATATAGTTCCGTTAGGTTGACGGATGCCCGCGTCAGCCGTTGGGAATGGTTTTGACAGAAACATGGAAACGTTATGCAAAAAAAGTGTTCTTCCCGGCGAAGGGGCTTTGGCTGTTTCTCTGGCGTTTGTCAAGAGGAAACAGCTTTTTTTGTTTTTCAAATAGAAAATAACTAGACGAGTTGGTTCGAATTTTGTAATATTATATTAAATTGAAAATAGTTTTATTATTTACATAGCAGTTTGAAAGGGGGAATGAACGGCCGGCATCGGAAGGCATGCATCAGTTTGCGGCGCCATCCGGCGCGGCGGACGAGCGCACAAGGCAGACGGGCTCTGTCGATATAGTATGCAGAGAAAGGTGTGCGCTCTGGTGACAGAACATTTTGAACAATGGGGGGAACAAGAAATGAAGAAAAAAAGAGCAGCAGGTGTCTTTTTCTCATTGATGCTGACGGCAGGTCTTTTGGCCGGCTGCGGCGGCAACCAGCAAGGCGGCAGTTCTTCAGGCGGAAACGGCGGCGGAGGCGGGGGCGGCGATGTGATTAAAATCGGCGCCAACCTTGAGCTCTCCGGCGGGGTCGCTTCGTATGGACAGTCGATCGCCGAAGGAGTAGAGCTGGCGTTTGAGGAAATCAACAAAGAAGGAATCAACGGCAAAAAGTTGGAGCTTGTCAAAGTAGACAACAAATCGGAAGCGGCCGAAGCGACAAACGGCGCCATCAAGCTGATCAGTCAAGATAAAGTCGCTGCCATTATCGGGTCGGCGACGAGCACGAACACGCTCGCTCAAGTGCAAATTGCCAATGACAATAAAGTTCCGATTATTACACCGTCTGGGACGAGCGAAACGGTGACCGTCAAAGATGGCAAAGTGAACGAGTTCGTCTTCCGGACGTGCTTTATCGACCCGTTCCAGGGAACGGTGGCGGCCAAATTTGCGCTGAACGACTTGAAAGTAAAAAAGGCGGCTGTTTTGATCGACAGCGCGAGCGATTACTCGAAAGGGCTGGCGGCGTCATTTAAAGAAACATTTACAGCCGGCGGCGGCCAAATTGTTGCCGAAGAAGCGTATGTGGCGAAAGACACCGACTTCCGCGCCACGCTGACGAGCATTAAATCGGCCAATCCGGAATTTTTATTCTTGCCGGGCTACTATGAAGAAGTCGGTTTGATCGTCAAACAAGCGCGCGAGCTTGGGTTGAACGTCCCGATCATGGGCGGCGACGGCTGGGATTCGCCGAAGCTGGTCGAGATCGCGGGCAAAGACGCGTTGAACAACACGTATATTACGAACCATTATTCGTCGGGCGACCCGGATCCGAAAATTCAAGAGTTTGTGAAAGCCTTTAAAGCGAAATACAATAAAGCGCCGGATGCGTTCAACGCGCTTGGCTATGATACAGCCTACTTCCTGGCCGATGCCATTAAGCGGGCCGGCAGCGCCGATCCGGTGAAAATTAAAGACGCGCTGGCGCAAACGAAAGATTTGCAGCTTGTCACGGGAACATTTACGGTCGATCAAAACCACAATCCTGTCAAATCGGCCATTATTTTGGAATACAAAGACGGGCAGCAGCAATTTAAAACAAAAGTGAATCCGTAATAAAAGGCTGGATGGATGCGTGGACAGGGGAGGCCCCTAAGGGGCGCCCTCCCATCCGGCATTTCTTTTGGCCAACGACGAGTTTTCGTTAAGGAGCGTGCAATCATGGAACTCATTCAACAGCTGGTCAACGGCATTTCGCTAGGCAGCATTTATGCGCTCATCGCGCTTGGCTATACGATGGTGTATGGCATCGTCCGGCTCATTAACTTCGCCCATGGCGACGTCTTTATGATTGGTTCATTCGTCGGTTTTTACGCTGTGACGATGCTCGGCGTCGGTTTTTTCCCAGCGCTGTTGTTGGCGATGGCCGCCTGCGCCGTGCTCGGGGTAGTCATTGAGCGGATTGCGTACAAGCCGCTGCGCAACGCGACGCGCATTGCTGTGCTCATTACAGCGATCGGCGTATCGCTCTTGATTGAGTACGTCACGATTTATTTGCGCGGGGCGCAGCCGGAAGCGTATCCGAGCACGTTGCTGTCAGATCGGAACTTGGAGCTGTTTGGCGTTGTCATCAGCAGCCAGTCGCTGTTCATCCTCGGCACGTCCCTCGTTTTGATGGTCCTTCTTCAGTTCATCGTTCACCGGACAAAAATCGGGAAAGCGATGCGCGCCGTCTCTCATGATGCGGAAGCGGCCCGGTTAATGGGGATTAATGTCGACAATACGATTTCGGCCACGTTCGCCATCGGTTCGGCGCTTGCGGGGGCGGCAGGCGTTATTTTCGGCATTTATTATACAAAAATCGAGCCATTGATGGGCATTCTTCCCGGATTAAAAGCGTTTGTCGCCGCCGTGTTGGGCGGAATCGGCATCATTCCGGGAGCGATGGTCGGGGGGCTTTTGCTTGGCGTCATCGAATCGCTCGTCAGCGGGCTCGGCTACTCGCTTTGGCGCGACGGAGTGGCGTTTGTCATTTTAATTCTCATCCTCATTTTCCGGCCGGCCGGATTGTTTGGCAAGAACGTACGAGAAAAAGTGTAAAGGATGGTAGGGAACAATGGCAACTTGGAAGCGGACGCGTGGATTTTGGGTTTCCGTCATACTGGCCTTCTCCTTTTTCGTTGTTGTCGAGTGGCTGATTGCAAGCGGAACGTTAAACATCTTTTATGTGAATACCCTCTTTTTTATGGCGATTAATGTCATTTTGGCCGTCAGCCTGCATTTAATTATCGGGATCACCGGACAATTTTCCATTGGCCATGCCGGTTTTTTCGCCGTTGGCGCCTATGCCTCCGCGATTATGACGATGAAGCTGCAGCTGCCGTTTGCGGCCGGCGTTTTGGCTGCCGGGGTGGCGGCGGCGCTCGCCGGCCTCATCATCGGCGTGCCGAGCTTGCGTTTAAAAGGCGATTATTTGGCGATCGCCACGCTCGGCTTTGGCGAAATTGTCCGCATCGCGCTCTTGAACATCGATTACGTCGGCGGGGCGAGCGGCATGACGGTGACGCATATGACGACATGGCCGTGGGTGTTCGCCTGCCTGTTTGCCACCATTTTGGTGATCGCCAACTTCACGAACTCGACGCACGGACGGGCGTGCATCTCGATCCGCGAAGATGAAATCGCCGCCGATGCCATGGGGATCAACACGACGTATTACAAAGTGGCGGCGTTTGTGATCGGTTCGTTTTTCGCCGGCATCGCCGGAGCGCTGTATGCGCACCACTTTTACATCATTCAGCCATCGAACTTTGGCTTCCTGAAATCGTTCGACATTTTGATTTTCGTCGTCCTCGGTGGGCTCGGCAGCCTATCCGGCGCGGTGGTGGCCGCGGTGTTGCTGACGATCGTTTCGACGTTCTTGCAAAACTATCCGGAAACGCGGATGATCATTTACAGCATCGTCTTGATTTTGGTGATGCTGTACCGTCCAACCGGGTTGATGGGGACGAAAGAACTATCTTCGCTCTTCAAATGGCGGAAGGCAGCGCAGGGAGGAATGAATCATGGCGGCAAAAACACCGTTGCTTAAAGCAGAAAACGTCGGCATCCAGTTTGGCGGGCTGAAGGCGCTCTCCGGTGTGACGATGGAGCTATATCAAGGGGAGCTTGTCGGGCTCATCGGCCCGAACGGCGCGGGGAAAACGACGCTGTTTAACTTGTTGACGGGCGTGTATGTGCCGACTGACGGGCGGATTATGCTTGACGGCGAGACGTTGAACGGACTGCCGCCGTATAAAATTACGCGCAAAGGGATCAGCCGGACGTTTCAAAACATTCGCCTGTTCGGCGAGCTGTCGGTGCTCGACAATGTGAAAGTCGCCTACCATGCGCATGCCCGCCATTCGATCGCGAGCTCCATTCTCCGCCTCCCGTCCCATTTCCGCGGGGAAAAGGAAATGGAAGAAAAGGCGATCGAGTTTTTGAACATTTTTCAGCTTGACGGCGTCATGCACGAGAAAGCGAAAAACTTGCCGTACGGCCAGCAGCGCCGGCTTGAGATCGCCCGGGCGCTGGCGGCGCAGCCAAAAGTGCTTTTGCTTGACGAGCCGGCCGCCGGCATGAACCCGCAAGAAACGAAAGAATTGATGAAGTTGATTGCGTTCATTCGCGAACGGTTTGCGTTGACGATTTTGTTGATTGAGCATGACATGTCGCTTGTGATGGGCATATGCGAGCGCATTTACGTGTTGGATCACGGCCAGCTGATCGCCGAAGGCACGCCGGAACAAGTGCGCAGCAACCCGAAAGTGATCGAGGCTTACCTTGGCGAGGAGGTGTCGTGACCATGTTGAAAGTGGATGGAATCGATGTGTTTTACGGCAACATTCATGCCTTAAAAGGCGTATCGCTTGAGGTGAACAAAGGCGAGATCGTCACGCTGATCGGCGCAAACGGCGCCGGCAAAACGACGCTTCTGAAAACCATTTCCGGGCTGCTTAGGCCGAAAAACGGCGACATCGTGTATGAGGGAGCCTCGATCGCCGGCAAGGCGGCGCAGACGATCGTCAAGCAAGGCATTTCCCACGTGCCGGAAGGGCGGCGCGTGTTCGCCAATATGACGGTCGAGGAAAACTTGGAGCTCGGCGCGTTTTTGCGCAAAGACAAAGAAGGCATTCAACAAGACTTTGCCAAAGTCTTTCAGCTGTTCCCGCGCCTTGAGGAGCGGCGCAAGCAGCTGGCCGGCACGCTTTCGGGCGGCGAGCAGCAAATGCTCGCCATCGGCCGCGCGCTCATGGCGCGCCCGAAGCTGCTCTTGCTTGACGAACCGTCGATGGGGCTCGCGCCGCTTTTGGTCAAAACGATTTTCCGCATCATTCAGGAAATCAACGAGTCGGGGACGACGATTTTGCTTGTCGAACAAAACGCCCATATGGCGCTCTCCATCGCCCATCGCGCCTATGTCCTTGAATCGGGGCGCGTCGTCTTGTCGGGAACGGCGAGCGAGCTGCAGGCGAGCGAGCAGGTGAAGCAGGCGTATTTGGGCGGGCATTGAGAAGCGATAGGCGGAAGAACGTCAGCGGAAAGCCGTTTCGGACGGTTGTGCCGCCGTGGAAAAAAGGCTGATTCCAACTTGGAGATCAGCCTTTTTCCGTCATTGCCGTTTCGGCCGGCGAACGCCGGCTGGGATGGACGGACGGGAAACATCGGCGTCCGGGACGTCTCTGCTCTTGAAAAAACATGCCGCTTATTTGGGCGGCTGGCGTTGGCGGAGAGACCCCCGTCGCGCCAGCCCCCGCGCGGCTAGCGGCGCCGTTGTTGCCGCTCGGCCCGCTCCCATGCTTTTAGGTGCGGGTACGGGTCAAACGCCCATTCGGTATAGCCGTTGTCTTTGTACATGCCGTAGTGAAGATGGGGCGGAAATTTCCCCGCCGTGCCGGGCGGACCGTAGCCAGAGCTGCCGACTGAACCGATGATCGTCCCCGGCTCGACGATTTGCCCCTCGCGAAGATCGGCGGCGAAGCCGTTCAAATGGGCAAAGTAATGGTACGTGTTGTTGATGTCGCGGATGCCGATGCGCCAGCCGCCGTATTTGTTCCACCCTTTCAGCTCGACGATGCCATAGCACGTCGAGCGCACCGGAACGCCGTAGCCGGCGAAAATGTCGGTTCCTTCATGAATGCGCCGCCCGCCCCAGCCGCGCGCATCCCCCCATGTATCGCGGTAGCTGTAATTGGCCCCTAGCGGAAGCGGAAACACGTGGTTGTCCAATTTCAACGTCTGATACTTTTTATAAATTCTCGCCTTTCCTAAAATCAAGTCGACGGTTTTGGCGCGTTGGTAATAGTTCCAAAGCGCGATTTTGATATGGCGGTGATCGATGCCGTACGTCTGCAAATAGCGGGCCATGGCCATGATCACATCGTCATCGTCATCCGCCCGCGCATAGCCGTCGCCGTCTCCGTCCACGCCGAGGCCTCCAAACTGGGAGATGGTGAACGGGTCTGTATCATGCGGGTTTTTGTTCAGCGGCCCGGCCCATATTTCCGGCTTCATATAAATGCCGAGAACGCCGGTCGGTTTGGGCAAGTCGCGGCGCACTTGCCGGACGTTTCGCTCATACTGGTCAATGGCCGCAAAGTAATACCACGGGATCAAGGAAACGGCCTCGGCCTTTTTGTACAGCTCCATTCGCTTTTCATACACCGCTTCTTCCTGTTCCGCCGCCGAAGCCGCGCCGGCGGCGATCCACAGCATCGCTGCCGCCGATATGGCGGCAAGCCATCGATGCACGCGTATTCCCCCTTTCCGCCCGTTTCATATGTTTAGTTTGGGGAGAAACGGGAATTTCATAAATGTTAAAAGGAGGAAAATCGTCTGATGGACGATTTTTTTGTGTTTTCCTGCGCTTTTCATTATAATGAGAAATGAACAATCATCGACAAGTGGAGTGAGAACGATGGCGACGAAAGAAGAACACGTCCGCAAGCCGGACTGGTTGAAAATCAAGTTGAACACGAACGAGAATTATATCGGTTTAAAGAAGCTGATGCGGGAAAACCGTTTACATACCGTTTGCGAGGAAGCGAAGTGCCCAAACATTCACGAATGCTGGGCCGTACGGCGGACGGCGACGTTTATGATTTTAGGCAGCGTCTGCACGCGCGCCTGCCGCTTTTGCGCCGTCAAAACCGGGCTGCCGACCGAGCTCGATTGGCAGGAGCCGGAACGCGTCGCGGAATCGGTGCGCATCATGAACTTGAAACACGTCGTCGTCACCGCCGTCGCCCGCGATGACCTAAAAGACGGCGGGGCGGCGGTATTCGCCGAAACAGTGCGCGCCATCCGCCGGAAAAACCCGTTTACGACGATCGAGGTGCTGCCGTCGGATATGGGCGGGGTGTATGAAAACTTGAAAATTTTGATGGATGCCCGCCCTGACATTTTAAACCATAACATCGAAACGGTGCGCCGCTTGACTCCAAGGGTGCGCGCCCGCGCGACGTACGAACGTTCGCTTGAGTTTTTGCGGCGCGCGAAAGAATTGCAGCCGGACATTCCGACGAAATCGAGCATCATGGTCGGCCTTGGGGAAACGAAAGAGGAAATCATGGAAGCGATGGATGACTTGCGCGCCAACCATGTCGACATTTTGACGATCGGCCAGTATTTGCAGCCGACGAAAAAACATTTGAAGGTCGTAAAATATTACCATCCGGATGAGTTTCAAGAGCTGAAAGAAATCGCGTTGAGCAAAGGGTTCAGCCATTGTGAAGCGGGGCCGCTCGTCCGCTCGTCGTACCATGCCGATGAGCAGGTGAGCGAGGCGGCGAAAGCGCGGCAGTTGAAAGCGTAACATCCAACGAACGGCGCGAAAGCAAGCGTTGTTTCAGCGGCTGAAAGCATCATCCCGGCCGGATGAACGCGAAGAAACGGTCATGCCTTTCATCAAGAAGGCAGACCGTTTCTTTTCCCTAGCGCCCCGCTTTCGTCGCCCGCGGCGTGCCGTCGCGGAAATCGCGGTCTAATTCATCGTTTGTTTCGTTGATCATTTCGCCGTTTTCATTTTCCCCGTCGCTCAGTTTTTTCCCTTGCGGATATTTCAACATCCGCTGAATCGTCGCATCGAGAATTTGGTCGATGTTGCGCGTGTTCGAATCAAGGCGCCCGAAGCGCTCAATGTCCTTCATCAGCTGCGGATTGTCGGCGACATACACATGGTAGTAGCGTGGAACGACGGAAAGCGCTGTTTTTTTCACTTGATCGGCCGTTTGCTGCCGATTGTTCGTGTCCGCGTCATACACGACGAGCACTTCCTCATCCGTGACGAGCGTGGCGACGTCTTTGACGCCCGGTAGCTGGGTGCACAATTTGCTGATTAAATCAGCCGCTTTCTCGCGGTTGAAGGACGGCATGTCGTTATAGCCGTTTGCATCGCCGAGGATCGGGCTTTTTTGATGGCGGACGTAGCCGAAGTTGTTCATCGGCGTGTCATCGCCGTTGGGCACCCCGTTTTCATTGTACAGCTCGTTGCGGTCGGTGACATTGATCGTGTTGCCGCTCCGCTTGTAAATATCGGTGTTGTCGTCCTCGGCCGTCTGTGCGCAGCCGGCTAGGGCGACGGCCGTTCCGAACATAACGGCCAACCATGGTCGTCTCATCGTCAGCACCCCCTTCGCTTTTAGGGTGGCACACGGATGATGGTTTGATGACAGTAATTGATTGGGGGCGATGCATCGTTTATGATGGAAGTGGAAAGGCGAGGTGAGAACAGTGATTTGCATTAACAATCATTGTTACGAACTGGTGGAAAATGTGAAAAACGCCTTTAATGAAGAAGCCTTTCGCGCCCGATATGCGGACATTTTGGCGAAGTACGACTACATTGTCGGGGATTGGGGATACAACCAGCTCCGGTTGCGCGGGTTTTTTGACGACCATAACCAAAAAGCGACGTACGATACGAAAATCAGCACGCTGTCCGAATATTTGTATGAATATTGCAACTTCGGCTGCGCGTATTTTGTGCTGCGCAAGGTGAAACGGTAAGCACGGCAGCCGCCCGCTTGCCGCGAGCGGCTGCCTCGTCATTCGCCTTCGTTGTACGGAAACTGTTCGCTTTGATGCGGATCGTCGTGCGGCGGGTGGGCGGCTGGGTCGCGCCTTGGAATGTTTTGGTGGAACGATTTAAACTCGTAGTTGAAGGCGCTGTAATGCCGCTGGCCTTCCTTCCAAGGCGTGCTTTTGTTTTCGACCGGCGCGTCGTCGCGGCGCGGCGAGCCGTACGGCCCTTCTGGGAACTCTTCAGCGGTCAAGAAATTGCGCTGTTTCTCGACGACGGAAAAATCGGCGTATGTTTCCCGTTCCGCCATTCGTCTCACCTTCCTTCGTTCGTGGGCTGTTTCATAAGATGCCCGAAACCGAGGAAGGTTATGAGAGATACTCCTCCAAAAAGGCGCGCAAATCGTTGGCATCTTGTTCATGAAGCTGGTAAGCGTGCTCGATATAGCCTGGCTCCTCCAAATCGTCGCGCCCGAGAATGGCAAAGCGGTTGCTTTGCAAATCGAGCACGAGCCACTTCCCGTAAAAACGATCCGTTTCGATGAGCGCCAAATCAAACCGCTGCCGCTCGCCGACAAAACTGACGAAGCGGACGGCCGCTTCGACGGTGTCGTCGTATAAATAAAACCGTTCGCCCATCATTTGAGCCCCTCCTGTTTTTTCGTCTATGTCCATCATAGCAGACAGGCGGCGAAAACGGGAGACAGAAAATCGCACAAAGGAACGAGGAGGGATGACGGATGTATTTTGTCGATCGCAAAAAACTGGAAGAAACACTCAGCTACATGGAACAAATGCTGGACCGTTACAAGGCCGAGAAGCGATGGGACGAGCCGCTTCGGCAATTGGCGCTCGAACGGATCGCTCATATCGTCATCGAGGCGGTGTTGGACGTCGGCAACGCCATGATCGATGGGTTTATTATGCGCGACCCAGGCAGCTACAACGACATCATCGACATTTTGGCTGACGAACAGGTGATCTCGCCGGCGGATGCCGACCGATTGAAAGCGTTCATCGCCCATCGGAAAATGCTTGTGCACGAATATGCGTGCGTCGATCACGCGAAATTGCTCGCCGATCTGAACGAACATTTGCCGGCGCTTGAGGCGTATCCGAAGGCGGTGCGCGCTTACCTTGAAAACGAGCTCGGCCCGGTGTCGGCGTTTCGCAATTGATGGCGGGAAAGGAGAGCGGATGCATTGAAACGATACAACGGCTACCTCATCGATTTGGACGGGACGATGTACCGCGGCACCGAATGCATCACTGAGGCGCGTACGTTTGTCAACGAGCTGCACCGCCGCGGCATTCCGTATTTGTTTGTCACGAACAATTCGTCGCGCACACCGGCGCAAGTGGCGGAAAAATTGCGTTCGTTCGGCGTGCCGGCGGAGGAGAAGCATGTGTTTACGACAAGCCAGGCGACGGCGAATTACATTTTTGAAAAGAAACCGGATGCTTCCGTGTATGTGATCGGTGAAGAAGGGCTCCAAACCGCCTTGGCGGACAAAGGATTCCGTTTGGCCGGCGAAGATGCGGATGTCGTCGTCATCGGGATTGACCGGCAAATTACATACGAAAAGTTCGCTGTCGCTTGTCTCGCTGTCCGAAATGGAGCGATGTTCATCTCAACCAACGGCGACATCGCTTTGCCGACGGAGCGGGGGCTGCTTCCGGGCAACGGGGCGCTGACGTCGGTCGTCGCCGTATCGACGCAGGTGAAGCCGACATTTATCGGCAAGCCGGAAAAAATCATTATGGAGCAGGCGCTCAAAGTGCTCGGCGTCCCGAAGGAGGACGTGCTGATGATCGGCGACTATTATGAAACCGACATTTTAGCCGGCATGAACGCTGGCATCGATACGCTTTTAGTCCATACGGGCGTTACGACAAAAGAAATGCTCGCCCGCTACGAACGGATGCCGACGTATACGGCCGATTCGCTTTTGGAATGGCTTGACCGCTTGTAAACAACGCCGCTTTGCCTTTTTTGGCAAAGCGGCGTTTCATGTTGCTCGGCGCGGATGGAGGGCGCGCATGGGCGGCGCCGGCGTTACTCCGCATTGGCGGCCCGATGCGCCAGGCGGCTTGACGCCGCCGCGGCGATGGCCCCGACAATGTCGTCCAAAAACGTGTTGCATTTTCCGGTCGATTTATCATTTAAATATTGCAAAATGCCCGGTTTTTGCTTATCGATATATCCGTAGTTCGTAAACCCGATCGATCCGTACACATTGACGATTGACAGCGCCAAAATTTCGTCGACGCCATACAGCCCTTCATCGCGGCGGATGATCGACTGCAGCGGTTCATCGAGCCGACCGTCTTCGGCGAGTTTATCCAATTGGATGCCGGTTAGAATCGCATTTTGCACTTCGCGTTTCGAAATGACGCGGTTGACGTTTTCGATGCACTCCTCCATCGTTAAATCGGGATGATATTTTGATTGCAAGTAATAAACGAGCTCCGCAATTTTTTCCACGGTCACCCCCCGTTCCTCAAGCCAGCGCCGAGCCGTTTGTTCCAGATTGTTCATAATGAATTCGCTCATGAACTTCACCTGTTTCTTTTAGAAAGTCGTTTTCTATATATATGTATCATGTCATAAATCAGTCCGTCATATAAAGAAAAATGCTCATCGGCTTTTTTGGCGCCCGCTGTCATATATAAAAAGTATCCCTCTTTTTCCGCGGCCATGCGCTGGCTGATCAGCATAGGCGCGTGAATGGGGCCGTTTCATGCTGGAGCGGAGGCGGAATCGGCTCATCGATGGGGCGGCGATGAGATGAAGGTGTGGAACGAGCGGAATGACTGGTTTCGGCAAAAAGGAAAAAGGAGGCGCGGCGATGGAAGAATGGGTGCGTGAACAGTATGGCATGCGCGTCGAGAGGTTGGAGCGAAGCGGACGGCATGCGGCCTTTTGGCATCGGCAGGAGCGTTTTTTGCTCGTTCCCGCCGATGGGCAAAGCGAAGCGGAAATGGAAGAGCGCCAGCAAATGAGCCGCTATTTGCGGGCAAAAGGAGTGGACGGCGTCGGAGAACTGGTCAAAACGACGTCCGGAACGTATATCGCTTCCTATAATGGACAGCCGTTGGCGCTCGTTCGCGCTCCGCTTCCGGCGGCTCGCTTTCGTTCGCTCGGAAGGGAATTGGCGGTGATGCATGAATGCGGGAGAACATGTCCATGGCCGATCGTCGCCTGCCGGCGCATCGGCCAATGGCGGGAGCTGTGGGCGAAGCGGATCGATCAAATGGAGGCGTTTTGGTCGAGCAAGCTCGCTTCCGGGCCGTCGTCGCTGTTTGATCGTCTGTTTATCGAATCGTTCCCGTATTATTTAGGCTTGGCGGAAAACGCGGTGCAATACGTGGCGGACACGGAGATTGACGAAGAACCAGGGCGCATCGATTACGCGGCATTTTGCCATGAGCGTCTCCCCGAGGCGAAGTGGGTTGGGGGGGGAGAAGCGAAGCTGCCGACCGACTGGGTGTATGACCATTGCGCCCGCGATTTGGCGGAATGGGTGCGCCATTTGTACGAAAAGAGCGGACTTGGCTGTCAGCGGGCGGTGCGGCAGTTTTTTCAAGAGTATGAACATGCGGCGCCGCTGTCGCCGTTTGCGTGGCGGCTTGTTTACGCCAGGTTGTTGTTTCCGCTTTCCTATTTTGAATGTGTCGAGGCATATTATATCGCTGTGGATGAGAGCGAACGGACAAGGCGGGAGGGGGAGTTGCGGCGCTTGCTCGATCGATCGCACGAGTACGAGCGGTTTTTGGCTTCGTTTGCCAAGATCGCCGGCATCTCGAACCGCATCCGCCTGCCGGCGGTCGAGTGGCTGCCGCCGGCGTAACGCAGGGAAGACAGCCTCCCGCTTTTTTTGGCCCAAACGAAAAAACGACCGCTTCCCTGCCGTTACACCCTAAGGACAACTTCCCGTTTTTTTTCGGCCAAAGTTGTGATAAGATTTAGAAAAAACGATGCAGGAGGCTGCACCATGACGAAGCCGTATGTATTCATTACGCGAAAATTGCCCGAGGACGTGGTCGCGCCGCTTTTGGCCATCGCTGAAGTAGAGATGTGGCCCCATGAAGATATGGCCGTGCCGCGCGATGTGCTCGTTAAAAAGGCGAAACGGGCGACGGCCATCTTGCCGATGGTGTCTGATCCGATCGATGAAGACGTCTTGTCCGCCGGTTCGGTGCTCCGAGTCGTCGCCAATATGGGCGTCGGCTATGACAACATTGACGTGCCGGCGGCAACAAAGCGCGGCATTCTCGTTTGCAATACACCCGATGTATTGACCGATACGACGGCCGATTTGACGTTTGCGCTTTTATTGGCCACCGCCCGCCGCCTCGTGGAAGCGGCTGAATTTTTGAAGGAAGGAAAATGGAAAAGCTGGAGCCCGTTTTTGCTTGCGGGCGCCGATGTCCATCATAAAACGATTGGCATCGTCGGCATGGGCAACATCGGGCAGGCCGTGGCGAAACGGGCGAAGGGGTTTGACATGAACGTGCTGTATCACAACCGCTCCCGCCGTCCGGAGGCGGAAGAGAAGCTGGGCGCCGTCTACCGCCCGTTTGCCGACTTGCTGGCGGAGAGCGATTTTGTCGTCTGCTTGACGCCGCTCACCTCCGAGACGCGCCATTTGTTCAACCGCGAGGCGTTCCGGCAAATGAAGAAGTCCGCGATTTTCATTAACGCGGCGCGCGGAGCGGTCGTCGATGAACAGGCGCTGTATGAGGCGCTAGTCGTCGGGGAGATCGCCGCGGCGGGATTGGATGTGTTTGAACACGAGCCGGTCGCGGCCGATCATCCGCTCGTTTCGCTTCCGAACGTCGTCGCCTTGCCGCATATCGGCAGCGCCACGTACGAAACGCGGCGCGCCATGATGACGTTGGCGCGCGACAACATCATCGCCGTGCTCGAAGGACGGCCGCCGTTGACGCCGGTAAACCGGATCTCGTAAAAATTTTCATTGCCAAATGGCCGATCGTCTTTTATAATGTCTACTATAAAAATACAAATGTCTACTGTGCGTAAACAGAAGGGGCGGGAATCATGGAAAAACCAATTTTGGTCGGATTGTTAGGATTAGGAACGGTCGGGAGCGGCGTAGTCAAAATTATTGAAAACCATCAGGAAAAGTTGATGCATCAGGTTGGCTGCCCGGTGAAGGTGAAAAAAATCCTTGTCCGGGATGTACAGAAACCGCGTGATGTCGCCGTTGACCCGTCGCTCCTTACGACGAGTGCGGCTGAGGTGATTGACGATCCGGACATTGATGTCATCATCGAAGTGATGGGCGGCATTGAGGAGACAAAAGAGTGGCTGTTGCGGGCGCTGCGCCAAGGGAAGCATGTCGTGACCGCCAATAAAGACTTAATGGCCGTCTACGGGTCGGAGCTGCTTCGGGCGGCGGCGGAATACCGCTGCGATTTGTTTTATGAAGCGAGCGTCGCCGGCGGCATTCCGATTTTGCGCAGCTTGGTCGACGGCTTGGCGTCGGACCGGATTACGAAGCTCATGGGCATTGTGAACGGGACGACGAACTACATTTTGACGAAAATGTCGCAAAACGGCGCTTCCTATGAGGACGTGCTCGCCGAAGCGCAGGCGCTCGGGTTTGCGGAAGCCGATCCGACGTCAGACGTCGAAGGGCTGGATGCGGCGCGGAAAATGGCGATTTTGGCCCGCCTGGGCTTTTCAATGGACATCGACTTGGACGATGTGCAAGTGAAAGGCATCACCCAAGTGACGGAGGAAGACTTGAACTACGGGAAGCGGCTCGGCTACACGATGAAATTGATCGGCATCGCCCAGCGCGACGGGCAGAAGGTCGAGGTGAGCGTCCAGCCGACGTTTTTGCCGGATTCGCATCCGTTGGCGTCCGTGCACAACGAATACAATGCGGTGTACGTATACGGCGAAGCGGTCGGAGAGACGATGTTTTACGGGCCGGGGGCCGGGAGCTTGCCGACGGCCACGGCGGTTGTCTCCGACTTGGTCGCGGTGATGAAAAATATGCGCCTTGGCGTCAACGGCCGCTATGCCGTCGCGCCGCAATATGAAAAGCAGTTGAAGACTCCGGCGGAAATTTTCTCGAAATACTTTTTGCGCATTCACGTCAAAGACCAGGTCGGCGCGTTTGCCAAAATTACGACGCTGTTTTCCGAGCGCGGGGTGAGCTTTGAGAAAATTTTGCAATTGCCGCTGAAAGAGGATGGCCTAGCGGAAATCGTCATCGTCACGCATGACGCCTCTCAGCAAGACTACGAAGACATTTTGCAGCAGCTCGGCGATTTGGAAATTGTCGAACGGGTGCAAAGCTCGTATCGAGTGGAAGGAGAGAAACGGTAATGGCATGGAAAGGGCTGCTTGACGCCTACGGCGATTTTTTGCCGCTCTCTGCGGCGACGCCGAGGCTGTCGCTTTGCGAAGGGAATACGCCGCTCATCCCGCTGCCGCGCTTGTCGGAGGAGCTCGGCATTGCGCTCTATGTCAAGGTCGAAGGGGCGAATCCGACCGGTTCGTTTAAAGACCGCGGCATGGTGATGGCGGTGGCCAAGGCGAAAGAGGAAGGAAGCCATACGATCATCTGCGCCTCAACCGGCAATACATCGGCTTCAGCGGCCGCCTATGCGGCGCGCGCCGGCATGCGCTGCCTCGTCGTCGTTCCGAACGGCAAGATCGCTCTCGGCAAGTTGGCGCAAGCCGCCATGTATGGCGCGGAAATTTTTGCGATTGACGGCAACTTTGACGAGGCGCTGAAGATGGTGCGCCGGTTGAGCGAAACGGCGCCGATTACGCTCGTCAACTCGGTCAATCCGTACCGGATCGAAGGGCAAAAAACGGCGGCGTTTGAAGTGTGCGACCAGCTTGGGCGCGCCCCGGACGTGCTCGCCATTCCAGTCGGCAACGCCGGCAACATCACCGCCTATTGGAAAGGGTTTAAGGAGTACCATGAAGCGAAAGGAACGGGCCTGCCGCAAATGCGCGGCTTTGAAGCGGAAGGAGCGGCGGCGATCGTCCGCAACCGGGTGATTGAACAGCCGGAGACGGTGGCGACCGCGATCCGCATCGGCAATCCGGCGAGCTGGGACAAAGCGGTCGAGGCGGCGAGCGAGTCGCGCGGGAAAATTGATGAGGTGAGCGACGCAGAAATTTTGGCCGCCTACAAGCGGCTCGCCCGGACGGAAGGCGTTTTTGCCGAACCGGCGTCATGCGCGGCGATCGCCGGGGTGATCAAGCAGCGCGAACGGAACGAAATCGAACGCGGCAGCCTCGTCGTCGCGGTTCTCACTGGCAACGGATTGAAAGACCCGGCCATCGCCTTGGAGACCGCGGCGATCGAACCGATCGTGCTGCCGAACGATGAACAAGTTGTCTTGGAGCATTTGCAAGGGGTTGTCCGGGCATGAAAGAAGACGAGATGTTGAAGATCGTCGTTCCGGGAAGCACGGCGAACCTAGGTCCAGGATTTGACTCGATTGGGCTCGCGGTCAATCGCTATTTGACGCTTGACGTCCGCTTGGCGGATGCGTGGTCGTTTGCGCCAAAGACAGCGGAAGTGAGCGGTATTCCGCGCGGGACGGACAATTTGGTGTACCAAGTGGCGGCGGAGACGGCGGACGTTTACGGCCGCCGGCTGCCAAGCTGTGCGGTCGATGTGTACAGCGACATTCCGTTTACGCGCGGGCTCGGGAGCAGCGCGGCGGCGGTCGTCGCCGGCATTGAGCTCGCCGACGCGCTGCTTGGGCTTCAGTTGCCGCGCGAGCAAAAGATGGAGTTGGCGACTCGATACGAAGGACATCCGGACAATGTCGGCGCCTCGTTGTACGGGGGGCTTGTCATCGGCTGCTGCCGCGAGGCGGGCGTGGATGTCGTCCATATTCCACAATTGGATGTGGAGCTTGTCGCTATTATTCCGGAGTATGAACTGGAAACGAAAAAAGCGCGCGGGCAGCTGCCGGAACAATGGCCGAGAGAGCGGGCGGTCGAGGCGAGCGCCGTCAGCAACGTTCTCGTCGCCGCGTTGCTCACGAAAAACTGGGAGCTTGCCGGCCGGATGATGGCCGCCGATTTGTTCCATCAGCCGTATCGGAGACAGCTCGTTCCGGAACTCGAGCGGGCGGAGGCGCTCGCTCTTGAATACGGAGCGATCGGTGCGGCGCTGAGCGGAGCGGGGCCGACGGTGCTCGTCTTTGCCGAACCGGGCCAAGGAGAGCGGCTCGCGCGCCGGCTGCGCCCGCATTTTCCGACGTGCGAAATCGCGCGTCTTTCCGTCGAGCCGCGCGGCAGCCGCGTCTACAAGCTGGCGCTTGAAGCTTGAACCTTCTTGGGCGCCGGCGCGAACAGAAGTCCGTTCAGCGGCCTGGCCGTTTCGCCGCCGCGCTTGGGAGCGGGCGAACGATATGACGGTTTTCCTTGCACAATTGGAAGGAAACGAAAACGGAGAAGCGCCCGATCAGGCGGGTTGTGGCTGCCCATCAAAAGCCTCCCCGTCGGCTCGCCGCCCCGCTGGCGATAAAAAAATCCGAACAGCGGCCGCTGTTCGGATTTTTCATATTAAAACACTTGTTCCACTTCGACGACGCCCGGCACTTCTTCAAACAAGGCGCGCTCAATTCCGGCTTTGAGCGTAATCGTCGAGCTCGGGCAGCTGCCGCACGCGCCGAGGAGGCGAAGTTTCACGACGCCGTCTTCGACATCGACGAGTTCGCAGTCGCCGCCGTCGCGAAGCAGGAACGGACGCAGTTTATCCAACACTTCTTGCACTTGTTCTTTGATTTCTTGATCCGTCATTTCCATCGACTCCTTTCCTTAGTTTTTATTATAATCATGGTGACAAAAAAAATCTAATGATAAATTTTGCTTTTGCAAAGGGTGACAACGATGACATTCAAGCCGGTTGAAATTTGTGTGTACGGGGCTGACGTCATTTGCCCGGCATGCGTGCAGCTGCCGTCGTCGAAAGAAACGTACGAGTGGCTCGAGGCCGCGCTGCGCCGCAAGTATCCGGATCAGCCGTTTGTGATGACGTACGTCGACATTTTTGCGCCGCCGGCCGATGACGAGGAGAAGCGGGAGCTCGCGCAGACGATCGTCGAAGAAGATTGGGTGTACCCGGTCGTGGTGATCGAAGGAAACGTCGTCGCCGAAGGCAACCCGCGGCTCAAGGCGATTTGTGCAGAAATGGAAAAATTTGGGTATCAACCGTCGGCGCCGGAAGGGAAAAAGGCGGAATGAACTCCGCCTTTTTCATCGAATAAGGGTCAGTTGTGCTATCAATACCCATGGTGATGCTTGTACATCCACAAAATGCCTGATTTCAACAAACGCGGCACCCGGCCGGTGAGCGGGCGGTCGGCGAGCAAGCCGAAGCCGTGCTTTTTGCCGAGCGAGCCGAGAATGCCTTTTAATTTGATCGGCGGGAATTCGCTCGGTGGTTCTTCTCCGTTCCACCGCTTTTGCAGCACTTGGACGATTTGCTCGGCTTGCGCTTCAGCGAGCTGGGCGCTCGGGGAATGCGGCAGGCTCGCACAGTCGCCGACGACGTAGGCGTTTTCATAGCCGGGGATGTGATGGCGCTTCGTCAGCACGACGCGGCCTTGCTTGTCCTTTTCGACATTCAGTTCGCGGACGACGCGGTTGGGCTGAATGCCGGCCGTCCAGACGATGACGTCGCACTTGACCGGTTCGTCGTGGTTGTACAAGACGCCAGGTTCGACTTTCGTGACGTTGGAGTTGCGGACGATTTCCACCTTGTGTTCCACGAACCATCCTTCCACATAATCGCTCAACCGTTTCGGAAACATCGGCAAAATGCGCTCACCGCGGTCAAACAGCTTGATGTGCAAGTCCGGACGGCTCTCCGCCAGTTCGCTGGCCAGCTCGACGCCGCTCAATCCCGCGCCGACGATGCCGACCGTCGCTTTCGGCGGCAAATTGTTCAGCGCTTCATAGGCGGCGCGCGCCTTATCGATCGACTGGATGCTGTACGTATGCGCCTCGGCGCCCGGCACCCCGTGGTATTTGTCTTCGCAGCCCAATCCGATCACGACATCATCGTAGCGGACGCTGCTCCCATCCTTTAAATGGACGAGCTGCTGGTCGAGATCAATCGAGACGACTTCGCCGAATTGGTACACAAGCTGCGGATGTTCCGGAAACGGGACGCGGATGTGATGGTCGCTGACCGTTCCCGCGGCCAAGGCGTAATATTCCGTTTTTAAACAATGGTACGGAACGCGGTCGATGAGGATAATATGAATGTCGTTTGGCAATTCGTCCGGGAGGAGGCGCTGCAAAATGCGCATATTGCCGTATCCTCCGCCAAGCAATACAAGTTGTCTCATCGTGAAAAATCCCCTTTTGTCGAGTTTCTAAAGCCGACAATGCCATAGAAAAGTATAACGAAATTGTGACAAAAGAACAATCATTTTTCCGCTTCCTTGATCGAACGAGCATGTCCATTGACGTCGCGCCGGAAAACCGCTACGATGGGAAGAGGAAGGTGAACCGCATATGATGTTGCCCATCATCGAATTTTGCATCAGCAACTTAGCCAGCGGGTCGTACAAAGCAATGGAAATGTTGGAAAAGGATCCGAACTTGGACATCATGGAATACAGTTGCTTAAGCTATTGCACACGCTGCGCGGAAACGCTGTTTGCGCTCGTCAACGGCGAGTTTGTCAGCGGCGAAACGCCCGAGCAGCTCGTGGAAAATATTTATCGGCATCTCGAGGAAAACCCAATGTTTTAACGAAAAAAGGAGGATGTCCGCGATGCGGCATCCTCTTCAATGTATAATGAAAAAACGGGGGATATTCCCATTGTGCCCAGGAGATGCCGCCATTATACATGCGAAGCGCAAAAAATGTTCAGGAGGGAGTCATGTGCGTTCTTTTTCGTTTACGAAAATGCACGGATTGGGTAATAGTTACATATACGTCGACTTGTTCCGCGAAACATTGCCCGAGGAGGAGCTGCCGGCGATCGCCCGCAGCGTCGCCGATGTCCACACAGGCATCGGCTCCGATGGCTTGATTCTCATTTGTCCATCGGAGAAAGCGCCACTCAAAATGCGCATTTTTAACAGCGACGGCTCGGAAGGGAAAAACTGCGGCAACGGCTTGCGCTGCGTGGCGAAATACGCGTACGAGCACGGCATCGTCCGCGACCGCACCTTTTTGATTGAAACGCTCTCCGGGCTTGTCGAAGCCCGTGTTGCAGTAGCAGATGGCGAAGTGACAAGCGTGACGGTCGATATGGGCGAGCCGCGCCTTGAGCGCAGCGCCATTCCGATGGTTGGACCAAAAGCGGAACGAGTCGTCGCCGAGCCGTTTGCCATCGCTGGGGGCGAATATGAAATGACGGCGGTGTCCATGGGCAACCCGCATGTGATCTTTTATGTCGACGACATCCGCCGTGCGCCGGTGACGACGCTTGGCCCGCTCGTCGAAAAAGATCCGCGCTTTCCGGAAGGGGTGAACGTCGAGTTTGTCGAAGTGGTGAACGAGCGCGAGCTTCATTTCCGCGTCTGGGAGCGCGGCTCCGGCGTGACGCAGGCGTGCGGGACCGGAGCGTGCGCGGCGGTCGTCGCTTCGGTGTTAAACGGCAAAACGGTGCGCGGGGAGGAAACGGTCGTCCATTTGGCCGGCGGCGATTTAACGATCGTATGGGGGCACGACGGGCGCGTGCGCATGACCGGTCCGGCGGAGACCGTGTGCACCGGCGTTTATTACTACCGAGGCGGGCGGAACGGTTGAGCACCGAAAGGCGAAGACGGTATACTATAAGGGAAGAGGGAGCCATTCAAGACGATTCGCCCTATCCGAGTCGTCGGGCGAATCGGTCGAAAAACGGCCAAGTTGTTTGGCCAGTGTCAACCGTTAAAGGAGGGATCATGGATGGCAGAGGCAGTTATTACGCTGACAGAAGCGGCAGCGTTTCAAATCAAAGATATGATGAAAGAGCAGGGAGAAGAGGGCGCGTACTTGCGCGTCGGCGTCCATGGCGGCGGCTGCAGCGGGTTGTCGTACGGCATGGGCTTTGACCATGAGCGGCGTGAGGATGACATCGAATTTGAGCAGCACGGCATCAAAATTTTGGTGGACCGCGACAGCGCGCCGATTTTGCGCGGAACGGTCATCGACTATAAACAGTCGCTGCTTGGCGGCGGGTTTACGATCAACAATCCGAACGCCATTGCGACATGCGGCTGCGGCTCCTCGTTCCGCACAGCGACCAATGCCGGCACGCCGGAGCAATGCTAAGCAGGCGGGATGACGTCCATCTGCCTGGCAGAGGAAAACGGCCTGCCTTGCCGTGACGTCGGGCTCTTGAGAAGGCCGGTTTTCGCCGCACGGCCGGTTGAAAACGCGGGCGTGTACCGACTGGCGAAATGTTGGAAGGGTGGTCTTTCCCTCACGAAATTGGGGAAAACGGCCGCGCTCCAACATCGGCCTTTTCGGGAGCGCCAAAGGAGGAGAAACGATGAAAGGACAAATCAATGTCATCTTGGCGCTTGTCTTGGCGCTCATTGTGGCGCTGCTGGCGGTGGCGAATGTCGAGCAGGTGACGATCCATTATTTAGTCGGCGAAACCCGCTTGCCGCTCATTATCGTCATTTTAGGTTCGGCCGTCCTTGGCGGCCTTGTCGTCGGCATGCTCGGATGGGTGCGTTTGTTCAGCCTGCGCCGGCAGGTGAAGCTGCTCGAGAGAGAGCGGGAGGAATGGACGAAAAACAAGGCTGGGAATCATGATGGCGAGTCGGTTTCGCTGGAGCGATAGGGATGAGGCACGAGCATGGCGCCCCCAACAAAGAGGGGCGCCTTTTGCTTGAAAAACGGGTGTGGACGGGGCGGGCTATACGAATGGCTCCAATCAGTCGGGATGCAGAAGCTAAGGCGAAATGCCGAGCGCCCCTTCGCTTCCGCTTGTTTTCCCGACGGAGCGCCATTAAAACAGCGATGTCGAGTGTGCCGGCTGCATCCGCGCCGTCGGGTCGATGTACGTTTTGGCGCTGCTGATGGCGATCGGCGCTTCGCCGAAGCCGCAGGCGATCAGCTTGATTTTTCCGTCGTACGTGCAAATGTCGCCCGCCGCATACACGCCGGGGATGTTCGTTTCCATCCGCGAGTTGACTTTGATCGCATTTTTTTCGATGTCAAGCCCCCAGTTTTTGATCGGGCCAAGCGAAGAAATAAAGCCGTAGTTGACAATGACGGCGTCGACATCGACCGTTTCTTTCGTTCCTTCTTTCACATGCTCGAGGATGACTTGGCGGATGGCGTGTTCATCGCCGACGAGTTCAACGGGCACAAACGGCGTTTTCACTTGCACGCTGGACTTCTTGAGCTGCTCGACGCTATGTTCATGGGCGCGGAACTTGTCGCGGCGGTGCACAATCGTGACGCTTTGGGCGATCGGTTCGAGCATGAGCGACCAGTCAACAGCCGAGTCGCCGCCGCCGCAGACGAGCACGCGCTTTCCGGAAAACTGCCCCAAGTCGTTGATGAAGTAATGCAAGTTTTTTCCTTCATAGCGGGAAGCGCTTTCGATTTCGAGCCGACGCGGCTGAAAGGCGCCGTTTCCGGCGGTGATGATGACCGTTTTCGAATAATGGATTTGTTGATTGGTGACGAGTTTAAACGTTCCGTCCTCCTGCTTTTCGAGCGTGTCGACCGACTCGTTTAGGCAGACGGTCGGCGAAAATAGGTTCATCTGCTCTTTCAGCTGGTTGACAAGCTCTTGGGCGCGCACTTTCGGAAATCCGGCGACATCATATATGTATTTTTCCGGATATAACGCGGCCAGCTGCCCTCCAAGCTGCGGAAGGCTTTCGATAATTTTGACTTTCATTTGCCGCAAGCCGCCGTAAAACGCGGCAAACATCCCAGTCGGCCCGCCGCCGATGATCGTGACGTCATACATCGTGCGATCTTCTTTCATCAACATCCCTCCCTGCATGAAATGGATGGCTGCACAACTCTATCTTACCATAAATCGACGCTGTCCAAACGAAAGAAATTTTTTAGGACAAAACGGCGAAAAAAGTCTTGAAATGGGAAAGAAAAACGACTAATATGATGAGTGGAGAAATTGTTAACGTTTTGTGACAGTCTCCCGACATTTTTTTGGCAAGGAACGTGAAGTATTTCACAAATTTTGCTCAATAAAAACGGGGGCCGCAGCAAAAGCTATAAGAAACGTGTGGAAAAAAATTAAAAAGGGTGGAAGTGATTCAGGTGAGAAAACCAAACGTTGTCATTTTAGGCGCTGGCTATGGCGGGTTGATGACGACCGTTCGCCTGCAAAAGCTCATCGGCGTGAACGAAGCGAACATTACGCTCGTCAACAAGCACGATTACCATTATGAGACGACATGGCTTCATGAGGCGTCGGCCGGGACGCTGCATCATGACCGTGTCCGCTATCCGATCCGCGATGTCATCGACCGGAACAAAGTGAAATTCATCCAAGATACGGTGACGAAAATCATTCCAAATGAAAAGAAAGTGCTGCTTGAAAACGGCGAGCTGACGTACGATTATCTCGTCATTGCCCTTGGGTTTGAATCAGAAACGTTCGGCATCAAAGGGTTGAAGGAATACGCATTTTCGATCGCCAATGTCGACGCCGCGCGGCAAATCCGCGAACATATCGAATACCAGTTTGCGACGTACAACGCGGAAGAGGAAAAGAAAGAGGAGCGATTGACGATCGTCGTCGGCGGGGCGGGATTTACCGGCATTGAATTTTTAGGCGAGCTCGCCAACCGGATGCCGGAGCTGTGCCGCGAGTATGACATCGACCCGCACAAAGTGCGCATCATTTGCGTGGAGGCGGCGCCCACGGCGCTGCCGGGCTTCGATCCGGAGCTCGTCGAGTACGCGGTCAGCCAGCTTGAGCGCAAAGGAGTCGAGTTTCGAATCGGCACGGCGATTAAGGAATGCACGCCGGATGGCATCATTGTCGCCAAAGGTGATGATGTCGAGGAAATTAAAGCCGGCACAGTCATTTGGGCGGCCGGCGTGCGCGGCAGCCGCGTCATCGAGGAATCTGGATTTGAAGCGGCGCGGGCGCGCATTAAAGTGGACCCGTACTTGCGTGTCCCGGGGCATGAAGACATTTTCGTCGTCGGCGACTGTTCGCTCGTGATTGATGAAGAAACGAACCGCCCGTATCCGCCGACGGCGCAAATCGCCATGCAAGAAGGCCAGCTGTGCGCGAAAAACTTGGCGGTGCTCATCCGTGGACAAGGGGAGCTGGAGCCGTTTAAGCCGGATATTAAAGGGACGGTTTGCTCGCTTGGCCATGATGATGCCATCGGCGTCGTGTTCGGCAAAAAGCTGTGGGGCGCCAAAGCGAGCTTCATGAAAAAAGTGATTGACAACCGCGCCCTGTATTTGATCGGCGGTTCGTCGCTTGTGATGAAAAAAGGCAAATTTAAATTTTTCTAATCGATCCAAAAAGCTCCCGTGATGGCGGGAGCTTTTTGCATGGCAACGAAACAGGGATCCGCCGCTCGATTGTCGAAATACAAACAGTGCATAACGATCGGGAGAAAAGGATGAGGACGATGGACAACAAACGAGGAAACGTTTGGATTGCGGCGGCCGGACTGGTCATAAACGAGAGCGGGGAATGGCTCGTTGTCAAGAAAAAATACAGCGGGCTAAAAGGCAAATGGTCGCTGCCGGCCGGGTTCGTAAAGCCGGGGGAAATGCTTGATGAGGCGGCGGTTCGGGAAGTGAAGGAAGAAACGGGGATCGACGCCGAACCGGTCGCGCTTCTTGGCTTGCGCACCGGCGTCATCGCTGGGGAGATCAGCGACAATATGGCGATTTTTCTGTTGCGCCCGCTCTCGCGCGACATCGTCGTGCAGACGGATGAGCTGTATGCCGCCGCGTTTTTCAGCAAAACGGCGCTTCAGAATGATCCGAACACATCAGGCTTGCTTCGCTATTTGTTGGCGCTCGAGCCGCTTGATTCCCTTTCGCTGCATGATGGACTCAATCCCGGCGATCCGTTCGGCTACACGAAATACCGCCTTTACTTCGAATCATCGAAATTGAAAGAATAGTCAAGAAAATAAAAGCGATCGAAAGATGTATCCGCTTACACGGACGAAAATGGGGGAGAATCGCCGTTTGTTTTTACAGAAAATTTTGATATATTAACAAAAAAGAAACGGAGGGGAACATCGATGACAAAAACATGGACCATAAACGACTGCCCGTACTGCGAGGGGCATGGATACGTTCAGCTGCTTTTGGGCGGATCGGAAACGTGCTACAGTTGCCAAGGAACCGGAAGCGATGGCGAAGAGGATGACGACCATTGACGTTCGTCTGAGGATATGAAACATCGTTTGGAAACAATCAGGCGATCATAAAGAAGAGAACGAACATTGACGGTCATCCGCCCGATCCAGTACACTGAAAACGGGTGTACGGGAGGTGAAGGGCGGATGCAAATGAGTTTGCCAGTCGTATTGATTTCGATGGTATTGTTTTTCGTTTTGTTTTTTGGCATTGGTTTTTTGTTGAACATGATTTTGCGCATGACGTGGATTTTGGCGGTCTGCTTTCCGTTGATTGCGGTTTTCATTATTGATGATGTGCCGTTGACGCGCTATTTCACCGCGCCGTCCGAGGCGTTCGCCGCGCTCGGCCGGAAGATCGCTTCGCTGGCGGCGGCGGATCTGTTGATTTTGTCAAGCGGCTTTGCCGGCGCTCTTTGCGCCGGATGGGCGATCCGCACGCTGCGGGCGAAAGGGTATCAAATGTTTTAAAGCGTCTCTGCCCTGCAGAGGCGTTTTTTTTTTTTGGCTTTTCGTCGGAAGCGGCGCTTGATTTTTTCAGAACATGCCCTTTTGCAGGGAAAATTGAGCAATGACTTCGGCATCCTTGCTCCGGAAACGATATCGCTTGTCCAGTATATGTTGCGGTGAGGACTCTTTTTGGCGGACAGGCTGATGATGGCGTTTGTGCGGAGCGGATGTGTCGGGCAATAGCCGTTGCCGAGGATGCTTGCGCCAAAGCCGTTCATCGACGTGGTGAAGCTGGCGGCTTGTTCGTTTTTTGCCGTCTTCGCAATGAATATTTCGATTTTGGATGGAGATAAATAGAGGTGTGAGAGGAGTTGAGAGCATTGAATGGATTTAGGCAGTTCGTGCGCCGAACCGCGATGACGCTGCTGTTTTTGGCGGCGCTCTTGGCGACATTCGAGTCCGTTTCCGGGGTTGACGCGAAGACGGTTCTCCATCCCTTTCCGAGCGCTTTATCGATGGATCATCAGCCCATTTGGGGAATGAAAGAGCTCGCGAAAAACGGGGGCCGCTCCGTTTTGCGGCTTGAGGATCATTTTGACTGGTCAAAATATCCATCTGTTGAAGTGATCGCCACCGGCTATACAGCCGGCATTGAATCGACCGGGAAAACGCCCGATCACCCTGAGTATGGCATCACCTACTCCGGCGTCCGCGTCAAGCGCGACCTGTATTCGACGATTGCTGCCGATTTATCGATCTTTCCGATCGGCACGATTTTGTTCATCCCTGGATACGGATTCGGCGTCGTCGCCGACAAAGGCGGGGCGATCAAAGGCCATCGTCTTGATTTATATTACGAAACCGTGGAAGATGTCTATAAATATTGGGGAAAAAGGAAAGTGCAAGTTTACATTATCCAAAAAGGGGACGGCACGCTGTCGGAGGAAGAATTGACGCGGTTGAACGAGGATGAAACGATGCAAGTGTTCCGGCAGCAATATTTGGAATCGAAAAGCTGAAAAAGGGCTCCCGCCCGTCAGCGGCCAAGAAGCGGATCGCTGTCGTCAGCGGGAGGAAACAGCGCCGGATGCAAAAGCGGCGCCAATTTTTTTAATCCGACCAAGAGGCGCGGAGACGGCCGGCAATAGAGCGATTCTTCTAAAATGTGGATGTTCCCGGTGCGGACCGCCTCGGCCTGTTGGGCATTCGGGCGCGCCGTGACGGCTTTCGGGCTCATTTTTTTTGTCTGCACGCCGACCCAAACGAGCAAGATGTGCGACGGATTGCGGGCGAGAACGTCTTCCCATTCCGTTTGAACGCTCGCTTGCGGGATGTCGGAGAAAATGTTGCGCCCGCCGGCGAGTTCGCTTAGTTCGCTCAGCCAGTTTGCCCCGCCCGGCGTGAAAATCGGCCGCGGCCACCATTCCCAATAGAGGCGAGCCGGCTCCGCCACCGTTGCGGCCCGCTCGCGGTATTCGCTGAGAAATGCGCGGTAGCGGCGGACGAGGTCGGCCGCTTTTTTCGTTTCGCCAAGCGCCTCGCCGAGCTGAAGGAGATCGTTGGCGATGTCCTCAAGCGAATTCGGCGCCAGCACGAGATGCGGGAGCCCGCGCCGTTTGAGTTCCTCGACGTTGCGCTCCATGCCGGGCACGCTTAAAGAGGCGACGACCAGGTCAGGCTTGAGCGCCTCGACGCGGTCCATATCAATGTGCAAATCCGGCCCGACGTTTGGCAGCTGCTTCACCTCGGGCGGCCAGTCGGACGAATCGTCGACGGCGGCGACATCGTCAAGGCGGCCGAGATAGGCGATCAGTTCGGTGTTGCTTGGACATAAGGAAACGATTTTCAACGGCATCGGTCCTTTCTGCATCGGAGTATGGTTATCCATTCGCCCCATCCCGCCTTTTTCCCTCTTTCGCCCCCCTTGTTTTTAAATATGGCGAATTCATCCATTAGATGATCGAAATAATTGGCTTGTTTCGCTATAATGAAGACGGGAAGGCATAATCATAGAAAGGATGAGACGATGTTTACGGTAAAGCCATTGCCGTCTGTCGAAACGAACGAGGAAGCGTTGGTCATCGGCTTGTTTGAAGGGGGGCAGCCGTTTGCCGGCCTTGCCGGCGAGTATGACGCCCGCCTTGGCGGACAGCTGTCCGGACTGTGGAAGGAAGGCGACATTTCCGCGAAACGGGGGCGCATCGCCACCGTTCATCCATTTTTGCCGATGGGGGCGAAGCGGTTGTATTTCGTCGGTCTCGGCAAAAAAGAGGAGCTGACGTTTGCGCGGCTGCGCGAGGTGTTCGGCAAGCTGTTTCGCGCGTTGAAGCAGGCGAAGCGGACGAAAGCGGCGGTCGCGCTTGACACGTTTACGGCCGGGGACGTCGACGAAAACGAAGCCGCGCATGCGCTTGCCGAAGCGTATTATTTGGCGACGTATGAGTTCCCGGGATACAAGCAAAACAGGCGAGAGCGGGACTATGAGATGAAATCGCTCACCGTTTATACGGGGGCGGACGCAGCGGACATCGAGGCGAGCTTGTTCGTCGGTTCGGTATACGGGAAGGCGACGAACTCGGCGCGCACGCTCGTCAACACGCCGGGGAATTTGCTGACGGCGTCCGATTTGGCGGATTATGCCGTAAAGCTCGCGAACCGATACGATTTTGACTATGAAGTTTTGGAGAAAGAAGACATGGAGCGGCTCGGCATGGGAGCGCTTTTGGCCGTCAATCAAGGCTCGAAACAGCCGCCCAAACTGATCGTCTTAAAATACCAAGGAAAAGACGAGTGGGAAGACGTGATCGCCCTCGTCGGCAAAGGGGTGACGTTCGATACGGGCGGCTATTGTTTGAAGCCGCGCGATGGCATGGTCGACATGAAAACCGATATGGCCGGCGCGGCGGCGGTGCTCGGGGCGATGGAAGCCATCGGCGAACTGCGGCCGGAACAAAACGTGCTCGCCGTCATTCCGGCGACCGACAATATGATCAGCGGCGAGGCGTTCAAGCCGGACGATGTCATTACGTCGCTGTCCGGAAAAACGATCGAAGTCCGCAACACGGACGCTGAAGGACGGCTCATTTTGGCCGATGCGGTGACTTATGCGAAACAGCACGGCGCCAGCTATATCATCGATGTCGCCACGCTGACAGGCGGAGTGATCGTCGCCCTTGGCACGGACAAAACAGGGGCGATGACGAACAACGAGGCGCTGTTTGAGCAATTGCTTGAAGCATCGATGGAAACCGGGGAGTTCATTTGGCGGCTGCCGATCACCGAACACGACCGCGAGCGGGTGCGAAGCAGCAAAATCGCCGATTTGAACAACTCTCCGGGGCGCGAAGGGCACGTCATTATGGGCGGGGCGTTTATTGGCGAGTTTGCCGAAGACACCCCGTGGGTGCATTTGGACATTGCCGGCACGGCGACTGCAAAGAAAGATGGCGACCTCGGCCCGGCTGGGGCGACGGGTGTCATGGTGCGGACGCTCACCGCGTTTGTTGAACGGTTTGAATAAGCAAGACGCAAGCGGCGCTGCGATCGCCTAATTCAAGCAGGACGGGCTGAGCCGGCGGCCGCGCGATGTCGAATGGGAAAGCCGAAGCAAATGTGCATAGCTTCGGCTTTTGTTTGGCACGCTACATAATACATGGGCAGGAAAAGCGAACAAAATGTAAAGGTAATGTAAATTTTGTGTAAAATTTTTGATTGTCTTATTGTAAATGCTGTGTAAATTACTACAATAAGTATCGGTGATTTTCGATTTCTGAGATGGAGGGTGGCCTCAATGATCTTTTCCCCAAAAAAGGACGTTTTCTTCGACATGTTGTTTAAGATTTCGGAAAATGTCAAGGAAGCAGCCCAATACTTTGTTGAGTATAAAATCCGAGGCGTGAGCGACTTGAAAGAATTCGCCCGCGTCATGAAAGAGTATGAACGGAAAGGCGATTCGTTCATCCATGAGCTTGTCGTCCAATTGAACAAAACGTTCATTACGCCGATTGAACGGGAGGACATCCATCAGCTGGCGATGAAAATGGATGATGTGCTTGACGGGCTTGAACAATGCTCCGCCCGGTTTGAAATGTTCTCATTCACGGACATTGACGAACATATGGTGAAGTTCTTCGACTATATTTACCAAAGCACGATCGAAATCGTTCATGCGCTCGAACTGCTGTCGCACAAAAAGTTGCTTGACATGCGCCAGCACGCCATTAAAATCAAGGATTACGAAACGAAATGCGACGAAATTTTGCGCGCTTCGATCAAAAACTTGTTTGTGACGCAAAAAGACCCGATTAAGCTCATCCAATACAAAGAGCTTTACGAAATGTTGGAAGAGATTGCTGACAGCTGTGAAGATGTCGCGAATACGCTCGAGACGATCATTATGCGCAACGCGTAAAAGGGGACGTTGTTTTTATGGATATGATTTTAGTCTTGACGATATTCATTGTGGTTTTCGCGTTGGCGTTTGACTTTATTAACGGGTTTCACGATACCGCGAACGCCATTGCGACGTCGGTGTCGACGAGAGCGCTCACGCCGCGCCAAGCCATTATTTTGGCTGCAACGATGAACTTTATCGGCGCGCTCACCTTCACCGGTGTCGCCAAAACGATTACGAAAGACATTGTCGATCCATTCACCCTTGAGAACGGTTCTCTCGTCATTTTGGCAGCGCTGGTTGAGTCAGTCAAGACTTTGTGGAGAACATTTTTTCGGTTCACTACGGGCGTTGTCAATCACTAGTTAGCGAACCATTTTCAGGAATTGATATCGTAAGCGCTTTCGGACTCTCATCCCTCATCTTGAGGTGATGATATTGTATTCCATTTTTTTACACCCAACCACCATCCCGGAGCGCCGACAACGCTTGATGGATCGGC
>NZ_BCPV01000018.1 GCF_001544135.1 Geobacillus zalihae NBRC 101842 | reverse complement strand
AGCAACAAAAACGCGACAATCCCGAGCGGAATGTTAATGTAAAACACCCAGCGCCAGTTGAGATAATCGGTAATATAGGCGCCAAGCAGCGGGCCGAAAATGCTGGACAAGCCAAACACCGCGCCAAACAGCCCGCCCATCTTCCCGCGCTTCTCCGGCGGAAAAATATCAAACATAATCGTAAACGCGATCGGCACGAGCGCCCCGCCGCCGATGCCTTGAATAGCGCGGAAAATGCTGAGCTGGACGATCGTTTGCGCCATGCCGCACAGTACAGAGCCAAACAAAAACACGATCATCCCAAACAGAAAAAATCGCTTCCGTCCGTACATATCGGACAGTTTCCCAAAAATCGGCATCCC
This sequence comes from Geobacillus zalihae NBRC 101842, assembly GCF_001544135.1. Lineage (GTDB taxonomy): Bacteria > Bacillota > Bacilli > Bacillales > Anoxybacillaceae > Geobacillus > Geobacillus zalihae. The sequence goes on along the minus strand of NZ_BCPV01000018.1, from coordinate 5,729 downwards.
CGCCATCTCAGCGACCATATAGGCGGACGTCACCCAAACAAACTGCTTGAGCCCGCCTAAATCAGCGACGATCGTCGCCATGGCGGTCGCCACAATCGTATTGTCCATCGAAGCAACAAAAATGCCGAGCAACAATGCAATGACCACTAACCCTGTTTTCGTTTCTTTGTTCCCCATCGTCCCGTCTCCTTCTACCTTTGTCTTTTTTCTTTTACCGCAGCCTGCTCATCTTGGACAAAAGCCGTACGATATTCCACAATCCCAATCTCGCAGCCCGGACCGATTGTCACCCGATCCCCCCTGACGACCGCGGCTCGTGTATACTCCACATAAATCTCATCTCCTTCAATCACATCCGCTGCCAATACGGCGGGCGAAGAAGAAAAACGGCTCAACCAATGAATCGCGCTCCATTTTTTGCTGCGGGTGATGGAAATCGTCCGCCCCCCGATTTCCTTGACCGAGCTGTCGGCAAAACAAAGGGACAGTTCTACCTGCTCCGCATTCAACGTCTGTCCAATGTGCATGACCCCAGTCATCGCAACACTCTCCGCCTCACAGCTTCCCGACACCGACAGCTCGCCGTAACCGCGGATGGCATCGGCTTCGATGTCCCCCTCCACCTGCACCATCCCGCGCAGCTGAAGATGCCCGAGGCAGGCGTGTCCGCGGATGTCCACTTCCCCGAACACTCCCATTTTCTCCGCCTGCACAGGACCGTCCACGTTCGCCTGGCCAAATAGGCGAAACGTGCGGGCCGCAACTGCTCCTTTCATGTCCGCTGCGCCAAACACCTTCAAGCGGTCGCACTCAATGTCGCCCCGAATTGTCGCATCGCCGCGAATCGTGACGTGATGGAACACACCGCCTCCAGAAAGCGCCGATCCGTTAATGGTTAAATTTCTCTCCGCCATCGTTTTCACCCTTTCTCGATCGTGCCAATTTTCGCCTCTTCATCGCGTTCCAACTTTTCTCGGTATTCAACCCGCTCGATCTCGCACCCTGGCCCGATCACGACGCGACTGCCGCGCACGATTTTCGCCGTGGTATGCTCGAGATGAACGACATCTCCTTCAATGACATCGGCGGTCAACTCAGCTGGGAAAAACCATTTTTTGAACAGCGAACTTCCTTGCCGCTTTACCATAATCGTTTCCCCGCCGATCTCCTTCACGCGGCTCGGGCCCAACAGCTTCACTTCGAGATAGTCCGCGTTCAGCAGCCCGCCGACCGCAAAATGCCCTTCCACCTCCATCCGCTCAGCCGAACAATCGCCACCGATATTGAGCTCGCCATGGACGCGAACCACCTCCGCCGCCCATGAACCTTTCGCCTCCCCGCGGCCGCGAACGGTCGCCTCTTGGCATTGCACATTTTCTTCAATTCTTATGCTCCCGCTCACTTTCATCCACTCACACTCCACCCCGCCTGCCACATTTCCTTTCCCGGCAATATGAACCGTGTTGGCTTTCACGCTCCCTTCCACGGCCGCGTTTCCTTGCACCTGCAGCTCGAGGCAGTCGATGTCGCCGTACAGCTTCCCATTTCCCGACAATTTCACCAAATTGTACAGCCCGCCGGACGCATGACCCGTCCCGGCAATGACCAAATCTCGACGCTCCATCCTTTTATCCCTCCGAAATGGCCAGTTTCAACTCTTCAATATACGTTGGCACGTGCAGCCGCGCAATGAGCTTCGCCCCTTCTTCCACATGCAAAGCTGCTGTCCCTTCCACAAGAAAGGAAACCGTGACCCCCATTTTGCGCAAAACGACAAGCTCGCATGACTTCCCTTGCAATTTTGGATAATGGCTCTTAAACATCATCCATATGTTTTTTCCTTCTTCTATGCTGATCTCACCGGAACGAAGAAGCCGGTCAACGATGTAAAGGGACAGGAGCTCGGCAAAGGACACATCTTGGCGGCCTCCCCATTCATCATCCAACCATTGCATCACCAAATCCGAAACAATGTGACGTTTTATGACTTCCTCTTTCGTCAAGACGACCGCTGCCGGATCAGGCGCAAACACGCCCGCCAGTTCATCGAGCGACAGCTCATCTTTTAATTCTTTGATTTTCTCAATGCGCGCCAAGATTTTTTCTTTCGGGAAAAACGTCTCTTGCCCGGTGAATGTCGATTTTCGAATAAACCATTCTTCCGGAATGAGCTTTTTCCGCTTCCAGCGGTACAGCTGGCCGTACGAAATGCCAGTCAGCTCGAGCAGTTCTTTTTTCGAAATCAATTCTTGTTCCATGAGCCGCTCACCTCCTTCACCACCATAAGCGTAACATAACATTGTTACGTTGTAAAGAGTGTGAAAACAGCAGTGCCATACATATGTCAAAAAACGAACCAAAGCGGTTGACAACTTGCCATCTAGCTCATTACAATGAAACCAACTTTCGCCGGCGATCAGGGGAACAGCATGAAGAAAGGAGAATGAGCCACATGCATTCGACATTACAGAAGCAAATCGCCGCCGCCGCCAAACAAACAAAAGCCGATCTCGTCATCCAAAATGGGAAAATCGTCAACGTGTTCACGCGCGAAATCATCGAAGGAGACCTCGCCATTGTGGAAGGAATGATCGTCGGCATCGGGCGCTATGAAGGAGAGAAAACGATTGACGCCGAGGGCCGCTACATTTGTCCAGGACTGATCGACGGACACGTGCATATCGAATCATCCATGGTTCCTCCGAGCGAATTCGCCCGCGTCGTTCTTCCGCACGGCGTGACGACCGTCATTGCCGATCCGCATGAAATCGCCAATGTCGCCGGTGTGTGCGGCATCCAGTTTATGCTCGATGAGGCAAAACGGACGCCACTCGATGTGTATATGATGCTGCCGTCGTGCGTGCCAGCCGCCTCGTTTGAACGTGCCGGAGCCGTCTTATCCGCCGCGGAACTGGCGCCGTTTTTCAACGATGAGCGAGTGCTCGGATTGGCGGAAGTGATGGACTATCCATCATTACGGGAACAACATCCGTCGATGCTTGACAAACTGGCGCTCGCGGCCAACGCCAACCGCCTGATCGACGGCCATTTGGCGGGGCTTGACGCTGATGCCGTCAACGTCTACCGAAGCGCCCGCATCCATACGGACCATGAATGCGTCACTCCCGACGAAGCGCTGGAACGCGTTCGCCGCGGCATGTACGTGCTCATTCGCCAAGGCTCGGTCGCCAAAGACCTTGAAAAACTTCTCCCCGCCGTCACGGAACACAACGCGCGCCGCTTTCTCTTTTGCACGGATGACAAACATCTTGATGACTTATGGTTTGAAGGCAGCGTCGATCATAACGTGCGGCTCGCCATTCAGGCCGGCCTCGACCCGCTTCTGGCCATCCAAATGGCCACGCTGAACGCCGCAGAGTGCTACCGTTTGCCGACAAAAGGCGCTGTCGCTCCAGGATATGACGCCGACTTTTTGTTCGTTGACGATTTGGAAACATTGAACATCACCCACGTCTTCAAAGCGGGAAGACTAGTGGCCCAACATGGACAGACGGTGTTTCCGGCCGAACGATCGGCAGAAAGCCTTGAACAGCCATTGCTTCACTCCATCCGTTGCCAAGCAGTGGACGAAACCGATCTTCGCATCCCGATGAAAAGAGGAACGAAAGCCCATGTCATCGAGATCATCCCGAACCATTTGCATACGAACCACCTCATCACGGACGTTGATGTCCAGGAAGGGGCTTTCTGCCCGTCGATCGAGCGGGATTTGCTGAAGCTTGTTGTCGTCGAACGCCATCGCGGCCTCGGCATCGGCCTTGGCATCGTCCGCGGCTTCGGATTCAATGCAGGCGCCATCGCTTCTTCGATCGCGCACGACTCACACCATATCATCGCCGCCGGCACAAACGATCGCGACCTCGCCGCCGCCATCGAACAGCTCCGCGAGCAGCACGGCGGCTTGGCGGTCATCAAAGACGGAGCGGTGCTTGCCAGCCTGCCGCTTGAGATCGGCGGTCTAATGACAAGAAAAGACTATACCGAGGTGCTAAGCGGATTGAAGCAGATTGACAAAGCCCTTAAAGCCATCGGCGCCAATGGCTCGTTCAACCCATTCATCACATTGTCCTTCCTCGCCTTGCCGGTCATCCCAGAGCTCAAGCTGACCGACCAAGGATTATTTGATGTAAATAAATGGGAATTTATTCCTGTTGAAGCGGTGTAACCCCTCCCGATTGAGGCTGGCGTTTCAAAGCAAGAGGATTACGGGAGCACCGCCTTACAGCAGGGCGCTCATTCACAACTAAGGTCAACCGCGAAGCAAATCAGTCCCTTCATCCCCCATTGATTGCGGGGATGAAGGGATTTTCTTCACTCCGCCCTTTTTCCTCGATTTTCACAGCGCCATGCGGCATTGGCATAAGCACGTTCCCGCATGATGCATATAGTGAAACAGCAACATGGCCGAAAGGAAGGTGCAAGGAAATTGATCACCATCAGTCTTTGCATGATCGTCAAAAATGAAGAAGACGTCCTTGCCCGCTGTTTGGACAGCGTCCAACATCTCGTAGACGAAATCGTGATTGTGGATACAGGATCAACGGATCGCACGAAAGAAATCGCCCGCTCCTACACCGCACGAGTCATCGACTTTCCTTGGAGCGATGATTTCTCGGCGGCGCGAAACTTCTCCTTTTCCCACGCCACCATGGACTATATTTTTTGGCTGGACGCAGACGACATCTTGCCGGCAGAAGAGCAGACCAAATTTCTCACATTGAAGCGCACCCTTTCTTCTGACATCGACTCCGTCACCATGATTTACAGCCTTGCCCAAGATGAATATGGAAAGACGATCTCGAGCGTCCGCCGAAATCGTCTCGTCAAACGATCCAACGGCTTCCGATGGCATGGGATGGTTCATGAATATCTAGAAGTATGGGGAACGATTCTCAACAGCGATATTACCATTATTCATCAACCGAACCGCTGCGCTTCAGATCGAAATTTGCAAATCTATGAGAAACAGTTGGCACAAGGAAAAGAATTTTCCCCAAGAGATCTGTTTTACTTTGCCAACGAACTGTTCGACCATCAACAATACGAGCGGGCCATTCAGTATTATGAACAGTTTTTGCAGACAAAAAAAGGGTGGGTGGAAGATTGCATCGCCGCCTGCGGAAAGGTAGCGGATTGTTTTGATGCGCTTGGTGATGAAGAACAGGCATTGCGATATGCGCTCCGATCGTTCGAATACGATACCCCTCGGGCTGAATGCTGCTGCCGGCTGGGCTATTACTTCCTTCAGCGCAAGCAATATCGTCTTGCCGCCTTTTGGTACCATTTAGCCACTCAACTCACAATGCCTTCCGACAGCTGGGGATTTGTTCATCATGCTTGCTGGACTTGGCTTCCCCACTTGCAGCTTTGTGTATGTTACTTTTACATGGGCGAGTACGAGTTAGCATACCAACATAACGAAAAAGCCAAACAATACGTTCCTCATCATCCCGCGGTTTTGCACAACGAATGTTTGCTGCAATCCATTCTCGCCGCCGAAAGCACGTTCCACCAAACCGATGAATCGTGATGAAGGGAGGTTATGCCGCTTGTCTGACCGACGTCCTATTCGAGTAAAATGTCTTTCCCCTTTATGCGGAACATGGCCGCCGATTGTAAAAATCTATACCGGACCAACAGGACCCACGGGACCCACAGGGCCTACAGGACCGACTGGACCTCAAGGACCCACGGGACCCATCGGACCT
>NZ_BCPV01000017.1 GCF_001544135.1 Geobacillus zalihae NBRC 101842 | reverse complement strand
CAAGGACCCACAGGGCCGACGGGACCGGCTGGAGCAGGAGCCATCATTCCATTCGCTTCAGGAACAACGGTTGTCTTGACCGCCACTATAGCCGGGTTGGCCGACACCACAAGTTTGATCGGATTTGGAAACGCTGCTTCAAGCATCAGTTTAGTGGGAGGAACGATAAACCTTGGCGGCACATCGAATTTTTCCTTTACCATCCCGCGTTCAGGAATCATTACTGCTGTCGCAGCCAATTTTTCCGCTACAACAGGCACAGCGCTTTTAGGAACAGCTACGATCCGCGCTCAATTGTATATCGCCACTTCTCCATCCAGCAACGTATTTTCGCCTATTCCAGGCACGCTCATTACATTAACGCCATCAATCACCTTTCCCATCTCCCTAGCCCAAAACGCCAGCGGCATCATCACAGGATTAAACGTGCCTGTCAATGCTGGCGACCGGCTGCTCATGGCGTTTTTCATCACCACTTCCGGCCTTTCAATCGCCGCTTCCGTCACGGGATATGCGAGCGCAGGAGTGGCGATTAGTTAGCGCCTCACTGTGATACCAAGGCTGCGGCTCATTGAAGCGCTCAACTAAGGCCGCTGCAAACAAGCGGCCTTATAATCCCTCTCCGTTCAGTTGAACGCTCTCCCGCCCGCATTTCGAGGTGGGAGATTCTTGGGAACACCCGCCCCGCGGCAGGATGTCCGCCAAGCCATCCCCGTGCGTCCCACGGTTCAGCCGCCCTACAACGACAGCAGTCGAAGCCCTTCATTTAGAATATTCCGGGCAGCGTTATGGTCCCGGTCATGTTCGGCTCCGCAGGCGGGGCACACCCACTCGCGAATGCCAAGCGATTTCACCTCGACGTGCCGATGCCCGCAGCACGAGCACAATTGACTCGAGGGAAACGTGCTCGCAACACGAACCACCGTCCGCCCGTACCATGTCGCTTTATACTCGAGCATGCGAAGAAAACTCCCCCACGCGGAATCGGAAATGGATTTAGCCAGCTTGCGATTCTTTTGCATGTTCCTAACACGCAAGTCCTCCACGCACACCACTTGGTTTTCGCGGATGAGGCGGGTGGACAGTTTGTGCAGGAAATCGTTCCGGCAGTTGGAGATTTTTTCATGAAGCTTGGCCACTTTCAAACGGGCTTTCTCCCAGTTCGAACCGCCTGGCTTTCGACGAGCCATCACCCGCTGCCAGTAGGCGAGCTTTTCTTCATACCGGCGCCAATACCGGGGGTGTTCGATCGTTTCGCCTGTGGAAAGCACTACGATCTGTTTCAACCCCAAATCGACGCCCACTTTCTTGTCGGTTTGGGGCAATGGGGGAATATCCGTTTCCACGAGAATGGAGACGAAATACTTCCCCGCTCGATTTCGACGAATCGTGGCGGAGAGAATGCGGCCTTCCACCTCGCGGCTTTTGGCGAACTTCACCCATCCGAGCTTGGGAAGTTTCAACCGATGGCCGTCCACTTCGATCGTAGGGCGTCCGTTCTTTGGGTAGTTGCACTGGGCGGTGTACGATTGGTTCGGGTGTTTTTTGCTTTTGAAGCGGGGAGCGTTCGCCGTTCCCTCGAAGAACCGGTCAAACGCCTCGGCCAACTGCTGCAGTGCGTTTTGCAAGGCGGTTGAATCAGGGGTTTTCAGCCATGGAAGGGTTTTCTTCAAAGCTGTCAATCGTTTGGAACACTCGTTGTAGCCGAGTCCTTTTCCCGTGGTTTCATACGTCTCCTTCCACTCGGCCAAAAAGTGATTGTACACAAATCGGCAGCACCCAATCGTCTCGTTGAGGAGTTTTGCCTGTGTTCGGGTGGGATACAGCCGAAAGCGATAGGCTTTGTGCATAGCCCTCCCTCCTCAAAAAGAACGTTTGTTCTATTTACATCCATTGTATACTTTTTGCCCATTGGGGGCAATAGGGAGATTCGCAAAGGAAGCCCGGATTCATCCCGACTTACATTTACGGGTAAAAGCGAGATTTTCTCGGCGGAAGATGATCACAAATAAGCAGGCGGCTTCACGCGAACACCGTCGTGAACAACCGCCTGCTTTCTTCACGATTGCAACATGGAAAACACTTGCTCAACATCCTTATCCCCGCGCCCCGACAAATTCACAATGATGATTTGGTCTTTGCTTAACGTCGGCGCAAGCTTGATAGCGTACGCCACCGCATGGGCGCTCTCGAGAGCTGGGATGATTCCTTCTGTTTTAGACAGCAGTTGAAACGCCTCAAGCACTTCTTCGTTCGTGACCGTATAATACTCAGCCCGCCCGGACACTTTCAAGTAGCTATGTTCCGGACCAATGCCCGGGTAATCAAGCCCGGCGGCAATCGAGTATGTCGGCTGCGGGTTTCCATTTTCATCAAGGAGCACCAAACACTTGAATCCATGCAACACGGCCGGAACGCCCTTCGTTAGCGTCGCTGCCTTCTCCGGCTCGACACCGATGAGCCGCACGCTCGGTTCATCCAAGTAGTGGGCGAACGCCCCGATGGCGTTGCTTCCCCCGCCGACGCAGGCCACTACCGCATCCGGAAGACGTCCTTCCTTCTCTACAATCTGCCGCTTGCTCTCTTCGCTAATAACCGACTGAAAATGTTTCACCATCGACGGGTACGGATGCGGACCAACCGCCGAACCAAGCAAGTAAAATGTAGTCTTATAGTTTTGCACAAGATCGTTCAGCGCCTCGTCCACGGCATCCTTCAATCGTCCTTGACCTTTCGAGACCGACACGACTTTCGCCCCTAACAGCTCCATGCGGAACACATTAAGCGCCTGGCGCTTCGTATCTTCTTCTCCCATATAAATGGTACAATCGATGCCAAACATGGCGCATGCGGTAGCGGTCGCCACCCCGTGCTGGCCTGCGCCTGTCTCCGCAATGACCCGCTTCGCGCCCATCCGCTTCGCCAATAAAATTTGCCCAATCACGTTGTTGATTTTATGCGAACCGGTATGGTTTAAATCCTCACGTTTCAAATAAATCTTCGCCCCGCCGAGCCGCTCCGTCAACCGCGCCGCAAACGTCAGCGGACTCTCACGGCCGACATACTCCCGCAAGTAGGTTCGAAACTCCTCATTGAATTCTGGGTCATCTTTATATTTCAGAAACTGCTCTTCCAAATAGTCAAGCACTTCCTGCAGTTCAGGCGGAACGAAGCTGCCGCCAAACTCGCCGAAATAGCCTTTCTTTTCCTGTGCTACACTCATTGCTCATCTCTCCTCTGCTTCCTAAAAGTCGTAACAGTAACAGAATAGACTGTTTTGACAGGCAAGTCAATCAATAATTTTTACTTTTTGAAACATTAAAAAAAGGAGCGGCCCACCGCACAACCAGACGCCAAGCATTCACTGCTAGTGCGGTGAGCATGTGCTGCTGCAAAGCCGCCGTACAGCCGCACCCTCACAGCTTCCCACTTCGGATATTCACCAACCAGAGCAGGCAGTTCAGCTTATAAAACCCCAAGCTGCTCATCGCGCAGATCGGTAATAAACATATGTCCTGGGGCATGCGTAATCATGATATCCGGCTTTACTTCCATAGCAACCGCTTGGGGGGTGACCCCACAGGGCCAAAATACCGGGGTTTCCTCCTCACGGATGGTGACCGGATCCCCAAAATCAGGCTTATAAATATCATGAATCCCTATAAGTTTCGGGTCGCCAATATGAATAGGGGCACCATGAACAGACGGGAAGCGGCTCGTGACTTGAACCGCCCTGACAACATCCTTATGGGGAATCGGGCGCATGCTTACAACCACTTGCTCGAATCTGATGCCCGACAGTATTTTCTTGCAATCACCGTAAACTACCATAAAAAAGAGAAGAGTTCTCTCATCCCCCCTTCCTTTCAAAATACACATGCAATCGATACTCGCAAATCTCTTTTGTCCAGTTGTGCAATATTTCTTGATGCTCGTCCTCAATGGCAAATTGGAGCGCAAACACGTTGTTTTCAAAGGAAATCAGCCCCCTTGAACTGCCGCTCCATTTCGTCATCGGCATGCGGGCGATCAACCGGCTCACCTTTTCTTGGTCATATTCCCAGAGGCGCTTCGTTTCTCCGTCGGAAAAATCGATGCGCTTTCGGTATTCTTTTTCCGTTAAATACCGATGGAAAAACGGGGCAGCCTCCTGCGGTGTAATTGGTTGGTGCCACCCGGACGGTCCACGTTCAAGCATGGCTTTTAGAACAACCATTTTGTAGCTTTTTGACATCACTGTACGTTCCGCTTCAACAAGCCATGGTTCGTATTTTCGGAACACTTCCTTTTCCAGCTCCGACAACTCCCCCGCCCAATATAAAAAGCCGACATAAGATCCGAACTCTTGTTTGTACTCCGCCGCTTCACTTCGGCCATGAAGATGCAACTCCAAATACGTCGGCCGTCTGCCAAGCTCCTGTTTCAGCTCCCGATAATCAGCAAGCAGCCGTTCTTTGCGCGGCTGGCGTTTTTTCTGCATCTCTTCGAGAAGATGGATGGCTTGTATATCAAGATGCAGTTCGCACGTTTCTGGAACGGTTGGCACAATGGGTTCCCGCGCCGTTTTCTTTGTTTCCTCTCGCCGCGTATCAAACAGACGCAGTTTGACATCCGCATTGCGGTAGTTTCCGATTAAGTCGATAATGACGCAGTAATCCTTGCCTTTGTACAGCCGCAGCCCGCGCCCGACTTGCTGGGTGAAGACAGTTAATGATTCCGTCGGCCTTACAAATAAGAGCGTATCAACGGAAGGAATGTCCACTCCTTCATTGAATAAGTCCACGGTGAAAATAGCATCCAATTCACGGCGCTCCAACATGGCAATGGCCTGCTGGCGCGAAATGGCCGTCTGCTTTGAATGAAGGCTGACCGTCCGGTAGCCGCGGCGTTGGAAATATTCGGACAGGAAATCAGCTTGCCTGATCGATGAACAAAAGACAAGCGTCCTTGTTTTCTTATACTTCTCCCACGCTCGCAAAATCTTCTCCGCCATCTCCTCGCGAAGCTGCGCTTGAAGCAATTCTTCTTCATCGTACCGGTTGCCGAGCCATTTGATTTGCGAATAGTCGGTATCGTCGTAAACCCCATAATAATGAAAGGGGGCCAGCCACCCTCGCTGCACCGCTTCGATAAAATCGATGCGATACGCGACATTTCCGTCGCAAAGGGCGTATACGTCTTTGTTGTCGCTCCGATCTGGAGTAGCAGTAATGCCAAGCAAAAATTTCGGCTGAAAATAACGAAGGACGCGTTCGTACGAGCGGGCTGCCGCATGGTGGAACTCGTCGACAATGATCAAGTCAAATGCGTCGGGACGAAACGAATGCAAATGTTTTTTCATGCTTAGTGTAAAGATCGAGGCAAATACCATGTCGGCATCTCCGTCTTTTTGGTTGCCATCGTACAGTCCTGCTGTTCGATCAGGAATCACGCGTTCAAACGACTGCTTCGCCTGGCGAAGAATTTCTTCGCGATGGGCGATAAACAGCACCCGCGAAAAACGGCGGGCAAAAAAAGCGGCCAAGTATGTTTTTCCCAGCCCGGTCGCCATGACAACCATCGCTTTGTCGTATCCTTCTTCATAGGCAGCTTCCAATCGCTCCAACGCCTCAACTTGGGCAAAGCGCGGCTGGATCGTTCCATATGGTGCCGCCGTTTCATGGACAACATCGACCTTGTCCGCCGTCTCCTCCTCTTGCTTCTTCTCCGTTTCCGTCGGAAGCATCAACTCGATTTCCTCAGTCTCCGCCCATATACGGGCTAAATTGGGATGCCGCTGGTGGTAGTCCTGATGCTGTTTTTCATAGTCATCGACCGTTTCAGTATTGACCGGCACGGTTTCCGGAGCGTAAAACAGCTTTAAAAACTGCTCCATTGCTTCGGCAAATACATCCTCATCAACGCTCTTATCCAGCCCAAGGTTCCATTCGACACCGTCAGTGAGCGCCGAACGGGACAAGTTGGAAGAACCGACAATGAAGTAGCCGCCTTCTGTATCTTCAAATAGGTACGCTTTTGGATGAAAGGAAATTCCCTCACTCCGATACAAGCGGACCTCGATGTCCGGGTGGATGGATATGAGCTCGCGCAACGCCTCTGGCTGAGTGACAAACAAGTAATCACCAACGCAAATTTTGATATCCGCCCCCCGCCCTGCAGCTGCCCGCAAACTGTCCTTCAATAAGCGAACCCCGGACTTCATGGCAAACGATGTCAGTATGTATATCGTCGACGAGCGGCTCATCTGTTCCTGCAACTTGTCGAGAAGACGTCTCGAAATCAACTTCACCTTACTCATCGTGAACCTCAATCAAGAAAATTTTCTCCCGAAAGCCGCCGCGCTTCTCTGCCTTTTTGGCGCGGATTTGTTCCACTTGCTCGATCGAAGCGCCATGGCATTCAGCCAAAGCATGGATAATTTCCAACACGTCTGCGAGCTCTTCAAGAGCCGCCTCATCCGTTTCCGCTTGGACGTATTCCTCAAGCTCCTCAAACGCTTTTTTCTGCAGTTCTTTCCTATACTCTTCATCGTCAAGTATGCGGGTTGTGAACGTTTTTCCCGCTTGTTCAATAATGGTTGGAATGCAGTCGCGAACGAGTTTGTTGTATATCGGCATGTCCATTCCTCCATTTACAAAACTATACTACCATTTTACAAAATTTCGCCTTTTTTTCATAGGAAAGAACACACAGAAGACCGTCGTTTCTAAGGCCTATTGCCTGTTGCAAAATGAAAACACCAAAAATTTCACATACTCCCCCCTCTTTCATCCCATGCTAAAGAAAAATCGACATCATTCGCGCTTGGGGGCTATGATGGAACACTCGATCCTTTGGCTGCTTGCTGCGGTGGGCATCGGTTTGCTGGGGCTCAGCTTCCGCGTTTTTTCACCAAGGGAAGTATGGCTTTCGTTTTTGCTCAATGCATATGCGGCGAGTTTTTTCGGTTCGATCGTGGCGGGGGCCGGGCTGCTCGAGTATCCGGTCCGTTTTTTTGCTTCCTACTCACATTTCGCACCCTAACAAGGTCAAAACAAAGGATTTTTTATTTAGTTTTTCAGAATAACTTTTTGACCAACACAACGAGCGACGGCAATCCTTTTTTACCATCGCTGGTCGTTCCGTATCACGTTACACGTAGATGCTCTCATCCATGCCCAATCCCTGCAGAATCCTTCGCTGATCAGGGGTAAGGGAGCGATCCAGTGAGCGTTGGATGCGCCCATCCGGCAGATTGAACAGGACGACGTTCACATATTGAAACAGCTGAAAAATCGCCTGTCCCGTCGGCCGGGTCAGCTTGCGGCCTCCGGCGCCCTTTAACGGGCGTTCTGGTGTGATGAACTGACGCACCCGGCGCTGAAAGACGCGGTAAATCGCCAAGGCCAAGAGAAATAAATAGCCCAACACCGCCACCCGTTCTGGCTTTTTGACGTAAATCTCGTCGGTGAAGAACGGATCTTTGAGAAAGGAGAAGTTCATTTCCACCGATATTTGCCCTTTATACAACTTCAAGATTTCTCGAGCATCCATCGTTCGGCCTTTCCATTCCTTCGGAACGGTCGTGACGAGGACAAACCGGGACGCTTTCCGTCTTGCCTGTTCCCATGCCGGTTGGTGGAATTCGACGTCCAGGCGCAAAAGATACAGCGTCTCCACCTCGGGTTCCACCCCTTTTTTCGGCCGGCCGCGCCGTTTTTCTCGGCCAACGAAAAGGAGTCGCTCCACGCTGGATCGGGTTGGACATCCGCTTCCGCCAGAGCAGCTTTGACGATTCGGAGCGACGATGGGCCTCTCGTGATCAAAAAGGCGTTGGCGGCTTTCGTCTGCGCCAGAGTGTCTTTCGTCATGGCGGCGGAATCGGCCACGTAAATCCATTCGTCTTCAATCTTGGCTTGTTTGAGCTGTTCGTGGACACGGGACAGCACCTCCGGATTCCACGTTTTGTCCGGCAGGTTGCCGTCGTGCACATCGCCGTAAAACGGGATGCCATCCTCGTTGCCGATCAGCCCGAAACCGATCTGTTTTTGCCAGCGATGATGCCGGTTGTAGCCATGCGTGATCCGCAGGGCCTCTGACGAGACCGATTCATACGCGCCGTAAACGGTCTTGTCCGTCGTATCGGCGTGGAAGGCCTGGAGAGGAAGGCCTTCTTTCCGATAAATGTGAATCAAGCAAGTGCTGATCACCTTGTGAATATCCGCCTCATACAGGCGGTCGAGATGACGAGCCAACGCATCATCATTGAACCAAGAAGGCTTCAGCCCCGGCCGGATCAGCTTCGACAAATCGATCTCATGCGCCCATCGCTCCAAATGGACGAGTGCTTGTCGTCCGCTCAAGATATCCAGAAGGATCAGCTTGACCGCATCGCTGGTTCGGGTTTGGCATTGGGGATCCACCGGAACCAGCCGATCGATGAGCTGGGGAAGGTCAAGATCTTGGAAAAGGGCACTTATTATATTCAAATAGGAACTGTCATAAATCTCACAAATTTGAACATCCATGGTGGACAAACTCCTTTGCATTCCTTGTGTGTCAAGGATTCATTCCACATCGATGCAAAAAAATCCTCCCGATTTTCGTCGGAAGGGTGCGAAATGTGAGTCGGAACGAAAAAATCCTCCCGATTTTCGTCGAGAGGGTGCGAAATGTGAGTCAGACGCACGATGTTTCTGGTTTTTTCGAGACGGAGTCCAAAGCGCCATTTGGTATTCTTCGTACAGCCTTTTTTGCAACTCACGGCTAATGAATCCTTTGTCCCCGAAGTTATACGGGTGGGGAATTTGGGTCATCACGCTTTCGGCTGCGATTCGATCGTGGCAAGATGCTTCCGTCACCACATACCCCATTGGCAGCCCTTGATCGGTCACTTGAAGGTGCAGCTTCAACCCGTAGTACCATTGCTTTTTGGAAGCGCAATACCCGATGTCGGCGATCTCTTGAAACCGTTTGACGCGATGCATTCTTGCCGTATGGCACAATGGGAGCGGCAAGCTGTCCACGACGGCATAGGCATGATGTTGACCGCGTTTTGCCAGCTCATGGCGGATCCATTTGATAGCGAAGCCAAGCGCCCGGCAGCGGCGGTTATACCGGGAACGTTCGAGAAACGAGCCGTTTGTGAACAAATTTCCCGTGACAAAACGATGCCACGCCCGTTCAGAAGTAAAACCGAGCAGCTTTCCTAAAAGATGAATGGCGATGATGACAGCGTCCTCTTGCTTGACCAAATGACGATTTCGACGATGAAGATGCACCTGAATGCATGAAAGTTGAGCAGAAACAAAAACGAAAATGGCGGCATATTGCTTTTGAATCTTGGCCCGATCTGTAGTAAAATGAAAGTGCTCTTGCATAGGGATCCTCCTTTTTAATGGTTGGTTGCACTTTCATTTTAAGGGGATCCTCATGCAAGGGCTATTTTTATGCTTGTTTGAGTTTATCTAGCACCACGGGTTTTTTATAAAGCTTATAACGATACATTCTGCTGACTAGATGCTACATCTTCGATAGATACAAATTCCTCAGATATTGGACGAATGTTCTTAGCACCTACTAAGAAGTAGTAAATGCTTCCCGCGCCAAATACGAACAAAATTACAGCGATTAATGGAATTTCAATTCCGAAGAGAGGGAGGTTTGTAGTTAACACACTATATTTTAATACGCAAAAGAACGAAATAATACCTAAAAAGAGTGCTATTCCCGGAACAACTGGATAGCTTACCTTGAAAGGTCGTTCCATATGAGGTTCTTTTTTCCGCAATACAAACAGCGATATGAGACTCAAACAATACATGGTAATCGCACCAAATACAGATAAGATAATCAAAGCATTGGCAAAGCTAGCAGAACCAGCACTAACTACTCCTATAATACCAGGTACAATTAATCCCCAATGCGGAACTCCTCTTTTTGATAAGTTAGAGAGGAATCTAGGCAGATATCCCGCTCTGGCTAATGCAAACGTTTGTCGGGAGTAACCAATGATTATGCCATGCAGACTTGCTATTAACCCAAACAAACCAATAATGGCGACCGTTTTTGGTAAAATATTATTTTCACCATAAACGCCAGCTAACGCTTGCGGAAGCGGATAATCAGCAGGTTTTCCTTCTCCTCCGCCGAGCCCAGCTGTTACAAGCAATGTAAGAACGGTTGCAGTCGCTAATGTCAAAATGCCAGAAATAAATCCTTTTGGTATATCCTTTTTAGGATTACGAACTTCTTCTGCTGCCATCGCTCCTCCCTCAATAGCAAGAAAAAACCAAATAGCGAAAGGAATAGAGGCAAATACTCCTGTCCAACCGTTAAAAAATGACATATCATTAAATATCGCCGAGCTATTTACATGAGGCAGTCCAGCGACGTAGTAAATACTTAAACCAATCAATGCCAAAATAGTAGCAACAAGCTCAATGATTGCGGCTCCTTTTACACCTATTAGATTAATTAAAATAAAAAATGAAAAAACAGCCACTGTAGCATACACAGCGTTAATACTTGGAATTAAAAAGTTAATGTAGGCTCCAGTCGCAACAGCAATGGCAGGCGGAGCAAAAACAAATTCAAGTAAACAGGCTAATCCCGTCATAAACCCCATGTAAGGACCCATCGCTTTTCTTGCATAGGCGGATGGTCCTCCAGCGTGTGGAATGGATGTAGAAAGTTCTGAATAGCTAAATATGAAAGTCGTATAAAAAATAGTGACAATAATCGCGGCAATCGCTAATCCTATCGTTCCACCTTGCTCAAATCCGTAATTCCATCCGAAATACTGGCCTGAAATCACCATTCCTACTGCAATTCCCCATAAATGAATTGGTTTTAACGCCTTTTGCAAATGATTAGAATTGTTCACCACACTATCCTTCCCCCTTAATAATTATGTTAAAGCTCTAAATGAAGTCCGCTAGCTTTTTGATCAATCATTTTTCTTAAAATCGTACCAATATAGGCACCAGCTTCAACAGGAAGAGTACCTCCTGAATGAATATTAGAAATCACAGTTCTCTCCGATTCTATAGTTCCTTTTCTCGGTCTATAGCACATATAAGCACTCATAGAATTGGCAGAAACAAGACCTGGTCTCTCTCCAATTAAAAGGACAAGAACTTCTGGTTGCAAGATCTCACCGATATGATCCATGCATGCTACTCTTCCACCTTTTACAAAAAAAGGAGTTCCTTGCGTTAACCCATTTACTTCTAATGCATCCAACAATGCTGGGTAAATGTCTCTGAGATTTGCCTCAATCGCACTTGCGCTTAATCCATCAGAAACAACGATTTGTACTTGAGGATTTTTCACACATTTTTCTTGGATCATTTTGACTGCCTCTTCTGTAAGAACCCGCCCTTTATCTGGTCTCTTTAAATAAACTTCTTTATTTTCATAACAAGTCTCTACTGTAAATAAATTAAATTCTTTAAGTAAACTATCAGAGACTTCTCCGTTAACAGCATCAACAGCTGCAGCATGATCAAGCTGTAATTTTAAAATTGTTTTCGTCAGTGGACGTGTCCCCGTCCTCCATACCCCTATACGTGCAGGAGTTACTTTTCGCAATTCATCAATTCCTTCAGGAAATTTTGGATTTGGGACATATGTTGACCAATCAACCACAGTGTAATGAAAACTTTTTTCATCTTCGTCTTTATCGATTATTTTGTCTGATATTTTGGTCTGTAATTCCATAATCAACTTCTCTTGTTGAATATCCGCTTGATTCATTTCACATACCACCACCTTTATAGAGCTTATAAAAATAAAGTAGGATCACCAGCTATTGATGTTAACTTTCCGTTTTCCATAATCCCCATTTTTTCTAACCAGCGCTCAAACTCCGGAGCCGGTCGCATGTGAAGCAATTCTCTTAGTGTGGCAATGTCATGGAAGCTAAGAGATTGATAATTTAGCATACAATCATCTGCCATAGCCACACCGATTAAGAAATTGACACCCGCTGCAGCCAAGAGGACTGCTAAGTTTTCCATATCATTTTGGTCCGCTTTCATATGATTGGTGTAACAAACATCCACTCCCATCGGCAAGCCATGAAGTTTTCCCATAAAATGGTCCTCAAGTCCCGCACGAATCACTTGTTTACTGTTATATAAATACTCGGGGCCAATAAAGCCCACTACTGTATTCACTATAAACGGCTTATATCGCTTGGCCAGCCCATAGCACCTAGCTTCTAACGTTAGTTGGTCAATACCATGATGAGCATCTGCTGACAGTTCCGATCCCTGTCCTGTCTCGAAATACCATACATTCGGACCAGCGGCTGTTCCTTCTTTTAGAATCAGTTCATTTGCTTCATCTAGCAATTCCACGCTAATGCCAAATGCTTTGTTTCCCTGTTCAGTACCTGCCAAACTTTGAAATAATAAATCTGCTGACCCTCCCTGTTTAATCGCCCTCATTTGTGTTGTTACATGTGCTAAAACACAATTTTGCGTCGGAATATTCCACTTCTCAATTAACTCCTTTGTCATATTTAAAATCGCCTTCACACTGTCTGCCGTATCAATAACCGGATTAATTCCAATAACCGCATCCCCAACGCCGTAACTCAATGCTTCAAAAATCGCTGCCTTGATTCCTTGTAAATTATCATTAGGATGATTAGGCTGTGCTCTCCCTGCTAATCGTCCCTTTTGACCAATCGTTGTGTTACAACGTGTTTCTACTGTGATTTTTGATGCCGCTTGGATCAAATCCAAATTTGTCATAATCTTCGTTACTGCGGCAATCATCTCGCTTGTTAATCCTCGGCGAATATGAGTGATTTCGTTGTTCGTTACATTTGGTGATAGAAGGTATTCACGAAGTTCCGCAACCGTCCAATTTCGAATTGATGCGTAAATTTTTTCGTTAACCCCTTCCTCTATGACACGTGACACCTCATCTTCTTCTGGCGGCAAAAGCGGGTTATTTCGAATATCAGCAAGAGTTAGCTCTGATAAAACATGTCTTGCTGCAATACGTTCTTGTGCATCTTGCGCATGAATACCCGCTAGCTGATCACCTGATTTTTCTTCATTTGCTTTTGCCATAATTTCTTTCAAACTTTTAAATTGATAAGTTTTTCCCATTAATGTGATCGTTGTTTTCAAATTGAATCACCTCCTAATTTTTCATAAAAGCCAACGTTTTGATGACTACAGGAACCATACTTTGATTGATTGTTTCTCCTATATCAATGTAGTCACCTTGTTCAACTACAACTTGATCAATCGAAATGATATCTACTTTATTGTTAGATTGAAGCACTAGCAATTGTCCAAGTGCTTTCGCAATATCGTTTTCACAGATGACTACTAAAACAGGATTCCTCGGAAAGTATTTTTCATAAAGCGAAAATAATATCTTGGCTACTTCTTTTAATACTGCATATGAACAATAAGAAATCCCTCGAATATGAATGGCAAAAGGAATTTCTTGTTCCCCTTGAAAGTATTGCTTCCACTCGATCATCGCATGTTTGATTTGCTCATACACATAATCTCTGTTTTTTATTTGTTCATTGTCTAGCTCAATCATCATGATTGGTAAATTGCGGATCGGGAGACGTGACGGGGCAACATGTATAGTAGCCCCACTAATTTCTGCACTTTGCATCCCGGCTCCGATTACCGTTGCACGAGATGTTTGCGTCGCTTTTATTAGTTTTAACGAACAATTTTCAATCTCCTTTACTACTTCATGTGCAAGAAGCGGACCGATATCTCCATAGACAGCGGTGTCATAGATCGTTTTAGGAGCTTCTTTCTCAAGCAACTGACCAATTCCTCCAGAAATCATCACCTCATCGATAGGAGGAATCACTTGAAAACTCGTGCTGTGAATTAGCGAATCATCCAACCGGATCAGTTTCTGACCGGTTAACGAATTCAGCATATCTTTGCACATTTCTTGGACAATCTGCTGCATTTCTTTAAAACAAATTTTTTTCTTTACCTCCAGTCGATAATTTTTCGAATGTAACCATGGTTCAATAGATGGGGATATAAACGTAATTTCACCATTCTGATCTAATTCGATTAATCTTCCACCAACATGATAGGTAATGGTACCTAATACTTTTCCTCTCCGAAAAAGTACAACATTCGCTGTTCCACCCCCAATATCAATGTTAGCAACTGTTCCTTTCACTTCTTTAGATCGCAAAAAAGCACCAGATCCTTTGCCGGCAAGCAACGCTTCCAAACTAGCACCAGCAATGGCAACTACAAAATCCCCCGATTTTTCAGCTAAATAATGTAGAATGCTCTCTGCATTTTTTTTCGTTGCGGTTTCGCCGGTTATGATCACAGCGCCAGATTTTACTTCTGATACATTCACTCCTGCCTTTTTATATTGCTCTTCAAGCCATCCCGTGAGAGTTTTCAAATCAATTTCATCCCGTTTCTCTTTTAACGGCGTTAAGTACATAGGGCTTTCATACACAATTTTTCTCTCAACAATTTCGTAGCGAGGCAAAGAAAAATGACTAGATACTTTTGCATATTTTAAATGACTTACAATAAATTTTGTCGTACTTGTTCCGATATCGATTCCCACGCTAATAATCGATTGACCTTCCACTCTACTCACATCCTAAAAATCCTGTGTTTCAGTTATTGGCGCTGGTTTCGTATTATACTCAAGAATTTTTCAATCAACTGTAGAATCAGTATTTCATACTCTTCTTTCATCTAATAGATTTTTTCTTCTGTAAAATATTATTTTTCCTTTCCCAAGATAGATGTGTAGCTACAATAAATAAAATAGCAATGTTGTACTGTCTTTAAGTTTTAGCATTGTCTGTTGTAAGATAAAAATAACACTCTGTACGGAACTTCTTCTTTCCGAATATTCAGTATTTTTTAAAAAGATTTTTTATACATGGGCCTTATTCCTGTGATTCTTTTATCTAGCAATACAAGTTAGCTTTATATTGTAGCAACACGTTCATGTGTCGACTGAAAGGCATGAGCAACACGCAAAACCATGTCATCTTCGCCATGTCTTCCAACGATCATCATCCCGACAGGTAGCCCTTCGGATTTTCCGCACGGGACGTTCATGGCTGGGTGTCCTGTAACATTGAATGGTGCAGTATTATAAATCATTTCTAAAGCTCTCGTTATAATTTCTTCCTTTGAAGCATCCGAAGAAGGAATTTTTGTCGCCTTCATCGGTGTTGTTGGCATAATCAGCACATCATATGTTTTTAGTGCATGATCATAGGCTTGTTTTAATGTTCGAGCCAGATTTTGTGCGATCGCGTAATATTTCCCGTTATATTGATCCTGCATATACTGTCCAAGCAAGATTGTCATTTTCACTGTATCGGAAAATTCATTGGCTCGTATTTTGCGTGCTTTCCCATAGGCATCAAGAAGTTTCGTACTATAATGTCCCTTCCAATTCGTTCCCATGCCATTGCCTTTGACCATTAAGGAAGTAAGCCCCTCTATGCCAATCCCGTTCCAGATGTGAATGCCATCCCGATGCATGGGAATCGATACTTCTTCCACTGTTGCTCCACTATTTTTCAAAGAATGCGCGGCTTCTCTCACTAAATGATCTACATCTTCCTCGGACAGACC
Source organism: Geobacillus zalihae NBRC 101842 (assembly GCF_001544135.1). Classification (GTDB taxonomy): domain Bacteria; phylum Bacillota; class Bacilli; order Bacillales; family Anoxybacillaceae; genus Geobacillus; species Geobacillus zalihae. The sequence continues at coordinate 43,444 of NZ_BCPV01000017.1, read as the reverse complement.
GTCCCAGCCAAAGCCTTCCGTTACGATTCCGATTTTAATATCCTTAGCATGACCAACAAGTGATTCTGTGTATGGTTTCACTGCTAAACCCGACTGTCTTGGGTCTAAGCAATCTGCCCCAGCTATCACTTCAAGCAGCAAAGCGACATCCTCAACAGTTCTAGCAATAGGACCAGTGTGATCTATCGTCTGTTCAATTGGAAAAATCCCAGTATAAGGAACAAGCCCGTATGTAGGCTTTAGACCATACACGCCGCACCAAGAGCTAGGAATCCGAATAGATCCCCCTTGGTCGCCGCCTATTGCCATGTCAACTTCACCTGCAGCAACCAATGCTGCACTTCCACTAGAAGAACCGCCTGATGATCTAGTAGGGTCGTGTGGATTTAAGACGGGGCCTGTTGCAGAAGTATGACTGCCTCCAGATAGGCACAAATCTTCGCAAACCGCTTTACCTACAATTTCTCCACCAGCATCAAGTATCCTAGTTACAATGGTAGCGTCTTCGTCAGGTACAAAACCTTCTAGAATAGCTGAACCATTCATCATAGGAACACCTGCTAGACTTATATTATCTTTTAGAACAATTTTTTTCCCCGCTAATTTTCCAGTACTATTTCCTTTTATGCTAGTTTTCCAATACCATGCATTGTATGGATTTTCTTCAGCGCTTGGGCGATACCCTGGAGTGCGTGGATATTTTACTGGGAGGCTAGGTTCTACAAGCTGATTTAAACGGTTGTAGGATTCAATTGTACCTTCCATTAATTCTTGATATAAAGATAGTTCATCATCCGTGAGAGTGAGATGAAACTCCTCTGCAATTCTTTTTAATTGTTCAATCGTTGGTTTTTTTACAGCCATACCTTCTCCTCCAATAAAGTACTCTTGCTTCCCATTCTTCATGAAAAATAGGTTCATGATCATCCCTAACGATTGGACCAAAATCACGTTTTCCACCTAAACCGACCGTTCATACATCCCCTCAACAAGTTAGTTATTATTAATGCATACACAGAAAACCAAGGCTACTTTAAGTTCATTTCTTACACTCTTCCCCGGCATCACCCCCTTTTAGCAACTACTTTTTCAGTTTCAAGCGTACGACTAGTATTTAGACAACTAGAAAAAAGAAAGGTATATGTAAAAAATTCAAAAATCCAACAATATTTTAAGTATCTTTTACATTTCAATTGTTATATTTTATTACATAATAATGAATTAAAATATTTCGTATATTCATTCATGTGATTTTTTATAACCTAAATACATATTAATTTGATTATATTATTTTTGTCAATAGAAAATTTAGATTTTTTATAACATTTAATGTAATAAAATATTACATAAAAATCTTCTTGATTTTTCATGATGGTAGCTACCGCCGATCTCTCCTTCTCCTCCCTATAAATTACCAACCATCTTTGTGTTGCAAACTATATAGATGCACATTGAAACATTAACGTCCGTATAAGTGGCTTCCACCCCGGTTATACTGCTCCTAGGTACTTCACGAAGAAAAAGAGCGGAAACGGAATGAAACGATTGAAAATCACCAATGACCATGGATGGACGCCACGAACCCTTCGAAAGGAAGAGAAAAAAATCAAAAACATTTCCCTGCGTCAACGCGTCATGGCCGTTCGCCTCGTCATGGAAGGGTATCTGGGGAAAGACGTCGCTTCCATGCTCAACCTGTGCCGCCAAAGCGTCGCATTTTATGTCTCCTTATTCAACGAAGGAGGGCTCGATCTCCTACTCGATCGGAAATATCCGCCGGGCCGGGAGCCGTTTTTGACACTGGAACAGCAACAGGAACTGAAACAGACGATCTTGACCCACACCCCGGCCGAACTCGGTTGGGACATCGCTTCTTCTTGGAATACGCGGATTCTTCAGTCTTATATCCGCGAACACTACGAGGTGGACATGTCCCGGGAAGGAATTCGCAAACTTTTACATCGAATGAGATTGTCTTGGACTCGTCCCACCTATACCCTGGCCAAAGGCGATGCCGAACAACAGCAGGCGTTTGAAAAACAAATGGATCTCATTAAAAAAAACTGATCACTCCCGATACGATTCTTTTATATGCCGATGAAACTCATGTCCGGTCTTATCAAATCCTGCGGGCCACTTGGTCGGAGGCAGGCCGGCAAAAACAAGTGCCCACGTACGGCCATCATGCCCACGTTTCGGTATTTGGGGCGGTGAATGTGCTCAATGGGGACACCGTTCTTCATCGAGCAGTCGCTGCGAATGCGACGACGTTTTTGGATTTTTTAAAGATCTTGAAGAGCCGTTATCCAGACCAGCTGATCGTGCTCGTGCTCGACAATGCCCGCATCCACCATGCCAAAATGGTGAGAGATTTCTTGCGCCAAGAAGGGGAATCGTTTCACTTGATCTTTTTACCTCCTTATTCCCCACAGCTGAATCCCATCGAACGCTTGTGGAAATGGCTCAAGGATGCGGTCATTGCCAATGTGTTTCACAAAGATCAAATGGATATTGACCAAGCCATTGCCCGGTTTATGGAATATATAGATCAACAACCGGAAGAGGTGCTTCGACGCTTGGGGTGTGCAGCGTGATGCAAAGGTTAACTTTTCAAGGTGCATTTATAATGGTTTGGTCACCTTTACCATACAGGAAATTTCGCATTTTTTGTACCCTTGATCAGAAAACAACCTGATTGTCAAGTACATTTTGTGGTGAAGAGCCTACTATTTTACAAAATTCCACTTTTTTTCATAGGACAGAACATACATAAGACCATCACTTCTAAGGCCTATTGCCTGTTGCAAAATGAAAACACCAAAAATTTCACATACTCCCCCCTCCCTCATCCCATACTAAAGAAAAATCGACATCATTCGCATCCAGGGGGCGATCATGGAACAATGGATTCTTTGGGCGCTTGTTGCGGTCGGGGTGGGGCTTTTGTTGTTGAGTTTCCTCATTTTGCTAGCGAGGGATGTATGGGTGTCGTTTTTGCTGAATGCATATGCGGCGAGTTTTTTCGGTTCGATCGTGGCGGGGGCCGGGCTGCTCGAGTATCCGGTCCGTTTTTTTGCTTCTTATATAAATAACAGCGTCATTTTTGAATATCTTCTCTATCCGGTTGTCAGTGTGTACGTCTATGCCACCTCGCGCCGAGCGCGCTGGCCGGGTGTGGCGGCGCAATGCGCGGGGTATGCGGCGGTGCTGACAGCCCTTGAGGTTGTCTTTGAACGGCATACGGATTTGATCGAATATCATGGTTGGAAGTGGGAATACTCACTCGTTACAATGTTTCTGTTGACGTTGGCCGTTCGGTTGCTCGCTGGGCGAATGCTGAGACGAAATGAGTGAGCCAGCATGTCTATTTTTGCCCGTTTGGCGCTATACATATAGTATCATGTCCAAAAGGAGGCAAACGGGATGGTGCTGTTTGACATCAAACACCGCCTGTATTATGAAGCCATCAATTCCGCGCGTCCAAAAATGGCGCCGATCCGCCAAGACCGGGCGTGGGGGTATGTGTGGAAGAGCGTAAACGGTGAGCGGGTGAAGTTTTGGATCGATTTCCGGCGCGGGCGGTACATGTATTTTGAGTACGGGCGCAAGTGGTACCGGGTCGCGTACTTGCAGGCAAACGGAAAAAAGTCAGGCGATGATGTGTTGGATGGCGCGATGATCGATTTGACGGTGGACGGGCACCGGCTGCTGTTCATGAAAGGGCGCGTTGGCCGCGAGACGGCGCAAGTGGTCTAAAGCAGGTGCGCCTCTTGGCAGGCGTTGGAGGGTCTTTTTCGCGCTTACGCTGAAACGGCGGGCGGCAAGGGATCATTTTCCCTTGCCGCCTTCTTTTTACGCCCACCACATCTCGGGCAGTTCTTCTTTGAACAGCACCTTTTTCAAAAGCGCGACGGCTTTGGACAGCCCTTCATCGATCGAAGCGAGCATGTCTTCATGCTCGATCGACAGCACGTAGTCGTAGCCGACGGCGCGCAGGGCGCTGACGATGTCGCGCCACATTTTTTCGCTTTGCCCGTAGCCGACGGTACGGAACACCCACGAGCGGTCGAGGATTTGGCTGTAATGTTTCGTGTCGAGCACGCCGTTTTTGCGGATGTTCGTTTCGTCTAGGTACGTGTCTTTCGCATGCACATGGAAAATCGCTTTTTCGCGGCCGAGCAGCTTGATCGCCTCAACCGGGTCGATCCCTTGCCAAAGCAGGTGGCTCGGGTCGAAGTTGGCGCCGATCGCGTCGCCGACATGTTCGCGCAGTTTGAGGAGCGTTTCCGGGTTGTAGACGACAAAGCCCGGATGCATTTCAAAAGCGATTTGCGTGATGCCGTGCGCTTTGGCGAACGCGGCTTCTTCGCGCCAGTACGGGATGACGACTTCTTCCCATTGCCATTTTAAAATTTCCAAGTAATCCGGCGGCCAGGAGCATGTGACCCAGTTCGGGTATTTGGCGCCGGGATGGTCGCCCGGGCAGCCGGAGAAGGCGTTGATGACCGGGACTTCGAGCTGCTCGGCGAGCCTGACCGTTTTCCTCCACGTGTCATGTGACTGTTTCGCGAACGCTTTGTCCGGATGAAGCGGGTTGCCGTGGCAGCTTAACGCGCTGATCACAAGGCCGCGGTCGGCGACGGCTTTTTTCAACGCTTTGATGTTTTCCGGTTGGTCCAACAGCGCGTCAGGATCGCAATGGGCGTTGCCCGGGTAATTTCCGGTGCCAAGCTCAACGGCTTCGATGCCCATGGCGGCGACTTTGTCCAGCATCTCCTCAAACGGCAGCTGTTGATACAAGACGGTGAATACGCCTACTTTCATTTTGTCATTCTCCCCCTTTTGACGGCGCGCAACGGCCGGACGGCCGCCGCGCCGCGCTGTTGTTGCTTCTCGTCGGATGAGCGGATCGAACGAACTCCCACGCTTATTCCGCCACCCGCACCCACCGTTTGGTGCGATGGCTTTCCAAAATGGCGTCGACGATCCTCATCGTATGATGGCCGTCGGCGATCGTCGCAAACGGCAGTTCCCCGAGCGCCTCGCCGCGTTGTTTCCGGATGATGGCGCTGTAAAAATCACGAAACAAATTTTTCAGCCCGTCCGGCCAGCCTTCTTCATGGCCGCCTGGATAATGGGCGTAAGCAGCGGCTTGCGGCGACAAGAGCGCTGGGTCGCGGACGATTTCTTCGTTCGGGCCGTTGCGGCGCCCGACCCAGAGGCGGTTCGGGTGCTCTTGGTCCCAGGCGAGCGTCATCTCATCGGCGGCGATTTCAAAATAGAGTCGGTTTTTCCGGCCGGCGCTCACTTGCGAAATCGTAAACGCCCCGTGGGTGCCGTCGTCAAAATGGACGAGCACGCTACCGCCGTCTTCCGTGTCAATCTGGACGGGCTCGGCGTCTTGAGCATGCCCGGATGCAAACGTGCTCCCTTCCTGCTTCGGCTTGTAGCGGACCGGATGGACAGTGCGCAAGTCGGCGAACACTTCGACGATTTTCTTGCCGAGCACGTATTGCACCGTGTCGCACCAGTGCGAACCGATGTCGGCGATGGCGCGCGACGGGCCGTTTTGCGCCGGGTCGAGCCGCCAGTTGTAGTCCGTGTCATACAAGAGCCAGTCTTGCACATAGCCGCCGTACACGAAATGAACGCGCTTCGCCTCACGGGCGAGCCGCTCTTTCGCCTCGACAACGAGCGGGTAGTGGCGGTAGTTGAAGCAGACCGCGCTCAGGCTTTCGCTTTGTGCAGCGAGCCGCTTTAATTCCGCCGACTGTTCGCTGTCCATGGCGAGCGGCTTCTCCGACAACAAATGTTTCCCTGCCTCGAGCGCGGCCTTGTTGATCGGGAAATGGAGGACGTTGCGCGTGCAGTTGTGCACGGCTTCGACGTCCGGGTCGTCAATTAAAGCGCGGTAGTCGCCGTACGCTTTCGGAATCCCGAATCGGCGCGCGGCTTCCTCTGCTTTTTCTTGGCTGCTTGAGGCGATGGCGACGATGTTCACAAACGGCAGGCGGCGGAGCGCCTCAATATGGGAAGAAGCGGAAAAGCCGGTGCCGATAATACCGACGTTGATCGGTTTCACTGCGTCACCCCTCCTTGTTTCGCTTTGATCGGCTCAAGCGGCTTGACGTTGCCGAAAACGATTTCCCCGCGGTTGACCGGCGCGGCCCAGCGGACGGCGTTGGCGATCACTTTCAGCACATCCGGGTGATGGTACGTCGGATACGTTTCATGGCCGGGGCGGAAGTAGAAAATTTTCCCTTTCCCGCGCGTGAACGTGCAGCCGCTGCGGAACACTTCCCCGCCTTCAAACCAGCTGATGAAAATCGTTTCGTCCGGCTCTGGGATGTCGAAAAACTCGCCGTACATTTCTTCCTGCTCAAGCTCGATGTACGGTCCGATTCCTTCCACAATCGGATGGCCCGGGGCGACGACCCAGAGACGCTCTTTTTCATCCGCTTCGCGCCATTTCAAATTGCATGTCGTCCCCATCAGCGTTTTGAAAATTTTCGAGAAATGGCCGGAATGAAGGACGATGAGCCCCATTCCTTCGAGCACGCGGCGGTGGACGCGTTCGACCACCTCATCTTTCACTTCGTCATGGGCGATATGCCCCCACCAGACGAGGACGTCGCACCGGTCGAGCACCTCGTCGGTCAAGCCGTGCTCCGGTTCGTCCAAGACAGCGGTCGCGGCGTCAAATCCCGCTTCAGCCAGGTAGCGCGCGATGACAGTATGCATGCCTTCCGGATAAATCGCTCTTACTTGTTCATTTTTCTTTTCATGGCGAAATTCGTTCCAGACGACGACGCGGATGGGTGTAGTCATTCATGGATCCCCCTTGTTTTTTTCGGATTGCGTTCATAAAGGCAAGGACGGCTTGTTTTTGGTTCACAGCTCGCGGGAAGCCAGCACCGCTTCTCACCATTCAATGCGGACTTGCCGCCCTTGTTCGGACGACTCGTAAATCGCTTCCAACACTTTAGCGATCATAAGCCCTTGTTCCGCCGTGCAAAGCGGTGCCGTCTCCTCCGTGATGCTCGTGACAAAGTGGTCAAGGAGCGCCACCCGTTCGCCCTGGTCCTCAAAATGGAGCGTGACATCGGCCGGAACGCCGTGTTCGTTGCGGAACCATTTCACTTCTTGGCGGTTGCCGGCGATGTTCCACTCCCAGCGCACGCCGCCTTCCGTGCCAAGAAATTCGACATATGCCCGCTCTTCTTCAATGTGCGACGCCCAGCTCGTCTCCAGCAGCACCGTCGCGTCGTTTTCGAGCTGGATGAACGCCGCGGCGAAATCTTCGACCGTATAGGCGGCATCAGGCGAAAACGTCGTTCCCGGCCATGCCCCTTGGCGACGCGGGCCAAACTTCGCGTACGTTTTCCCCGTCACGGCAACCGGGTTCGGATTGCCGAGCAGCCAAAGGGTCACATCGAGCATATGGACACCCAAGTCAATGAGCGGACCGCCGCCGGAGCGCTCGCGGTCAAAAAACCATGCCCCCCATGCGGGAATGCCGCGGCGGCGCACCCAGCCCGTTTTCGCGTAATAAATCTCGCCGAACGCACCGGATTGGATTCGCTCATGCAGCCATTGCGCCGCTTGGCGGAAGCGGTTGTTCAACGACACCATAAACTGTTTTCCCGACTCATCACGGGCGCGGATGATGGCGTCGGCCTCTTCCGCTTTCGTCACCATCGGCTTTTCGCAAAGCACGTGTTTCCCGGCCCGCAAGCTGTCGACCGCCACTTGGGCGTGCAAAAAATTCGGCACGGTAATGATGACGGCATCGACATCTGGTGAGGCGAGCAGTTCCTTGTAGTCGCGATACACTTCACGGAAGCCGTACGTTTTCGCTTTCTCCGCGGCCGCTTGTTCATTGACGTCGCAAATCGCCTGCAAGACGACGCGCTCGGAAAGGTTTAGCGCCGCCTTGATGTGTTCATTGGAAATCCCTCCAGCTCCAATCAAGCCGAGGCGGATTGGAATCGTGTTCCCCATGTCCTTTTCCCCCTTGCGTTTTATGTTTGCGGCTTCCATATTCCATCGCTTCCCCATCATTTGCTTGATGTAATCGATTACATCATCGCCAGAAAATCCGCCCGTCCCCCAGGACCGGAACGGGACGCTCTGTCCAGTTCTTCAGACAGAGCGCCCGCCTCCACACGAATCGCGGATGACAAGCCGGTCGGGAAGAACGAGCTGGCGCCGCTCGACATCGATTCCTTCAATGAGCCGAAGCAGCAACTCCATCGCTTTTTGGCCGATCTCAAACATCGGCTGGGCGATGGTTGTAAGGCTCGGTTCAAAAATCGAGGCCATGTGAATGTCGTCAAATCCGACAACGGCGACATCGTCGGGAACGCGCCCGCCGCGATGGCGAATGGCTTTAACCGCCCCGATCGCCATCTCATCGTTGGCGGCGAAAATCGCGGTTGGCGGCTTCTCAAGGGCGAGTAGCTTGAGCGTCAAATGATATCCGGACTCATAGGTAAAATCACCTTCCTGCACGAGCGCCGCATCGACTTCGATCTCGTGCTGCGCCAACGCTTGATAATAGCCGCGCAGCCGGTCGCGGCTTAAAATGACGTCCATCGGCCCGGATAAGTGGGCGATGCGGCGATGGCCGAGGCGGATCAAGTGTTCTGTCGCTTTGCGGGCGCTGCTGATATTGTCAATGGACACGGTCGGGATATCCGTCCCTTCGAGATACTCGCACGCCAAGACGATCGGAAACTGGCGCGCCATCTCTTCCATCAGCTCTTTGCGGATGCGGGCGGTCAAAAAAATCATCCCGTCGACTTGCCGCTGCGGCAATACGTTCAAATATTGCTCCTCAAGCCGGGCATCGTTTTGCGTATCGCCAAGCAGCACTTGATAGCCGTGCTTGAGGGCGACCGCTTCAATGCCGCGCAGCACTTTCGAGAAAAATGGGTTCGTAATATCGGGCACGACGACGAGCACCGTCTCGGTCTCCATCCGCCGCAAATACCGGCCGAGCACGTTCGGCTGGTAGTTCAGCGCTTCAATGGCTTCAAGCACGCGCTGCCTTGTCTCTTCGGTGACATTGCCCGTGTTGCGCAACACGCGCGACACGGTCGCCGTCGATACGTTCGCCCGCTTCGCCACATCTTTTATGCTTGCCATTGGTCGTAGTCCTCTCGATTATGTAATCGATTACATCACCATCGTATCGGAAAGACAGGACGGTTGTCAAGCGTTGTTTTTTCTATCCGTCTTAGACATGGGTTGCTCCTTTCTCATCGGCGAAAAAGATCATCTCCCATCACGAAAGCTTCTGCGAAAGCGTAATCATGAGATGAATCGATGCTTCCGACCTCCAACCACAGGTAGGCATTGTCCAAGACTAGCGCACCCCCGCTCTTTCGACAAGAGCAAACCGTTCAGGGACATTTGTGGTGTTGGCAGGCCAATGCTTGTATGACGCGAAGTCAATACAATACAAAACAGAAATTTTTCCTAGTGATCCAATTTTTACTTTCTATGCAGGATTTTTTCTTCTGCTCACGAACCAGTTTATCATGTAACGTTTCAAAATGAGGTGATCGAATGGCCATTGACCATGACCGATTGTTCAAAGAGCTGATTCAAACGTTCTTCGAAGAGTTTCTTCTCCTCTTTTTCCCCGACATGCACGAACACATTGATTTCAGCCATTTGTCTTTTCTGTCCGAAGAACTGTTTACCGATGTCACGGCAGGTGAAAAATACCGCGTCGATCTATTGGTCGAGACGAAGCTGAAAGGGGAAAATGGGCTGATCATCGTTCATGTGGAGAATCAAAGCTACGTGCAGCCATCGTTTCCAGAGCGCATGTTTATCTATTTCAGCCGTCTGTTTGAAAAATACCGCACCCGCATCGTTCCGATCGCCGTCTTCAGCTATGAGGCCCTTCGCGAGGAACCATCCGTGTTCTCAATCGAGTTTCCCTTTGGCGACGTGCTGCAGTTTCGCTTTTTCCCCGTAGAGCTGCGCAAGAAACATTGGAGAGACTACATCCGGCATGACAATCCGATCGCAGCTGCCCTCCTTGGCAAAATGGGGTATACTGAAAGTGAGAAAGTCGAGTTGAAAAAAGAGTGTTTGCGCATGTTGGCGAGATTGGAGCTGGATAAAGCGAGGCAGCGGCTCTTGTTGGGCTTTTTTGAAACGTATGTGAAGCTGTCGGAGGAGGAAGAGCAACAACTGCAAAGAGAGGTGAAGGCGATGGAAACGAAAGAAAGAGAAAAAGTGTTGGAGCTGATCATTTCCTATGAGCAAAAGGGAAGGAAAGAGGGATTGGAAGAAGGAATGAAACGCGGGATTGAACAAGGGATCAAGCAAGGAATGAAACAAGGAATGAAGCAACTGATCCGCAACATGGCGCGCAAAGGAATGACGGAGAAAGACATTGCTCAGTTGGTGGATCTTCCAGTGGAAGATGTTCGGGCATTGCTTGAAGAATAGGAAAATAAATAGTGATGTGAGGAGAACTCCATGGAAATTAGAAAACCAAACGATTCGGAATACAAAACGATTTTATCACTCACACCACAAGCATTATTCGAAGGCACATTAGGCGAAGCAAAACCGTCAGAGGAAAAAGTCAAACAACTGATTGAGCCATTATTGCAGAAAGGGAGCTATTATTTGATCGCAACGGAAGGCAATCATCTCATGGGTTGGATTTTAATCGGAGCAAGCCAAGACCCGCTCACTGAGAAAATATATGGATTTATCTACGAATTGTTTGTGTTAGAAGAATTTAGGGGAAAGGGAATGGCAAGGAAATTAATAGAAGCTGGCATCGAACATCTTAAACAGGATGGATATTCAGAGATTCGTTTACGTGTATATGCAGGAAATCAAGCGATGAAACTGTATGAAACATTCGGATTCAAGCAGAAAACCATTATCATGAGCGTCAACTACCCACCACTTAAAGCCTAACGGCTTTTGAAGTGGGGGCTTGGCAAGCCCTAGTTGACTACCCTCAGCCATTCAATGGCTACGTTGGAAGGGTCATGACACTTACGGATGCTCCTCCAGTCCGTAACCCTGTCGCAGATGGTTAAAAGCTCTGATGGGTAGGAGCGGTGCTGTCTGCCGAACAAGCTCTTCCAACATTGGGGAGGAGGAACTCACTCCTGAAAGGAGGTACACGTCTTGTTCGTGTACATTATCAATAAGCATGGAAAACCACTCATGCCATGCTCACCAAGGAAAGCAAGACTTTTGCTAAAACAGAAGAAAGCAAAAGTAGTAAGAAGGACACCTTTTACCATCCAGCTTTTATATGGTAGCAGTGGTTACAAACAACCCGTGTCATTGGGTGTTGACATGGGGACACGACATGTAGGAATTTCTGCAACAACAAAGAAAGATGTGCTGTTTGAAGCGGAAGCGCAACTTCGAACAGATATTGTGGAATTACTTGCTATACGGAGACAGTTCCGTAGAAGTCGAAGAAACAGAAAGACTCGCTACCGAGAAGCCAGATTTCTTAACAGAAGAAAACCAGAGGGATGGTTACCACCATCTATTCAACACAAAATCAACTCGCATATAAAGTTGATTGACTTAGTTCACAATATTCTCCCTGTCACATCTGTCACTATTGAGGTAGCAGCATTCGATACACAGAAATTAAAAAACCTAAATATCCGAGGGGTGGAATATCAACAAGGAGAACAAATGGGGTTTTGGAATGTTAGAGAGTATGTTCTATACAGAGACAATCATACTTGTCAATATTGCAAAGGAAAAAAGAAAGACCCTGTTCTCCAAGTGCATCATATTGAAAGTCGAAAGACAGGAGGTGATTCACCAGATAATCTGGTCACTCTATGCAAAACATGCCACCATGAAATTCACGAAAAAGGGCTTGAGCATATATTTCAACGCAAACGACCGCCTATGAGGGATGCTAGTCAGATGACCGCCATGCGATGGGCAATGTTTAGTAGGATAAGAGAAAAATACTCGCATGCAAATATCACATACGGGTATATCACCAAATGTATTCGCATTGCTAATGGACTGTCTAAATCTCATATGGTGGATGCTCGTTGTATTAGTGGAAATCCACTAGCCAAGCCAAGTGGCACGGTTTATCTTCTAAAATTCGTTCGAAAAAACAACCGTCAATTGCATAAAGCAACCATCTTAAAAGGCGGAAAACGAAAATCAAACAAAGCTCCACGATTTGTCAAAGGGTTTCAACTGTTTGACAAGGTGGTATACGAAAGGAAAGAATGTTTTATATTTGGCAGAAGAAGCAGTGGTTATTTTGACCTTCGGCTGTTAGATGGCACAAAAGTGCATGCTTCAGCAAGCTGGAAAAAGTTAAAAAGAGTTGAGCATGCTAGTACATTGTTAATTGAAAGGAGGAAGGGCGATTCCTCCCCGACTTTCGCTCTCGCTTAGAAGTCGGGGTCTCCTCGCCAAAGAAGATGAACGTTTAAAGAGGCGCCTTTGCCCGAACGCAAAGGCGCCCATAGTGGTGTTCAGTCCGATTCATCTAATCAATCGCCTGGCGCGCACGGTCTTGCAGCATTTTCACCCCAGCCAGCGAAATTAAGCCCATGACGACGATATAGAAGGAGATGGCGGTGGCGCTGCCGTATTTGTGCAACAGCCACGTGCTGATGAGCGGGGCTGGGCCGCCGGCGATGATCGAGGCCAGCTGGTAGCCGAGCGAAGCGCCGCTGTAGCGAAGCCGCGTCGGGAAGTTTTCCGCGATCATGGCCGCCTGCGGGCCATACAGCATGCCGTGGAACACCATGGCCACGACCGTCGCCAAGAAGATGAGCCCGACGCTTTTCGTATTGACCAGCCAGTAATACGGAAACGCCCAAAGCATCAACAAAATCGTGCCCGTCATGTAGACGCGGCGGCGGCCCCACCGATCGGATAAATGGCCGGAATAGACGATCGAAAGCGCGTTGATCACCGCAGCGATAATCGTCACATTGACGAAAACGCTTTTTTCCATCCCCAAAAATGTCGTCCCATAGCTGACGATAAATGTGACAAAAATGTAGAATGACCCGTTTTCAATCACCCGCGCAAGCGCTGACCATAGAATTTCGCGCGGATGCTTGACCAGCACCTCGCCGACCGGCATCTTGCTCGTTTCTTGTTTTTTCATCGCTTCTTGGAACAGCGGCGATTCGAGCACTTTCAGCCGGATGTACAGCCCGATGGCGATGAGAAGGAAGCTTATGAGAAACGGAACGCGCCATCCCCACGCATAAAAGCTGTCGCCGCCCGCCGCAAGCATCAGCGTCGTCACAAGGGAAGAGGACAACAGCCCGAACGGCACGCCCATTTGCGGCAGCGAGGCCATAAACCCACGCCGTTTGCCTTCTTCCCACTCCATCGCAATCAAAATTGCGCCGCCCCATTCCCCGCCGACGCCAATGCCTTGAATGAGACGCAGCGCGGTCACCAGCACCGGCGCCCACAGGCCGATTTGCTCATAGGTCGGCATCAGGCCGATCAACGCCGTCGCCAATCCCATCAACAGCAGCGTGGCGACCAACGTCGCCTTCCGGCCGATGCGGTCGCCGAAATGGCCGAAAATCGCGGCGCCGACCGGCCTGGCGATAAATCCTAACGCAAAGGTGGTAAAGGATTGCATCAGGGCGACGTACGAATCTCCCTCTGGAAAGAATAATTGTGGAAACACGAGAGCGGCCATCGTCCCGTAAAGGAAGAAATCGTACCATTCAATCGTCGTGCCGACCACACTGGAAATCGCCGCCCGCTTTTTTTGACGCTTCAATTCCACCGTATCCATCATCGTTACAGCCATTCACAACACCCCTTTCACGCAATCAAAGTGCGCGCATCTCATGGAAACGGAAAAACAAATGGATGATAGCAAAAAAACGAACATAATGTTAGCGCTTCCAAAAACAAACCGTCATGGACTCGTTTCTTTGTCAGACCGTCATGACGTTTCACAAGCCCGTCATGGAGCTTTCCCTTCCCGCGCTACAAGCACATGCACAACGGCATCGACGACCGTTTCTTCCCGCTGGTTGACAATCCGCTGATGCACCGTGACGAGCCCGGCTTCCTCGCCCCGTTCCGTCAACCGCTTCACTTCCGATTCCACGTAAATCGTATCGCCGATTTTCACCGGACGGACGAAGCGGAGCGCGTCGATGCCGTAAAAAGCGAGCACACATCCCGGCTCCATCACCCATAGTCCCGTCGCCACCGACATTGTCAGCATCCCGTGGGCGATCCGTTCGCCAAACCGCGTCTGCCGTGCGTACTCGCGGTCGAGATGGAGCGGATAAAAATCACCGGAAACGCCGGCAAACTGCACAATATCAGCTTCGGTAATCGTCCGCCCGCGCGAACGGTGGCGCTCGCCAAGTGCATACTGTTCAAACGGACGGTCAAATCGCACGCCTTCCCCTCCTCTTGATTGGTGCAAAAAAGAGTAAAATGAAATTCCACCCCCTTCCGGTCTGACAGCTATATTTTTCTAATATTCAGAATATTGTCTGTGTAGATTTTCCTTTGCGCATCCCTCCCCGCCAGCCGTCTGTCATTAACATATGAACGGAGTGAAGCGGATAGAACTGCTCCTCCTCTGTTTCGTGTTTCAAAATGGGCATTACCCAAAAAACAAAAGGATGCTCACCTGGCATCCTTTTTCATGTTCGTTCTTTATTCTTTTACCGAGCCGGACGTGAGCCCAGAGACGATGCGGCGCTGAAACAACAGCACCATGATCACAAGCGGGATCGTCACCACCACGGTGGCTGCAGAAATTTCGCCCCACGGGATCGTATACTGGCCTTGGAACATGGCAATGCCGACCGGAACGGTTTTGTATGTTTCCGCTGTGTTGATCGTCAAGGCAAATAAAAATTCGTTCCATGCGGCAATGAAGACGAGAATGGACGTCGTAAACACCCCTGGCACAGCGAGCGGCAAAATGATTTTAAAATACGTCTGCATCGGCGTCGCCCCGTCCATTTTCGCCGCTTCTTCCAAGTCAAACGGAATCTTACGGAAAAAGGTGACAAGCAGCCAAATCGACAACGGCAAGGCAAACGTCGTATACGGAATGATCAATCCTAAGTAGCTGTTCGTCAACCCGAACTTTTTCACAAACATGTAAATCGGAGAAATGGTGGCAATTTGCGGAAACATGGATACAGCCAACACCAAGCCGAGAATGACCGTCTTGCCTTTAAATTCAAGGCGCGCGATCGCATAAGCCGCAAACGCGGCGACAAAGACCGTATACAC
This sequence comes from Geobacillus zalihae NBRC 101842, assembly GCF_001544135.1. Classification (GTDB taxonomy): domain Bacteria; phylum Bacillota; class Bacilli; order Bacillales; family Anoxybacillaceae; genus Geobacillus; species Geobacillus zalihae. The sequence continues at coordinate 28,171 of NZ_BCPV01000017.1, read as the reverse complement.
CGTCGTAATGGTCGCCACGACCGTGCTGTTCCATAAATAGCGCAAAAACGGGTAATTGACAAAGACCGATACATAGGATTTTAAGGTCGGATGGCTCGTCAACCAATCGAACGCTTTGTCGCCAAACAATTCGCTAAGCGGCTTAATGGAACTGAGCAAAACCCATAAAAACGGAAACATCACAAAGAACACAAACAGGGCTAAAAACACGTAAAAGAGCGGACCTGCTTTTTTCGTCATGATCCCACCTCGCTTATCGTTTCACACTCGCGCTGTCAGACAGCAAATCCTTTCCAAGCCACTTAATATAAATCATCGAAATGATGGCTACGCAGAGAAATACAACGACCGCCAGCGCCGACCCCGCGCCGAAATTCGTCTGCGAGAACATGACTTTATACGCTAAAATCGAAATCGTCTCCGTCGAGTTCGCCGGCCCTCCGCCGGTTAAGACGTAAATCAGGTCGAACACGCGGAACGCATCGAGCGTGCGGAACAACAATGCGACTAAAATGCTTGATTTTAACATAGGCAGCGTGATTTGGGTGAATTGCTGCCATTTGGTGGCCCCGTCGATCGAGGCGGCCTCATACAACGAACTCGGAATCGTTTGCAGCCCGGCCAGCAGCAAAAGCGCCATATAAGGGGTTGTCTTCCATACATCGGCAAAAATGACCGCAAACATCGCCCCCGCTTCCGTCGTCAACAAATCTCCCATCCGGTCGACCAAACCGATTGTTTCAAAATAATGGGCGACAATGCCGTTTTGTCCATCATATAAAAATTTCCACATCAGCGCCGATACGGCAGTCGGAATCGCCCACGGAATCAAAATCGTCGCCCGCACCACCCCTCGTCCAAAAAAGGCCTTATTGATGAGCAACGCAATTCCGAGCCCTAACACTAGCTCAATGGCGACCGACACGACCGTAAAGAACGTCGTATTCCATAACGCCTTCCATAAGCGCATGTCGCTGAAGCTGTCCTTATAATGCTTGAGGCCGACAAAGTTCGGCTCGATCACAACCCCTTCGAGCCCTTCGGCCAAGCCGACGACTTTATCCGCCTGCTGCAGTTCGCCCGCTTTTTTCATCTCCTTCAGCGCTCGGACGACATCATGAACCGTGTCGGTCAGCCGCTCGGCCGTCTGTTTGTCCAGCTCGGCGATCTTCAGCTCATCGCTTGGCGTCTCGAAATTGTCGAGCACTTCGTTCACTTTGTCATATTGCCTTGCCACTTGATCATTCGAACGGATCGCCGCGTCCAGTTTCGCGAGCTTTTGTTCGATTTGCGCCAACGTTTGTTTCGTTTGTCCATCCGCAGCCGCCATTTCCTGCTTAAGAGCGCTTTTGAGGAACGGATAGTTTTGTAGATATCCTTCCAGATCGAGGCTGTAACTCCAGTGAATCGACGATTTGGTCGGGTCGTTGAGCCGATAGTCGAACAAGCTGTAATAAAAGGACTGGATGACAGGCCAAATGGCGATCGCCAAAATGAGCAGCATGGCCGGCGCGACGAGCGAATAGCCTAATAGGCGCTCCATTCGCTTTTCATTCCTCATCGCTGTTCTCTCCCTTCTGCTTGGAAAAGGATATTAGCCTTCAGCACCGGGCAGATGACGGCCTGAAGGCTAATGAACCGAAAGTGGTCAAACAACATGGCGTTCTTTGTTTGGCTGATGGGGCATTGGCCGGCGTTGGCCGGATTCAGATCGGCCACAAGCGCCGACCCAGTCATTCGACTTACTTATTCAAGGCTGCTTTCATTTCTTTTTCCATATTGGCCACAGCTTGTTCGACCGTCAGCTCCCCGGCCAGCGCTTTCGATACGTTGATTTGGATGATTTCCGAAATTTCTGGATAGTTCGGGACGACCGGGCGCGGCACAGCGGCGTTCAACGCATTGACAAATCCTTCTTCCGCAAAGAACGGATTGGCTTTTAAGACATCTGGATCTTTAAACAATTCCGGAAGCGTTGGCGCTAAACCGCCGTAAATCGCAGAAATTTTTTGCCCCTCCGGCCCCGTCATAAATTTGACAAATTCCCATGCTTCTTTCGGATGTTTCGAATATTTGTTGATCGCGGTCATCCAGCCGCCCAGCGCGGCAGCCGAACCTTTGTCTCCGGCCGGAAGCGGAGCCACGCCGACTTTGCCAACGATTTTCGATTGCTCTTGATCGTTGGCTAAAGCGTACTGGTATGGCCAGTTGCGGATAAACGGCGATTGTCCTTCAATGAACGCGGTATGGGATTCCGGTTCCATAAACGTTGTCACGTTGCTCGGCACGACATCCGATTGAACGATTTCGACCATTTTTTTCAAACCTTTAATAGCTTCGGGACTGTTGACGACGACGTTGCCGTTTTCGTCGACAATTTTCCCTCCATACGAAGCGATAAATTCTACCGCGTTGCAGACGAGCCCCTCATACTGCTTGGCCTGCATCAAATAACCGAACTTCGTGCCGCCTTTTCCTTTCAGCTCTTTTGCCGTCTTTAACAATTCATCCCATGTTTTCGGCACTTTCTCCTCAGGCACGAGGTCGGTGCGATAAAACAGCATACCGGTGTCAATAAATTTCGGCATTGCCCATTGCTTGCCATTAAAGTTGCCGGCCGCAAGCGCCCCTTGGTTGTATTTGCTGAGGTCAATGCCGTCTTTCTCAATAAAACGGTCGAGCGGCAGCGTATAACCCGCTTGTGCAAACTCCGCCGGCCAAATGACGTCAAGATCCATGACATCGATTTCCGATGACTGCGCATTTAACATCGTAACGTAAGCATCATGCTGCTTCCCGGTGTCAGCCGGCATTTCGCGAAATTCCACATCGATGTTCGGGTGCGTTTTCTCGAACGCTTCAATGATTTTTTCGGTGGCTTTCGTGGAATCTTGGCCGCGGGCATAGACAATTTTCACTTTTTCAGACTGGCTCGTTTTCCCTTCTTCGTTTTTGCTGTCTTGGCCCGTCTGGCTCTCGCTTTGGCCGCCGGAGCATGCCGCGAGCCCCATCGTAAGCGCTAACAAAACAGCCGATGTTTTGAGTGTCTTTTTCACCATGATTCTCCCCCTTTAAATTTTGGATTTGTCAAACACCGCATGGCATCGCGTATAGTGGTTGCTTCGACTGCCCCAATCACCTCCTGGACATGACATCCATTGACGTTTGACTTGGCATCCCCCACTGCTTGTCTATACACATTCTTTGTAATCGATTACATACAAAACGATGAACACCCTCATGTCCGCTTTTTTCTTTCCTCTCGAAGCTGAATGCAGTGTTCCCATGCTTCCCTGTTCAACCAAAGCAACCTGTCTAGGCCGTCGGTCACCCTGCCCGCTTTGCCAGCTTCTTTTTGCACCTTGGTTATGTAATCGATTACAAAATCATCTTACATTGCCGAAAAATCGTTCGTCAAGTCCCTAAATGCTTTTTTTGCTTTATAAACAAAGAACCCCAAGCAAACTCGCTTGGGATGTTCCTTCACACCTCCACCGTCTTCCCTTCCTCGACGATATGATAAAGCAAATGCGCCAGGTGGTGGATCGGTCCGTATTCCTCTTCGCCGTCTTCCGTCATTTCTTCTTCGTCGGCGAATTCAAGGTCGTTCAAATACAGCGCCATAAATTCGTAAAAGTCTTTCAGCTCAAAGCTGTAGCACGCGCTCGGGTCTTCGTTGTCTTCTTCATATTGAAGCATTAAATACGATACGTTGCCTTCGTTGTCCTCAGCGTCGAAAAAGACGAAATAGCCGATATTGGTGTCAAGGTCAAACAAATGCCGCGTCCCGCCTTCGGTCGCCTTGTCAAAATCCTCTTGGCTCAACTTGCCGACGTTCATCGCTTCGACGTCGTCTTCGCGGTGAAACTGGACCGTAAATGTTTTCATCGTGATTTCCTCCTTAGAAAATGCTTAATGAATACGTTTTTGACAGCCGCTCGAGCAGTTTCACCCCGGTCACGCTGTTCCCTTTATCATCGAGAGCCGGGCCGAAAATACCGATGCCGCACCGGCCCGGGACGGCAGCGAGAATGCCGCCTGAAACGCCGCTTTTCGCCGGGATGCCGACTTTGATGGCAAATTCGCCGGATGCGTTGTACATGCCGCACGTGACCATAAATGTTTTGCAAATGCGGGCGACATCAAGCGGCATGATCGGCTCGCCCGAATGCGGGTCGCGCCCGTCAAGCGCGAACACCAAGCCGATGCGCGCCAGGTCGATGCACGTCATTTCAATGGCGCACTGCTTCGTGTACAAATCCATCAGCTCTTCGACATCTTCGTCAATGATACGATGCTGCTTGAGAAAATAGCAAAGCGAACGGTTCAAAAACGCGGTTTCAAATTCGGAGCGGGCCACTTCCTCCGAATACGCGATCTGTTCGTTGCCCGCCAATCGGCGAACAAACGCCAACAGCCGTTCCAGCCGTTCGGACACCGAGCCGCCTTGAATCATCGACGTGACGACAAGCGCGCCGGCATTAATCATCGGATTCAGCGGCTTGGCAGGCTTTTCCTCTAATTTGGCAATGGAATGAAACGGATAATCCGTCGGCTCCATGCCGACTTTATGGAACACTTCATCTTCTCCGTGATCCATCAACACAAGGGCCAGGGCAAGAATTTTGGAAATGCTTTGCAGCGTCACTTTCACCGTCACATCCCCGGCGCTTGCCACCTTGCCGTCCGGGGTGTAAACGGCAACTGACAGTTCATTTGGATCGGCCTTGCCCAAGGCGGGAATGTAATCGGCTACTTTTCCATAGCGGGCGTACTGTTTCGCTTCTTCGACAAAGCGGACCAATTGTTCTTGACTGTACACAGGCATCACCGATCGTTAGTATCGCCTGTTTTTTCCGTTTCTATGCCCAAACGATGCAAACAGCGGCGATTTCAGACAGGGGGGGCGCTTTGCCCTCGCCAAGCGGACCGCCGGCAAAAACCGCCCCGCTCTCCTCCAGTCGGCGGCCTGAACCTGCTGTTTGAACAGCAGCCGTTTTTCTTATTCTTCTTCGGCAAATACGTTTTTTAATTCGATCGCAAATCCGGGAAACAGACGGACAGGAATCGTATCATCGCGGACATACATCCCTTGATGGCGGAATCTTCCTTCTTCGAGCACATAGACATCAATCGTCTCATTCATCGGATCGGCAATCCAATATTCTTTCACCCCTGCCCGCTCATAACGGTGAAATTTGACAATTTTGTCCTTGCGCACCGTCGATTTTGAAATAATCTCCACAACGAGATCCGGCACGCCGACAATTCGTTTTTCGCGAATTTTGCTTTTGTCGCAGACAACGACAAGATCTGGCTCAACCCATTCGCGAATTTGTTCCGGATCATCCCGATCCGCCAAACAAACGTCGATCGGAGCACCAAATACGGTGCATGTTTTCCCCCGCAAATATGTCGCAAATTCCACCAACAATTCACGTTGCACGGCCTGATGTTTCGGCGTCGGAGCGCGGGACATGTTGAAGACTTGGCCGTCAATGACCTCATAGCGTACATCTTCGTCGAGCAACATATATTGCGCATAAGTGAACGGCTGCCCTTTTCCCGGCGCTCGCATGAAAACGGCCTCCTTTCCTCTTTTCTTTTTAGTATACTTGAATACCACCTGGCAACCTAGCGTTTTCTTTTTCTCCACAACCCGTTGCAGACAAAGGAGAACCGTTTCAAGTATAATGAAAAAGAGGTGAGGAGCGTGCAAGAAGCCATCAACATGTCCACATCCCCGTCATGGGAACATCAAATCGTTTGCGACAATCTTGTTTCCGTGATCAAAGGAAAAAGCCCATGTCAACCGATTTCCAACTTGTCCGTGAAACTCGAGAAGAACGGAAACGTGATGAACGAGTTTATCCAGCCGGATGTCGCTGTCTATTGCGAACGGCCGGAAAAAATCATCGGCGGCTATAAGGGGCGGCCGCTCATCGTCATCGAGGTGGTCAGCCCGTCAACCTACAAAATCGATGTGACACTGAAAAAAGATTTGTACTGCGCCTACGGAGTGGAAGAATACTGGATCGTTGACCCATACAACAAAACGATCCGTCAGTGCACACTCGAACATGATCGATACGCCGAGACGATCATCGCCTGCGGCGAAACGTTCGATTCTGTGATCGGAACGATTGACACCACGCTCGTTTTCCAAGGCGTGTAGAAGACGGGGAAAACCATTCTTTTTGGCCTATCGGCGGTTTTTGTGGCGGAAGGCGAGTCGATTTTGCAAAGTTTCTCAACTTAAAAAGAGTCTCTGCTGAACAACTCGTTTCCCATCACGAGTTCTTTAGCGGGACATCTTGCATGCTTTGTCGTATAATCAATGGCGAATTCTCTGTCGCAAAAGCAGGGGCGGACAGACAGAGGAAGATACGTTCAAAGGAGCATGAAAACAGAAAAAAACAGACTTGTCAGCAACAAGGATGCCACTAGTCTTTCAACGGCATCCTTTTCCAACTCAACGCAAAATTCGCCATTGATTTTGTCCTGCTTTTCTTGTATAATTGAAGATGTCTCACCATCCATTTCGGGATGTAGCTCAGCTTGGTAGAGCACACGCATGGGGTGCGTGGGGTCGCAGGTTCAAATCCTGTCATCCCGATCGAAGGAAACCAGCCGAAAAAACGTTCGGCTGGTTTTTTTGTTCTCTCACGCGTTTCCTCCTCGTGACGCCGTTTTTCCCTATGAAATCAATCCAATCTGCCTTCCTGCCCAAGCGATACGGTCAACCGCCATATCAATGTCTTCTTCCGTCATCGCGGCGGTGATGGAAAAGCGAATGCGCGCCGTTCCCTCAGGGACGGTCGGCGGCCGGATGGCGATTGCGGCAAGGCCCGCTTCCTGCAGCAACTCGCTCATCGCCACAGCCTGGTCGTTCGGGCCGACGATCACCGGAACGATCGGCGTCTCGCTGCCGCCGGTGTCAAACCCAAGCTGTTTCAGTTTCGTGCGGAACTGTTCGCTTAAGGCGTGCAGCCGCTCGCGCCGCTTTGGCTCGGATTGAACGATATGAATAGCCGCTTCATTGGCGGCGAGAACCGCCGGCGGCAAGGCGGTGGTAAAAATGAAGCTGCGGGCGCTGTTGATCAAATAGTCGACCAGCCACGGCTCTCCTGTTACATACGCGCCAAAGCTGCCAAGCGCTTTGCTGAAGGTGCCGATGGCGATTACATCCTCTTCCTTCTCAAGCCCGAAATGGTGAAGCAGCCCTTCGCCGTTCGGTCCAAACACGCCGCCGCTGTGCGCTTCATCGACAATCAATATCGCGCGGTAGCGCCGTTTCAACTCGACAAGCTTCGGTAGTGGCGCTAGATCGCCGTCCATGCTGAAGACGGCATCGGTGACGATCCATTTCCGCTTATCGGGCGGAGATTGCTTCAACAATGATTCCAGCTGATCGATGTCGTTATGCCGATAGCAGAAACAGGCGGCTTTGCTCAAGCGGATGCCATCAATCAAGCTCGCATGGTTCCACTCATCGCTAAAGACAAGATCATCTCGGCCAATTAACGCTGTCAACACGCCGATGTTGGCTGTATAGCCGCTGTTGAAAATAAGCGCCGCTTCTGCTCTTTTCCATTGTTTCAATGCGGCTTCCGCCCGCTCATAGAGCGGATGATTGCCGACGACGAGCCGCGACGCGCCCGCTCCGGCTCCGTAGGCCCGCATCGCTTCGCAGCCCGCTTCGATGAGCCGCCTATCATCCGCCAACCCTAAATAATTATTGGACGCTAAATTCAACATCGGCTTTCCGTTCAGGATGACCGTAGCGCCTGAAGCCTCTGCCCGGCGCAGCTGGCGTTTTTGCACTTTTTGTTCCCATTCGTGCAGTTTGACGGTCAGTTCGGTTTTCATCCCTATCCCTCCTTATATGTAAACTGTTTATAAAAAATAGTTTACATTAAAACCCGCAACTCGGCTAGGAAAAGATGATCGGTTTTGTTAATTGATTATTTAGCACATTGTTTTGGAAATTATTCTTTTCCACCCTCGACCGCATGCATAGTTCAATCGCAGACATGTCATACTATGCGTGTTATCGGCAAAAAGGAGGTGGTGGAAATGGACGTCCGTCGGGCGCAAGAAATCGCGTCGTCGCCGGTGATGGCAAACGTCACGTACAACGGCCAGCGCATTTACATTGAGCATGTTGACCAACAAAAAGGCGTAGCAACGATCCACCCGCTTGACAACCCAAATCAAAAGCAAAGCGTGCCGGTCGCAAGCTTAGAGGAGCATGCTTAACCGCAAAAAAGCGAGAGAAAGGAATCGCCCTTTCTCCCGCTTTTTGATTGAATCGGCTGTCAGCTCTTCCCGCTCTTTGTAGGCCTCTTGCACCGTTTGTTCCTTCATCGCTGTCCGGCCTGCCGTCCGTGTGTCGGCGGCGCGGGCCGGATGCCCGGCGCGTTGGTTGTCCGGTTTCCGTTTCATCGCCCTCCCCTCCTTCATCCCTAGCATGCCCCAAATGAGACGGGTTTACGATAGCGAAGGGGAAAGCGGCCCTTCTCGCCTCAAGCACGGTTTCACCTGATTTTTTCCAACAGCTCGATCCGATTGCGGAACGGATCGCGAAATGAAAAGCGCTTCACTCCTGGGATCGGTTTTTCGTCTTGCGTCGCGACGCCGTGCTCTTCCAAATAACGGCGCGCCGCTTCCACATCTTCCACTTCGAAAGCGGGGTGGCTTTTGCTGTTGTAGCCGTCGCGTTGTTCCGCCCCGATATGGAGCTCGATATCGCCGACTTTGTACCAAAGCCCACCGTTTCCTTTCAGCGATGCCGGCTTTTCGATTTCTTGAAAACCAAGCACACCGGTGTAAAAGGCGCGCGCTTCGTCTTCGGCGCCAAACGGAATGCAAATTTGCACATGGTCAAGCCGTTTGACACGAATCATCGGTTTTCCCCTCCCTGTTCGAATGCCGGTTGTATGCGGCGGATGAACGAAACAGCGGCGAGCACCCAAACAAGCAGCACCGCTTCGACCGCCCAAACGTTCGTGACCACTTTCGCTTGGTAAAGCGCCGGCATCACGTCCATCGCCGCATGGATCAAAATGGCGTACAGGACATAGCGGAATTGCTTCTCCCGCACCCCAAACAAAACGAGGAGCGACAGCGCCACGTGCACTGTAAACGCAAACAGCCGTTCCAAGCCGCCTAACACGTACATCGCAAACGGCGTGTGCAACACTTGCTCCTTGATCAGCTCCGCCTGTCCTGCCGGAAGCGATGGGGCGATCGTTTTGTCGAATGATCCGGATTGAATCAAGCTCGCAAGCACGATGACATTGACCGCGCCAACCGCCCCGAGCAATACCGCTTCCGTCCCGCCGTGCCCAAGCCCGAATGATAAACCATCGCCATATCCGCGATGTTGCTTTAGCAGCCAACGGAACCCGACATAGCGGCCAAGTTCTTCAAACACGCCAGCGGCGAGCGCGGCGTACAGGACAAAGAGCCAAACGCTGTCTGTTCCTTTTAACGCTGGCCGGCCCGGTTCGAGCACAGCGATGTGCAGCGCTTTTTCCAATACTTGTGAGAAAACGAGAAACACAACAGCCCCGACGCCGAGCGCTTTCCATGAAAGCCATCCTTTTTTTCTCCCGTACCATGCGAGACCAACAGGAACAAGCAGTGAAATGGCAAGCTGCACCGCCGCACCGATCATTCCCACGTCCCTCTCCCCCCTGCCGCTTATTTATGAACGGTTGCGCTGTTCTTGCTGCTCATAAAGAAACGATTGAACGATGAGATACAAATTGCCGACAACGATGATGACGAGAAACAAAACAGCCCTCATCTCTCCGCGCCAAAACGCGGTGAGCATCGACAAAATCCCCATCGCGATAAACACCTTGCCGCCAAGGCGGTGCGTTTTGTTCCAAACGGCCTCGCTTTCCAACGTCCACGGCGTGCGGATGCCGATAAAATAATTCGGTTTGATTTTCGGCATGTAGTTTCCCAACACGATGAACAGCACTCCGACACCAATCGGCACAAGCCGTCCAACATCGACCGGAACTCCGAGATTGTACGCCAATGTTGCGATATGCAGGAGCAAGAAAAAGAAGGCGAGCGCCGCGTTGACAATGCGATAGCTTTTTTGAAAACGGCCGTAACTTTCTTTTTTCGGGTCAAACTTCGGCAACACTCCCATCAACATGATGAGAAGTGTCATCAATAAGGGGGGAAGGAAGGCACCCAACCATTTGTTGCTGAAGCCGTCGGCTTCACCCGCTGCGTTCCAGTGAATGGCCACTTGATCCGGCAAATAAGGAATGGCAGCCAGACTGATGACATAGGCGAAAACTGTAAGCATGATCGCAAGCCGATTACTCTTCCACATGTTTCTCTCCCCTTTCGACAAAATCGTAAAACCAGCGCAGCAAATCTTGAAACACCGTCGTGTTCAGAGAGTAGTAGATATGCTGTCCCTCACGCCGGTCTTGCACCAAATCAGCCTGTTTGAGAATTTTCAAATGATGCGAGACGCTCGGTTTTTGCATATCAAAATGCGAAGCGATCTCCCCTGCTGTCAACTCCCCGTTCCGCAACAAGGATAAAATTTTCCGCCGCGTCGGATCGGCGATCGCTTTAAACGCTTCGTTGAATGACAATGGCGATTCCACCTTGCAAACGAGTTTTCGTTGGATAAACCGCTAAAGGGGCATCTTTCGTTTATCACAGCTTCGCGTGCGGCGCATGCAAACGATTTTTCATGCCGGTCTATAGTTAGACATTTAGGAAATTATCTAAATACGGACAAAAACATTCGATATTTAGACATCTTTCTAATTAAAGAATATTCCATTTCCATTGGATTGTCAATGTATTTTTCGACTTTTCATATCTCACATGCGACGGGCGGCTGCTCCCCCTCCATGGAAGAGAAATAGCCAAGCACAGCCCCCTCCACCACTGGCAGAGGGGGGATTTCCCATTAGCTTCCATTAAAACCCCGTCGGCCAAGCGGCGAGCAGCCGCTCGCTTTTTTCGCGCTTCGATGTCAGCAAATATTCAAGTGTCTGGCAAAGGAATTTCCGCGTCTTTGCTGGATGGATGACGTCATCGATCAAATGTTTGCGCGCCGCTCCATACGGCGAGCTGTCAAACGACCACTGCTTGAGCAGCTCCTGACGCCGCTCGTGCGGGTGGTCGGCGCGTTCAAGTTCGCGGCCGTATACGACGTTGACGCCGACTTCCGGACCGGTGAAATTGATTTCCGCGCTCGGCCAAGCGACAACAACATCCGCTCCCATCCCCGGCCCGCACATATTGCCGTACGCCGCGCCGATGCTTTTGCGGATGACAACGGAGATTTTCGGGACAGTGGATAGCGCCAGCGCCTGATTCCACACCATGATTTTCGTCGCCATTTTCGCTTTTTCCGCCTCGACACTGATGCGAAACCCCGGTGTGTCATGCAAAAAGATGAGCGGAATATGGTATGAGTCGCACAAGCAAATGAATTCCGTCGCCTTTTGACATTCCTGCGGCCCGGGCGCTCCTGCGTATTGGTTGGGCTGATTGGCGATGATGCCGACGACATGGCCGTTTAGATGCGCCAAAGCGGCGATCAGCGCCTTGCCGAATTGTTTCTGGTACTCAAAATAGTCCCCTTCATCAACAAGGCAGGCGATGATGTTTCGCATATCATAGACGCGGCTACGTTTGTCCGGCAAAATTGAAAACACTTCCTCAACCATCCGGTATGGGTCATCGTCCGTCTTCCGCAGCGGCGGCCGCTCGTTCGCGTTTTGCGGCATGTACGAAAAAAACCTTTTTAGTTGCCCAATGCATTCTGCCTCTGTCTTGCCATCGGCGTCAATCTGTCCGGTGTATTGATGGTGGATGTCGACGCCGCCGAGCTCTTCCGGCGCGACGCGCTGCCCGTTGGCCAACTCAAGCATGCGCGGTCCAGCGATCGCCATGCACGTCCCCTTCAGCTGCGTGACAAAGTCGCAGCTGACCGCCGTCCATGTCGGCCCGCCGTAGCTGTCCCCCAAAATTGCCGCCATCGTCGGCACTTGCCGGTGGTGGGTGAGCAGCTCGCGAGGAAACAATTTGTCGCTGATCCCGTCCGAGCCCATCCCATCCGGCATGCGCAACCCGCCGCCTTCATGGAGAAAAAACATCGGCAAGCCGTTTCTTACGGCCAGCGCATGCATTTGCCGCGACTTGCGCAAATGAACGCTCCCCTCCGTTCCCGCGAGCACCGTCTTATCCCCGGCGATGATGACCGCCGGGCGGCCGTCCACTTTGCCGATGCCGGCGACAAGTCCATCCCCGTACGTCGTTTCTTCCAAGCCGGGCTGATCGGATGTGTTCAGCTGTCCGAACTCGATAAAAGTTCCTGCATCCACAAGCAAGCTGATCCGCTCCCTGGCCGTCAGCAGCCCTTTTTCATGTTGCCTGGCGATTTTCTCTTCGCCGCCGCCCAACACGGCGCGCGCTTTTTTCGCCATCAGTTCGTCTGTTAATTGCCGCAAATTGTCCACCGTGATCCCCCCTTTTTTTCGGAAAAGGCGGGGCGGCCCGCGCCAAAACCCCGCCGCGATGTTATTCCCTCGGAAGCAGCTTTCGCAATACTTTGCCTGACGGCGTCGCCGGCAATTCATCGATGAATTCGATATAACGCGGATACTTGAACGCCGCCATATGCGCTTTCGCCCATTCGATCAACTCAGACGGCGCCACCTTTCCTTTGCGCGAATCATGAAGCACGACAAACGCTTTCGGCACTTCCCCTTTCATCGGGTCAGGCACGCCGATGACCGCACATTGCTTGACGGCCGGATGTTCGTTCAACAGCGCCTCGACGTCTTCCGGAAAGACGCTGTAGCCGGACACTTTGATCATTTCTTTCAACCGCCCTTGGAAATACAAATAGCCGTCTTCATCAACATACCCGATATCGCCCGTGTACACCCACCCGTCTTTCAGCGTCTCGTTCGTCGCGTCATCGCGCCGGAAGTAGCCTTTAAAGACACCTGGATTTTTGACGACAATTTCCCCCGACTGCCCAGGCCCAAGCTCCCGTTTCGTTTCCGGGTCGATGATGCGAATGTCCGTCTCATATGTCGGGATGCCGCACGATCCAAATTTCACACGGTCATCCGGCATAAACGTGTCGCACGTATGCGTCTCGCTCAACCCGTAGGCGGCTTCGTACAACAGGCAGCCGCCGGTCGCTTCCGCCCACCGCTCGGCAAGGTCTTTCGTCACCGGCAGACCGAAGCTGGTGGCCAAATTGCGCTTTAAACTTGACACATCAGCCGAAGTCGTAGGCAGCACTTGCAATATAGCAGCGTTCATCGGCGCGATGCTGTACCAAGCGGTCACCTTGTACGTTTCGATGGCCTTGATCGTCGCCAACGGGTCAAAGCGGGTGAACAGCACGCACGGGTGGCCGGTATACACCGGGGTATTCAACCCCATCACCATCCCGGCAATATGGCAAAGCGGCGAATGGGCCATCAGCACTTCCGCTTTTTCCGTCAGCCGGTTCGCCTGCGCGGATGCAGCCGTCTTAAACAGCGCGTTGCCGTATGTCAGCATCGCTCCTTTCGGCCGTCCGGTCGTCCCTGAGGTAAAAATGATCAGCCCGACATCGTTCCATAAGTCAATAGGGGCGGCTTCATCAAACGGCAAATAAGCGGCGATGATGGCGGCGAACTCATCCACGCCTTCACACGCCTGCTTCGGTTGCAGCACCTCCTCGCAAAGTGGGATCTCTCCAGATGGATCAGGGTACTCGCCGTAATGGCACGATACGGTAAACGACAACGGCGCTGTTTGTTGTTCCGCTTGTCGAACGCGCGGCACTCCTTCCTCTCCGGCGATGATGCCGGCAAGCGGCACTTCAGCGAAAAAATAGGCGAGCTCGGATTCGCGGTACATCGGGTTGAGCGGGACGACAATGCCGCCGAGCTGCTGAACGGCAAAGTGAGCGATGATGTATTGCGGGCAGTTTTGCATGTACAAAGCGACATAGCTTCCTTTCCCCACCCCTTTTTCCCGCAAATAGCGGGCAAAACGGTGAACGTGATCGAGCAAGGTTCCCCACGTGATCACCTTGTTATAGAAAATGTACGCCGGCTCGTTTTCCTCGCGTTCGCCGCGATGGCGCAAATAGCCATAGAGCGGCTGTTCGCCGAGCTCATAGCGGAGTTCCTTCGGCAGCCCGCTCGGCCAGTATGGGCGTGTTTCATTCATTCGTTTCACCATCCCTTATAAAAAAATACTGAATGGTTAGTATGTTACCTTGCAGAAAACGCTTTCAAATACTTGTTCATGTCTCCTGCTTCATCCATATGCATATCATTTCGCCGTCATTCGTCAATTTCCTTTCTCGAACAGCCAACCATTTTCTTCGACGCAGCAAACGGCCGCCCCCTTCCACATTGGAGAAGGAGCGGCCGTTCGGAAAAGGAGGAAGCCTGAAGCAGCGCATGCGGCTTGGTGACGGTCATTGATGCGCTGCGGCCGGTCGGTGTGGACGATGCGTTTTATCCCTCCACCAGTGGCGGAGATATGGCAGCACCCAATGATCCAAGCCGTATCGTCCCGCATTGGCCCCGGCGACGAGGAGAAAGACGGTAAGAAGCACCATTTGCGGGTTCGTGCTCGTCGTGCCTGAGAACATGAAGGCGAAGTTCATCACAGCTCCCATGAGGGCGGCAAACGTCGTAAACAATCCGAGAATGAGCGCGATCCCGACGAGAAATTCACCCCATGGCACAAGAACGTTGAACAATCCGACATTCGGCAACGCCACGTGTTCGATAAACGCCGCCCACCAGCTTTGCACGGCCGGATGTTCCCCAGCGGCTTTCGCCAACGCTCCTTTTAAAAATCCGGTGGCGTCAAACCCTTGCGTGATTTTCCCCCATCCCGCCATTACCCACTCATACCCTAAATACAACCGGAACACCATCATCAACCACGACGCTGTGACGTGCTCGCGCAACCATTTGACAACCATCGTATTTCTCCCCTTTCGTTTTAGAAAATGTTCTTTACACTTTTATCTTAATCGTTTTTTTCGTCTGGCGGAGCATATTTGCTCACTATTTCACAATATATTCAAAAAGTTATGGTGGAATTATGACTACGAGATCCATTCACAATATTAAGCATTAGGTCTTTATCCATAGGAAAACGGATTGACCGGCATCGCCAACCGCCGTTCATTCGATGAGCGCCTCGCCAGCGAGTGGGAACGCACAAAGCGGCAGAAAGCGCCGTTTGCCGTCATGATGGTCGACATCGATGCGTTCAAACGGTTCAACGACACGTACGGCCATCAATGCGGGGACGACTGTTTGCGCAAAGTCGCCTTGTCGCTTGAACAAACAGCCAAGCAATACGGCGGGACGGCAGCGCGCTATGGGGGTGAGGAATTTGCCGTCATTTTGCCGCACACTTCGCCGTCCGAAGCAGCGGCTGCCGCTGAGGCGGTGCGGGCAAACGTCGAACGGCTCGCCATTCCGCACGATTCCTCCCCTGCTGCTTGTGTTGTTACGGTCAGCGTCGGAGCCGCCGTCGCCGTCCCACAGCCAAATGAAGGCGCGGAGTCCCTTCTTTCCCTTGCCGATCAGGCGCTTTATCGGGCCAAGCAAAACGGGCGCAACCGGACGGAAGTAGCCTGTTTCGTCCGTGAATGAATCCCTCCCCTTTTTCCTAGGCGCGCATACAATGGTCATAAACGGCTTTTACGGAAAAAGGGGATGGAAACTATGGCCATTATTAACGGAACCCAATATATCGAGCGCATTGACCATCTTCGGTCCAATGTATGGATCAACGGCGAGCGGGTCGTGGGAAAGTTGTCGGAGCACCCGGCCTTCGCCGGCGCGATCCGAAGCCAGGCGCGTCTATACGATGCCCAGCACGACCCAACGAAGCAGCCGGTGCTGACATTCCACACATCAACGGGGGAACTGGCCGGCGCATCGTTTTTGCGGCCGATGACAAAAGAAGATCTCGAACACCGGCGCTTGGCGTTTCAGGAATGGGCACGCCTGACCGCCGGGATGATGGGGCGCTCTCCTGATTACATGAATACCGCGGTGATGGCACTTGCCTCTGCGGCTGACTTTTTTGGACAGCAGCACCCGTCCTATGCCGAGCATATCGAGCGTCTATATGAGCGGGCGGTCGCCAATGACTTGTCCTTTACCCATACGTTCGTCAATCCGCAAGTGAACCGCTCCCTCGGCTATATGGAAGAAGACGGCGGGCCGATCGCCGCCAAAGTCGTCCGTGAAACAGCGGACGGACTCCTCATCAAAGGCGCCCGCCTGCTCGCCACCCAAGGCGGCATGACCGATGAACTGCTCGTTTTGCCGGCCGGCGGGACGCTTCTTGGCGATGAATACATGTACGCCTTTTCCATCCCGAGCAATACGCCGGGGCTGAAGTTCGTTTGCCGGCCGCCGTTGGCTGCAGGAACTTCGTCGTTTGACGCCCCTCTTGGCTCGCGCTTTGATGAAATCGATGCCATGGTCGTATTCGATGAAGTGCTTGTGCCCTGGGACCGGGTATTTTTCTACAAAAACGCCTGGCTTGCCAAAGAACTGGATGAGGAAACCCACCTGTCCATTATGCTGCTGCATCAAGTGTTGGCGCGGCGCATTGTCAAAACCGAGTTTTTCCTTGGGGCGGTGGAACTGCTTAGCGAGGCGATCCAAATCGGCGGGTACCAGCATGTGCAGGAAAAAATCGGAGAAATCGCCGCTGCTTTGGAGGCGCTCAGGGGAATGCTCCTTGCCTCGGAACTCCATGCCAAACCAGACCGGCGCGGCACAATGGTGCCGGACGCCGCCCCGCTTTACGCTGCTGCCTTTTTATACCAGCGCCTGTATCCACGCTTTGCCGACATCATTCAGCTGCTTGGCGCCAGCGGGCTTGTCTGCCTGCCGACGGAAGCGGACTTTTCTTCCCCGCTCCGTCCAGATTTGGATCGGTACTTGCAAGCGGCGACGCTTCCCGCCGAACAACGGGTGCGGCTGTTCCGCTTCGCCTGGGATATGGCGATGAGCGCCTTCGGGACGCGGCAAACGCTGTATGAGCGGTTTTTCTTCGGCGATCCGGCTCGGTTTGCAACGACGTTCTACCACCGGTACGACCGAGAGGCATGCGCCGAGATCGTGCGTCAGTTTTTGGACAGCGAACAGCCATGACGGCGATGCCTCCCCCTGACGCGCGGGGGAGGCATCCGTATCAGCCGCGTGGCAGGCTACTTCGTCCGTTGCCGGTCAGGGAACAACAGGCTAAACAGCACCCCGGCCGCCAGCGCAATGGCAAATGTCGTAAACCGCGAGCTAACGATGGCCTCAAGCGGAGAAGAAATCCAAATGACCGTGCTGACAAAACCGGCCACAATCGTTGCGATGACGCCGACGCCGGAATACCGCTTCCAGAAGAAAGAGAGCAAAATCGCCGGCGACAACGTGCAGCCGATCCCTGCCCATGCCCAACTGACAATGAAATACACAAGCGACTCAGATGTCATCGCCAGCACCAAGCCAAGCAGCCCGGCGATGACCACCACCGCGCGGGAAAGCGCGACAAGCTGTTTTTCCGACAGGCGAAGGCGCAGCGAGCGGCGGACAATATCTTCGCTGATGGAGCTCGTGATCACGAGCAGCTGCGAATCGGCCGTTGTCACGATGGCGGCCAAAATACCCGACAAAAGCACTCCCGCGAGCCACGGCGGCAATAAATCGAGCGCCATGTGCGGCAACACCGTTTCAACATCGGCGAAAGATTGATTTTGATAAAGCGCGACCGCCGCCAGACCAATCAAAAAGGCGCCGCCATACGCCAACAGCGTCCAGATGATGGCGACCGTCTTCGCCGTTTTCGCTTCGCGGGCGTCTTTTAACGCCATGAAGCGGACGCTTAGTTGCGGCTGGCCGCCAAGGTAGCCGAAAAACCAGGCGAAATTGTTAAACAACAATAGCCCAAGCGCAACACCGGTCACTCCCCCCGTCCATGAGTCGAGGCCCGGTTTCGCGTGATGGAGCGCTTCACTGATCGACAACCCGCCGCTATAAATTTCCACGAGCGCCACAATGGGCAAAATGACGAGCGTGGCCAACATGAGCACACTTTGAATCATATCCGTCCAGACGACGCTGACAAATCCACCGGTGTACGACAAAATGATGACAATCGCCACACTGATGACCATCCCAAGCTTCGGGTCGATATGAAACACCGCAAACAGCGTCTTGCCCGCTCCCGCAATTTGCGCGCTGAAGTAAAACATCATAAAACTGAAAATAAGGACCGTCGAAAGCCACAAAATCGTCCGCCCGTGAGCGCCGAACCGCTTGGCCAAATAGCCCGGCAAGGTCAGCGCTCCGTACCGCTCCGCCTCTTGGCGGAAACGATCGGCTAAAAAGAGCCAGGCGCACACAATGCCGATGACAATACCGACAGCCACCCAAATGGCAGAAAGGCCGCTCGCAAACACGAATCCGGTGTAGCCAAGCAGCAGCCATGCCGATTCGCCTGTCGCCCGCTCGGAAAACGCGAGCGCCCAACCGGGAAGTTTTTTTCCACCAAGCAAAAAGTCGGAATGGCTCATCTCCTTTTTCCCATACCAATAGCCAAGCGCCGCCATCACAAGACAATACAGCACGAGTTCCGCCAAGATGATGCCATTCATCGCTGTTCCTCCCTGTTTGGTATGGTTTTGCACAGGCGCACACCTGATCTGTCAGTCCGTCCCTCTCTTTTTGCTCCGCCATCCCACCCCCTTTTCATAAAAATGGCACTATCATCAGGCTGCGACGATAGTGCCGGTGACAACGACAGTTGGTGGTCTTCACCATGGAACCTTCTTTACTCTTTACATATGTGTCAACCCATCCTATTATTCCAATATGAGGCGCGTCCTACATCGGAACGTTTCGCTCTCGTCCGGACAGCATCCACATGTAAAGCTCCCTAAGTTGCGAGGCGGTGGGAATTATAATAAAGTGGAGATGAGTCAGTCCAAAAAAGGAGTGAGGAAGATGAACCGTTGGGAGAAGGAATTGGACAAATACGCCGAACTGGCGGTGAAAGTCGGGGTGAACATTCAGCCCGGGCAGACGCTGTTCGTCAACGCCCCGCTCGAGGCGGCGCCGCTCGTCCGCAAAATCGCCAAAACGGCGTACGAAACCGGGGCAAAGCATGTGTATGTCGAGTGGAACGACGAGGCGCTTACATACATTAAATTTCACCACGCCCCAGAGGAAGCGTTTTCCGAATATCCGATGTGGCGGGCAAGAGCGATGGAAGAACTCGCCGAACAAGGCGCTGCCTTTTTATCCATTTACGCCCCGAATCCGGACTTGTTAAAAGACGTCGATCCAAAGCGGATCGCGACCGCCAATAAAACAGCGGCGCAAGCGCTCGCCAACTATCGGAGCGCCATTATGGCCGACCGGAACTGCTGGTCGCTCATTTCCGTCCCCACACCGGCGTGGGCGCAAAAAGTATTTGGCGATCTGCGCGATGAAGAAGCCATCGACAAATTATGGGAAGCGATTTTCCGCATCACCCGCATCGATCATGACGATCCGATCGCTGCCTGGCGCGAACATAACGACCGGCTCGCCCGCATCGTCGATTACTTAAACAACAAGCAATACAAACAACTCGTTTACGAAGCGCCCGGCACCAATCTCACAGTCGAGCTCGTCGACGGGCACGTCTGGCACGGCGGCGCGGCGACGAGTCAAAGCGGCGTGCGCTTCAATCCCAACATCCCGACCGAAGAAGTGTTTACCATGCCGCATAAAGACGGCGTCAACGGCACGGTGCGCAACACGAAGCCGCTCAATTACAACGGCAACGTGATCGATGGGTTTACGCTCACGTTCAAAGACGGTCAAGTCGTCGACTTCAGCGCCGAACAAGGATATGAGACGCTTAAGCACTTGCTTGACACCGATGACGGCGCGCGCCGCCTCGGGGAAGTCGCCCTCGTGCCGCACCAATCGCCGGTGTCGCTGTCCAATCTCATTTTTTACAACACGCTGTTTGATGAAAACGCCGCTTGCCATTTGGCGCTCGGCAAGGCGTATCCGACCAATATCAAGAGCGGCGCTTCATTGTCCAAAGACGAACTCGACCGCCGCGGCGTCAACGACAGCCTCGTCCACGTCGACTTTATGATCGGCTCAGCTGATCTGAACATTGACGGCGTGACGAAAGACGGGAAGCGCGAGCCGATTTTCCGCAGCGGCAACTGGGCATTCGAACTGGCGTAATCGGTTTCACCAGCTCTAAACAATAAGGCTGCGCCAAACGAGCGGCCAGACCCGACCGTTGGCGCAGCCTTATTCCGTTCAAGCACGGTTTTGCACGGAACCATTAGACCGAACTGATTGGTTTGTTTTCGTCCTGCAGCAATTGCACAGCGGCAGATGCCGCCTGCGCCAGCTGCTCGCATTGCCGCAAACGAATGCCAAAGAGCACGAGCGGGTCGCGGTACGCCTCAGGGTTTTTGCGCATATGTTTGAGCTCGCCTTCCTGGGCAGCGATCTCCAGCTCCAGCCGTTTCAACGTTTCATCGAGCGCCGTCAATGGCGCATGGAAAAATTGAGTGACATCACGCTCAAGCGATTTGGCAAACCATTCAAACGGCAGCAGCAACTGCTGGATGATCGCCTCCACCGCCTCAGCGTAATCTTGCGTCTGGATCAACTGCTTATACTTTTGCGCCAGCATCGCCTTGTTTTGCGCAAAGGCGCCGAGCAGTTTGCCCGCCCCTTTCAACAGCAGCTGGCTTGGCGTTCTCCGCAAGAAAACGTTCACCTTGCCCACTTGCACCCCGTTGATCAACCGATCCGTATCGCGCCGCCAATCGGCGAGAATGCGAAAATCGCATTCGAGCTTGAGCCGTTCCTGGCCGAACATGGCGTTAAACCCTTCGCCCATTTCATGCAAAAACACCTGGCATTCGTTGAATTCGTCTTCCGTCGCTGCAATCCACTGTTCCATGGCGCGGCGCAGCTTTGGCAGCGCCTCTTCATCAAGGTAAGCGCGAAGCCGTTCGTTCGCTTTGTCGTTCAATTCAAGATGCAAGCGGGAAAAATCGCTTTCTTCGCTCACAAGATCCGCCATGCTGCGCAACAGATCGGGAATCGCCGTCAACAGCTCGCCCCGCATTTCCGCCAAGACGGTGTGGAACGACTTTGCCGTTTTGGCCGTTTTCTCCTCTTGCAGGTCGCCAAGCTGATGAATGGCGCCGCTCAGTTTGGCCGCCATTTCTTTTTTCCATACGACCAGCTCCTCCAGTCGACTTTCCGCCTCGGCTCGCTGCCGGAACAAATGAGCGATGAACTGGCGGATCGTCGTTAAAATCGCTTCCTCGCGGCGGACAGGGGACACGCATCGGCGCATCTCCTCAAGCCAGCCGACGAGGGCTTGCTGTTGCTTGCGGCTTGGCGCATGCGGCGAATAGACCATGACATTGGCTTCCGGAACGATCGTACGAACGTGCGCTTCCACTTCCTCAACGATTCTCGCCGTCTCCTCTTCATCCACCATCCCGTCGCCCGGAGGAAGCAAAACGCACATCGGCGCAGACGGCGCCCGCTCGCGAAGTTGCAGCATCAACTGTTCATCGGCGCTAGAAAACGGATCCTCGCCGTTGAGAAGAAAAAGAATGCTGTCAGCAAGCGAAAACGACACAAGCGCTTCATGGTCGGATGAAGCGCGCCCGCCGAGCGGGCCGATATCCAACAAGACAATCCCTTGCGGCACGAGTGAAAACGGCGCCGTGCATTCAATGACAGCGTCATCGGAGAATCGGCTTCCGCGGCCGCCCGTTGCTTGTTGAAATTCGTCAATGCTCGAGAAAACGGTAAACTGATCATCGCTGATTTTCGCCACTTCCAGCTCCCCGCCGTTTCTCCATGCCAGCACCGGCGCAGATGGCGCCGCCAACGCTGCCTCGCCGACCAACGTCCGCAAAAACGCCAACCGCTCATGGCGCGACGCCCCAGCGACCAAAACGAAATGCGTCCGCGAATCGGACAACTGCCGTACGACCCAGCGGAAGCGGAAGTGCGAACCCGCCCGCTGTTCTTCCGCCCAATCGGCTATTTCGTCAAACAGCGACACACCCGCTTCCCCAGCTTGCCGTTTCGCATGGACGAGCCGCTTAGCGGCGTCGTTGACCATCTCTTCTTCAAACGCCTCAGGAAATTTCTCGCTCCACGCCAACAAGGCAGCCGCCGCTGCCGCTGCCTCCGGACCGTCGGCTAAACTCATCCAGCTTTTCACAAGCGGCGGCGCCACTTCCACCAACTCTTTTAATCGGTACGGACCTTTCATCAATCCTGCATAGGCTTCCCCTAAAAGGCCGGGAATTCGCTTCCAGTCGTAGTCGCGGCCGATCGACAACTCATCATAGAGGCGGTTCCACTCTGCGAGCCACGAAAAATAGAGGTCACCATCCCGATAACCGTTCCATAGCGCCTGCACAAGCCGTTCAAACTTCACCCGATCCGTTTCGTACAACAGCGCCAGGCAGCGTGAAAACCGCGCAGGCGCCATCGTTCGCGCATGTCCTTGTTCCACATAACCGGTCAAGATGTCCGCCCAGCGGCGCGATGAGGTCCGCACTGCCTCTCCTAAAGCAAGCTCGACGGCGCTTTCCCAATCACCTTGCTCCTCGAAAAAGGCGCGCGCCCATTCGGTCATGTTCGGATAATCCGGATACAACGTCACACCGCGCTTAATCATATCATCCGCTTTCGCGCTTTCTCCCAACTCACGGTAGAGCGAAAACAGGCGCAAAATGATTTCCGCATGCAACGTTTCGCTTTCCGTCTCAATCGAACGGTACAGCTCCTCGGCCAGCTCGAGCCGTCCAAGCTCATAGTAGCTGTCGGCGATATTTTTTTGCGCCCACGGGCGCAAATCGTCGTGATGGACTTGTTCCCATTTAAAAATGGCCGCTTCATAGTCGCGGCGGTGGAAATACACTTCCCCTTGGGCAAAGCGAATCGACGACAAATCCGCGCCATCCCGATGCGCCGTGAAAAACATATCGCCAAGCGCGCTGACAACGTCGCGTTCCCCCGCCTCGACGAGCGTCTCGTAAAATGTTTTATGAACAAGTTGCTGTTCAAACCCCATGTCGATCACCTGACTCGTATATTTGCCATGCATGTTCATTGTATGGCACGTTTTCGAATTTTATTTCTATCCTATACATTTTAACAAACTTTCGCCGAAAGGAACGTTTCAATTTGTTTTCATTTGCGAGACAAAATTCGACCCAATAGGCGATGAGGCCAACTAAAGGAACTTACAATAGTGGTTGCGGCCGCGAACTGCTTTTAACGTCTACAAATGCTAAAAAGACGAGGGAAAATAAAAAGCACGTAACCGTTTTAACTACTGGGACACAATCCATTAGGAAACTCCAATATCCTCGCTGTCCCTTCCTCTACAAGCCTACTCAAGGAAGCTTGATGCGTCGGGGCAACTCGCAGCCTTTTCATAGAAGCCTTTGCTCGTTGCTCGATCCTCCTGAGCTACTGGAACATCATCAATAAGAACACTCCCATATCCGAACACTCCCATATCCCTTGCTGTCTGCTCCCTAGCCAAATAAAAAATTCCCCTCTCGCACATAGACTTAGCGATCGAGGAACTTCGTTCCAGCGCCCTTTTGCGCGTTCTTTTCTTATGTAAGTGGCGTCCCAGGAGGGATAATAACCGCATCATAAAACCATTGATATTTCAAGGATGAATGGACATGCTCGTTCATCCCGTGCAAAATTTGTGCAAAATTATTTTCGGCTGCTATCCCGTGCAAAAAAGGCGGAGCGATCCGCCTTTTCTCTTTCCAACATTTCGTTCCATCTGGCCTATGCGATCTGTACAGAACTGAAGAGACCGCTTGAGGAGATATGGATAAAAAAGGAGCCTACTCAAAGTGAGTAGGCTTCATTACTTCAATTTCAATTCAACTTCGTATTCTTTCGTTTCTCCGTCAAACTCATCTGCACCGCCAACATGTGCAGACCATTTTAGTTTAATCCATTGAATTTTATCCGCATTTCCTCATTTTAAGTACCAAATGACATATCACTCTTTTAACTGTATTTTCTCTGTAATGGCAGATAAACACCAACTATGATAATATTATTAAAAAAATTATCAAAGGGGATGATAAAACAGTGGAATTTCTTGTCGCACTGGGATTTGTCGGGATAATTGTTGGTGTTGTACTGTTTATCGTAGGTAAAATTAAAAAGAAAAAATATTACGGTGGGGTAATTACAATTGTTTCATTGGTTCTTTTTATTATCGCATTAATAGCTATGCCGCCGACTGAGGAACAGAAAAACACAGAATCCGCAGAAACACCTAAAGAGGAAATCCAAAAAGAATCATCGAAACCAGCCGAAGAAAATACTAAAGCACAAGAGGAAGCTGAAGAGCAAACCAATAAAGAAGATGTAGATTGGAAATCGAAAATTAAAGAAATTGCCGAAAATGATGATAAACCGGCAGATAAATATTATGCAGTTGAAAAATTAATGATGGAATATAAAACAAAATTCAATAAGGATGAGATTGAAAAATTCAAGAATGACATAATCAATGATTACAAATCCGGAAATTATTTAAGTGAATTGGATAATCATGAACGCATGTTAACTAATATTTTTAAATCTTATATTGTTGAACGAAACAGTGAAGGTGCTGTAAAAGATTTTGCTTTTGACTATCATCAAAACTTAAAATATACATATCGCGGTGTGGATACTGTGAATAGTTCTGCCGTAAAATCGAATGAAAGACAGATGGATAAAGCATTGAAGGAAATGGGAAAATGACAGAATACAATAAGAGTCGAGGTTCGTTATATCAGTGCAGTTAAGGAAAATGAGTCACATTTAAATTAAAAAAGCCCCTCTCGAATTTGAACATATCCCTGTCAAGTAGACAGTGTGAAAAATACCCACCTTCTTCAGCTGCTTGTTAGGATAGTGGAATGAGGAAACGTTGTCAAGGAAAGCACTTGACAACGTCTCCTTCATTCCACTTCATCGTTGGCAAGCTGAAGAAGGAGACATTCTCAGCCGTTCGTCTGCTAGGCTGCTTGGGCAATTCGGTATTCCACTGGGCTGAGGTAGTCTAGTTTTTTCTGGCACCGTTCATAATTATAAAAATACATGTACTGATCGATCGCCTCGATCATTTCCTCTTCCGTTTCAAAGGTGGGAAGGTCCACCATTTCCGATTTCAAATGCCCGAAAAAATTTTCCATGCAGGCATTGTCTAAACAGTTTCCTCTTCTGGACATACTAGGAATGATATGATGAGCCTCCAGCAGTTGATGGTACTGGCGGGATGTGTACTGGGAGCCTTGATCGCTATGGAGAAGGACTCCTCGCGCATCCCGTTTTTTGATGGCATCCTTGACCGTTTCGATCACCAATTTTAAGTCATTCGAACGACTGATGCGATACGCAATGATTTCATTGTTGTACAAATCTTTAATAGCAGACAGATACAAATAGGTTCCTTGAAATGGCACATAGGTAATATCCGTCACCCATTTTTGGTTGGCTGCAGTGGCCGCAAAATCACGGTTTAACACGTTCGACGCTACGATATTCTCCTTTCCCGCTTTATACTTCGGCTTTTTTCGACGGATTTTGGCCTGAACCCCCAACTCTTTCATCAGTCGGTACACTCGCTTATGATTCACGGTCTTCCCATAATTTCGTTTGATCCATGCCTTCACGCGGTAGTATCCATAGATCCCAATTGACCTTTTGATGGCATTCGAGGATCATTTGTTTGATTTGTTCATTTTCCTTTTGCTTCTCTGTGACGATTCCCTGCCGGTTCACCCATCGATAGTATCCACTTCTTGACACACCGGCCAGTTGGCATAGCCAGGCAATCGGATGGGTGTTGGATAACTCCTGAATGATCGAGAACCGCTCTTTCGGTTTCACCTCCTTGCCAGCTCTCGTAACTTTTTTAAATAATCATTCTCTGCTTTCAGTCTTCGATTCTCTTCCTCTAAACTGCACTCTTTTTTTCGAGGCCTTCCCTTGAATGGAGACTTGGATGTCCCGCGCCGTTCTTCGAGCCCTTTTAGACCATGTTCATGGTAACGTTTTACCCAAAGTCTGATCGTTTTCGTGCAGGGAATCCCTAACTCTTGGCATATCCGCTTATATCCCCATCCTTCTTCGATGTACATCTGGACAGCCCTCCATTTAAACTCCACGGAATAAGTGGTCTTCCCTTTCGGTGTTTGCTTGGTCTCGAACATAAACAAATCCCTCCAGTGTTTTTAATGACAGTATGGGCATTTTCCCAACTGTCTACACTAGAGGGATAATATCAAATGAGAAGGGCTTTTTGCTAAAACGCATCATTAGCGAGTGCAGTAAAAAAATTTAATTGACTATAGTGCATACTATTTATATAATGAGCATATAATGTTACTGCACCAAAAGGGACAATGGCAATCACTTTTAGTGGTTAGGCGTTGTCTCTTTTATTTTTCTTTAAATCATATAACAATATAAGCCTTCTTAGTTCTGAACTAATTTTAGCTTCACCATTTTCCTTTAACCTTTCCACAGCTCTTTTTATATAATTTTCTACAGCGCTAAAGTCTAAATTATCAATATTATATGCAATTACACCATATTCCCTTTCTTGAGGGTATTTTTCTTTTAGTATATCTTCCAAATTATCAAACTTAATTTGATACCACTTATTTATCATCTCTTTTTGTTTCGAGATGTCTCCGTGATTCTCTAATCTTTGTCTTAATTTTTCTTTTTCATGAGGATGGAGGTTGCTATTTGAAATCGTTTCATTGGTAACATACCTTAAAAATGGTAATCTTGATTTCGTTGTTTGGCTGGCTAAAAACCTTAGCACAATATCTGTGTTTAACTCATTTTTTTCAAATATATAATCGTAAACATATGTTATTACATCTGGCATTGCAAATATATAAGTGTTATCTCCAAGTGCGACAATTAGTTTTTCATTGTTAATTTTTTGTTCTAATTCATCAAGTTGTCTTGGTGAAACAAGAAGAGATTTTAGAGTACCTTCCTTTCCTCTTTCAATGATTAATTTTTTTATTATATGTTGATATTTTCTAACCTCGGATGGTGCTACACCTTGATTTATTTGAGCTAACTTGTTATATATCTCTCTAAAATTATCAGTTCTTATATGAGTAAAGCGACAATTCAAGTCACTATCATTCATTGTCTCCTCTATAATTTTATCCAATCCTTCTTCCCTTTCAACAACAATGATTTTAGATTCTAACCTTATCAATTCTTCATCACTTAATGACGAAGAAAAATCCTTAATAATTTTTCGGATATTCTGATCTGTAAGTGAGTATCCTAAAAATACGATAGGAGAATGTAGTAATTGCGAAATAATTTTTGCACTTATCAGCACGGAATTTTTATCGAATTGTTTGTAATCATCTTCAGTAATAATTAATGATCTAGGCTCAGTGGCACAACCATGCAACTTGTATAATTCTGCATAGCCAATTGTCTGCTCAAAAAATCCCTTCTGTCCGATATAGGTTTTAATACCATAACTACTAATTGAATTGTATGCATCTTCAATTAGAGTATCATAATTTGTTGTTAGGATAATCTGAGTTTTGATCAACATTTTCTTGAAATATTCAAACTCATCCAACATTTCCTCTTTGAATTCATATTTCAAGAATTTGTTAGATAAAACTTTTTTAAAGGGAGAAATTTTTTTCTCAAATGCTTCTCTTTGACTAAAGTCATCGATGTTTATTTTTTCGTGGTAAAACAATTCGTTAATTTTTTCTTCCAAGATTGTTCCAACTCTAATATTGGTTAAATAATCTAGTTCGGGCTGCTTTAAATTTTTATTTTCTTTTTCAATATCACTTCTTGTTCTGTTAAGAAAAGCATAAAAATCTGATTTTTCTTTTGTTAAACTCCATAGATCTTCAAGTAATCCTCTCCAATTCGGGGAATTTTTCAAATATCTCATTGACAAACCCGAACCGATGAATACAATAGGAAATTCATTATTCTTAATCAATTCATCTAACGCAGACATTCCTTTCCCCCCCTACTTCTTGTCTGATCTATACATC
>NZ_BCPV01000016.1 GCF_001544135.1 Geobacillus zalihae NBRC 101842 | reverse complement strand
AGTTTAACTTCATTTATATAAGTTGCAATAAAGATTTTCCGATTGTTCGATTCTGTTTTCCTTCATAACAAGTCATTTTGATAGAATGCGGTGGGCGCTCTACTGGATGTAAAACAAAGTTTCAACTTATATAGATAAATTCTCTCAATTTTCATTTCCGTCGTTGCCTCCATTTAGTTTTTTACATTAATGGGGCTAGACGTTTCAGCCGGCTTACTAATCTAGCTGAAATATGATACTTTCGGATTCTTAATATTTTAATAGGGGTAAAAAAGTTTAAATTTTCTGATATATAAAAAGAGAATTAGTGACATTCTTAAAATAATAACTGTAGTGAAAGGAATTTGACGCAATAATTATAGAGATAAGCTAACAGATACTAACCAAAAATACTCTTCTACCATAAAAATTCCCAACAACAGCGTAATTTCATTTTGGAAATCGTTCTTGAGGAAATATTTTTCTTTTTGTGTATTTGAAAAAATAAAAGAAGGAGGAAATGTCTTAGCAACATTTCCTCCTTCTAGACCTACAAGTTGCACTAACAACAAGTTTCTTTAATTATAACTAATTGAATATCCATTAATCAACTGAAAATTGGAATTTATTATCTTTTAATATGCCATTTAGTAAAACGTTTGTTCGCCGCTATAATTAATCTTTCATGTATGGAAGCAAGAAAATATATAACCCCTTTTTCTGTTCAAATGACAATGTCGATATCATATTAGCTAATATAGTATCAAGTTCTTCTTCGGAATTCACATTATTTTCCTTTCTCAAATGAATTTCCTGCAACTTACTTTTTTCCTCCAATATTACGAAAAAAATCGCTCATGGATATATTGAACGTTTCACAGGCTTTTTTTAAAAATTGAAATGTTATCTCTTGATTACCATTTTCTATACGTGACAGAGAAGGTTGTGAAATTCCTGTTAAAGCCGATGATAAAATCCCCAATATAGCCGAAATAAAATTCCCCACTTACAATAGAACCATAGTGTCAATGAGAGGAGCTATGGTTCGTGATTACGAGAGGGGAATTTTTTATGATCAAAGAGATGTACGAAAGAGGAATGAGTATTTCCGATATTGCGAGGGAGTTGGGGATTGATCGGAAAACTGTTCGAAAATATATTCACTCCCCCAATCCCCCTTCCAAATCTAAGCGAAAACAAAGAAAAAGCAAGTTAGATCCATTTAAAGAGTATCTTCAAAAACGAATGTTAGAGGATGGGGTGTTCAATAGCGAAAAGTTATTTTTCGAAATTCGACAACAGGGCTATACAGGAGGAAAGACGATTTTAAAGGACTATATAAAACCTTTCCGAGAGACGGCGAAAAAGAAATACACCGTTCGTTATGAAACGCTTCCTGGTGAACAAATGCAAGTCGATTGGAAAGAAGTCGGGGAGGTGATAATCGAAGGGAGAAAAGTCAAGTTATCGCTATTTGTGGCCACATTAGGCTATTCGCGGATGAAATACGCGGTATTTACGACCAGCCAGGACCAGGAACACTTAATGGAATGCCTGATTCAGAGTTTCCAATACTTCGGCGGAGTTCCGAAGAAGGTGTTATTTGATAATATGAAGACCGTTACAGACGGCCGGGAACAAGGAGTGGTGAAATGGAATCAACGATTTTCTGAATTTGCGAGTTACTACGGATTTATTCCAAAAGTGTGCCGGCCTTACCGGGCCCAGACAAAGGGAAAAGTCGAACGAGCCATTCAGTATATCATGGATCACTTCTATGTGGGGACAGCGTTTGAAAGCATCGAGGAATTAAATTTCCTTCTCCATCGTTGGCTCGATCAAGTGGCGAATCGGAAGCCAAACGCCACTACCGGCATTCCTCCGCAAGAGCGTTGGGCAGAGGAACAGCTGAAACCTCTCCCGTTGAACGATTACGATACGAGCTATCTTTCCTATCGGAAGGTGCATTGGGATGGCAGTTTCTCTTACAAAGGGGAACAATGGCTTCTATCGGCGAAGTATACGGGCAAAGAAATTCTGGTGAAGGAGCGATTAAATGGGGATATTCGATTGTATTATCGAGGGGAGGAGATTTCTTACTTGAACCAACAGAAAAAAGTGATTTCATTCGCCGAAAAAATCAAAAAGAAACAGACGGAAACGGCCGTCACCATTTCGCCTGTTTCGGTGGAAGTGGATACTCGTCCATTGTCCGTTTATGACACGTTCCTGCGAGGGGAAAGCTCATGAAAGAACAAATACACGAGTATTGCCACCGACTCCATTTGCCTGTCATGGCGGAACGATGGTCTGCCATGACAGAATACGCAGCTACTCATAATATACCATATTCGGAGTTTTTATTCCGCTTATTAGAGGCGGAAATCATCGAAAAACAGGAACGATCGATCCAAACGCTCATCAAACTGTCCAAACTGCCATATCGCAAGACGATCGATACGTTTGATTTTAACGCACTGCCTTCCGTGGATGAGCGCCGGATTCGAGAGCTGCTTACCTTATCGTTTATTGATCGAAAGGAGAATATTCTTTTTCTCGGTCCGCCGGGGATTGGAAAGACACATCTGGCTATTTCGATTGGAATGGAGGCGATCGCAAGAGGGTATAAAACGTATTTTATTACCGCCCATGATTTGGTCACTCAGTTAAGAAAAGCCGACCAGGAAGGAAAGCTGGAAAAAAAGCTTCGCATGTTTGTGAAGCCAACCATTCTCATTATTGATGAAATGGGGTACTTAAAATTGGACCCAAACAGCGCTCATTACTTATTTCAGGTCATCGCCCGTCGGTATGAACATGCCCCGATTATCCTCACCTCCAACAAAAGCTTTGGGGAATGGGGAGAAGTTGTGGGAGACTCGGTATTGGCGACCGCGATGTTAGATCGATTACTGCATCATTCCATCATTTTCAACCTAAAGGGGGAAAGCTATCGATTACGGGAAAAGAGGCTCCAACAAGAAAAACAGAAGGATCAATAAGATCCTTCTGGGGAATTTTAAACCGGCGATTTTGGGGAAAAAATAATCGGTCTTGACATAGAGAATCAATTTGGAAGTTGGTATTATTTATATTTAGTAGTAAGTCATTTAAAATAAAACATTCACATTGAAGCTTCTCTGTTAAGGCATCAAATAAAACTTCCCCTTCATAACCCTTTTTCAAAGAGTGATAATACTGTTTGTCCGTGCTAGATAAATTCATTCGAGTGTTCAAAAGCTCCATAATCAACAATTCTTTAGACTTAGTTCGAGCTTTATAAAGCATTGTCTACGTCCTTCCAATTAATGGAATTTATTATAAATTGTTGTTGGGGTGATTATCAATAATGCGAGAAGACTACATATAGAAAAAAATACAAGTGCAAAGTATTGCAAGGGAAAAATAAGGTTTAATAGAACGTATGTTCTATTTATAGAATATAAAAATAAATTTTAATTGTCAAACTTGATTAAGTGCATCACCTTTTTTAAGATAGAGTTTCCCTCCTTCTTTTCTCCTCCAGATCCCGAATACGTTTCTTGAATTCACGAACTTCGTGGTCTTCGGATCGAAAAGTTTGGATTTTTGAAATTTCAGGTTTTTATTTATATTTTTTTGATGTTAGTCTAGATTATAGACACAACGAATAGAGAAATGTATAGTAAATCTATCAATCATAGGGAGTGTCTATAATGGCTAGACGTTTTGATACATGCAGTAAAATTAGTGATCGAGGAAGGAAAAGCGGTCATTCAAACCGCAAGACAACTCGATATTTCACCAAAAACTCTTCATAAATGGGTCGCAGATTATAAAAAAGATGCCGAACATAGTTTTGTGTGGAGGAAACTAGTTCCCCATTCATTCCAAATTCATTTCAGAGAAACCCTACCCCATTACATTACACAAAATTCTTGACGGTACCGGTAGCCCTTTAGCGGAAGTGCACATCTCTGCTCATTCTTTTCTTTTTAGCTATCTATTCAAAAGCTTAGTTGAAAGAAATGCAACGACGAATGGATTAATGGTAATAAATAAATTAAAAATACTGGAATCCGCATATTTAGGGATGAAAAAGAACAACCTACATATAAAGTCGTGTTTAGCTATCCTAAAATAAGTAAGTGAAACCGCTCTTTTTTTAAGAAATCGATATGATTTTTTTAATGGGCTGGAGGATTCTCATCCTATTTTTGTTGCAATTGCACCAGCAGCCCAAAAAATTGGGTGGCGATGAAATTACGAACAACACTTGGTATTCCTTACTAATCGGGTATCTAATTATGCTTATTATCGTCTCTCTGTTCTCAGTGTCCAATTTTTTAGTCTAACATCAAGGCTTTATGTTTCGCTTATTTGACAAAACAAATGTGAAGTGCTACAGTCAAAAGTATGGTAAACTTTATTATCATTAAAATGTCATAAGGTGTTTGATTTAATGGAAATTAAGCAATTGAAGTGTTTTCTTGAGGTTACACGTACTGGCAATTTTACCACTGCCTCTGAGAATCTGTTCATGACGCAGCCTGCTCTCAGTAGAATTATCAAGTCGTTGGAGGATGAAATTGGGGTACCGCTTTTCATCCGTACTAGAAAGAAGCTGATATTAACGGATGCAGGCCGTATTTTAAAAAAACATGCTTTAAAAATTGAAAATCAGCTGCAGCAATTGGATGCGGAACTCGATAAAATGTTTATGCTAAAAAAACGGCAAATTCGCATCGGTCTTCCTACGATTACCAATTCGATTTTCTTCTCAAAACTGATTGCTTCGTTCCATGAAGAATATCCAGAGGTGATATTCCTATTGGAAGAGGATGGTTCAAAGCCAGTAGAAGAGAAGGTTCTCAATAATTTATTGGATTTTGGGGTAGTGGTTCTTTCCGAAAAAAATGAACATCTCGACAGCTTTAAGTTTGTGAATGAAAAGTTAAAACTAGTCGTCTCCTCCTCTCATCGTCTTGCCGGAAAACAGGAAGTGTCATTGCAGGAATTGAAAGATGAGGACTTTATCATGTTCAACCGCGATTTTGAGTTAAGGAATCTTGTCATCAATTCTTGTAGAGAAGCTGGCTTTCAACCGAAAATTGTTTCGGAAACATCACAATTAGAGTTTATTCAAGAATTGGTTGCTTACAATATAGGTATTACTTTGCTGCCTGAAAGTACATGTTTAGAACTATCAGATGATTTTCAAACGATCACCGTCACCAATCCGGACATTGAATGGAATCTGGCAATGATTTGGAGAAAGGATGCAAATTTATCACAGATTGCGAAAGAATTTATCCGATTTGCAAAAATAAAGCTGTCGACAGCTAATCCCGGCCAGGATTCCTAATCCATATTGAGTCAACAATAAGAAGGCTTCCTCTTGTTAAGGGGAAGCTTTTTATTTTGTGTATATAGGTGCAACCAAAACGTTTAACATATCTTTGACAGAAAAGCCACTTATCGATTTTTCGACTGTCGAGGGCAAGCCTTTTCTTGCCTCCGTCACGCCAAGGCATGACGGACGACTGAACAACCACCCGCTTCTCGACCCATACATGGGGCTGAAAGCGGTGTTGTTCGGTCGTTCGACAGTCGATCCAATGCTCAGTAAAAGCTACCAATGTGAAAACTTCAAATTGCATCTATATAGGTTAAAGAGCGCTTCCATACTATTTTGTGATGAATTGTATATAGGATTGGCATTGTATCTTTGCAAACCAGCTGTATTATAATTCTTTTTGTAAAAATTCTAATGCAGATGAAGCGTACGCTTCAAAAGTATTGTTATATATAAGGTGATCATAATGGAAGCAAAAAAAATGAAAGAGACACGTGTTGTTCAAACCGATCAAGTACTCATTAATGATTTGAACAATTATCATACATTATTTGGCGGAGTTTTAATGAAAAAGATGGATGCATGTGCGACGCTTTCCGCCCGCAGGCATACAAGGGTAAAGGAATGTGTTACGGCATCGGTTGACTCCGTTAATTTCCTTGAACCGATCCGGGTGAGTGATTCGGTTTGTATTGAATCGTTTGTTAGCTATACAGGGAAAAGATCCATGGAGATTTTCTGTAAAGTAATTGCAGAAGATCTGGAAACTGGAAAGCGAAGAATTGCAGCTACAGCATTTTTCACTTTTGTTCCCCTGGATGAAAATAAAAGACCGTTGGAAGTACCGCCAGTTATTCCAGAAACTGAGGAAGAAAAATATCTTTACGAAACAGGAAAAGAACGTGAAAAGATTCGCAAGCTAAAAAGACAAAAAAATAATGAACTCGTGGCCAGACTTTCACTGAATAAACCGTGGGATTAATACGGAACAAAGGAATGATATAGTGTGATAATAGACTCTAGTTACGATGAGTTGAAAAATGCACAAACCGCTATCGAAAACTTAAAGGCAACAACACCATCCATTTATCGGAAATTTTTAAATATCATCCATTTGACCCGTCAATTACAGTATGGATATCAATATATGGGCTCTTTACTAATGGATGAAGACCCAGGTAAATTCCAACCGAAATTCCAAGATGATTATGTATTGTCTATCTATCATCAGGAAATCGAAAAACTGAAAGCAGATAAAAGATTTCCGGAATTAAAACAATTGCTGCATTCATATAAACATATTAGCTATGCAAATATAAGCAAGCTGGCTTTAGGGGAAAAACCAGCAGCATTAATCGGCCCAGCTGTGGTCCATTAATTGCTCGAAGGGAACTGAAAAAATTTAACTTCCCTCCGAAAGAAGTCTCCTACTTCTAAACGTGAAGGTGCGCCAGCACCAGTGAAAGTGGGAGATGAATTTCGGTTGGCGTTAGCCAACGAATAGGATAGAATATGGCTAGAACGGACACCTTCGGAACGAAGGGAAGCGTAAAGGGTTCTTGTGTGTGGCTTACCGTTCAGCGAACACACACAAGTCGCTTGAAGCCCCCACCTCTAAGCGAAGCGTAGGTGGTGGGTAGTTCACAAACCGGACTAAATGGGACTCCTTAACGGCGATAGATGTTAATGAAATCAAAGAACATATTTCGCCGCTGATTGTTCCGTTGAATGATGATGAATTTGCGAAACGTTTTGATTTACTCATGTACACGATCGAATTGGCGAAGCTGCAAACGAAAAATGCCACAAAGCCGATTCGGAGTGTGATTCGCACCGCAGAGGCGTTATCTAAGCTCGGTTCAATTCCTCAAGTGATGGAACAAAAATATATCATCGAAAAGGTGCAGACGGAAGAGTTTTGGATCGAAGCCGATATTTTCGAATTGGAAGCCGTTCGCGAAGCGTTGCGTGACTTAGTCAAATTCCTTGAAAAAGAAACGCAAAAAATTTACTATACGAACTTTAAAGACCAAATTTTAGAGGTCAAAGAAAACGGACCGATATTTACTGTCAATGATCTGAAAAATTATCGGAAAAAGGTGGAACATTATCTGCACGAACACCGCGATCAGATGGCCATTTACAAGCTGCGAAACAACAAAAAGTTAACGGTGCAAGATTTGAAAACGCTCGAGCATATCCTTTGGAGCGAGCTTGGCACAAAAGACGATTATCAAAGAGAATTCGGAGACACGCCGATTACAAAGCTCGTCCGCCAAATCGTCGGCCTTGACCCGCAGGCCGCCAACGAAGCGTTTTCCGAATTTTTATCAAGCGAGCGGTTGAACATCCAACAAAGCCGTTTTGTCAAATTGATCATCGATTACTTTGTGAAAAATGGAGTCATGGACAAGCGGGTGCTGCAGGAAGAACCGTTTAAAACCGTCGGCAGCATTGTTGAACTCTTTCAAGACAACATGGACGACGCGCGGAGGATTATTCGCATTATCGATGAGATTAACAGAAATTCAGAAGATATTGTGGGGGCGTGAGCGATGGGCGGCATCAACCGGGAAGAGGTTCTCGCGGGAATGGATCAATCGCTGGTTGTGATGGCACGGATGGAGATGCGCTGTCTTTCCTAGGGGCAGTGCACGATAAGGAGCGCTGAACGTGAGCATTTCGTCTCTCATTTTGCTTTTGTTGGTCATGTCGATCGTGTTGTTCGTGTATGGTGTTGTCCAAAAGAGCAAAGCCGCGAAACGGATCGCCTTTGGCCTCTTCGTCGCATCGGTCGGATTGGCCGGTTTTGTCGTGTTTCTCATCGGCTATATGTAACAACAGCCAAAGCCGAACACGCTGTTCTGTGTGTTCGGCTTTGCGTTTGCGGCGATTCAGATGGGGATCATTGGGGGAGATGGGGCTCGCGCTCAAGGCCTCAAGGACTGGCATTAGGGGACCGTTCGAGGCGGATTTCTCTGTCTTGCCTCATCTATCATTTTTGGGCTTCAAAGTTATTTTTAAAAAAGCGAAGAAAGTCGTTCATTTTTCTACACGAGGACAAGCGCAGGAAATATAAAGAAAATGCAGAAAAGAATGATATATGAAAAAAATTATTGAAGCTGAAATGTGTAATATTTATAATATTATTTAAGTTGTGTGTTGTACAACAAAAATAATCAGCTGGCATAGGAGGGATTGGGTTGATTGAAAAGCTTGTAGAAACGGTGAACGGGTGGCTATGGAGTCCTTTTTTGATTGCATTCATTGTTTGTTGCGGTTTGTATTTTAGCATTCGCACCCGTTTCCTGCAAATCCGCCATGTGAAAGAGATGGTCCGGCTTGTGACGACGGGGAAAAGCTCTGAGGCCGGGGTGTCTTCTTTCCAGGCGTTGACGATGTCGTTGTCCGGCCGCATCGGCGTCGGGAACGTGGCCGGGACGGCGACGGGGATTGCGTACGGGGGGCCGGGCGCGGTCTTTTGGATGTGGGTGATCACCTTTATCGGAGCGGCGACCGCGTATGTCGAGTCGACGCTGGCGCAAATTTATAAAGAGGAACAAGACGGACAATACCGCGGCGGTCCGGCGTTCTACATTGAAAAAGGCCTTGGCTGGAAATGGTTTGCGGTGGTGATCGCCGCGGCGATCATTCTCTCGATGGCGGTGCTGATGCCGGGAATTCAAGCAAACTCGATTGCCGACAGCTTTTCGAATGCGTTTGGCATTCCGAAATTGGTGACGGGAATTTTCGTGATTGCCGTTCTTGGCTTTACGATTTTTGGCGGAGTGAAGCGGATCGCGAAAACGGCGGAAATTGTCGTGCCGTTTATGGCAGTTGGCTATTTGTTGGTCGCGATTGCCATTATTGCGGCCAATATTGAGAAAGTCCCGGATGTGTTTGGTTTGATTTTCAAAAGCGCGTTTGGCGCTGATCAAGTGTTTGGCGGCATTCTTGGTTCGGCGGTGATGTGGGGGGTCAAACGCGGCCTTTATGCGAATGAAGCGGGGCAAGGGACGGGCGCCCACCCGGCAGCGGCGGCGGAAGTGTCCCACCCGGCCAAGCAGGGGCTTGTGCAGGCGTTTTCGATTTATTTGGATGTGTTCTTGGTCGTGACGGCGACGGCGCTGATGATTTTGTTTACAGGTCAATACAATGTGATCAATGAAAAAACGGGAGAGACGATTGTCGAGCATTTGAAAGGGGTGGAACCGGGCGCAGGGTATACGCAGGCGGCGGTGGACACGCTCTTCCCGGGATTCGGGTCGGCCTTTATTGCGATCGCTCTGTTCTTCTTCGCGTTTACGACGATGTACGCGTATTACTATATTGCCGAGACGAACCTCGCCTATTTGGTGCGCAGTGAAAAGAGGGGAACGGCCTTCTTTGCCTTGAAGCTCATCTTTTTGGCGGCCACGTTCTATGGAACGGTCAAAACGGCGACGACGGCGTGGGCGATGGGCGACATCGGGCTTGGCATCATGGTGTGGCTCAACTTGATTGCGATCTTGTTGTTGTTTAAACCGGCCTATATGGCCTTGAAAGATTACGAAGAACAGCTGAAGCAAGGGAAAGATCCGGAGTTCAACGCGTCGAAATACGGAATCAAGAACGCGGAATTCTGGGAAAATGGATATAAGAGATGGGAAGAAAAGAAAGGGAAGGCATTGTAACAGGTTGATTGGTTGGAGTCGACGGTGTCCCGAACGCAGCGGGACACCCTTTTTTCATCATCATCTATATGGATTAAGGAACACTTTCGTTAGACATTCTCTAGGATGGGCATCCTCGAACCATCTTGACCCCTGTGAATTCATGCGATTTTGCCATTATGATGGCTCCTCATCCGCTTCCACCACACGCTTGAGAGCCGCAAGCCGTTCATCCCAATACCCTTCAAAGAAGGAAAGCCACGTTTTCAGTTCGACGAGAGGTTCGGGCTCCAGCCTGTACCTTGTTTCACGTCCCGTTTTCCGACAGCTGCCCAACCTTGCTTTATTGACAGCTGTGCGGCTGATCGGGAAGGATTTGGCAATCGCGGCAATCGACAATTCGTTGTCCGCGAGCATCTGCAACATCTGGCGGCGGATTGGATCGGCGATGGCGTGAAACACATCGTGCTTCGGCGCGGAAACGGTTCGTTTATCCTTCGAGATATGCGGGAAGTTTTTGGTTGACAATGTTCTCCCACCCGTCATCCATAATCTTGCGAACGACTGTGTCAACTACCCAACGGCTAAAGCCGTGGGCTTGCAACTAGCCTAATTGGCTGCCGCGTTCGGCTGGTTGACAGCAGCCCTGCGGATGTTTTCCGCAGCCACGTTGTCGGCAGGGGCAGCGTACCCACAAGCTCGACAACAAAACTGATCCCTTGACGGTCTGTTTTCTTTGGCCACATGTCCGCAAACCGGACAGGTGCGGGAAGTATTTTTTGGATGAACCAATACCACCGGCACGCCAGCGATCGCCGCTTTATACTCAATAAACTTTCTCAACTGATAAAAAGACCAAGAAGAGTGTTGACGACGCTGTTGCTTTTTAACCGTTTTCTCGGTGCGTTGGCGGATGCCCTTTAAATCTTCAAGGGCAATGCCGCATCCGAGTGCCTTTGCCTTTTCAACAATCTTCTTGCTAATGCAGTGGTTCACATCACGGGCAAATAGTTTTTCCTTCTTGGAACGCTTTTTAAGCAGGCGTTTCGCTGACTTGGTGCCTTTCTTTTGGAGTTTGGCGCGAAGTTTCGCATGGCGGCGGCGCAGCCCGTTGACCTTCGAGCCGGAAAATACCTCACCGGTGCTATCGACGGCGATATTAATGATGCCAAGGTCCACACCGATAAATCCGTTTTCGGAATTGGGCTGGCCTTCGGGAACGTCCACCACGAGCAGTAAATAAAAAATACCGTTTTGAAGGACTAAATCGGCTTGACCCCGAACACGGTTGCCACACAGCAAACCTTGATGGTAGCGGCTAATGACCATAGGGATTTCCATTCTTCCTTGCAAGGTAAGGATGGAAGCATACTCTAACCCTTTAAAGGACAGGATTCTTTCATCATACACGATGGCACCGGTTTCTTTAAAGTTATGCAAGGTTTTTTTATCCAAACGATAGCTTTCCGACACTTTGCCGATGGCACGAACGGTCATTTGGGCAGAGAGGCCAAATTTTTCCCTGACGTCATAGTAGCAAAGCCGCTGGATTTTCGTTTTGGAAAAGGTTCTGGAGCGAAAAGCAATCTCGCTAATATAGTTGCATGCTTGGTTAAACCGTTTCATTGTTTCCAGCAGCGCATGAAACTGTTCAAGAGTTGGCATTAATTTAATCTTGAGAGTGCAGAGCATTCTTGATTCACCTACCTTTCTAAATCCAGTGTACTTATATTGAACGAAAAATTCAATATATACTGAAAATATAAACCCCGCCTTCCTCCCACAGCTAAAGCAGTGGGCTTCCGGCGGATGTTCTCGTGAATTCCGTTTTTCCGTCTTCCAATGCTTTTCATTCCCAATCTTTTCCCCTGCGCGAAGTTTCTTTGGATTCGTCCACTGATCGTGTACAATACATAAAGGGTGACAACATCGTTCATCTCGGAAGGAGGAAAGCCATTGACAGACAGCGGAAAACAATCGTTCATTACGGACATTCATCAGTTGGATAAAAAAGGAGCGGGACAAGCGGTCGTTTGGCAGGAAGAAGAAGGGAGGAGAAAAAAGCTCAAACTCACTGTTCCGTCCACGCTTCCTGGTGAAAAGGTGCGGGTTTTGATCGATTGGCCGAAACGCCGGAGGGCCCATGCCCGAGTGGAAGAAGTGATCGAGCGGCATCCAGAGCGGCTCGATCCGCCGTGTCCGCACTTTGACCGCTGCGGCGGCTGTGTCTGGCAGCACTGGCGCTATGAGGGACAGCTGCGGCATAAGACCGAACAGGTGAAGGCGCTGCTTGCCCAGCACGGATTTGATCCGGACGTTGTGCGCGAGACGATCGGGATGGAACATCCGTGGCATTACCGCAATAAAATGGAGTTTACGTTCTCTCCTGAGGGCCTGCTTGGACTGCACGAGCAAGGGAATTTCCGGCAAGTGATTTCGTTGGAGACATGTCTCATTGCCGGCGAGAAGATCGTCAAAGCCGCTATGGAAGTGGCGCGTTGGGCGCGCGATCATCAGCTGCCTGGGTATCACAAAGACACCCATGAAGGGCTGCTTCGCCATGTCATGGTGCGCGAGTCGTTTGCGACAGGAGAGGTGATGGTGGCGCTCTTTGCGACCGAGGCGCCGGAAGGGGAGTTGAAAGAAGCGGCGGCTGATTTGACGGAGCGGATCACGAAGGCGATCCCGGACGTAAAAAGTTTGCTTTGGCTGGAGAATCGGGCGTGGGCCGACCGCACCCAGGCGGAACGAACGCACGTGCTGGCCGGACGGGATTTCATTTACGATGAATTGTGCGGGTTCCGCTACCGTCTTTGGTTTGATACGTTTTTCCAAACGAACCCGGTGCAGGCGGCCAAATTGGTTGAACTGGCGTTGGAGATGGGCGAGCCCAAGCCCCATGAGAAAATGATCGATCTCTTCTGCGGAGTCGGCACGTTTTCCTTGCCGTTCGCCAAGCGGGTGAAGGCGTTGGCGGGCATTGAAATTGTGGAAACGTCGATCGAGTCGGCGAAACGAAACGCGAAAGACAACGGCGTTGACAATACGTACTTTTTGGCACGGGATGCGCGGCGCGGGATTGATGACGTGTTGGAGCAGTTCGGGCGGCCGGAGCTGCTGCTTTTGGATCCTCCACGTTCTGGCGCAGGCGGAAAAGTGATGCGCAAAATCGGCCGGGCGCAACCAAAGCGGGTGGTGTATGTCTCCTGCAATCCGGAGACGTTTGTGGCTGATATTGCGGAGCTAGCCCCGTTCGGCTATGTGTTGAAAACTGTCCAACCGGTGGACATGTTTCCGCATACGGCGCATGTCGAGTGCTGTGCGTTGCTTGTCAAATCATCATAAATCAGGAAAAGCCCGTTCCCCCCAAGTGAGAGGGAAACGGGCTTTATACAAGAAGGGTTTCAGTTGCCACCCGCTCGTTTTGCATGAAATTCAGCTTCGATGATGACGGCGGTTTTTTCTTTGCGTCTCTTCGCATATTCCGCTGTTGCGGTGAAAAGAACATCGGAAGAGGAGTTCAGGGCCGTTTCACATGAATCTTGCAACACGCCAATGATAAAACCAACCCCTACTACTTGCATGGCAATATCATTTGGGATGCCAAACAAACTGCATGCCAACGGGATAAGGAGAAGCGAGCCGCCCGCGACGCCGGATGCCCCTGCAGCGGCGATGGTGGAAAGAATGCTAAGAATCAGCGCTGTACCTAGATCGACTTCAATCCCCAATGTGTGAACCGCAGCAAGCGTCAACACGGAAATCGTAACGGCGGCGCCAGCCATATTAATCGTTGCACCGAGAGGGATCGAGACCGAATACGTATCTTTGTTTAATCCGAGTTTTTCAGCCAAATTCATATTCACCGGAATGTTTGCGGCCGAGCTGCGCGTAAAGAAGGCGGTTATTCCGCTTTCCCGAATGCATCTCCACACGAGCGGGTACGGATTTTGGCGAATGTTCACAAAGACAATCAGCGGATTCATGACGAATGCCACGAAAAACATCGTCCCAAGAAGAACGGCCAATAACTTTCCGTATTCGATGAAAGCGGAAAGCCCGTTGGTGACCATCGCGTCAAAAACAAGCCCCATGATTCCGATGGGTGCCAAATTGATGACCCATGTGACAATGTTTGAAATGGCGTCAGAAAAACTGGCGATGACGTTTTTGACCGTCTCCGGCGCAGGTCTTAATGCGATGCCAAGCAGCACCGCCCAAGTCAGGATACCGATATAATTCGCATTGATCAGTGCATGAATAGGGTTATCAACAATATTAAGCAACAATGACTGAAGTACCTCTGTTATGCCGCTAGGGGGAGAGATATCTTTCATCCCTTCAGCTAAAGATAAATGAACCGGAAAGATGAAGCTGGCCACGACGGCGGTAAGACCGGCTAAGAACGTGCTGGCCCCGTATAGGACAAGAATGTGTTGGATATTTGTTTTTTGGCCGCTTTGATGGCGGGAAATGGCGGAGACCACGAGAAAGAACACCAATACGGGTGCGACGGCCTTTAGAGCGCTGACAAACAAGGAACCAAAAATGGACACCCATTTTGTTGATTCCGGGACGGCCATGGCGAGGACAATCCCGATGATGATACCGACAAGGATACGTCTGACAAGGCTAAGCTGATTCCACCTTACAATGAGTTGCTTCATAACGTTCCTCCTGACACTCATGGATGATCAAGAATGAAATTCACCGTACATGCACAAGTGTTTTCCAGTGGTGAACAAACACTATTTTAGCATGAATATTAGTGATTAACGAATAGATTGTTATATTAGAATAGTTTGAATTATCCAAACGTTGCATTGCCTTTTGCGCTTATGGCAAGGTCGAAAAAGAAGCCAGCCGCGATGGGGCTGACATCGGTTGCAAAGCAAAAAGCTCACTGAATCCTAGCCGTATGAATCAAATAAAACAAAAGGAGTGTGTGGTGCAATTTGAAATTGTAGTAATGTGGTTTTTGCAGAACAGTTGGGTCGACTGCAGGGAAGATAGACAAGCTTTTCACTGCATCCGTATAGCACATAGTACAAAAGGGCCGAGTGGCCCCTTCGTTTTTTGCCCCTTTTAGCTCAGCTATACCGGCTAATTGCATTCGCCAACCGTTGCGCCAATGAAGCGACATCGCTCGGCCCATAGGTGAACCGGACAAGCGTTTCGTCCATATCAAGCGCCTCGGAAAGCAATCCAGCAAACCCGCGCGCTTTGCGGTCAATCTCTAAAATGGCTTCAACCCCATGCTCGGAGACAAAGAAAATGGCCTCCAGTTCGTCAAGTCGGCCTTTAAACGGTCCGCTTGCCGGCTTGAATTCAAACTCTTGGACAAACGGCAGCCGCCGTTGCCAATAGCGCGGCGCTTGTTCGCATTGCACATGGCGAAGGCGGAAACCTAATTGGCGGGCCGCCTCGAGAAACGCGGCGACAAGCGGGTGCGGCTCGATGGTGAGATAGTCGCGGTCTTGCGGGTCGAGCGCCATTTTAATGTCAAGGCCGGTTTGCAGCCATACCCGCGAAGAACCGAGCGTGACCGGTACGTCGTACGGCAAGGCGAATTGAAACGGGATCGTTTTCGTTTCGTTCGGCGCGATCGTCAGCGGGCCGCTCACTTTGTAGCGCGCCAGCACGGCTTTTTCTTCAAATTTCTTATCATCGATTTCGCGGATGTACGTTGTGACTAATGCCAAATAAATTTCATCAATGTGCTGTTCGACGCTGCCGCCGCGAATGTCGACAACCCCTTCGACGGTTTCGCCTTGGACATATTGCGCTTTGGCGAGCTTCGTATCAACAGTGGCGGCACCGATGCCGATCGAAC
Organism: Geobacillus zalihae NBRC 101842; assembly: GCF_001544135.1. Classification (GTDB taxonomy): domain Bacteria; phylum Bacillota; class Bacilli; order Bacillales; family Anoxybacillaceae; genus Geobacillus; species Geobacillus zalihae. Next base: position 50,918 of record NZ_BCPV01000016.1, on the reverse strand, counting down.
TTAACAGTTTTTTGAACAACACGTTCTCCCCCTTGTCAGCGATTTCAGTTGAGAATACGGAGCACCTGGTGAAAAGGTTCTGCTCTTCTTTAAAGTTAACATAACGACTAAAGGGGTTCCACTGTTTTGGAAAGCGAGACGGTTTTTGCTAAAATGGCGTATATGGATGAGAAGGGCGGGTCATGAATGAAACGGGTCATTCATGTTGTCGGGGCAGCCATCTTCAATGAACAGAGGGATGTGTTATGTGCGTTGCGCGCGCCGAACATGTCGCTGCCCAACGTGTGGGAGTTTCCGGGCGGCAAAGTGGAAGAGGGGGAGCGGCCCGAAGACGCTTTAGTTCGGGAAATTCGCGAGGAGCTTGGCTGCACCATTTCGGTCGGTGAGTTGTTGGCTGATGTGTTCCATGAGTATGAACACGCCATCGTGCATTTGCGGACGTATGAAGCCCGCTTAGTCGATGGGGAGCCGCGGGCGCGGGAGCATGCTGAGCTTCGGTGGGTGCCGCTTCAAGCATTGCGCTCGCTTGAGTGGGCGCCGGCGGACATTCCGACTGTTGAGGCGTTGTTGGTTGAGGGGGAAGCGCAGAAGGGTGTTTTGGACGTTCTGATGAGACCGAGATCTATCGACGATTGAGGTGAAGAAAGCCTGGTTGCGGCCGTTTGCCATGTGGCCGCACCAGGCTCTTTTGGTGTCAGCAGTTAGCGGATGTCAAGTGGGTCGACTGCTTTATCCGTCACGGTGCACGTTTCGGCCAAGGAGAGGTCGGCGGCGGCGTCTTCGGCGGTGACGAGGACGCGCCAGCTCGGGTTTTCGATCAAACGGCAAAAATCAAGAAAGCGCGTTTGAGCGATCGCTTCGTACCACCCGTGGCGGTCCGAGAGCACCACAGTGCGCTCGTATGGGCGGCGCGGAGCGGCTGAAGGTTCCGTGGGCGGCAACAGCCGGTCGGCCGCTTGCTGCAGTTGTTCGATAGCGTCAGCCGACGGCTTTGTCGGGATGGCGTCAAGCCAGGCGTCAATGCAGGCTGCCTCCTCGTCAGTGACGAGGCCGGAGACGGACAGCTGCGTCGGAATCCAGCCTTCAAGCACGATGCGCCCGCGTGCCGTATGAATGTCCCAGTGCGTCGATTCCGAAGCGGCAGGGTCCATCGTAAAGCCGTGGTAATAATGGACGGGGATGCGCCGTCCGTTGCCTTCATGAATCACCGTAGCGCCGACGCGCGGCCGTGTGCCGTCTGTTTCCCTTAACGCGAATCCGTGCGCGGAAACCGCTTCGCCAAACCAATCGCGACCGACTTCAAAAAAGTGGACGCCGTGCTCGATCAGGATGCCGCCGCTTCGCCGCTCGTCCCAAAACCAATGGCCTTCCGCGACGCGGTGAGCCGCGTTGTGAAGGCTTGCGTAGTCCACTGGGCCAAGAAGCGCGCGGTGGATGAGTTGCTTGACAGCTTCTGTGAGCGGATGGTAGCGCAAGACGAGATTGACCGCCAACGCCCGGTTTTGGCGGGCGGCGAGCTGGATGTTCGCCCGCAGCGCCTCGGCGGTGAGGCCGCCTGGCTTTTCAAGGAGCACATGTTTTCCTTCCTCAAGCGCCCGCTCGGCAAGCGGGGCGTGCAAATGCGGCGGGGTGGTGAGAATGACGATGTCAACGTGCGGGTCAACGATCAATTGTTCAGCTTCGCGGTATTCGCGCACGTCGCCCGCCTGCGGCTGACGGCGGCGATAGGCGTCGATGACGCGCTGGCGTTTTTCGTCCGTCCGCCCGGCGACAGCGGCGAGATGGAAGGAAGGAAGCGGGGCGAGCGCGCCGGCGAGAAATTCAGCGAATGCGCCGGCACCGGCGATGCCGACACGGTAACGGAAAAATGAAGAAATCATGGCGTATTCTCCTCCTCCCTCACATATATATAGCATTAACGATGTTCATTATACCGCAAAGAAAAAGAAGAACGAGAAAATGAAAGTTTTGAAATTTGCAAGCATCAATCATTCCTCATCGACACCATCCGACAATCATTTCGCTTGCGCAACAGAAGGAATATTATGTATATTATTATTAGCAACCATCGCAGCCGAGTGCTAGCAATCTATGAATCACTTTCATTTTCTCGTTCATCCATCAAGAATCGTGTCTAGTTTTGTGAAAAAAATCGTATGGAGGGATGACGAAATGAAAGCATTGTTGCTGGCAGGAGGATTAGGCACACGTCTTCGTCCATTGACCGAAAACATCCCCAAACCGATGGCCCCGATTGCGAATCGGCCATGGCTTGAGCACCTCATCATTCATCTTCGCGACCAAGGAGTCAACGAATTTGTCATCGCTGCCCATCACTGCTCTCACGTGATCCGCCGTTATTTCGGCGACGGAAAACGTTTCAATGTGAACATTACATACGCGCTTGAGCCGTCTCCGCTCGGAACGGCTGGGGCGATCAAAAACGCCGAGCGCTGGCTTGATGAACGGTTTCTCGTGTTTAACGCCGACATCGTGCATTTGCCGCAATTGATCCCGCTGCTTGATTTCCATCGTCAACATGGCGGTTTGGCGACCATTGTTTTAACGGAAGTAGACGATCCTTCTTCCTATGGGGTGGTCGAACAAGACGACAGCGGGAGAATTTTGCGCTTTGTCGAAAAGCCGCGCCGGGAAGAAGCGCCATCGAACCGCATCAACGCCGGCATGTATATTTTGGAGCCAGAGGTGATGCGCTATATCCCGGCGGAGCGGGAAGTGTCGATTGAACGCGAAACATTCCCGCTGCTGATCGAAAGGAATGTCGGTGTCTATGGCATCGTCAGTGACGGATACTGGCGCGATATGGGAACGCCGGCCCGCTATCGCCAAGTGCATTGGGATGCGCTGAGCCGGGAGTTTCCGGTTCCGCTCAAAGGACGTGAAATTCAACCGGGCGTGTTTGTCGGTGAAAACGTGGAGATTGGGTCTGGCGTCTTGTTTGTGCCGCCTGTGCTCATCGGCGACCATGTGAAAATCGGTCCGCAGGCCGTCATTGGCCCGAATGCGGTCATCGGTGACCACTGCCAAATCGGCGCCCGCGTCCATTGCGCGCAAACCATCGTTTGGGACCGCTCTGTCATCCGCGACCGCAGCCGGTTGCAAAACAGCATTTTCGGCTACCGGACGGTGACGACGGCGGGAGAAGTGTTCGAGGATTCAATCATCAACCAGTTTAAGGAGGCGGTGCAAGCATGATTCGAATCGCGTACGTCAGCACGTATCCGCCGCGGCGGTGCGGGCTGGCGACGTTTACGGAACATTTGCGGCAAAGTATTGACGGCGTCCGCGGACCGTCCGATGGCGACCGCGTCATCGTGTTGTACAACGAAAGCGACGGCGATGACGCCTACCGTCACAACCCGGCGTATTGGCCGCTTCCGGCGCAAAACCGCGCCGCTTATGCCGAGATGGCCAAACGGGTGAATGAAAGCGACATCGATGTTGTCGTCCTGCAGCATGAATTTGGCATTTTCGGCGGCGAGGCGGGCGAATACATTCTCGATTTCATCGCGGCGCTCGAAAAGCCGCTCGTGACGACGTTCCATACGGTGTTTGCCGAACCGCCGCTGCCGTACCGCCCGATTCAAGAAAAAATCGCTGCGGCAAGCGACGCCATCATCGTCATGAACCGGCAGGCGATCCCGTATTTGGTCAAAGCGTTTGGCTTGCCGGAAGAAAAAATTGTCTACATTCCGCACGGTGCTCCAGGCCCAAGCAGCGAAAATCGCGATTCGCTTCGCCGCCGCCTCGGATTCAGCGGCCGCAAAGTGATGTTGACGTTCGGGCTTCTAAGCCGCGGCAAAGGGATTGAATCGGTCTTGGCCGCATTGCCGGGCGTCGTGCGCAAGGTGCCGGAAGCGCTGTATGTCATTGCCGGACAGACGCACCCAGAAGTGAAAAAGCGGGAAGGGGAGGCGTATCGCGATGAGCTGAAAGCGTTGATTCATCGGCTCGGGCTCGATGGCCATGTTCGCATGGAGGACCGGTATTTCAGCGAGGAAGAGCTGATTGATTATTTGACGGCATGCGACTTGTACGTCACCCCGTACCCGGGCATGCAGCAAATTACAAGCGGCACGCTTGCCTATGCGGTCGGCGTCGGCCGTCCGGTCGTTTCGACGCCGTATGAGCATGCGCGCGATTTGTTGCAAGGTTGTGAAGAGCTGTTGTTGCCGTATGGCGATACGACCGCCTGGGAAGAGCGGCTCGGGCAGCTGTTGGCCGACGAGGCGGCGCTGAAGCGATGGGAGGAAAAGGTGCGCCAAATCGGGGCAAACACGCATTGGCCGCGCGTCGGCGAACAGCATGTCGCCTTGTTTGCGCGCATGTGCGCCGCGAAACGTGGGGAGGTGAAGACCATTGGCACCGTCAGTCATTAAGTTCGACCATCTCGAGCGCATGACTGACGACACCGGGTTGCTTGAGCATAGCCTCGGCCGCATTCCGCGGCGGCGCGAAGGGTATTCGACCGATGACAACGCCCGCGCCATATGGGCGTGCCTCGAGTGGCTGGCGTTGCTCGACGATCAAGAAACGAAGGAGCGGCTGTATCGCCTGCTTGACCGATATTTGGCCTTTTTGCTTTGGGCGCAAAACGATGATGGCACGTTCCATAACAACTTTTTCTTTGACCGGACAAAAGAAGAGGAAACGCCGTCAGACGACTGCTTCGGGCGGTCGTTTTGGGCGGCGGCGATCGCGTATAGGCAATTGGATGACGCGGCGCGGCGCGAGGCGGCTGCGGACATGTTGAGGCGGGCGCTGCCGGCGGCATGGGAGCTTCGCTCGCTGCGCGGCATCGCCTGGGGGTTGGCAGCGTGCGGCGTTTTGCTTAAAGAGGAGGGGGTGCCCGGCATTGACAAGGAAGAGTTGGCCGCGCTGGCGGGGCGGTTTGAGCGGCGGCTGCTTGAGGCCTACGAAACGCACGCGGATGGCAGCTGGCGCTGGTACGAGCCGGAGTTGACGTACGCCAACGGGGTGCTGCCGTGGGCGCTTTGGACGGCATATCGGCGCGCGCCGCGGGATGAGGTGAAGGAAGTGGCGGAAAAAAGCCTTGCTTTCCTTATTGAAAAAATGAGCGGACCGGGAGGTGTCATCCGTCCGGTCGGCAACCGCGGCTGGTGCAGCCGCCGCTACCGCGCTGATTGGGATCAACAGCCGCTTGATGTGATGAAGCTCGCTTTGGCGGCGCGCGAAGCGTATTGGGCAACGGACGACGAGCGTTATCGCGGCGTCGTCCGCCGCTGCCTCGCTTGGTTTTACGGACAAAACGACGGCAACGCGCCGCTTGCGGACCCAAGCGACGGCAGTTGCTGCGACGGGCTTGGCCCGAACGGCCCAAACCCGAATCGGGGGGCGGAGTCAACATTGTCGTACTTGTTAACAGCAGCAATCGCTCAATCGATTTCGGTGGAGGTGGTTGTCGATGAATACGTCAACAACGAAACCGTTCGCATGGCCGGCACACGTGTTTAAAGAATACGACATCCGCGGACGAGCCGGTGAGGAGCTCGATGAGTCGTTCGCGTATTGGCTCGGACGGGCCTTTGCCGACATGATGCAAAAGGAAGGCGAGAAGAGGGCGGTTGTCGGTCATGACAATCGTCTGTCATCGCCTGGCTTGCATCGGGCGCTCAAAGATGGGCTGCTCGATGGCGGCTGCGATGTCGTCGATATTGGGCTTTCGACGACGCCGATGTTTTACTACAGCTTATACTACACGAATATTCCATGCGGCATGATCATCACCGCCAGCCATAACCCAGGGGATGAGAACGGATTTAAAATTGCCATGGGAAAAACGACAATTTATGGCGAGCGCATCCAAGCGCTGCGGCGGGCGATGGAGCGGCTCAGCCAGGAACAGCCGCGTCCTGAAACAGCGCGCGGGCGCGAGGAAACGCTTGACCTTGCTCCGGCCTATATCAAGATGTTGAAGGAGAAAATTAAGCTCGGTCCGCGCAAGCTGAAGGTCGTCGTCGACTGCGGCAACGGCACCCCATCGATCATTGCGCCACAAGTGCTCAAAGAATGGGGGTGCGATGTCGTCCCGCTTTACTGTGAATCCGATCCGACGTTTCCGAACCATCATCCGGACCCGGTCGTGCCGGAGAACTTAACGGACTTGATTGAGATGGTGCGCAAGGAGCAGGCTGATCTTGGCATCGCGTTTGACGGCGACGGCGACCGGATCGGGGTTGTGGATGAAACGGGTGCGATCCGTTGGGGCGACCAACTGATGGTGCTGTTCTGGCGCGAGATTCTTAAGCGTCATCCGGGAGCCGACGCGCCCGTTGAAGTGAAATGTTCGCAAGCGCTTGTTGAGGAAATTGAGCGGCTCGGCGGGAAACCGTTCTTCCATCGCACCGGCCATTCGCACGTCAAAGCGACGTTGCGCCGTCGTCCGGAGATCCCGTTTGCCGGTGAAATGTCTGGTCATTTGTTCTTCAATGATGAGTTTTACGGCTATGACGATGCGCTGTACGCCGCTGGGCGCCTGCTTCGATTACTGTCGCACGATGAGCGCCCGCTGTCCGAGTGGTTTGCCGATGTGCCGCGGTACGCGGCGACGCCGGAGACGCGAGTTGCTTGCCCGGAAGAGAAAAAAGCGGCTGCCATTGCCAGAGTAAAAGAGAAATTTGCCGGCCGTTTCCCTGTTGTCGATGTGGATGGCGCCCGCATTCAGTTCCCAGACGGCTGGGGGTTGGTGCGGCCGTCGAACACCCAGCCGATTCTTGTGTTGCGTGCAGAAGCCAAGACGGAGGCTGCATTGGCGGAGATTAAGCGGCAGCTGGCTGATTGCCTCGCCACCCTTGAATTGCGCATTGACTGGTGACGCCTTTTCTCCGAATGGTCTGCGCTTGTCGCCCTCTGTCCGTTTCAAAAGATTTGTTCCGGCGTGGGTCGTCCGTAGGGCTCCCACGCCGGTTTATTTTTGTTGTGAGGGGGCTCATGCTTGATTTCTTGCAAATGGTTTGTCCATAATAGATAAGGATAAAAATGTATTGTAGGAGAGTTGAAGGCGTGGTGATCCGTGAATCGTTGCAATATATTCAAGATGCATACGCGGCATTGACGGAGTTGAGCATGCTGATCGTCGATGATCACGGCGCTCCCGTGACGAAAGTATCGAATATGACCGAGTTGGCGGAGTTCGTTTTGTTTGCCGCTAAAAGGGAAGCGCCATCGTTTTTCTGCCCGCAGGAGCTTGTCATGGACGGATGGCAGCGTCCATCGGTCGTGCCGGTCGGGCGTTTTGGCATGAAGAGCATCGTCGCTCCCGTGTTTGTCGATGAGAAGGCGGAATATTGGATTTGGGCAGGCGTGTTTATCGAGGAAGAAACGAAATGGCTCATTTGCGAACAACCGCTGATGGACACTGGAGAATGGATGTCAGCGATCGAACAGGTGGCGGCGTTGCCGGCGCGGGCGGTCGAAGCGAAGTTAAAAGATATAGAAAAGATGGCGGTCATATGCGGGGAATTAATCAGCGGCGAGCGCCGCAAGCAACAATGCTGTGAATACGGAAAACGGCTCGAAGCAGTGGTTGCGGACAGCTCCGCCCTAGCGGACGTGGACAAGCTGCTTTTTGAGTTGCGGGCGTTCGATGAACGCGTCGATATGGCGTTGTATATCGCCAAATGTCCGCAAGGATGGATGGTGGCGGCGGCAAGCGGGGAAAAGGCCGGAAAGCTGCGCGGCAAGATGATCGATGCGTTGTTTCCGCCGCTTTCGTCTTCGGAGCCGCCGCTTCGTTCGGTTTACGTTCAAGATGCCGCTTTGGATCCACGCTTTTCCTTTTTTGTTCGCCATGGCATCCGTCCGAAAGCGATGATTGCGTATCCGGCGACGTACGGGAAAGCAGTGGAAGGATGGATCATGATCGGCAGCGAGGCGTCCTCTTCACTGCCGGCGGCGCTTCGTTCGGTCGGTTCCGCCCTCGTTCAACATTGGCTGCTCCTGGCTAAATGTACAGAGGTTGATATGAAAATGGACCGCCACTTGATGCGCCTGTCGATGTTGATGGAAATTGGACGGGCCATGCGTGTGGTGCAGAACGAGGAAGACATCATCCGGATGATGGCCGAATTTGCCGCGGAGCTCGCTTACGGCGATTTCGTCTGCGTGGTATGGTCTAGCGATGGCCAAACAGCCGTTGTCCGCGAAGGAGCGATGGACGTAGAAATGGCTGTTCGTTATCGGGATGATGTCTGCCGTCGCTATGGCTGTCACGGCGAGAAGGCGAAAAGCGAGGTGCCGGCGCTGCTTGATGTTGAGGGCAAATCGGTGATGGAAGTGCCGTTTTTCGTCAGCGATGGCCGCTATGGCGTTCTCGCCGTTCATATAAAGAAAGAAAGGGAAGCGAAAGAGGCGGAAGTGTATATGACGGCGTTGGCCGCGATTGGGGCGATGATGATCAGCGGCAAGGCTCACGGTGGGAATGATGGGACGGTCAATATCGACATGTTGTCCAAGCAGTTGACGGCCCGGGAGATGGATGTATTGGAGCTGCTCATTCAAGGCTGCAGCAATCGCGAAATTTCAGAACGGCTGTTCATTAGCGTCCATACCGTGAAAAATCATATTACAAACATTTTTCAAAAAATTGGCGTCAACGATCGGTCACAGTTGATTGCCCTTGTGTATCAACTAAACCACCGCCGGCAGCGCCGTTAAGGGGGACATCATTGGACGATGGGTGCCATGATGTCTTTTTTTTTGGATGTAGGAAATTGGAATGAGCCCCATTTTGTATTATAATGAATTGTAGTAAATAAGAACTATTTTTCGATAGATGGAACAATAAAGGAGAAAAATAGCATTCGAATCCGTTTTCCCCAGCGCTGGAACGTGCGATAGTGGAAAAGCTGCCATGTTGCTTTGGCCGGTGTATAAGCATAACAAAGATAGGGGAAATGCCGATGAAGCCCAGGACCATGATCCGAACGATGGCGATCATGAAAACGGCGGACATTTTAAAAGCGATGGACATTACCGAGGAACTGGCGAAGAGAATGGGGTTTTTGCCGCGTGATTGCCTTTTTCTTCGGCTCGCGACAGAGGAAGCGTGCACGAATGCGTATGAATATTGTCAAAAAACGAGAAAACTGCCATTTAGGATATTTTGGAAAATGGAAGCGAGACAGTTTATGATCATTGTCAAACAGCGAGGAGGATGCTTCTCCGTAGCCCAAACCGATGTCGTCAACACAGGGCCGCGCGGCAGAGGGCTGCAGCTGATCACCCATATTGTCGACGATGTATACGTGAAGCGAGCGGGAAACAACGTCTTGTTTTGCATGTGCAAATGCAAAAAAATGAGTGACCATTGGAGGAAGCAAGATGAGGATGAGACAAGGGGCAATTTGCGCGCTGACATGGGCAGAAGATATTACCTTAAACAACGTCGAATCGTTCCGTCAAGCGCTGGAAAGGCTGCTGGACAAACAGGCGGATCAATTGATCGTCAACATGGAGGGGGTCAACTACATAAACAGCGCCGGACTCGGTGTCATCGCTGACAGCGTCATGGAGGCGAGAGCCCGACAAAAAGAGTTGGTCATTGCCGGAGTGGAAGGGTCGCTTGCAGAAATTTTCCATATTGTCAAATTTTCTTCGTTTATCAAACTATTTGCCACAGAGAAGGAAGCCATGGATTATTTCAGTGGAGAATGACGTTCTATGGTGGATGGGTTTTGGGAACATGTTCAACGTTATGACCACCTCGCGTGGCGGGAGTTGCTTCTCGGCTTGGAAAAAATGAATGTGTTCGTTGGGCCGGGCGACTATGTGTATTGGCTCGCAACGCCGGAACGAAGGCGGCTCTTGTTCATTTCGTCATCATGCGAGCAGCTGTACGGCCTACCTCCGGACGACTTTTACCACGATCAAGACATATGGGCAAAGGTGGCTTACCCAGATGACCGCGCCAAGGCGGAAAGAAAATGGTCGCTTCTTTCAGGAGCGGATGCGGGCGCCCAGACGTATCGCATCATCAATCAGCGGGATGGCTCTGTCCGTTGGGTGCTTGAACGGACGTTTCCTGTGCTTGATCAATTCGGGGAAGTGAGGCTCGTCAGCGGGTTTGTCGCTGATCTGACAGAAGCAAAGCGAAACGAGAATGAACGACAGCTCGCTGAACAAGTGTACAAAGCGATGGAACAGGCGATGCTCGTCACCGATGGCCAGTTTGTCGTTCAGTTTGTCAATCCGGCGTTCACAAAAATCACTGGTCATGATGTAGAGATTGTCGGTCAGCCGTTGCATACGCTTTACGCGGGTTATTACGAGGCCTGGCTTTATGAGGTGATTCAAGCGAGCACTGGGGAAAGTGGAGAATGGAGGGGGTGGGTGCGCTGGCGGCGGAAAAACGGTTCGGTCTATGTCAGGCAGACGACGGTGCGGGCTGTGCCCGGCCATGATGGAGAAATCGCGTTTTACTTGTTTTTATTTGCCGGTCCAACTTACGAGAACCTATACATCGCAGCGATGAAAGATGACTTGCGGCTGGCCCGCGAGGTGCAAAAGCGCGTGTTGAGCAAGCCGTTGTCGGCCAAAGGAATCCAGATTGCCGGAACGTACATCCCATCGCGGGAGCTGGGTGGCGATATGTACGCCTGGTATCCGATCGACAAACAGCGGTACGGCATTTTTTTAATGGATGTGATGGGTCATGGGGCAGCGGCTTCGCTCATTTGCATGTCGGTCCGCTCGCTCTTAAACGGCGTCATCCGCAAAGGGATCGTTCCGACGGAAGTGTTTCGCGAGTTGAACCGCCATATGCGCCAGTTGTACCATGAAAACGGGCGGATGACGTATTATTTCACCGCCGTATATGTTCTGGTGGATGTCAAGGAACGGATGATTGAATATGCATCAGCCGGCCATCCGCCGGGGTTTTTGTTCCAACCGGATGGAACGGTGGCGGAGTTGGACCGCGGCTGCGCGCCGATCGGGCTGCTTCCGCGCCTTTTTGTCGACAGCGGCCGGTTGCGCTACGAGCCGGGGGCGACGCTTGTGTTGTATTCCGACGGGGCGATCGAAGGGGAAACGGGTTCCGTCCGGCAAAAGATTGAAGCGTTCCGCGATGCGCTGGCGCCGCATATTTTATTGGACGAGCAAGTGCTTTTGGACCATCTGCGCCGCCATTTTGCGCAAAAAGGGCCGCTTCCAGACGATTTTTCGGCTGTGGTGGCGAAGCTGGGCTAAAGAAATTGCTGCAAGAAGATCGATTCCATCATCTTGAGCGTGTGCAGCAGGGACCACCGCATCGAAGCAAAAAATCGATGTGATGTCGAAAAAACCGATTTTCTTTTATACGCCATTTACGGTAAAATGAAGACAATTATACTGTTAATGGAGAATACAATATAGAAAAGGCAACAGGAGGGAAGGCATATGGCGGTGACAAATCCGGCTGGATTTTGGAAGCGGCTGTTGGCTAACTTGTTGGATGCGATTGTCGTCGGTATTCCGATTTCGATCATCGGCTATTTCATCACTGGCAGTTGGGAAACGAACTGGTTTACGTCATTAGCGAACATCCTTTACGCGTTAATCGTTCCGGCTGTTTGGTACGGATATACGGTCGGCAAGCGGATGCTTGGCATCCGGATTGCGAAAGTCAACGGCGGAAAAGTCGGCATCGGCACGATGTTTTTGCGCTCGTTCGTTGGCGGACTCGTATACTTTATCACGTTCGGCATTGGTCTCATCATTAGTGCGATTATGGTCGCGGCGAGAGAAGACAAACGCTCCATTCACGATTTTATCGCTGGAACGTATGTGACAACGGAAAAACCGGCGGTGTAAAGCGGAAAACAACAGGTGGTGCCCCAATCGAACGGGGCGCCTTTTCTTATTTTCGTCACCGATTATAGGCGATCAAAAGCATGATGTTTTTGAGCGGGTCCTTGTTAGATCAGAAAACTTTGCAACCACCCCTATTCATGATTAGGGCTAGGAAGGAAAATGAACGTTCATTCACGAATCTATTTATGTGGTAAAGAAATAAGAAAGGTGTTTGCATCATGGCAAAAGGAGGAGAGCGTTTTGTCATTAGCAAGTTATATCATCCGCACCATGTTCATCGTCATCCCTGGCACAGCGGCGATCGGCATGGCCACATGCCTGGTCAACGGCATTCGCGGGGCGGCATTTTGGTGGACGCTTGTTGCTACGGTGCTGTTTGGCGCGATGCTCGGCTTCGTTTCGGCAACGCTCAACTATCGACGGTTTGTTGCCCCGATTGCCGTTATTAACGAACATTTAGGCAAGATGACAGGCGGAGATTTGACGGCGCGCATACCGCTTGATCGCGTGCAGCAGCTGCGGCCGATTGCGGCGTCGTTAAACGATATGGCAAACGCTTGGCAAAGTGTGATGGGGCAAATCCAACATCATGCCGAAGAAGTAGCGCAATATTCTCAGCAGCTTGCCGCCGTCGCCGAACAGACGACGAAAGCGACAGAGCAAATTGCGACAACGATGGAAACGCTTGCGGCAAGTGCGGAGGAGCAGGCCGATGCTGTCCGCACCACCGCCGCGTCCGTGCATGATATTTCCCAAACATTGAGCGACGTCGCTTTCCATACGAAAGAAGTGGCGCACCGGGCTGAGAAAACATCGGCGAAAGCAGAGGACGGCAAGCAGTCAATCGGACAAATGTCCGAGCAAATGCAGTTCATTTACGATCATGTGCAAACGCTCGGCCAGGTGGTGAAAGGGCTTGGGGAGCGCTCCAACGAGATTGGACAGATTACGGAAGCGATCACCGGCATTGCGTCGCAGACGAATTTGTTGGCGCTCAATGCGGCGATCGAAGCGGCGCGCGCCGGCGAGCAAGGGAAAGGGTTTGCGGTTGTCGCGGATGAAGTGCGGAAGCTCGCAGAACAATCAGCGCGCTCAGCGCAACAAATTTCCGAGCTGATCGGTTACATTCAAGAAGAAACGAAGCGGGCGGTTGCGTCTGCCGAACAGGTGATCTCCGAAGTGGCGAAAGGATTGAACGTGGCGGCGGCATGCGGCCAATCATTTGCCCATATTCGCGAGGAGGTCGGCCAAGTGAGCAAACAAATTGGACAAGTATCGTCCGCCATCGAGCAAATGACGGAGCATGCCCGCCAAGTGAACGACGCACTCCAACAGATGACCAATATTGTCGAACAGTCAGCGTCCGGTGCGGCCAACGTATCGGCAGCGACGCAGGAACAAATGGCTTCCGTCGAGGAAATCGCCTCTTCGTCGACATCGCTCGGTCAGATGGCGGACGAGATGCGGGCAATGCTGAAGAAATTTTCTGTGTGAGTGAGGAAAAGGACGCTTTCTTCGAGAAAGAGGGGCTTTCAAACGACGTGTGGGAGTCAACGTTTGGAATAAAATGGTTTGCATCTTTGCCAATTGCCTGATAAAATAAAAAAAGTCAGTCATCATTGTGATACGCTTATCTGCTAGGGGAGTCCGAGAGCCGGGCTGAGAAAAGAACGCGATGAAGTTCTTTGACCCTTTGAACCTGATCTGGGTCATGCCAGCGTAGGGAAGCAGGCAGCGGGAACAGATGGACGCACAGGCTGTTCATTTGGCCTTTTTGCCTTGATCGGGTTCCGTTCGTTTTGCGGAACCCGTTTTTGCGTAAATATCCCCCGTTTTTGCCTCTCTTTTGCTGGTGCGGCTGCAGGTCTCAACCACCATTTCAAAGGAGGAAAGCCGCATGGAAAACATCCGCTCGTTTATGTCGTTTCCGGAAAGCCGCAAAGTGTACATCGAAGGGTCGCGTCCGGATGTGCGCGTGCCGATGAGAGAAATTGCTTTGTCGCCAACGAAAACGCCGCAAGGAATGGTGGAAAACAAACCGGTGCGCGTCTACGATACGACGGGCCCGTATACGGATCCCGATTTTGAACCGGACGTGGAGAAAGGCTTGCCTCCTCTTCGCCGCCGCTGGATTGTCGAGCGCGGCGATGTCGAAGAAGTGAAGCCATCAGCGACCGCCGGCGTCCGCCCGCTGCCGTTCGTGCGCCGTCCATTGAGGGCAAAGCCCGGAAAAACCGTGACACAAATGCATTACGCCAAACGGGGAATCATCACACCAGAGATGGAGTTCGTCGCCATCCGTGAACGAATCGACCCCGAAATCGTTCGCCAGGAAGTAGCGGCCGGACGGGCGATCATTCCGGCGAACATTAATCACCCCGAGAGTGAGCCGATGATCATCGGCCGTCGTTTCCATGTGAAAATTAATGCCAATATCGGCAACTCGGCTGTTTCTTCATCGATTGAAGACGAAGTGGAAAAATTGCTTTGGGCGGTGCGTTGGGGCGCCGATACGGTCATGGATTTATCGACCGGCAAACACATTCATGAAACGCGCGAGTACATCATCCGCAATTCGCCGGTCCCCGTGGGAACGGTGCCGATTTATCAGGCGCTCGAAAAGGTAGGAGGGGTGCCGGAGAAGCTGACATGGGACGTGTACCGCGAGACGCTCATCGAGCAGGCTGAACAAGGAGTCGACTACATGACGATCCACGCCGGTGTGCGGCTTCATTACATTCCGCTCACCGCCAACCGGACGACCGGAATTGTCTCGCGCGGCGGCTCGATCATCGCCCAATGGTGTTTGGCCCACCATGAAGAAAACTTTTTGTATACGCATTTTGAAGAAATCTGCGAGATTTTGAAACAATACGATGTCGCGATCTCCCTTGGCGACGGCTTGCGTCCCGGCTCCATCGCCGATGCGAACGATGAGGCGCAGTTTGCGGAACTCAAGACGCTCGGCGAGCTGACGAAAATCGCCTGGAAGCATGATGTGCAGGTGATGATCGAAGGGCCCGGACATATTCCAATGCATAAAATTCGCGAAAATGTCGAGCAGGAACAGGAAATTTGCCACGGGGCGCCGTTTTATACGTTAGGGCCGCTTGTCACCGACATCGCGCCCGGGTATGACCATATTACGTCAGCGATTGGCGCCGCGATCATCGGCGCTTATGGAACGGCGATGCTTTGTTACGTAACGCCGAAAGAGCATTTAGGGCTGCCGAATAAAGAGGACGTACGCGCCGGGGTCGTGGCCTATAAAATCGCCGCCCATGCGGCTGATCTGGCAAAAGGGCATCCAGCCGCTCAGCAGCGTGACGATGCGCTCTCGAAAGCGCGCTTTGAATTTCGTTGGAACGATCAGTTCAATTTATCCCTCGATCCGGAACGGGCCCGCGAATACCATGATGAAACATTGCCGGCTGAGGCGGCGAAAACGGCTCATTTTTGTTCGATGTGCGGGCCGAAATTTTGTTCCATGAACATTTCACATGAACTGCAACGGAAAATCAAAGAGGAGGGGATGAAAGAAAAAGCGCAACAATTTATTCGGCAAGGGTCATCGCTGTATCAATGACAAGAAGCGGGCTGCGATGCTCGGCATGGTGGAGAGGATATGGAAGTTCGATCAACGGAAAAAGCATGAGCTGGAAAGCGCTCAGTGCTGATCGAAGCAGCGGAGGGGGGCGAACGTTCATCGCCCCTCTTGTTTGTTGTGCAAATTGGTGTGGTTCTTTATTATTTTTAAAATATATAATTTTCAAAAAATATATTTACAAATCGTTTCAGATGGATTATGATAATGGCATAAGGTGCAAATTTTGAATCATAGAATGATCATGAGGGGAAAACTGCGCAGTCTATCGCGACGCCTTCGCCGGCGCTTCGCTTCCATAGACAGCGGCCAGTTGCGTCATCGAACCGTGGATGATGCCGGCCGCTTCTTTTTATGGCGAAAGGGTCGGGTTTCAGATGGTTGGATCGCGTTTTTCCAGAAGGCTGGTGAAAAACCGCTGTTTGCCTTGATCGATGGGTGAACGTGTGAAAATAGGGTCGATGCTACAAGCTTTTTCTACTTGAGAAGCGATTCCAGTAAGCTGTTGCTCCAGTAAATCACCGGCCTTCTAGCAGCTTCGTGAAAAAGCCTGCTATTCGAGAAAAAAGATTTTGATGATGTCTTGATGTGAGAAAGCCATTGGTATTATAGGCTGCTTCTTGAACGTGAGACGGGCATGAGGGTGATGGGCGTGCGCATAAACTGAAACGAAGGGCCATGAGGAGGGATGGGATTGAACACATTTTCCGATATTGTGCAGACGATGCCGCCATATTTGTTCTCCCGATTTCAGAAGAAAAAAGAAGAACTGCTAAAGCTCGGGGTCGATGTCATTGATTTAGGGATCGGCGCCCCCGATTTGCCGCCCCCTTCCTTTGTCATCGAAGCGTTGAAAGAAGCGCTCGATGCGCCAGAACACTATACGTATTCGCCGTATGGCGGCTGCAGGGAGTATCGGGAAGCGGTCGCGTGTTTTTATGAACGGGAATATGGCGTCAAGCTCGATCCGGAGACCGAGGTGTTGGCGTTAATCGGCTCGAAAGAAGGAATCGTCCATTTGCTGCAAGCCGTTCTCAATCCCGGCGAGCTCGCCTTAGTGCCTGATCCGGGCTATCCTGTCTACCGGACGGCCGTCCATTTTGCCCGCGGCCAGAGCCGATCGCTGCCGCTCGATGCGCAACATGGTTATATTCCTCGGTTTGATGCGCTTCCCTCGTCCGTTTATGACCAAGCGAAAATCATGTTTCTCAATTATCCGAGCAATCCGACGGCCGCCGCTGTCGATTTGGATGTATTGGCCGAAGCCGTTTCACTTGCCCGTCGCCACCGGATGTTCATTGCTCATGATGCGGCCTACTCGTTCGTGACGTTTGCTGGTTTTCAAGCGCCGAGCATTTTGCAGGTGGACGGGGCAAAGGAAGTGGCGGTGGAATTTGGATCGTTGTCCAAAAGCTATAACATGGCCGGCTGCCGCATCGGATACGTAGTCGGAAACCGGGACATGATTCGAGCGCTTTCGGTGATCAAGAGCAACACGGATACGTGCCAGTTTATTCCGATCCAGAAGGCGGCGGTGGCCGCTTTGACGAACGGACGGACGTTTATTCGAGAAAATAGCCGCATTTATGAACAACGCATGAATATGATGGCCGAGAGACTTCGAGAACTGGGCATCGACGTGCAGCGGCCGAAAGCGACCTTTTTCTTGTGGATCCCGGTCTATGACGGATACTCGTCCGAACGATTTGCCGCCAAACTGCTGGAAGAAGCGGGAGTCATCGTAACACCGGGAACAGCGTTTGGATCCGCAGGGGAAGGATATGTCCGCGTATCGCTGTCAGCGCCGATGGAGCGTCTAGAGCAAGCCGTTGAACGATGGAAGCAAGTGGATTGGGAGGAATCGGCGCCATGAAGAGAACGATGCGTCACATCACGGTGGCTCAAGCCATCGTCGAATGTTTCAAACAGGAACAAATCCGTTATGTGTTTGGTGTGCCGGGGGAAAGTTATTTGCCCCTGCTTGATGCCATCTATGATGAGCCATCCATCGAGTTCATCTCCGCCCGCCATGAAGGGGGTGCTTCCTTTATGGCGGAAGGGTATGCGAAAGCGTCGCAAAAGTGCGGCGTCGTGCTGGCTACAAGGGCGGTTGGCGGAGCGAATTTGGCGATTGGCGTCCATACCGCGAGGCAAGATTCCACTCCGATGGTCGTGTTTTTGGGGCAAGTGAACAGCCGCTTCCTAGGGCGTGAAGGATTTCAGGAAGTCGATATGGAAGCGTTTTTTCGTCCGATTGCCAAATGGGTGGTCGAAATTCGCGAAGCCGAGCGGGTGCCAGAGCTGGTGCAACGGGCGTTTCGCACCGCGAAAACAGGGCGGCCCGGCCCCGTCGTCGTTTCACTGCCAGAAGATGTCTTTTCCAAAACGATAGCGGAAGCAGTGATAGCCGAGACTGATGTGCCGAAGCCGGCACCAAGGCAAGAGGATATACAGAACATTGAAGAGATTCTGAAGCGCGCCAAACGGCCGCTCGTGATTGCCGGCGGCGGCGTCAAATGGTCGGGAGCCGAGCAGTTGCTGCGCTTATGGGCGGAAAAGTATGCACTTCCGGTCATGGCGGCGTTCCGGCGGCATGACGTGTTTCCCCACAACCATCCGTGCTATGTCGGACACCTAGGTCTAGGGGCGCCCAAAGCGGTCATGGAAACGGCCGAGCAGGCGGATGTGGTGATGGCGTTGGGAACGCGGCTATCGGAAGTGACGACACAAGATTACCGTTTGCTCTCTCCCAATCAGACGCTGATTCACATCGATATCGACAGCGATGGATTCGGAAAAGTGTATGCACCGGATCTCGCGGTTTGGGCTGACTGTCAGGAAGTGCTGTCCCGTTTGCTCGATCTCGCGGTGCGGCCGTCTTGGCAAGAATGGGCGGCTGAACGGAGGAAACGGTACGAACAAACGGCCAGGCTGCCGGTGGAACATCGCAATCTCTATGAAGCTGTGATGGCAAGTTTGGCGCGCCATTTGCCAAAAAATGCGGTCATTACGAACGATGCCGGGAATTTCGCCGGTTGGCTTCATGCTTTTTTCCCGTTTGGGGATGGGCACACGTACATCGGCCCGACGTCAGGAGCGATGGGATATGGCATGCCGGCTGCCATTGGCGCGAAACTGGCCTTTCCCGCCCGGACCGTCGTTTCTTTATCCGGGGATGGCGGCTTTATGATGACGGTGCAGGAGTTGGAAACGGCCGCTCGATACGATATTCCGATCATCAGCATTGTGTTTAACAATCATATGTACGGCACCATCCGCATGCATCAAGAATTGCAGTTTCCGGGGCGGGTCATCGGCACCGATTTAGGCCGCGTGTCGTTTGCCCGTTTGGCAGAATGCCTAAACGGCCGCGGGTTCCAAGTACAGACGGAACAACAGTTCACGGAAGCGCTTCTGTTGGCGCTTGAGGCCAAGAAGCCGACGGTGATTGAGGTGTTGGCCGATCCGGACCACATTTCGGTGGCCGCCACGATCCAGGACTTGCGGGCCAAGAGGAAGTCCTGACGATCATCGCTCGGCGTTCAATGTATAAATTATCTCAATAAATCATCTGGAAAAATGGGGGGAGTATACAGTGAAAATCCAAAACTATATCAATGGAGAATGGAAGGAGCCAAGCACCGGGCAATTTGCGCCGGTGATCAATCCGGCGACGGGGGAAACGATTGCCGAGGTGGCGATGTCCGGGCCAAACGATATTGACGAGGCCGTTCAAGCAGCCAAAGAAGCGCAAAGACAGTGGGCCCTCGTGCCGGCGCCGAAACGCGCGGAAGTTTTATATCGAGTCGGCATGCTGCTAAAGGAGCGGAAAGAACAATTGGCAAGGCTGTTGACGATGGAAATGGGCAAAGTGATTGAGGAAGCGCGCGGCGAAGTGCAGGAAGGCATTGATATGGCGTTTTACATGGCGGGAGAAGGACGGCGGTTGTTCGGCGATACGACGCCGTCTGAGCTGAAAGACAAGTTTGCGATGAGCGTCCGCACGCCGGTTGGAGTGGTCGGCATCATCACTCCATGGAATTTTCCCATTGCCATCGCCACTTGGAAGTCGTTCCCGGCCATTGTTGCCGGCAATGCGGTCGTATGGAAGCCCGCGCCCGAGACACCGATCATGGCGCAGGAATTAGCTCGCATTTTTGAAGAAGCGGGCTTGCCGCCGGGAGTGTTTCATGTGGTCCACGGTGACGGGCCGACAGTCGGCAATGCGCTCGTCGAGCATCCTGATGTCAAGGTCATCTCATTTACCGGATCGAATGAAGTCGGGCGGATGATTGCGGAAAAATGCGGACGACTGTTGAAAAAAGTGTCGCTCGAAATGGGTGGGAAAAACGCGGTGATCGTCATGGATGATGCCGATTTGACATTGGCGGTTGACGGCATCATCTGGAGTGCGTTCGGTACATCAGGCCAGCGGTGCACGGCGTGCAGCCGGGTCATCGTCCATGAGCGGGTGAAACAGGAGCTTGAGCGGCGTCTGCTTGAAGCCGTGAAAACATTGAAAATCGGCAACGGGTTGGATGAAACGGTCAAAGTCGGACCCGTCATCCATGAAGAGGCGCTGCAAAAAATCGACCGCTACGTGCGCATTGGCGTAGAAGAAGGGGCGAAACTGCTTGTGGGTGGCTATATATTGCGCGAGGGCGACTATGCGCGCGGCTTTTATTACGCGCCGACGATTTTCACCGATGTCACGCCGAATATGCGCATCGCCCGCGAAGAAATTTTCGGCCCGGTCGTGTCGATCATGTCCGTCCGCAGTTTGGAAGAAGCGATCGCCGTCAACAACAGCGTCGATTATGGGCTGTCAAGCGCCATTTTCACACGCGATGTCAACCATGTATTCCGAGCGATGCGCGATTTGGACACCGGCATCGTGTATGTCAACGCCGGCACAACGGGAGCGGAAATTCATTTGCCGTTTGGCGGCACGAAAGGGACGGGCAACGGCCACCGCGACTCCGGCGTCGCGGCGCTTGACGTATTCACCGAATGGCGGAGCATTTATGTCGATTTCAGCGGCAAGCTGCAACGGGCGCAAATCGATACCGATGATTGAACCGGGCTGTCGCTTGCAACATGGTCGGCAAAAGAGAAGCGAAGATCAACGTGGAACCTATATCGTGAATCGAAGCAGCGGCCGCGGCAAAGATGTGAAAAAAGCGGCTGTCATGTGAGCGTATGGCAAAGAATCGGTGACAGAGGGGGAAAGAACGATGAAAGTGCTCGTGCTTGGAGCGGGGCTGATGGGCAAAGAAGCGGCGCGCGATTTAGTGCAAAGCCAAGATGTTGAGGCGGTGACGTTGGCGGATGTCGATTTGGCCAAGGCGGAGCAGACGGTGCGGCAGCTTCATTCCAAAAAGCTTGCCGCTGTGCGGGTGGATGCCGGCGATCCGCAACAACTGGCAGCGGCCATGCAAGGGCATGATGTCGTCGTCAATGCCTTGTTTTACCGCTTCAATGAAACGGTGGCGAAAACAGCGATCGAAACGGGTGTTCATTCCGTTGATTTAGGCGGCCATATCGGCCATATCACCGACCGGGTGCTTGAGCTGCATGAACAAGCTCAAGCCGCTGGGGTGACCATCATCCCCGACCTTGGCGTCGCACCCGGAATGATCAACATTTTATCCGGCTATGGGGCGAGTCAACTCGATGAGGTGGAATCCATCTTGCTGTATGTCGGCGGCATTCCTGTCCGCCCCGAACCGCCGCTGGAGTACAACCATGTGTTTTCCTTGGAAGGGCTGCTTGACCATTACACCGATCCGTCTCTCATTATCCGCGACGGCCAAAAGCAGGAAGTGCCGTCGCTTTCCGAAGTGGAACCGATTTATTTCGACCGGTTTGGGCCGCTTGAAGCGTTTCATACCTCAGGAGGGACGTCGACGCTCTCGCGCTCGTTTCCGAACTTGAAGCGGCTCGAGTACAAAACGATCCGCTACCGCGGCCATGCAGAAAAATTTAAGCTGCTCGTCGATTTGAACTTGACGCGCCACGATGTGGAAGTGGAGGTCAATGGATGCAAAGTCAAACCGCGCGATGTGCTGCTTTCCGTCCTGAAGCCGCTGCTTGATTTGAAAGGGAAAGATGATGTGGTGTTGCTTCGGGTCATCGTCGGCGGCCGAAAAGGCGGGAAGGAAACGGTATTGGAATACGAGACCGTCACGTTTAATGACCGCGAAAACAAGGTAACGGCGATGGCGCGCACGACGGCCTACACGATTTCTGCTGTCGCTCAGCTCATCGGCCGCGGGGTGATCACAAAGCGCGGCGTCTATCCGCCGGAGCAAATCGTTCCGGGGGATGTGTATATGGACGAGATGAAAAAACGCGGCGTTCTTATCAGCGAGAAGCGGACGGTTCATAGCTGAACAGCGAGCGCCATAAGCAGGAGGATGGAAGCAGTTTCGTGAAAAAGGGCAATGCTTCGCCGCCGCGAACACGATGACAAAATGGCTGCGGCCGGGAAGCGAATTGTGAACAACGCCCGTTCCCGTCTGGAACGGGCGTTTTCTGATTTTAGACGCGAAATGATTGTGATCGCCTGTTTTTTTTACGGCTATGCCGTTTTGGGTGCCGAAGTCTTGCGCTTGCGCCAAGAAAGGAACAGAAAGGCGATGAGCGCCAGCGCCATGGCGACCATAAACGGTGCTTTTGAGGAAATGGTGTGGCCGATGATGCCGGACAGCACCGGAGCGATGGCCGCTCCGAGCCAGCGGACGAAGTTGTACGTGCCGGACGTCACTCCCCGCTCATATGGCGATGTTTCCATCACATAGCTTGTAAACAAAGCGTTGTTGAGTCCGGAGACGAGCCCAGACAAAATGATGAGCGTTACCATAAGCCATGTCGGCTTGGCGACTACAAGAAGCAGCAATAAGGCTGCGAACATCAGCAAACCGTATGGCAAAATTTCCCTTGGTTCATATTGTTTCTCAAGCTGATGGGCGAGCACCGCTGAGCCATAAGCAAGGCAGAGCCCCCAGCCGAAGAAAACGAGGCCGATTTGGATGGCCGACAGTCCAATGATCAAAGGCGAATACGCCAATACGACGAAAAAGCCGTAATAGTAAAGCATGCCGCCGACCGCCCCTTTTAAAAATGGCGGGAACGAAAGCAACCGCCGCATTTCTTGCAGGCCGACCGCTTTTTTCGGCTTTCCTTTGTTCGGATCATAGACGAAAAAGGTGACGAGTAAAAAGGCAATGAAAATCAAGACGCTCGTGCCGATAAACGGATAGCGCCATGAATGTTGGCCAAGCAGTCCGCCGACGAGCGGACCGCCGGCCATGCCGAGGCCGATCGCCGCTTCATACAGGCCGACCGCGGTGCTTGCCTGCGGCGTCAACGCGATCAACAACGTCATGGCTGTGGCGAAAAACGTCGCATTGCCCAATCCCCAGCCGGCGCGAAAGAGCGACAGCTGCGGGATAGTAGAAGCAAAGCCGCACAACAACGAAAAAATCGTAACGAGGCCAAGCCCGATCACCATCATTTGTTTATCGCCGATACGGTTGACAACAAGACCGACCGGGATCATCATGACCGCCATCGTCAAAATGTAGGCGGTAAACAACATTTCGACTTGCCAATGGGTGGCGCCGATGCTTTCGGCGATGACCGGCAAAATCGGGTCGACGATCCCGATGCCCATAAACGCTAAAAAGGCGGCGGCGACGGTAATCCATCGCGCCTTTGTTTTTCTCCCTTCCTCCACTATTCTTCTCTCCTTTCTTGCAAGAGGGCGTCTACCCGCTCTGCCATTTGTTCCAGCTCTTGCTTCAGCATGGCCATCTTCTTCATTTTCTCTTCCAGCATGGCGATTTGCCGACGCAATCCAGCGCTGATTTGTTCCAGTTCACGCCGTTTTTCGCTCCCAGCAGCCGCATGTCGATATTCCGCCCGATGCGTCTCCATCGTTTCTTTCAGCGCCAAAAAATGCTGCAGCTCCTGCAGCGAAAAGCCGAGCACTTCGCGCGCGGCAACGATGTTTTTCAGCCGTTCGATGTCCTCAGCTGTATAAAGGCGTGTGCCGCCTTCGCTGCGCGCCGGCGGCTTGATCAAGCCAATCTCCTCATAATAGCGAATCGTCCGTTTTGTTAGGCCGGTTGCTTTGGCGACGTCATCGATTTTGAATCGCTCCATTCGGGGCCCCTCGCTTTCCCGTGATCACAGTGAACGATCTGTTTTACAAACATAACATTAACGTTAACGTTATATTTTTGTCAATAGCTATTTAGAAGGCCGGTGAAAAACCGCTGTTTTCCTTGATCGATGGGTGAACGTGTGAAAATAGGGGCTGATGCTACAAGGATTTTCTACTTGAGAAGCGATTCCGGGAAGCTGTTGCCCTAGTAAATCACCAGCCTTTTCGATGAGATGTATACCGCATCAAAAAAGAATATCCCGATTGGGTGCGGGATATCCATTGCTCGTCAAGGATCTGTTGGTTTTGCTTTTTTGGCTTCGAGCACTTCTTTGACCGCCGCTTCAATTTCTTGATAGCTTGTGCAGCGGCAAATATTCGACTCCAGCCATTCTTGAATCGTCGCCTCATCGGCGTTTGGGTGCCGCTCGATGAGCGCGTGGGCGTTCATAATGAACCCAGGAGTGCAATAGCCGCACTGAAAGGCGAAGTGGCGGACGAAGGCGTGCTGAATGGGGGCATCATCAAGCCCTTCGATCGAGGTGATCTCTTTGCCGACCGTTTCGATAGCCAGCATCATGCATGATTTGATCGGCGTGCCGTCGACTAAGACGGTGCAGGCGCCGCAGTCGCCGTTCAAACAGCCTGGCTTGGCCCCGGTCAGCCCCAGCCCATCGCGCAAAACAAACAGCAGCGTTTCGGCTTGGCGAGTGACGATCGATCTTCGTTCTCCATTAACGTGCAGCACAAGCTCCCGCTTTGTCGTTTCCTCCATGTCCGCATGCTCACCTCCTGTTTAGACGGTTTCTCCGTCTCCGAGCTCACGAAGCATATCTTCAAGCAGCTGGGCGGCCACGAACAGCCGGTAGTCTGCTGAGCCTTCAATATCGTGCAAAATCGGGCGCGGGAAGGCGTCAACCGCTGCTTGGATTCGTTCACCAACTGGGCGGTTCCGGTCGTTGAGGTGCGCCTCAACGTCAGCCGAGCGAAACGGAAACGGGCAGATGCCGCTTAGGGCAACGCGAACCGTCCCGTCTTTTTTCAGCGCTGCAATCGTCACAAGCGGGTAGCCGACTTCCCCTTGCTTGCGGCGCTTGCGGTGGAAATGGGGCAGGGTGGCGGTGGCACGGTCAACCTTGAACTGGACGACAAATTCACCGCGGCCAAGCTGCAGCTGTTGATGAAACAAGTCAAGGAAGCGGCATTGCCTGATGCCGTATGGTCCGGCGATGATGACATCCGCCTCGGCGACGAATAGCGGCAGTGCGGTCTCACGGTAAAAAATTTGTCCGCAGATGTTGCCGCCGAGCGTAATTTGGTTGCGCGCTGTCCGGTCGGCGACTTCTCGCGCCGCTTTTGTCAATAACGGGAACGGATTTGCTTCTTCGAGCTCGCCGAGGGCGAGCGCCGCTCCAAGCACGAGAGGATCGGCGCTCGCCTCAAGCGCCCGGCACTCAGGGATCGATTTTATGTCAATGACGGCCGCGGTGCGGACAAGGTTCAACCGAGACAACGTGATGATTTCCGTGCCGCCGCCGTAGTAGAGCGGTCGTTTTCCATCCCGCTCGAGCGCCGCAAACAGCGCTGTCGCTTCGGCGATCGACTGCGGCCGGTAGTAGGCAAAGTCAAACGGAACCATAGGAGTCCCCTTTCTGTGTCCGCCAAATGAGTTCAGGCACAAGCGGCAGTTCATTGAGCGGCACGCCGGCAGCGAGAGACAAGGCGTTTGCCAAGGCGGCGGGCATGCCGATCAAGCCATGTTCGCCGATGCCGCGAGCGCCGTATGGGGCATCGATTTGCGGCGTTTCGACAAACTCAACGATGTACTCTGGATGTTCGCCGAAGCGAATCGGCCGGTATGTGCGCAACTGTGGGTTTAACACGCGCTGTTCGTTGTCAAAAAGAAACCCTTCGCGGCTGGAAAAGCTTAGCCCCATGCTCATCGCCCCCATCGCTTGGCCAAGCGCTGCCTTTGGGTTGAGCACTTTGCCGGCATCAATGACCGCATACGCTTTGACAATGCGATACGTGTAGTCGCGGCGGTTGAACTCAATTTCCACTCCCTCGGCGCATACGCCCCATTCCGGTCCCGGTTTGCCGGCGCCGGTCTCCGGATCAAGCGGGGTCAAGTGGCGCAAAATGTAGCGGCCGCGCCCGATCACTTGCCCGCCGATGGCGTTGCCGTTCGGAAACTTGTAGCCATAGGCGATGTCTTTGATCGGAAGAAAGATGGCCGGGTCATCGCGCAAAAAGACGCGCCCGAACCCGACTTCCAAATCGTCCGGCGAGGCCCGCAAGACGCAGGCGGCGATGTCTTTTAACTGACGGATGGCGTCGTCGGCAGCGGCAAGCGCCGCACGTCCGGCCATAAACGTCCCGCGGCTGGCGACTGTTTTCCAATGTTCCGGCGTCGTTTGCGTATCAATATCCATTTTGACATGGACACAATCGACGTCCATCTTCAGCCGTTCAGCAACGATTTGCGCGAGCACCGTTTTCGTTCCGGTTCCGATTTCGACGACGCCGGAGATGACGTTGACACTGCCGTCGGAGTTGAACGTTAAGATGACGCCCGAGCTAGCATCTGTGTCGATCGTCGATGTTTTCCAGCCGCTGCTGATTCCCTTTGCTCTTACCGTATAAGCGTCCACTTCGACGCGCTGCCACTCGTCCCAGCGCATCAGCTCGCGCAACCGGTCGAGGCAGGCTGATATGTTGCCGACGTTGCTTTTCGTGAGCCGCACTTGCGTCGGGGTCGTATGCCCCGGGCGGATGGCATTTTTGCGCCGCACCTCCCATGGGTCAAGTTGAAGCGTTCGTGCCAATTCATCGATGGCCCGCTCGACGGCAAATGCCTGTTCGCAATGGCCAAAACTGCGAAACGGCGTCGCGTACGGGCGATTCGTATAGACGCACAATGAATCACAAAAGACGTTTTCGACATGGTACGGGCCGGTGCAATCGACGGCTGCGGCGCGGCTGACATCGATCGCCTTGTCGGAATAAGCCCCGCCGTCAAATAGAAATAAGATTTCCATGGCCTTGAACAAGCCCTCTTTTGTCGCGCCGATTTTGACGGTTGCCTCCAAACCGATATGGACGGGCGAAGTGACCATGTCATGCTCGCGGCTGTTCCAGACGCTCACTTTTCGGCCGCCGACCGCTTTGGAGGCAAGGTAGGCAAGCAGCTCAAGCTGGACGGGCGCTTTTCCTCCGTAGGCGCCGCCGACAAGCGGCGTATGGACGATGACTTTGCCGGTTTCTTCGCCAAAATACGTATGAAGCAACTTCTTGATCATAAACGGTGACTGTGAGGAGGCGGAAATATGGATCGTGCCGTCCGGCCAAATTTCTGCCGTGGCGCAGCGTGTTTCCATCGCGATATGATCGGAAGGGGCGAACGATACGCTTGTTTCGACGATGACGTCGCTTTCAGCAAACCCTTGTTCAATGTTGCCTTTTCGGATTTTCGTCCGGTGGGCGACGTTTGTCCCTGGCTCAGGATGAGTCGTTTTGTTTTTTTCATAGCGGTCGAGATGTTCATGCAATAATGGAGCGCCTTCTTTCAACGCCTCGCGCGGCGAGCCGACGGCTGGAAGCGGTTCGTAAACGACGCGGACGAGGCGGGCTGCTTGTTCGGCTTGCGCGAGCGTATCGGCTACGACGACGGCGACGACTTCGCCATAGTAGCGCACTTTGTCGACGGCGATCGGCGGACGATCGCGCATGTCTTCACCGGTGAGCGGAAGCCCTTCACCGGTCACAACAGCATGGACGCCGGGGGCGGCGAGCGCGCGGCGTGCCTCCAGCGAGAGGATGCGCGCGTGGGCGTATGGGCTTGTCACCAAAGAGGCATGAAGCATCCCCTGTTCTTTGAAATCGTTCGTATATTTCGCCCGGCCGGTCACTTTATCCCACGCTTCTTTGCGGATAATGCTTTTACCGACGGCCATGGGGGCGTCCCTCCTTTTCTTCTCGAACGATGACGGCATGTTTATAATCATCTTTCGTGTCAATGTCGAGGCTGGCTGTTTCGCCGCCTTCATACAAAAGGCCGCGCCAGTGGGGGTCGCGAAGGAGCGCACGCCCGCCGGCATCGCCCTTTAGAGAAAGCAGGGAAGGAAACATTTGTTTTCCAAAAATGACTGGGGGCATCGGCGTGCCGAAGCGGGCGAAGGCGACGTAATCAGGACGGTGGCGGCGATAAAGGCCGGCCAGCACCTCAATCGTTTCAGACGTGACAAACGGCTGATCGGCGAGCAGCACAGCGGCGGCGTCGGCCCCGCTAGCGACTGCTTCTTGCAGGCCGCAGGCAAGCGAATGCGCTTGACCGCCATGATGGGCTGCGCAGCGGACGAAGCGGCACTTTTTATGATTCCGAAGTTCAGCCGGAAGCCACGCGAGCGCATCGTCTGGAGGGACGACAACGATGACGGGCGCAAGGCAAGAATGAAGCGCAGCCTGAAGGCCGGCAGCGCCCAGCGTGCTTTCCCCCCAGGGCAAAGCGCGTTTATCCGTTCCCATCCGCCGGCTTTCTCCAGCCGCCAAATAAATGCCAGCGATGGTTGGGCGACTCATCATACTCTCTCCGTTGACCGCCTGCGAAGGACGCTGATCAATTCGGCAGTGATGCTGACGGCGATCTCATACGGACCGCGTGCGCCGATGGAAAGCCCTGCCGGCGAACGGACAAATGGAGGCGTCGAGCCGGAAGGAAAGAGGCGGTCCGTGCGCCGCCGCGGACCGAGCACACCGAGATAAGCGAGTGGCATGTCGGCTAACAAGGAAACGAGTTCGCGGTCGCGTTCAAACTGGTGGGTCATGATGACAACAAAGTCGCGCTCGTTTAGGCGAAGCCGCGGAACAGTTTCATGGGGAAAGCCCATGACGAAGGCATCGGCGTCCGGCACGTGGGATGGATGGCAAAACGCCGGACGCCAATCGCTTACGGTGACGGAGAACCCGGCGGCTTTGGCGGCTGAGACGAGCGGCGGGGCGTCTGATCCGGCGCCGAATACGACAAGGCGCGGTTTTGGCCAAAAGTGCTGAACGTAAAATGTTTCCCCGTCCACTTCGTACAAACCGCTTCGCCCTTGATAAAACGGCGTTTTGTGAAGCCATTCGCGCCATTCCCGATGCGGCGTCCGACGGCAACCGCCGAATTGTTCGCCTGTTTCGCTTTGGAAAAACGGCCGCTCGTCTGGATACATGATGCTTCGGACCATCAGTACATGTTCGCCGCGGTCAAGGCAACGCTTGAGCGCCAGCCAATCGAGTTTTGCGTCGCTTGTGACCGGCTCGAGCCAAATGTGGACGAGGCCGTTGCAGCCGGCGCCCTGCCCCCACGACCAATCATCCTCAGTCCGCAAGTCAAACGAAACAGCGGTTGCCTGGCGGTTCGCCAATACCTCACGCGCGTAGGCCGCCACCGCTTCTTCGAGGCATCCGCCGCTCAGCAGCCCGACCGTTTCCCCGTTTGCGCCAATCCACATGCATGTTCCTTCTTTTTGATAAGCCGAGCCTTCCACACTGATGATGATGGCTAACACGCCGTCGCCTGGTGCGCCGGCGATCGCTTCGAGCACAGCATAGTAGCTTTCCATGCTCATCCTCCTTCCGCATGGCGCCAAAGGCGGCTAAGTTGTTGAAAGCGCGGCGGGACGATCCATAAAATTTCGTAATGGCTGTAAGCGGCGACAGCAGGTGGGCCATTAGGTCGTCCCTCTTTCGAAAAAGAGCTCTACTATCATTATATTTCGGCAACAAATGCCCATGACTGAAAAACAAAAGAAGCCAGCCGTCATCGGCTAGCTTCCTTGTTTTGGATCGTTTTTTCCTTTTCCGAGCCGTCCAGCGCGCTTTGCCGCCTCCCGCAGCAAATACTCGATTTGGGCGTTGACGCTGCGAAACTCGTCTTGCGCCCATTGCTCTAGTATGGCGTACAGGTCATAATCAATGCGCAAAGGGAATTGTTTTTTCTTTGTCATTGCACTCCACAACCATTAGTATAGACTGCCGGTATTGATCACCGGCTGGGCGGCGCGTTCGGAGACGATTGCCACCATCAAGTTGTTCACCATTGCGGCTTTTCGTTCATCATCTAACTCTAAAACGTTTTCTTTGTCAAGCTGTTCGATCGCCATGCGCGCCATCGAGACGGCGCCTTCGACGATCTTTTTCCGGGCGGCCAAAATGGCGGCGGCTTGCTGGCGTTGGAGCATGGCGCCTGCGATTTCCGGCGAATAGGCCAAGTGGGTGAGGCGCGCTTCCATCACGTCGACTCCGGCAATGCGCAGCCGTTCTTGCAATTCTTGGGCAAGCTCATCGGAAATGACATCCGCATTGCCGCGCAGCGTGATCTCGTTGTCGTCTTCAAACGTGTCGTATGGATATTTCGTTGCGACATGGCGGATGGCCGCTTCGCTTTGAATCTCAACAAATTGTTCATAATCATCAACGTCAAACACCGCCTTGGCTGAATCGATGACGCGAAAGACGACGACGGCGGCGATTTCAATTGGATTGCCTTGAACATCGTTCACTTTCAGCTTCTTGCTCGTGAAGTTGCGCACGCGCAGCGATACTTTCTTTCGAACGGTGAGCGGCACGGTGAAAAACAGCCCGCTGTCGCGAATCGTGCCAAAGTAGCGGCCGAAAAAAATGATCACTTTTGCTTGATTCGGCTGAACGATCGTGATGCCAGTCGCCAAGAAGGCGGCAAGGGCGAAGCAGAAAACGGCCAATAAGAGCTGCGCTTGAATGAGGCTGACAAAACCAGCCAGAACGAAAAGAGCGATGCATCCGATGCCGATAAATCCATCCATGCGCCATGCTTCTTGTTCTCTCATAACCTATCCCCCTAATAGTGTCAATTTGATACTTATATGATATCATATAATCAAAAAAATGGAAACCGGAATTGATCATGGTAAGACGAGAAGAGGGAGTCGCCCATAGTTCGCCACGAGGCAGATGTTTCTAACTATTTTCCATCCAGAAGCATAAAGGCGATCGTTCAGCCTGTTACTGTTTTAATGAACTAAAAAATGGAAATTTATCATTGACATCGCTTTCATTGTCATCATACAATAGAAAAAAAGACCAATAGGTGTGTAGAAGCCATGGAAACACGACAAGCGCGCATCGGCCGGCTGGCATTGCTGCTGGCGATGCTGGACGAGGGAGAGGAAGACCTGATCCTCAACCAGCTTGAGGCGCTCGCTTGGCGCTATTGCCAAGGGCGGGTCGGGGCGATGGAGCCGCAAAAAATCGTCGCGGCGATTGAGACGGCGGCAAAGCGGCATGGAGTGGTGGACGGCGGCTTGTACCGCGAGATGCACGCCTTATACCATGCGATTTTAGAGGCGGTGCATGGCGTGACGAGAGGGCAGGTAGAGCTGGGAGATTTGTTGAGAACCGCTGGCCTTCGTTTCGCCGTCGTGCGCGGCATGCCGTATGAACAACCGAACGAAGGGGAATGGATCGCTGTCGCCTTGTACGGGACGATCGGTGCCCCGGTGCGCGGGCTTGAGCACGAGGCGGCGGGGCTTGGAATCAATCATATATAAGCACGCTCCATGCCTAGAGCGATGAGTCATGAGGAGGCGAACACTGCCATATGGCAGGCCGCCTCCTTTTTATTTGCCCAGGCGTTCGATTAGGAAAACAAACGAAGGGGATGGAATGATGATCGTATTGACCGGACATACATTGACAATCGATGAGGTAAGACGTGTTGTCTATGAGCGGGAGCGGGTGGCGGCTGCGGAGGAAAGCATGAGGGCTGTCGAGAAAAGCTGCGCGGCAGTGGAGCAAGCGATCTCCAACGGCCGGACGATTTATGGCGTGAATACCGGTTTTGGCAAACTCGCCGATGTGCGCATTGAAGGAAGCGACCTTGAACAGCTGCAAATCAATCTTCTTCGCTCGCACGCCTGCGCGGTCGGCGAGCCATTTGCCGAAGATGTCGTGAGGGCGATGCTTCTTTTGCGGGCGAATGCGTTGTTGAAAGGGTATTCCGGCGTGCGTCCGGCGGTCATTGAGCAGCTGCTCGCGTTTTTGAACGCCGGCATCCATCCGATCGTGCCGCAGCAAGGTTCCCTCGGCGCGAGCGGCGATTTAGCGCCGCTCGCCCATTTGGCGCTGGCGCTGGTCGGCGAGGGTGACGTGATGTACGAAGGGCGGCGGATGTCTGCTCATCAGGCGCTCTCAAAAGCAGGGATTTCGCCGCTTTCTTTGCAAGCGAAGGAAGGGCTGGCGCTTATTAACGGCACGCAGGCGATGACGGCCGTCGGAGCCCTTGCTTACTTAGAGGCGGAACAACTGGCGTATGACAGTGAATGGATCGCGGCGCTGACGACTGAGGCGCTTTATGGCATTGTGGACGCGTTTGACGCCCGCATCCACGCAGCCCGCGGGTTTCAGGAACAGGCCGAGGTGGCGGAACGGCTGCGCCGCTACTTAGCTGGCAGCCAACTCACAACAAGGCAAGGGGAGCGGCGCGTGCAAGATGCGTACTCCATCCGCTGCCTCCCGCAAGTGCACGGAGCGTCGCTTAGGGCGCTTCGTTATGTGAAGGAAACGCTTGAAATCGAAATGAACGCTGCTACGGACAATCCGCTTATTTTTGCGGACGGGACGGTGCTCTCTGGCGGCAACTTTCACGGCCAGCCCGTTGCGATCGCCATGGATTTGTTGAAAATCGCGGTGGCGGAGCTGGCCAACATCAGCGAACGCCGCATCGAACGGCTCGTCAATCCGCAGCTTAGCGAAGGCTTGCCGCCGTTTTTAAGCCCACAGCCTGGCTTGCAGTCGGGAGCAATGATTATGCAATATGTCGCCGCTTCGCTCGTATCGGAAAACAAGACGCTCGCCCATCCGGCCAGCGTCGATTCGATTCCGTCATCGGCCAACCAGGAAGACCATGTCAGCATGGGAACGACCGCCGCCCGCCATGCGTACATGATCGTGCAAAACGCTCGAAAAGTGTTGGCGATTGAGCTCATTTGCGCTTTGCAGGCGGTGGAGGAACGCGGCATCGAGCGCATGGCCCCGTCAACGCGGCGGTTTTACCATGAGGCGCGCCGCATGGTTTCCTCCATTACAGCTGACCGCGTCTTTTCCAATGACATTGAAGCGGTGGCTGCGTGGTTGAGCGAAAGGGCAAAACATCACTCCCTCCGCGATGAAACGAAAGCTTAGAAAAGGGCAAAGCATAGTGGGCGTAGAGGCATGGGAGCGTTCAAGGATAGGTGTTTGAAAAAATGGCAGTGATATAGACCTTTTCCGCTAGAGATAGGGAAGCAGTCATCAGTGAAGATGGTTTGCTTCCTTCACTTTTTCTGCGAAGTTCGGACGATGCAGAGAGCCTTTCCCATATTGGTTAGGGCGAGAGCATGGACAGACTATTCGACAGTTGTCCCCCAGTCGAATTTGCAGTATGATGAAGAAGAAAGGCAAAGGGGAGGGGGGCTTTTGTTGACTATTTCTGCCGCGGCGCTGTTGGCGTTATGGAAGATTATTGCAATTGATATCATTTTGTCGGGGGATAATGCGGTCGTCATTGCGATGGCGACGCGCCGGCTGCCGAATGACCAGCGGAACAAAGCGATCGTATGGGGAACGGCGGGGGCGGTGCTGCTCCGCATTTTGTTTGCGGCGGTCATCGTCTTTTTGCTCAACATCCCGTTCGTTCACTTCGCCGGAGGGT
Source organism: Geobacillus zalihae NBRC 101842 (assembly GCF_001544135.1). Taxonomy (GTDB): domain Bacteria; phylum Bacillota; class Bacilli; order Bacillales; family Anoxybacillaceae; genus Geobacillus; species Geobacillus zalihae. The sequence continues at coordinate 17,606 of NZ_BCPV01000016.1, read as the reverse complement.
TGCTGCTTGTCTGGATCGCCTATAAAGTGCTCGTTGAGCGGGAGGAGGAGGCCAATGTGCAAGCGGCGGACCGTTTGCTGAAAGCCATCATGACGATTATCATCGCCGATGCGGTCATGAGCTTGGACAATGTCGTCGCCGTCGCCGGGGCGGCGGAAGGGCATCTTGGCATGCTGGCGCTTGGGGTGGCCATCAGCATCCCGATCATGATTTTTGGCTCAAAAGCGATCGTGCGTCTTATGGAAAAACACCGCTGGATCGCGTATGTCGGCTCCGGCATTTTGGCGTGGACGGCCGGAAAGATGATGGCGGGGGATGAAGGGGTGCTTCATTGGCTTCATCTTTCTTACGGCCCGTTCGTTTATGTGGTTGCCGCCGGCGTGACAATTGTGGTATTGGCGGCCGGCTATATCACGAATAAAAGAGCTGAGCGTGAGGAAGGTACATTGATTTGAACGGTTGAGGGGTGGTTTGACGTCATGGACATCCAACGCATTCTTGTGACAGGAAGGCTTTATGCCGAGCTTGCCGCCCTTCTTCCGGACAAGCGGCCCGATAAAGCGTTTCGCTTTGTGGCGGAAGAAGAATTGACGGCCAATGATTTCGCCTGGGCGGATGCGTACGTCGGCTTTCGTCCGGCCGGGCCGTTTTCGCTCGCCAATTTGCGCTGGGTGCATTCGCTCGGCGCGGGCGTTGACGCGTTTTTGTGGAAGCGGGAATGGAAGAAGAACGTGTTGCTGACGCGGACGGTCGGCTCGTTCGGCGAGCAGATCGCCGAATATTGTCTCAGCTACTTGCTGCGCGACGCCCAATGCCATGACGTGTATGCATGGCATCAAGAGCAGCGGCAATGGAAGCCGTTCGCTCCGAAGCGGCTTGGCGAACAGCGGGTTGTCATTTACGGGACAGGCGAAATCGGCCGGCGCATCGCGGAAACGCTTCGTTTATTTGGGGTTTCCCCGATCGGCGTCTCGCGAAGCGGCCGAGACACGCCGCCGTTTTCGGTTGTTTACCGCCATGAAGAGGCGGGGGAAGCGCTTGCCCGTGCTGATTGGGTGATCGCGGCCCTTCCACTCACCAAGGAAACGCATCATCTCTTTGACGAGACGTTTTTTGCCTGCCTGCACAATGCAGGCTTTATCAATGTCGGCCGCGGCGCGACGGTCGAGGAGACGGCGCTTGTCGGCGCGCTCGAAAATCGAAACGTCCGCCTCGCGGTGCTTGATGTGTTTGAAGAAGAGCCGCTTCCGCCGCACTCGCCGCTTTGGGTTCATCCGAATGTCATCATCACTCCGCATATCGCGGCGCTCACGTCAGCCGAAGACGCCGCCCAAAGCATTTTAGACACGCTCCGTTGCATCGAAACCGGCGAACCGCTTGCCAATGCGGTCGATGTCAGCCGGCAATATTGAAGGAAAAAGGTGTCTCAAAAACAATGGGACGCCTTTTTTCTATAGCATCATTGTGAAAAGAAGAAGGAATGTTAGAAATCCTGTTGAAATTTACAGAAAAAGCCATCTAAAAGCCTACGGTTTCAATCGAGGGATGAAAGCCGGCATTGCTCGGCAATCCCTCAAGAGGATGGCTTCGAGCCACCATTTTTCTCTTTCGGTGTGGAATCTCAAAAGAAAAGGGGGCGAAGCCATGCCCACGATTACACTCAGGCTGGAGCGGCACAACCTAACGAAAGTTGCCAAATTTGTTCATGCAATAAAGACATTGCCAAAAAACATCACACGAGCCAACGAACGATAGAAAGACGCTTATCGCGCATCTTCACGAAGCTGCATGTATCTTCGAGGGTAGAAGCCGTGGAAAAAGCAAAACAATTAGGGTTCATTCCAGAACTTCATATGTTGTTAACGTCTTCATCTGATAGGTGAGGGAGTTTTCTTTTTGAAGTCCGCCATTTCGTGTCGGTATTCCGCCAAAAAATGGCGGGGTTCCGACACAAATTGGCGGTGAAAAAATGATCGTGTTGATTTATATTAAAAATTAAACCACTAAGGAAGGGGGATCGATAAATTAGGGTGACTTCGAGATATCTTTTTTATAAACTGACTTGGTGTTGATATGGTGATGAAAAATGGTGTAGAGGGGGAGAGTGAAGGTTATGTTTCACCCATTACACTTGAAACGATTGGTCATTTCACTGATTGTGTTCGTAGGAGGACTAACGAGTCTGTTCATTTCAGGAGGCAGCTTGGCTGGAGCTGCTAACTTAGTGGTAAATCCTTCAAATGATAGTGATCTTGCTGCTGTGAAGCAGAAGGTTGTCCATGCTTTAGAGGCTCGATGGCAGTTGATGATTGATCCGCAAGTGAACGTGAAACGGTTTTATGATCCGAGTGTTTCCGAACAAGAGGAAAGCCGTGAGCGTGCTTACGTAAGAAGGCACTACTTGGAACCTGCTTATCGTGCTGGATTTCGATATTCAAATGTGGAGGTTCACCCTGTTTTTGAAAGTGTTGAGATCAATGGTAAAATGGCTAAGGTCCGGGCCCTGGTTTCTGTTGAGTATGAGTCCGTGTTTCCGGGATCGAATGAATCTGTGATCACCAAAGAGGCTAACATTCCTTATTCGGCTACATTGATCAAACGTGATGGAGATTGGCTGATTGTTGGGATGAACTACCAAGATACGTATTCGAAAAGAGGACAGGAAAACGTGCGGAAGGTTGGGGCATCGGGTTCAGAGACTCCACCTATCTCAATCGCTGGAGGCGATGTTGTCATTCAAGGTTTTTACACCTACTACTCTCGCCAAGGAGCTGTCAACTACGCGAATCGATGGTGGAATGGGCGTAACCCGAAATACCGATCTTTTTCGAATGACTGCGCTAATTTCGTGTCTCAGTCGTTCTACGAAGGAGGCTCCGCTCGGCAAGCTTGGGCGGAACCGTATGTTTGGTGGTACAATACCAAAGGAACTTCAGGGACCGGGGATGACGCATGGACTTACAGCTGGTCCGTGGCCCACGATCAAGCGTATCATCTTTCCCGCAACAATGAGACAGATGAGCATCGCGGCACATACGTTTCCAGGGCAACTGATTTGCAATTGGGTGACAGCATATATTACGATTTTGACGGTGATGGCATCTTGGACCACAGCGCGATTGTCGTTGAGATCAGGAATGGTCAACCGTATGTCAACTATCATACCAATGATACGTACCATCGCTATTGGGATTTGGGGGCCAAGACGACCCGGTTCCTCCATGTGACAGATTACTATTGGGTGAACTAAATGGGAAATCGCGATGGATGATCAATCCATTTGGCCGTCAACGGGCTAATTCCAAAGCTAGTATTCTACGGGAGGGGATGAAGTGCGTATAGGCATCCCGCTAGTTTTGCTCCTTGTCATGATTTTCTTTTCAGGTTGTGAGCAACAACAGACGGTCCCAGGGTATGACGATATTCCCCTGCACCCAAAGGCGAGTGACATTCGTTCGGTGGATGAACGGGTGGAGTTTGTTGTTGCGTCTTCTTCGGCGGAGGAAGTGGCTGACTATTATCTTGACGAATTGGAGAAACGTCAATGGACTCAAGTTGACCGGTGGGGGTCAGCTTTTGTGTATGAGAAGAAGGGAAGGCTGATTTTGCTGGTCGTTACGGATGTGAAAAATCACGCGAAAGTGTCTGTCAGTCCGTTCCATCCGAATTGATCAAGACGTCAAACCGTTGCGAACAACCATTTTCGCTGCATCGAAACCGGCGAACCGCTTGCCAATGCGGTCGATGTCAGCCGGCAATATTGAAGAAAAAACGGTGCCCCATGATCAAGAAAGGGCACCGTTTCGTTTTGGTCAGCGGTCGGTGACGACGATATACGCCGCTTTCATCGGGCCGTGGACGCCGACGACTAAGTTCATTTCAATGTCAGCCGAGTTGCTCGGCCCGGTGATGAAGTTGATGCACGACGGGACGAGGCCGCCTTTTTCAATTTGTTCATGAATGGCCGCCGCCGCTTGCGTCATGCGCGGCACGACCGTGCTTTTCGGGACGATGGCGATATATGTTTTCGGCAAAAAGTGAATGGCCCGCCCTTGTTCATTGCGCGAAAACAAAACGACTGTCCCTGATTCCGCCAGCGTGATGTCGCTGAAGGCGATGCCGACGTTCGCCTGCTCGGCGGCGTCAATGTTTTGGCGGCCGAGCGCCGGATTCCACGTATGGACGGCGGTTTGCTCGGCGGGCCATTCGTCTTGAAGCAGAGCGGACAGCCCATACTCGGCAAAGCGCGGGTCATCCGGCACGATGACCGGGCCGCCGCCGTAGGCGGCCACTTGCCGCCTCAGCGCGCCGGCAAGTTCGGCGCTTGTCGTTTCGATATAATCGGTATGGATCAATCCGCATTGTTTTTGCAGCACGTTCAGCAAGTCGTCTTGGCTATAGCCGGCAAACACTGTCCATTGCGGCGCACAGTCCCATTGCGGCCGGGAGACGCCGGACAGGCGCGGGGCTCTTCCAAGGCGCTCGGCGATGGTTTGCAAAAACGCATCGCGGTTTTGAATGGTGCCACGCGTCATGATGGATTCCCTCCTTTTTGGCGTGTTTGGAACCAGTCACGGAACCGTTCTTTGCTCGGCGCCGGAAATTCGCGGCTTTCCGTCCATGCTTTCAGCGGCCCGGGTCCTTTTGTGACGCGCCCGTCCTCTACAAACGGAGCGAAGGCGCTCGGTGCGAATTTCGTGCCGAAGCGGTAGAGCGACGATGAGGCTGTCCCGAGGCGGAACGCTTTCATCGCCAGTTTTTCTGCGACCGGCGCTTTTCCTTCCCGCTCGACGATGATTTGGCGATGCTTGATGAGCAGCTCGTGAAGCGGGATTTTCACCGGGCACGCCTCGGTACAGGCGGCGCACAGCGAGGAGGCGTACGGAAGCTCCTTGTAGTCGTCGTAGCCGCCCAACAGCGGCGACAATACCGCGCCGATCGGGCCGGAGTAAATCGAGCCGTACGAATGGCCGCCGATATGGCGATATACTGGACAAACGTTGACGCAAGCCGCGCAGCGGATGCATTGCAATATGGGCTGGAATTCCGTCCCTAAAATCGAGGAGCGTCCGTTGTCAACGATGACGAGATGGAATTCTTCCGGACCGTCAGCGTCTCCTTCGTCGCGCGGACCGGTGAGAACGGTGATGTAGCTCGTCAGTTTTTGCCCGACGGCGCTGCGTGTCAACATACTCACAAGCACTTCCATCTCCTCAAACGTCGGAACGATCCGCTCCATCCCCATGACGGTAATTTGCGTTTTCGGCAATGCGGTCACCAAGTCGGCGTTGCCTTCGTTCGTGACGAGCGTGATCGAGCCCGATTCGGCGATGGCGAAGTTGCACCCGGTGATGCCGATGTCAGCGGTCAAATAGTCGCGCCGCAGCATCTCACGGGCATGGCGGGCGAGTTCAACCGGATCGGACGACTTCGTATAGCCGAGCTTGCGGCGGAAGACGTCGCGGATTTGCTCTTTGTTTTTATGGAGCGCTGGACCCACGATATGCGACGGCGGGTCATGGTCATCGATTTGCAAAATGTATTCGCCAAGGTCCGTTTCGACCACTTGGCAGCCGATGGCTTCGAGCACCGGGTTTAAGTTGATTTCTTCGGTCACCATCGATTTTGATTTGACGATTTTTTTCGCCTGTTTTTCCAAGGCGATGCGGCGGATGTAGTCGTTCGCTTCTTCAGCCGTCTGGGCGAAAAAAACGTGGCCGCCTCGTTTGGCAACGTTTTCACTGAGCTGCATTAAATAATAGTCCAAGTTTTCCAGCGTATGCTTTCGGATTTGTTCGGCGAGCGAGCGCCACTCCTCCCAATGGCCGAGCTCTTCGATGACGCCAAGCCGCCGCACATAGCCGCGGTCTTGCATGCCGGCGACCGCCCCGCGCATAAAATCATTTTGCAAGTTTTCCTCGACCCGCTTCCAAAACGGACCGTTTTCAATTTTCATCGGCATGTCCGAGTCCCCCTCTCTTACTTTTGTTGATTGAGCACTTCGGCGATATGCATGACGCGAATCGGTTTGCCAAGCCGCCCGATGCGGCCGCCGATGTTCATTAAACAGCCGCAGTCGGCGCCGATTAAATAGTCTGCTTCCACCTCTTCGATATGCCCGATCTTTTCATCGACCATTTGTTCGGAAATCGGCCCCATTTTGACAGAAAATGTGCCGCCAAACCCGCAGCACTGGTGGGCGTTCGGCAGCGGAACGAGCTCAAGCCCTTTGACATGTTCCAACAGCCGGAGCGGTGCGTCTTTCACGCCAAGAAGGCGGGTCATATGGCAAGACGTATGGTACGTCGCCCGCCCGTGAAGCGAGGCGCCGACATCTTCGACTTTCAGGACGTCAACGAGAAATTGCGTCAGCTCGTACGTTTTCGCTGCGAGCCGTTTCGCCTCCGCTTCCCATTCCGGGTCGCCGTGGAAAATGTGCGGATATTCTTTTAACATCGCCGCGCACGAGCCGGATGGGGTGACGACGTAATCAGCGTGGGCGAACGCGCGCATCATCTGTTTCATGGCTTCTTTTGACTCTTTGACATAACCGCTGTTATACGCGGGCTGGCCGCAGCACGTTTGCGCCTCCGGAAAATCAACCTCGCAGCCGAGCCGCTCGAGCAGTTCGACGGTCGCTTTGCCGGCATTCGTGTAAAAGAGGTCGATGAGGCAAGTGACAAACAACGATACTTTCACTTCTTCTCCCTCCTGTTTTTTGGGGATGGGTGAGCAGGTCATCTGATGACTATATGTCTATTATAAACCATTTTTTCAGATTCGTAGCTCTTTTTTGCAAAAAACGCACTCAGTTTGGCTGCTGAGTGCGAATGTAGCGGCGCAATACGTTTTCGACATTGGTCAAATGTTCAAGCATGCGCGCCCGGGCGGCGTCCGGATTTTGGTCGCGAATGGCTTCGAAAATCGCTTGGTGTTCGGCAAGCAGCTTTTCGGTCGTCGTTTGTTTCGAAAACAGCCAAATGCGGCGCGTTTCCCGCATCGTTTCAACGATCATGCCGGAGACGCTGTTCATGATGCTTGTGAGCATCGGATTTTGCGACGCCTCGGCGATGGCCATATGAAACGCCCAATCGGCCTTCTCCCCAAGCTCACCGCTGCCGATGCCTTCTTTCATTTGCCGAAGCGCTTGTGCCATCGCCTCAAGGTCGCGCTCTGTCCGTTTGGAGGCGGCGAGCGAGGCGGCTCCTGCCTCAAGCAGCTTGCGCACTTCAAGCAAATGCCAAATATCTTCTTTGTTCATTAAGACCGCCATGGATAACGGAAACGTCATCATCGTCGGATCGAACTCACGGACGTACGTCCCCTCTCCTTGCCGCAGTTCGATCAACCCCATTGCTTTCAAGGCAGTGAGCGCCTCGCGAATGGCGGCGCGCCCAACTTGAAATTGCTCAGCGAGCTGCTGGACGGAATCAAGTTTGTCACCGGGTTTCAGCTCGCCGTTTTTGATCATATCAAAAATCGCTTCGGCCACTTCTTCATAGATTTTTTTCGTTTTGATTCGTTTAAATGCCAATGGTTCCACCTCAATGTTCGGAAGAATGGATTTCCCGTTTTCAAAAGCAATGCATCCGCACTGTCTATTATGATACAGCATAAAGGGGAAGGACAAGCGCTTTTTTGCGGACGGAAAGGAGAAGGGGATAAGAGAAAAAGTTAGAAAAATGAAAAAATACTATTGTCTTTTTTGTTGAGTACTTTTATAATGTGAGACAGACGGCGTTTCTTATCCGGTCATCTGATGACTAGAAGACTAGAATGAAAAGGATGGGCGGACGATCTCGCAAACGCCGCGAAGTCAGGCGCAAAGGGGAGGAGAAAACCGCATGTGGAAGCAGGACTTCACGCCAATCGCCGACCAGCTTTGGTTATCGGCCATTGTTGCACTCATTCCGATTTTGTATTTCTTTTGGGCGCTGGCTGTCAAGCGGATGAAAGGGCATGTCGCCGGGCTGACGACGTTGCTGCTTGCTTTGGTGTTGGCTGTAATCGCTTACAGGATGCCGGCCGGCAAAGCGGTCATGTCGGTGACGCAAGGGGCGGTGTACGGGCTGCTCCCGATCGGCTGGATCATCATTACGTCCGTCTTTTTATATAAGCTGACGGTGAAGACCGGCCATTTTGACATTATCCGCAATTCGGTTGTCTCGCTCACCGAAGACCGGCGGCTGCAGGCGCTGCTCATTGCCTTTTCGTTCGGAGCGTTTTTGGAAGGGGCGGCCGGGTTTGGCGCGCCGGTGGCGATTTCAGCGGCGCTTCTGGCCGGGTTGGGGTTTAACCCGCTGTACGCCGCAGGCATCTGTTTGATCGCCAACACAGCGCCGGTGGCGTTCGGGGCGGTCGGGATTCCGATCATCTCGATGGAAGGGCCGACCGGTGTGCCGGCGATGGAAATTTCGAAAATGGTCGGGCGGCAGCTGCCGTTTTTATCGGTGTTCATTCCGTTCTATCTTGTCTTGATTATGGCAGGATGGAAAAAGACAGTCGAAGTGTTGCCGGCCATTATCGTCTCCGGCGTTTCGTTTGCGCTGACGCAATATTTCACCTCGAACTTTTTAGGACCGGAGCTGCCGGACATTTTGTCCTCGCTCGTTTCGATCGTCGCGTTGGCTGTCTTTTTGAAATATTGGAAGCCGAAAAGCACATTCCGCTTTGCAACGGAGTCGGAAGTGGCGGCCGCTGGTCAAATGGCTCGCATTTCGCATCGCGGCGGGGAAGTATTCCGCGCTTGGTCGCCGTTTCTTGTGCTGACGGCCTTGATCTCGCTTTGGGGCATCCCGCAAGTGAAAGCGGCGCTCACCGGCCATTATGAAGGGACAAACGGCTTGTTGAAGTTGGTCAACGCTATCGGCGTCCACTTGACGTTTATGCCGCCGGTGCCGGGGCTCAACAACCAAATTTTGAACCCAAGCGGCCAACCGATCGCTGCGGTGTATAAGCTTGAGCTGCTCGGCGCGGCTGGGACGGCGATTTTGCTGGCGGCGGTCGTCACCAAGTTCATCATCGGCATCTCGTGGAAAGAGTGGGGCCGCACGTTTGTGGAAACGCTTAACGAATTGAAATATCCGATTGTGACGATCGCTTCGGTCGTCGGCTTTGCCTACATTGCCAACTCGTCAGGCATGAGCACGACGCTTGGGATGGCGTTGGCCAAAACAGGCCCGTTGTTCCCGTTCTTCTCGCCGATTTTAGGCTGGCTCGGCGTGTTTATCACCGGTTCCGACACGTCGTCGAACTTGTTGTTCGGCAACCTGCAAAAAGTGACGGCGGCATCGATCGGCATGGATCCGGTGCTGGCGTTGGCGGCCAACTCATCAGGCGGCGTTGTCGGGAAAATGATTTCGCCGCAATCGATCGCGGTCGCCTGTGCGGCCGTCGGTTTGACCGGCAAAGAATCCGACTTGTTCCGCTTCACGGTCAAACATAGCGTGTTCTTAATCATCTTGATTGGCATTCTTGTTTACTTGCAATCGACGGTATTGTCGTGGATGATTCCGTAACGGCAACGAAGGGGGGACGAGGCTTGGCCGGGATGGAAACGGGCGCCAAGCCCGGCCCCTTTTCCACTGTCGACGAATGCAGACGATGTGGAAAGGGTGAGACCATTGATTCCAAATGAGGCGAAAAAACGGTTGATTCAAGTCGTGGGAGCTGAAAACTACGATGACACGAAAACGGGGCGGCTCGTCTATTCGTATGATGCCACGCCGCAGTTTCAGTCGCTCCCCGATGCGGTCATTGCGCCGCGAACTACCCAGGAAGTGGCGGAAATCGCGAAAATTTGCAACGAGTATCGCATCCCGATCGTGCCGCGCGGGTCGGGCACGAACCTTTGCGCCGGCACGTGTCCGGTCGAAGGCGGGATCGTTCTTCTGTTTAACCATATGAACCGCATTTTGGAAATTGATGAGGAAAACTTAACCGCGACTGTTCAGCCGGGAGTGGTGACGCTTGATTTGGCGAAAGCCGTTGAAGAAAAAGGATTGTTTTATCCGCCGGACCCGGGGTCGATGAAAATTTCAACGATTGGCGGCAACATCAGCGAAAACTCAGGCGGCTTGCGCGGTCTGAAATACGGGGTGACGCGCGACTATGTGCTCGGGTTGGAAGTCGTCCTAGCGAACGGCGATGTTATCCGCACCGGTGGCAAGCTGGCAAAAGATGTAGCTGGCTATGACTTAACCCGTCTGTTTGTCGGATCGGAAGGAACGCTTGGCATTGTCACCGAAGCGACGTTAAAACTTATTCCGATGCCAGAGACGAAGCAGACGATGCTCGCTCTTTATCAAGATTTGGAGGCGGCCGCCCGTTCGGTGTCGAAAATCATCGCCAACAAGATCATTCCAGCGACGCTCGAGTTTTTGGACCAGCCGACATTGGAAGTGGTCGAAGATTTTGCCCGCATCGGCTTGCCGACCAATGTCAAGGCCGTGCTGCTGATTGAGCAGGATGGACCGAAGGAAGTGGTAGAGCGCGATATGAAAAAGATGGCCGATATTTGCCGGGCCGAGCAGGCGGTGTCCGTTCAGCTCGCCCGCTCGGAGGAAGAAGCAGAGGCGCTGCGGACGGCGCGGCGGGCGGCGCTGTCGGCGCTGGCGCGTTTGAAACCGACGACGATTTTAGAGGACGCAACCGTGCCGCGCTCGGAAATCGCCAAAATGGTCAAAGCGATCAACGAAATTGCCGAGAAGTATCAAGTAAAGATCTGTACGTTCGGCCATGCCGGCGACGGCAACTTGCACCCGACCTGTCCGACCGACGCCCGCAATCGTGAAGAAATGGAGCAGGTGGAACGAGCGTTTGAAGAAATTTTCGCCAAAGCGATTGAATTGGGTGGCACGATTACCGGCGAACACGGCGTCGGGGTGATGAAAGCGCCGTATTTGGAATGGAAGCTCGGTCCGGCCGGCATCGCTGCCATGAAAGCGGTCAAGCAGGCGCTCGACCCGAACAATATTATGAATCCGGGCAAAGTGTTCGCCAAAAGCACGAGAAAACGGGTGGTGGTGACACGATGACAACGAAGATAGAACGAGCGCTCATTCAGAAAGCGTTTCAAGAACGGATGGATGAGGATGAACTGATGAACTGTATGCGCTGTGGCTTTTGCCTGCCATCATGTCCGACGTACATCGAATCGGGGCGGCAAGAAGCCCAATCGCCGCGCGGGCGGATTGCGTTGATGAAAGCGGTCGTGGACGGTTTGATTGAACCGGACGAGGAAGTGGAACGAGCGCTCCACTTATGTTTAGGATGCCGGGCGTGCGAACCAGTCTGTCCGTCCGGCGTCCGCTACGGCCATCTGTTGGAAGAGGCGCGTGACATTATCGCCCAGCATAAAAAAATGCCGCTTCCGGTTCGCCTCATCCGCAAGCTTGTGTTTGCCGGACTGTTTCCGCATCAAGAACGGATGCGGAAGGCGACGGCGCTTCTCGGTTGGTATCAGCGCTCCGGCTTGCGGACGCTTGCCCGCAAAACCGGGCTGCTTCGCCTGCTTCCGGCCTCGTTCCGGCAAATGGAGCGCGTGTTGCCGGACGTGCCGACCGCAAAAGAGATGAAAAACCGGCCGCATCGCTTCAACCCAGATGATGCGGTGAAAAAACGGGTCGCCTTTTTCGCCGGCTGCTTGATGGATACGATGTTTATGGTGACAAACGATGCGACGCTGCGTCTGTTGCAGCTCGCCGGCTGCGAAGTCATCATTCCGCCGTCCCAAGGGTGCTGCGGAGCATTGCATGGGCATGGCGGGGAGAAGGAGATGGCGAAAGAGCTGGCAAAGCGAAACATTGCCGCTTTTGAGCAGCTCGACGTCGACTACATTGTGACGAACGCCGGCGGCTGCGGGGCGTTTTTGTTGGAATATGAACATTTGCTAAAAGACGATCCCGAATGGCGCGGACGGGCGGCGGCGTTTGCGGCGAAAGTGAAAGATATTTCCGAAGTGCTTGTCGAGCTGGGATTTCATCAACGGCCGCTCCGCGTGGCGCCGCAAACGGTCACCTACCAAGATTCGTGCCATTTGCGCAACGTTATGAAAACAGCGGCAGCCCCGCGCCGTTTGTTGCGGGCGATTGACGGCGTCGAGTTCCGCGAGATGAAAGATGCTGACCGCTGCTGTGGATCGGCCGGCATTTACAACCTTGTGGAACCGGAGATGTCAATGCAAATTTTAGACTACAAAATGGAAATGGCGAAACAAACGAAAGCGACGACGATCGTGACGGCGAACCCAGGCTGCTTGCTGCAAATGAAACTTGGCATTGAACGGGCCGGGCTGTCAGGAAGCGTCCGCGCCGTCCATATTGTGGACTTGCTGCTTGAGGCCGCCGAGGGAGCACAGGCAGCGCAAGGGGAGGAGCGCATTTGGCAGACGTCCTAACACCACAGTGAGCGGCCTCTTGCGCGCCAGGGATGTCCATAGCCGGTCTAACAAGAACCCCCGCGATGACGCGGGGGCTTTGAGTTGCTTCCATGATTGGGAGTTGGAAATAAGCTACAGCGCTGCATCGAGGCGCTTTGGCATCGCCCGAAGCGCCTTCCCTGTGCCGATGGCGACCGCTTCAGCCGGATTGGGCGCGACATGCACGGGCACGTGCAGTTCCGTGCTCAGCCATTGCTCGATGCCATGCAGCAAGGCGCCTCCGCCGGTGAGCACGACGCCGCGGTCGATGATGTCGCCGCTCAGTTCGGCCGGGCATTCTTCAAGAACAGCGCGAATGGCTTCGGCGATTTGCCAAAGCGATTCTTTGATGGCCGTTTGCACTTCAGTTGGGCTCAACGACACCGCTTTGAGGAAGCCGGTGACAAAATCGCGGCCATGGATCGTCACCGACTGCTCCATGACCGTTCCCGGGGCGCTGCCGATTTCGATTTTCACTTGTTCGGCCGTCTGTTCGCCGATTAGCAAACTGTAGTGCTGGCGGACATATTGCATAATGTCTTCGTCAAGCTGGTTGCCGCCGATGCGAAGCGAGCGGCAGGCAACAACGCCGCCCAACGAGATGATCGCCGCTTCCGTTTTGCCGGCTCCAAGATGAACGACGACGTTGGCGACCGGCTCGCTGACCGGCAAGTCTGCGCCGATGGCGGCTGCGACGGGTTCCTCAATAAACTGAATATGCTTTGCTCCGCAATGTTTGGCGATTTCGTAAAAAGAGCGGCGCTCGACGGAGGTGGCGTGGAATGGGACGCTCATGACGACGTCTGGTTTTTTGAAAGCGAGGCCGAGCTGTTTGCTTGATTGTTTAAAGACTTGCTGCAACAGCGCCTTGGCGCGGTCAAAATCAGCGATCACGCCGTTTCGCAATGGATACGTCACTTCAACATGGGGCGGAGTTTTGCCGATCATTTGTTTTGCCTTTTGGCCGATTGCCATGAGCTTGTCCGCCTGGCGGTTATAGGCGACTGTTGCTGGTTCGTCAAACAGAAGCCCTTTCGTCTGGCTGAACAGCCTGACATTCATCGTCCCTAAATCAACGCCCAGCTGTGAGGAAGCGAACAACGGAAACACCTGCCTTTGTCAAAAATCGATGAACGGACAACCAGTCATCATCTATACCATTCGACAAGAACGGCGGTTTTATGTCCACATTGTCGAAACGAGAGGGAGAAGCTGTTGCGGCTGGGGATCATAAAAAATTTTTTTGTTTTCATGTATAAAAGACGAAAAGGGAGGAAATGAATAATAGCGTAACGTTTTCCAAGTATTCCCCCGATCCCCTATGAATATATATTGGGCCCTTCGGTTTCGGAGGGCCGCTTTTTTTTTTTGGCATAATAAAAACCCCCTGCCTATTAAGCGCGCTTAATATGACAGAGAGCTTTTGCAATGAACCGCTACAGACGCTTGGCTCCGACATATCTTGTTTTCCAATAGCTGCTGTTTAAGCTGTCGATTTTGACACCGCGGGAAACGGCATGAATGACTTGATTGTTCCCAATGTAGATGGCAACGTGGGAGATGCCTTTTGTCTGTTTCGAAGTGTCAAAAAACACCAAATCCCCTGGTTGCAATTTCGATTTATGTACGTATTTTCCTTTTTTATACATTTCTTTGGACGTGCGCGGCAACGTGACGCCGACTTTTTTATGGGTATAGTAAACAAATCCCGAGCAGTCAAATCCTTTTGGCGTTGTGCCACCATACCGATACGGAGTGCCGACCAGTTTTTTGGCCTCGGCGATCAGCCTCGTCTTGTTGGCGGCTGCGTCAGAACTGGAAGTGCTTACAAAGAAGGAGGAAAATAGAACGATCATGGATACGAACAGGAGAGAATACCATTTTTTCATTTCCCCTAACCCCCGACAAAATCTTTTCCGATTCGACGTCTCTCAACTAGAGTATAGCAGAGGAAACTAGACTTGTTTTTTACAGTTGGATTAAATAATGTTACAGCGCCGTTACAAATATAGCACCTCGTCCTAAAGGCTTATACCAATAGATAGATCTTTTCGTTTCGGCCGACCTGGCTTTATGGTCGTAAGCGTGGAAACGGTGTCTCATACCCGAGTCCTATGACCGGTAGATGAATGTCGTAAGCTGTCGAACAAATAGGAACGGTGGAGGGAGGCAGCGCGAAGAATGGTCGTCTTATAATGAAAGCAAAGCGTCGAAGAATCGATGACGGTGATGGAGGATGTCGAATCAACTGGAATATATCTTGTATATTTTTGGCCTTTTTTTAACGGTCGGCGGTGTCTATGTATACGGCCATTGGATGGCAAAACGGCACTGGGGAGGCATCCCATGGCTGGCGGCGCCGAGACTGACTGTTGTGTTTGCCACCGTTTCCTTGCTTTTTTTAGGGGCAGGGATGATCTATATCCATTATGCTGAAAAACAAGAACATCGTGAATATGAGGAAGCCACAAAGCAAATCGCCGGCATGATCGCCGGCGATTTGGCCGCCATGGGGCACGAACGGCTCGATGAAAGGGCGGAACATCTGCCTGCGTATCACACGGTGATGGCGGTGCTGGAGCGTTGGCAACATTATGGCCGCGTGTTGAGCGTGTATACGTTAAAAAAGAATGAACACGGTGAGCTATATTTCGTGGCAGCGCCAGCGACTGACTACAATCGGAACGGCCGCATCGACGGCGAAAAGGAACAAGCGGTTCCACCTGGGACAGTTTACCGCCGCCATTTTCCAGAGATCGAAGAGGCGTTCCACGGCCGGTTTGCGATGGAACAGCATCCGACAACGGATGAATGGGGAAGGAGCATCAGCGCGTTTATGCCGATTCGTCAATCGGACGGGACAGTGGATGCGGTTGTTGGCATCGATTTTGATGCCAAAACGTATGAGCAACATTTGCAACGAGGACGGAAAAAGGCCCTGTGGACGATGATGGCCATGTTTTTGGCGTCAGCGGTTGCCTATTTGCTCGCTTTGCATCAACAAATGGAACGGAAGGCGTTGGCTGTCTATAAAAAAACGCTCGCATCCAACGAGCATCGACTGCGGAGGCTGGCGGAAATGACGACGGAAGGCTTGATCGTCTATGCGGGCGGCAAAATTATCGAAGTCAATGAGGCGGCGTGTCGCTTGCTTGGTTATACAGAAAGTGAATTGGTTCATTTGCCTGTAGATGATCTTGTAGTTCAAGGGTCGATGACAGAAGCTCGCTCGGATGGGGAGCGCAAGCGGTTTGAAATCGAACTGCGCCGAAAGGATGGAACGGTGTTTCCGGCGGAAGTGTTGCAGCGCCGTTACGATTACGAATGGCAAAATGTGATGGTTGCTGCCGTCCGCGACTTGACCGAGCAGAAGCAAAACGAAAGGCGGCTGCAATACTTTGCCAGCCATGATGAACTGACCGGTCTCCCGAACAAGGAAGCGATGTATAAACAGATCGAACAATGCCTCGCCGGCGCTAAACGGAATGGCCAAGAAGCGGCTGTCATGTTTTTGGAAGTGAGCGGCATTAAGACGATCAACGATTTTTACGGCTATGCTGTTGGAGATGAGGTCTTGCTCCAGCTGGCCCGCCTTTGGCGAGAACAGAAAGGAATTATGGTTGGACGTTGGAGCGGAAATGAATTTATCGCTGTGCTGCCGGATAGCGCCAATGAAAAAGCGGAGGAAGCAGCGAAACGGTTGATTGAAGCTGCTGACGAACCGATCGTTGTCAACGGCCTTGAGCTATATGTGACCGTGAACATCGGCATCAGCGTCTACCCAAAAGATGGGGAGGATGCAAAAACGTTGATTCGCAAGGCGGATATTGCCCGCTACGAGGCGCGAAAAAAAGCGGCGAGCGATTTTCTCTTTTTCACGGAGCCGATGGCGATTCGTCTCAATGAAAAGATGGCGATGGAACGCGACTTGCGGCGTGCGCTTGAACATGAGGAATTTGAATTGTACTATCAGCCGCAAATTCGGCTTCACGACCGGCAAGTGATCGGCATGGAGGCGTTGATTCGCTGGCGCCATCCGGAAAAAGGGATGGTTTCGCCGTCATTGTTTATCCCGGTTGCCGAACAGACCGGCATGATCATTCCGATCAATGAATGGGTCATCCGCACGGCTTGCCGGCAAACAAAACAGCTGCTTGACCGGTTTCCGCACTTGTCTGTCTCGGTAAATTTGTCGCCATACGAGTTTGAAAGCCGCCGATTTGTGGATAAGCTCGCCGGCCTGCTCGCCGACACCGGGCTGCCGCCGCACCATTTAGATCTGGAAATTACGGAACGAATGACAATGGATACGGAGCGTGCGCTCGATATTTTGTCAAAGCTGAAGGGGCTTGGTGTGACGATCAGCATGGATGATTTCGGCACTGGTTACAGTTCGCTCAGCTACTTGACGGATTTGCCGATCGATCGGCTGAAGATCGACCGTTCGTTTGTTCAGCATATTCAAGGAAAAAAAGATGTCATCTTGCCGGCGATCATCCGACTCGGGCATAATATAGGTGTAAAGGTGCTGGCTGAAGGGGTCGAAACGGAGACCGAAGCGGCTTATTTGCAAGGAAAACGGTGCGATGAGGCGCAAGGCTATTATTTTTCCCCGCCGCTTCCGTATGACGAGCTCGTCCGGTTCTTAAACGAGCAGCGCGTGAGGCGGCAGGCGCAGGAGCTGAGGTAACATGGACGGATTTTGGCGCATCGCCGAGGAGAAAATTCGCGAGGCGATGAAAAACGGCGAGTTCGACAACTTGCCCGGCTTCGGCAAACCGCTTGAGATTGAAGACCTTTCCCGCATTCCAGAGGAGCTGCGGCTCGGGTATTTGTTGCTGAAAAACGCCGGCTATGTGAGGGAAGAAGCGGAGTTGCGCAAAGAACTTTTGACGCTCGAGGACTTGCTTCGTTGCTGCGAGGATGATGAGGAAAAACGGGAGCTGGAGAAAAAGCGGACGGAAAAACAGCTTCGGTTTGCGGAACTGATGAAGAAACGGGGGCAGACAAACTCGAAGGCATTGCGCGACTACGGGCGGCGCATTGAAGAGAAATTTCGCTAGACGATTCCTTCATATCTTGAGGAAACACGATTGTTTTGCGGGTTTCCTCATTTTTTATGCAAAGATGTCCAAAAAACGGGGAAAATAAGGAAGGAGTAAATGATCGGAAAGGAGGCAGCGCAAAG
>NZ_BCPV01000015.1 GCF_001544135.1 Geobacillus zalihae NBRC 101842 | reverse complement strand
GCGTTTGCCTCTCTCCTTGACGGACGATTCTTCCGTTTTCATCAAAAAAAGCAGGGGAAAAACTCCCCTGCTTTTTACTTCATTTCCGCAACGCTCAAACGGTTCATGGCGCGTTTTAACGCCAGTTCGGCCCGTTTGAAGTCGATGTCATCCTGCTGGCTTTGCAGGCGGCGCTCCGCCCGCTCTTTCGCCGCTTTGGCGCGGAGGACGTCAATGTCCTCCGCCCGTTCAGCAGCTTGAGCCAAAATCGTCACGTTGTCCGGGCGGACTTCCAAAAAGCCGCCGCTGACGGCAATGTATTGCGTTTTGCCGCCTTTTTTCAACCGGGCCGCGCTGATCTCGAGCGGGGCGACAAGCGGGATGTGCCCCGGCAAAATGCCGAGCTCGCCGCTTTTCGCTTTGACGCTGACCATCTCAACATCGTCTTCGTACACCGGGCCATCAGGAGTAACGACGCTCACGTGGATCGTTTTCATTGTCCAATCCCCCTATCCCGGGTCACACTTCGACACCCATCGCTTTCGCTTTTTCAACGACTTCTTCAATGCGGCCGACTAAGCGGAACGCATCTTCCGGAAGATGGTCGTATTTGCCTTCCAAAATTTCTTTAAAGCCGCGCACCGTTTCTTTGACCGGCACGTAGGAGCCCGGTTGGCCCGTGAACTGCTCCGCCACGTGGAAGTTTTGCGACAAGAAGAACTGGATGCGGCGGGCGCGGTGAACGACGAGTTTGTCTTCGTCCGACAGTTCGTCCATCCCCAAGATGGCGATGATGTCTTGCAATTCTTTATAACGTTGCAGCGTTTGCTGCACTTTGCGGGCGACTTGATAATGCTCCTCGCCGACGATTTCCGGCGCCAACGCACGCGATGTCGAAGCGAGCGGGTCAACGGCCGGATAAATCCCCATCTCCGCGAGTTTCCGCTCCAGGTTCGTCGTCGCATCCAAGTGCGAGAACGTCGTGGCCGGAGCCGGGTCCGTATAGTCGTCGGCCGGGACGTAAATCGCTTGAATCGAGGTGATCGAGCCTTTCGCCGTCGACGTGATCCGCTCTTGCAATTGACCCATCTCCGTCGCCAATGTCGGTTGGTAACCAACGGCCGACGGCATGCGGCCTAACAGCGCCGACACTTCCGAACCGGCCTGCGTGAAACGGAAGATGTTATCGATAAAGAGCAACACGTCTTGGCCTTGTTCATCACGGAAGTATTCGGCCATCGTCAAGCCGGTCAAGGCGACGCGCATCCGCGCCCCCGGCGGCTCATTCATTTGTCCGAACACCATGGCCGTTTTGCTGATGACGCCGGAATCTTTCATCTCATGGTACAAGTCGTTTCCTTCGCGCGTCCGTTCGCCGACGCCAGCAAAGACGGAAATCCCGCCGTGCTCTTGGGCGATGTTGTGAATCAGCTCTTGGATCAAGACCGTTTTTCCTACGCCAGCGCCGCCGAACAAACCGATTTTTCCGCCTTTAATATACGGGGCAAGCAAGTCAACGACTTTAATCCCCGTTTCCAAAATTTCGACTTCCGTCGCCAATTCCTCGAATTTTGGCGCCGGACGGTGAATCGGGTCGCGGCGGGCGTCAGCCGGAATGTCGCCTTCCAAGTCGATCGGCTCGCCCAAGACGTTGAACACGCGGCCAAGCGTGACTTCGCCGACCGGCACCGAAATCGGTGCACCGGTATCGATGACTTCCATGCCGCGGATGAGGCCGTCTGTGGACGCCATCGCGATCGTCCGTACTGTATCATCGCCAAGGTGCAAGGCGACTTCCAATGTCAAGTCGATGTCGACTTCGTTTTCGTTGCGCGCTTTATGTTGAATTTTCAGGGCGTTGTAGATCGCCGGCAAGTGGCCGTTCTCAAACTTGACGTCTACAACCGGACCCATGACTTGGATAACGCGTCCTCTTGTCATCGTTTTCCCTCCTAACTTGCTAGTCCCCTATTGCAAGGCGTTTGCTCCGGCGACAATTTCCGTAATTTCTTGCGTAATCGCCGCTTGGCGAGCGCGGTTGTAGGAAAGCGTCAATGTGCGAATGAGCTCGTTCGCATTGTCCGTTGCGTTCTTCATCGCCGTCATGCGGGCGGCGTGTTCGCTTGCTTTTGCATCGAGCAATGCGCCGTAAATGAGGCTTTCCGCATACTGCGGCAATAAGACGTCCAAAATTTCTTCTTGCGACGGTTCAAATTCGTACACCGTGCGTTGCTTATTCTCCGCCAAGTCAGTGAGCGGCAGAAGCTTCCGTTCCGTCACCTCTTGCTGGATCGCGCTCACGTAATGGTTGTAATACATATACAGCTCGTCAAACGTACCGTCGGCGAATAACCCAACCGTTTTGCGGGCGATTTCTTTAATATCGGCAAACGACGGCTGGTCCGGCAAGCGGGTGATGTCGAGAATGACCGGCATGTTCCGCTTGCGGAAAAAGCTCAACCCGACGCGGCCGATGACGATGATCGCATATTCGTCCGGAGAAGCATGGCGTTTTTGGATCGTTTGGTACACGAGGCGCAGCACGTTGCTGTTGTACGCGCCAGCCAGACCGCGATCCGACGTGATCACGAGATAACCGGTTTTTTTCACCGGGCGCGAAACGAGCATCGGATGTGAAGCGCCGCCGGCGCCAAGCGCCACATTAGCCACGACTTCTTGAATTTTCTCCATATATGGAACGAACGATTTCGCGTTTTGCTCCGCGCGGTTCAGCTTCGACGTCGAGACCATTTCCATCGCTTTTGTAATTTGGCTTGTCTTCTTCGTCGCATTGATGCGCGTTTTAATATCGCGTAACGATGCCAAAGGTTTCACCACCTTTTTGCTGCACGGGTTCTAACAGGCGTGAGGGGGCGATATGCCCCCGCCGGCCTTATTGAGAAACGACAAACGTTTTCTTGAACGCTTCGATCGCTTGATTGAGATCGTCTTCGTTCGGAAGATCTTTCGTCGTGCGGATGTGCTCAAGCAAGTGTTGGCCGTTTTGGTCGAGCCACAAGTAAAACTCTTTCTCGAAACGGCGCACATCTTCAACCGGAATGTCGTCCAAAAAGCCGCGCGTCAATGCATAGATGATCAACACTTGTTTTTCGACCGGAATCGGCTGATGCAAATCTTGCTTCAGCACTTCGACCGTGCGCGCCCCGCGGGCGAGCTTCGCTTGCGTCGCCTTGTCGAGGTCGGAGCCGAATTGGGCGAACGCCTCCAGCTCACGGTAAGCGGCCAAGTCCAAACGGAGCGTCCCGGCTACTTTTTTCATCGCTTTGATTTGCGCTGCCCCACCGACGCGCGAAACGGACAACCCTGCGTTGATCGCTGGGCGGACGCCGGAGAAGAACAAGTCCGATTGCAAGAAAATTTGCCCGTCCGTAATCGAGATGACGTTCGTCGGAATGTACGCGGAAATATCGCCCGCTTGCGTTTCGACGAACGGAAGCGCAGTCAACGAACCGCCGCCTTTGGCATCGCTCAATTTCGCTGCGCGCTCAAGCAGGCGGGAGTGCAAGTAGAAAATATCCCCCGGATACGCTTCACGGCCCGGCGGACGGCGAAGCAAGAGCGACAATTCACGGTATGCCGCGGCTTGTTTCGATAAATCGTCATAGACCACTAACACGTGTTGGCCTTTATACATGAAATACTCGCCCATCGCCACACCGGCATACGGCGCCAAGAACAAAAGCGGAGCCGGCTGCGACGCCGAAGCGGTGACGACGATCGTATAGTCGAGCGCGCCGTGTTTGCGGAGCGTTTCGACAACGGTGCGGACCGTCGATTCTTTTTGCCCGATGGCGACATAAATACAAATCATGTTTTGGTCTTTTTGGTTGATGATCGTGTCAATGGCGACGGACGTTTTCCCTGTTTGCCGGTCGCCGATGATGAGTTCGCGCTGGCCGCGGCCGATCGGCACGAGCGCGTCGATCGCTTTAATCCCGGTTTGCAGCGGCTCATGCACCGATCTCCGGTCCATAACGCCCGGCGCCGGGCTCTCGATCGGGCGCGTTTCCGTCGTTTCCACCGGCCCTAATCCGTCAACAGGCTGACCGAGTGGGTTGACGACGCGGCCGATGAGCGCTTCCCCAACGGGCACTTCCATGATCCGGCCCGTACGGCGCACTTCGTCCCCTTCTTTAATGCCGGTGTACGGTCCTAAAATAACGATACCGACGTTGTTTTCTTCCAAGTTCAACGCCATGCCCATCACGCCGTTGGCAAACTCGACGAGCTCGCCGGACATGACGTTATCGAGCCCATGAGCGCGCGCGATCCCGTCGCCGACTTGGATGACGGTGCCGACGTCGCTCACTTGGATTTGCGATTCATAGTTTTCAATCTGCTGCTTAATGAGCGCGCTGATTTCTTCCGCTCGAATGCTCATGCCTTTCACCCCTGTCTTCAAATGTTAGCCGATCAGCTGCCGCCGAATCCGTTCAAGCTGCCCGCTGACGCTGCCGTCGTAAATGCGGTTGCCGATGCGCAGCTTCACGCCGCCGATGAGTTCCGGATCAATGATATTTTCGATCTCAAGCGTCTGTTTGCCGACTTTTTGGGCAAAGACGTCGGAAAGCGCCCGCAGTTCTTCGTCCGTCAACGGCCGCGCCGAATAGGCGACCGCCTTGGCGATGCCGCGCGCATCGTCGACGAGGGCGAGAAACTGTTCCGCCAGCTCGGGCACAAGGCCGAAGCGATGGCGCTCCAGAAGAAGGAGAAGCGTGTTTTGCACCGGGGTGGACACACCGGCGAACGCTTCGCGGATGAGCGCTTTTTTCTGATCCAAGGAAAGTTTCGGATACGAAAGAAGCGATAAAAACTCGCCGTTTTCCGCCAACGCCTGGCGCACGGCGCGAACATCTTCTTCGATTCGATCAAGCTGTCCTTGTTCGAGCGCGATTTGGAACAAAGCGGACGCGTACCGTTTGGCGATCACTTCTTGGTTCATCGCGCTCCTCCTGCCTCTTGAACGTCTTTGATGTACGCTTCGATCAGCTTGCGTTGATCTTGCTCGGTCAGCTCTTTTTCAATCACTTTTGAGGCGATCAAGACAGACAACGAGGCCACTTGTTCGCGGAGCGCGGCCATCGCCTGTTCTTTTTCACGCTCGATTTCTTTTTTCGCCGCTTCTTTCACCCGTTCCGCTTCCGCACGGGCCGAGGCGACAATTTGTTCTTTCTGCTCTTCAGCCAGCTTGCGCGCGTTTTCAATGAGCGCTTGCGCTTCTTGGCGCGACTGCTTCATCAGTTCGCGCTGTTCTTCAAGAAGTTTTTCTGCTTCTTGACGGCGTTTTTCCGCCTGGTCGATTTCGTTCGCGATATGTTCTTCACGTTGTTTCATGATATTCATTAACGGCTGCCAAGCGAATTTGCGCAACAAGGCCAGCAAAATAATGAACATCAGCAATTGGTAAATAATCGTGCCGCCGCTGATGCCGTGCGCCGCTTCGCCGAGCGCCCATACGTTTGCCTTCCACAACACCGCGTTTCACTCCTTTCGACAGCTATCGCACCGACGCGATCTCGCAAAATCGCACATAAAGGAATGGCGAAGGTGGTCGTTGACACGAACTTCGCCATCACTTTCCATATATCGATTTCTTATCGACCTAAGTAAATGAACGAGAAGACGACACCGATGATCGGAAGCGCCTCAACCAACGCAACCCCGATGAACATCGTCGTTTGCAAAACAGGACGCAATTCTGGTTGACGGGCAATCCCTTCAATGGTACGGCTGACGATCAATCCGTTGCCGATGCCGGCGCCTAACGCCCCCAAACCTACCGCAATCGCAGCTGCAAGTACACCCAAACTCATGTTGATAGCTCCTCCTTCACAATGTTAAAGTAATGTTTCATTCAAGTCTTGCTCTAATGAAAAGGAACGCTCAATGGTCATGACTGACCTTATGAGCCATATAAACCATGGTCAGCATCGTAAAAATGAACGCTTGAATCGTTCCGACAAAAATGCTGAACGCTTGCCACACCATCATCGGGATGGCGGCGCCGACAGCGCCGAGCACACCGTAATGCGTGCCAAGGCTGGCGAGCAAGCCAAGCAAAATTTCCCCGGCGTAAATGTTCCCGAAAAGACGCAAACCGAGCGTCAGCGTGTTGGCAAACTCTTCAATGATTTTGAGCGGGAACAACCAGGCGACTGGACGGGTGTAGTCGCGCAAATATTCGGACGCCCCTTTCATTTTGACGCCATAGTAGTGGGTGAGGGCGACGACCATCACCGCCAGCGTCAACGTAACGGTCGCATCCGCGGTCGGCGATTTCCACCAAAGTTCACCGTTGACATGGACGGAAAACGGCAGTCCAAGCATATTGGCCACAAACACATACATGATGAGCGTGACGCCCAGCGTCAAAAAGCGGCCGCCCGTTTGCCAATCCATCGTGCTGTTAATGATGCCTCTGACAAAGTCAAAGACCCACTCCATAAAGTTTTGCATTCCCGTCGGACGCAGCTGAAGCGAGCGAGTAGCCGCAACAGCAATGATGAACACGATCAAACAGGTGATCGTAATCATCAACATATCAGATAAATTAAACGTAAGGCCTAAAAATTCGACAAGCGGCGCTTTATGCTCCATCCTCTCTCACCTCGCTTTCATGCCTGCAGCTTGTCGTTTTTCCATTTGTGAAAGAAGAAATCTATTATAATGACAATGTAGGATGTCATTAATCCCAAAACGGTTGGCACGATATGAAAATGTTGCGGATACGTCAGAACAATGACAGCAGCCAACGCGGCAAGCGCCAAACGCGATAAGGTGCCTAATGTGCGCACTTTTTTGCGCGCCGCCACCGCTTGTCCGAATTTTTCGATTTTCCAGGTTAAGTTCCAAACCATGAGGAGGCTGATCGATGTGCCGAGAATCAAGCTGAGAAAAACGGTTTTATACGGCGTAAATCCAAAGCCGAGCGTATAGATGGCGAGCAAATACAATATGTATCGAACTTGCCGCCAAAACATCGCTTGAAGATTTCCCATTTTATTGCTCCCCAGAGAAATATTGGCGGATCAAGCGCAACATCGCATACACGCCGGCCGCCAGTCCAAGCAAAAGGCCGACGATCAAAAAGATCGGCTCGGTGCCAAATCGATCATCGATCCATCTCCCGCCGAAAACGCCGACCAAAATCGAACCAACAAGTTGGGAGACGATGGCGGACATCAACGCCATGGCTTGAAACGGGTGGCGCTGTTTTGGGGACATGCCAACACACCCTTTAACATAATGAAAACCTTCTCAATCTACCCCTTGTAAAGGATACAATACGGCCTGGTCAATGTCAATGTGTTTCCACGTAAAACCTCATTCACATAGGGCAAATATTAATAATTTGTGACAATTTCTCATTTTCTTCTCACAATGATGATGTATAATGATATATTTTATTTTTAGCCTATTTTCCTTTTCATGATTCGATGCAAGCGCTTAACTGACGCATGGGCAAGGCACCCTCTCCACCGCTCGATGGAATGCGAACCCCGCGCGGCGCGGGGCGCCTTGCAGCTGTTATTTTGTGCCAAACAGCCGATCGCCGGCGTCGCCAAGACCAGGGACAATATAGCCGTGGTCGTTCAACCGCTCATCAAGGGCAGCGATGTAAATGTCCACATCCGGGTGGGCCGTTTCCACCGCTTTGACTCCTTCCGGCGCCGCGATCAGGCACATAAATTTAATGCTTTTCGCACCCCGCTTTTTCAGCGCATCGATCGCCGCCACCGCTGATCCGCCGGTTGCGAGCATCGGGTCGACGATGATAAAATCGCGCTCTTCGACATCGCTCGGCAGCTTGACGTAATATTCGACCGGCTTTAATGTTTGGGGATCGCGGTACAAGCCGATATGGCCGACTTTCGCCGCCGGGATGAGCTTCAGGATGCCGTCAACCATGCCGATGCCGGCGCGCAAAATCGGAATGACGCCCAGTTTTTTGCCGGCGATCACTTTCGCTCTGGCTTTACTGACGGGGGTTTCGATCTCGACTTCCTCAAGCGGCAGATCACGTGTAATTTCAAACGCCATCAACGTCGCCACTTCGTCGACAAGCTCGCGAAATTCTTTCGTGCCCGTATTCTTGTCGCGAATGTAGGTCAATTTATGCTGGATGAGCGGATGATCAAAGACGTACACTTTTCCCATGGGTCAACTCTCCTCTTCCGTATGTATGCGCTGCACTTCTATACATTCTACTGGAAAACGAGCGCCTATTCAACTGCCGAACGAACGGAAAAAGGCGCACCGCCAAATCCGGAGGCGGTGCACCGTACGGTTTCGGACGAAGCGGCGGCGCTTAGTCTTGATAGAGCGGAAACTTTTCTGTCAAAGCGGCGACGCGTTGGCGCGCTTCCTCAAGCGCTTGTTCGCTGCCGACGTTTTTCAGCACAAGGCCGATGATGGCGGCGATTTCGTCCATCTCTTCCAATCCGAAGCCGCGCGTCGTGACCGCGGCCGTGCCGATGCGGATGCCGCTTGTGACAAACGGGCTTTCCGGATCGTACGGAATCGTGTTTTTGTTGACCGTAATCCCGACCTCATCGAGCACTTTCTCCGCCGTTTTCCCGGTCAGTTGCTGCGGGCGCAAATCGACAAGCAGCAAATGGTTGTCCGTGCCGCCGGAAATGAGAGTGAATCCTTCGTTTTGCAAGGCGGCTGCGAGCCGTTTGGCATTCTCCACGACGCGCTTCGCGTAGACTTTAAAGTCGTCTTGCAACGCTTCGCCGAGCGCGACGGCTTTGGCGGCAATGACATGCATGAGCGGGCCGCCTTGAATGCCAGGGAAAATGGCTTTGTCGATCTGTTTGGCGAACTGCTCCTGGCATAAAATCATCCCGCCGCGCGGACCGCGCAGCGTTTTGTGCGTCGTCGTCGTAACGAAATGGGCGTACGGCACTGGATTCGGATGAACACCTGCCGCAACAAGACCTGCAATATGGGCCATGTCAACCATTAAATAGGCGCCGACTTCATCGGCAATCTCGCGGAACTTGGCGAAGTCGATGATGCGCGGATAGGCGCTCGCGCCGGCGACGATCAACTTCGGCCGGTGAAGGCGCGCTTTTTCGCGCACGTCGTCATAGTCAATGACATGCGTTTCCGGATCGACGCCGTATTCGACAAAATGGTACTGAATGCCGCTGAAATTGACCGGGCTGCCGTGCGTCAAATGGCCGCCGTGCGACAAGTTCATGCCAAGCACCGTGTCGCCGTGCTCAAGAACGGTGAAATAAACGGCCATGTTCGCCTGCGCCCCGGAGTGCGGCTGGACGTTCACATGCTCCGCTCCAAACAACTGCTTCGCTCGCTCGCGCGCCAACTCTTCGACGATGTCGACATATTCACAACCGCCGTAGTAGCGGCGTCCCGGATAGCCTTCCGCATATTTGTTCGTCAGCACCGACCCTTGCGCTTCCATGACCGCGCGGCTGACAAAGTTTTCCGAGGCGATCAGTTCAATTTTCGCATGTTGCCGCTTCCGCTCTTGCTCAATAGCGGCGAACACTTGCGGATCTTGTTGTGGCAAGTAATTCATCAATAGCTCCCCCTTATGCGAAATCAGTGAATATTCGTTTTTATTTTATCAGCTTCAGCTAGGCAAATTCAAAGAAAAAATGAATGAAACCGCTAGAAAGAACAGGAATCATTCGGATTTTCCAACGAGTAGACCGCTCGGGCGCCGCCGATCAGCTTCGGCCGCGTTTTCGCCAGCGTCACGCACGCCGATCCAATGTGCTTCACCGAAACGCGCACGGGAACGGCAACCGGCTTCAAATGCATACCGATGAGCGTATGGCCGATGTCAATGCCGGCATCGGCGCGAATCGCCTCGACAACGACCGGGTCAGCGAACGTTCGATAGGCGTAGGCGGCCATCGCCCCACCCGCTTTCGGCACCGGAACGACCGAAACGATCTCCAGCCCGTGAGTTTTGGCGGTTTCCCGTTCGACAACAAGCGCCCGATTTAAATGTTCACAACATTGAAACGCGAGCGCAATGCCGGTTTCGCGCCGCCACGCGTCAAGCTCGGCAAACAGCATGGCGGCAACGTCCATCGATCCAGCCGTGCCGATCCGCTCGCCAAGCACCTCGCTCGTACTGCAGCCGATCACAACGACATCGCCGCGGCCAAGCGGAGCCTGTTTGCGAAACTCATGCAAGATGGCTTGCCATTGCTGCCGCCATTCGGTCAATCGTGCGTCCATGTCCTCTTCCCCTCCTTCGTTCGTTTTTATCCACGCTGCCGTTGACGAACACTGGCACTTTCGACGGTGATTCGTCAAAACCGGGTCCGGCTCCGGGGATGCCTGCGATACTCACGAATATGGAGTTTTCCTAGAAGGCTGATGAAAAAACAACCGTTTCCCCTGAATCGACAGTTCTCAAGTGAAGAGAACGAAACGCTTGCCGACTACAGCAGAAAAGCTGGGAACAGAGCCTTCTCAACGGGTTTTTATTGATTAATCAACACGCCTGACTTTTTGAACGCTCTCCCACCTACGCTCACGCTTAGAGGTGGGAGATTCTTGGGAACACCCGCCCTGCGGCAGGCTGTTCACCAAGCCATCCCCGTGCGTCCCACGGTTCAGCTGTCTTACCAAAACAGCAAAATTATATAAATGCAATTGAAAGCTTTTACATTCTTCGTTTTTACCGATCATTTCATCCGACTGTCGAGTGACCGAACAACACCGCTTAAAGACCCATGAATGGGTCTGTGAAGCGAGTCGTTGTTCGGTCTTTCGTCACGCCTTAGCGTGACAGAGGCAAGCCTATGGCTTGCCTTCGACAGTCAAAAATGGATGAGCCACTTTTCCGTCAAGAATATGTTAAACGATTTCGTTGCATCTCTATACACTCCCTTGCTGCCGCCATTCTCATGAAGCAAGACGCCCACGGCCGGCATGGGGCTGCACGGCGTCTCCCGCTTATGGCTCGCAGGCCGCATCCGCTCCGATGCGGCCCTGGTTCCGCCTACAAATGCTTATTTTCATACTCGGCGATTTTGCCGATCCGCCGCGCGTGGCGGCCGCCTTCAAATTCGGTCTCAAGCCATGCCTTGGCGATTTCGCGCGCCAGGCCGGGGCCGATGACGCGCTCCCCCATCGCGAGAATGTTGCTGTCATTATGCATGCGCGTCAGCTTGGCGCTGTAGACGTCGTGGCAAAGGGCGCAGCGCACCCCTTTCACTTTGTTGGCGGCAATCGTCATGCCGATGCCGGTGCCGCAGATCAAAATGCCGCGATCAAATTCGCCGCGCGCCACTTTTTCCGCGACGGGAAGCGCGTAATCCGGGTAATCGACCGATGTTTCACAATCGCAGCCAAAATCGGTGTACTCGATTCCCATTTCATCCAACAGTGCTTTAATTTCCTCACGAATGCGAATTCCACCATGGTCAGAAGCAATCGCAACTTTCATCACGTTCGGGCGGGGAGCCCTAGGCTTCGCAGTGATAGCGAAAGCCAGGGAGGAATCGCCCTTCCTCCTTTCGATGAATCATATTTGCATGTGCATCAACGGGTGCGGAACCGGGCGACAGCCGCCTGCAATTGTTCGGCCTGTTCAACCAACTCGCCAGCCAGTTTATGCACATCGTTGATCGATGCGGCCTGCTCCTCGGTCGCCGCCGCAACTTCGAGCGCGCCGGCGGACGTCTGCTCAGCAATCGCCGCCACTTCTTGCGTTTGCGCCGCGGCCCGCTCCATATGCCCCATTTGACGCTTCGCCAGCTCAGCGATGTCATGGACGGCGCGGATCACTTCATCAGCTGAGGCCGCCATGGCCGCAATGGCCTCATTCGTGCGCTCCCCTTTGGCCGCCTCAGCGTTTGTGGCGGCCACCTGCTTGTCCATTTGCGCCACCACACGGGCGACTTCATTTTGAATGTTGCCGACCAGTTCCGCGATTTTCTTGACCGCCTTGGCGCTCTCATCAGCCAGCTTGCGCACTTCCTCGGCGACGACGGCAAACCCCCGGCCGTGCTCGCCGGCGCGGGCTGCCTCAATGGAAGCATTGAGCGCAAGCAAGTTCGTCTGTTCAGCGATGTCCGCGACAAGCAACGTAATGTTGCCGATTTGATTGGCGTGTGCTTCGAGCTGCTTGACAGCCGCCCGCGACCGTTCTTGATCGTCAGCCAGCTTTCCGATGCCGCTAATGAGCGAATGGGTGATATCGCGGCTTGCCTTCAGCGTTTCGGCCATCCCATATACCGACTGTTCCGCACGCTCGGCTGTTTCTTTGACTTGCACGGCGATGGCGAGCACATCCTCGGCCGCCGCAGCCGCCTCTTGAATCGCCTCGGCCGAAGACGCCGCCCCTTTGGAAATGTCGTCAATCGTCGCTGCAATATCGCGTGCACGGCTTGACGCTGTTTCGGACGCCTGCCTCATTTCCGCTGTCTTTTCCGTCGTGCGCGCTGCGCTCTCTTCCACATTGGCGACGACGGCGCGCAAATGGCCGAGCATCCGGTTGAACGCGACAGCCAGCGAGCGGATTTCATCATGGGAAGAGGGCAGCGGAACATCCTCATCGATATGCCCTTCTGTCGCCTTTGCCGCCGCTTCCTCGAGCCGTTGCAGCGGCCTTGTAATCCAGCCAGCGGCCAAATAGGCAAGCACTCCGGACCAAAAGATGCCAAGGAGCAGCACGATCATCGTGAACACGCTTTTGTTCCATGAGGCGAACCACTGATCATACAAAACGTACAAGAAAAAGGCGCTCGTTGAATACGTGATCAGCGCCAACGCTGTCGTAAAAACGATGAGCTTCAGGCGCAAACTGAACTTACGACTTGTCCCCCCCATTTGTGTTCCCCCTCACTTCTTTACCTCATTGTTCTGTTTGCAACTTTTCCGCCAAGCGGTCAATGAGCGTCTCCAGCTCATCGCGCGCCGCCCGGTACACTTCAATCGGCCCGCCGAACGGATCGGCGATGTCGCCGTCTGTTCCCGAGACGAACTGCTTCAACGTAAACGTTTTGTCCTTCGCTTCTGGGAAACGCTCGACGATCATGTCTTTATGGCCGGATGTCATCGCCAGCACGTGCGTCGCCCAGTCGATATGCTCTTTTTTCAGCTGCGAGGAGCGGTGGGCCGCTTCGATTCCTTTTTCCTTCAACACCATCTTGGCGTGAACCGACGCCTCGCTCCCTTCCGCCGCAAACACGCCGGCCGATTTCACCTCGACGCCTGGCAGCTGCTTATTCTCCAACAATGCAGCGGCCATCGGGCTCCGGCATGTATTGCCCGTGCAGACGAACAAAATGC
This sequence comes from Geobacillus zalihae NBRC 101842, assembly GCF_001544135.1. Lineage (GTDB taxonomy): Bacteria > Bacillota > Bacilli > Bacillales > Anoxybacillaceae > Geobacillus > Geobacillus zalihae. The sequence continues at coordinate 56,857 of NZ_BCPV01000015.1, read as the reverse complement.
GGTATGGCATACAACCACCTCTTCACATCAATGACTTACCATCAATATACCATAGGGAAAAGAGCAAAAAAAGGCTCTTCACCACAACATGTACTTGACAAGCAATGCGGTTTCCTGCGTAAGGATAGGAAAAAAGTGCTGATTTTCCCTCACAAGCGTAAATAGGGTATGTTCAGAAAAAATCAAGTACAACTTTTGGTGAAGAGCCGCAAAAAAGCAGGCCGTCCGCTTTTTTCCACTGAAGGAAAACCGCCTGCCGCCGTTTATAGAAAAAGCAGCTTGAGCCCGAACGCCAGCAAAATGCTGCCGCCGAGCGCTTCGCTGTAAGAACCGAGCCATTGCTGAAAATGGCGGCCGACAAAAAGCCCAACCCATGTCAGCACCATGCTGAACAGACCAAACAGCAAAATCGTCACCATCGTCCGCGCTCCGAAAATGCCGAGGCTCAGCCCGACGGAAAAGCTGTCTAGGCTGACGCTGAACGCAAAAAAAAGCAACCCCACCCCACGCGGAAACAGCGGTGAGCCATCGTCCCTCCGGAACGAGGCGATGATCATTTGCCCGCCAAGCCATAACAGCAGCGCCCCGCCCGCGTATGTCGCGACACTTCCGAACTCGCGCGACAGCAGGCGGCCGACCGCCATGCCAGCAAGCGGCATGAGAATATGAAACAAGCCGATCGTCAACCCGATATAAAACATTTGCCGCAGCCGGAGGCGCAACAGCCCCATTCCTAAAGCGACTGAAAACGCGTCCATGCCCAGCGCCAGCGCCATCATTGACAGCGCGATGATTTCGCCGATGAATGCGCCCATGTTTCTTCCCTCCCGGACCGGCCTTATTGCTAAACATATGCACGTCCAGGGCAGTTTAGAAGCAGAGCGGGCAGCCAATGGGCGCCGCCTGATTGACGGGCGGACGGAAAAGAAAAAACCGGTCCACAACAGACCGGTTTCGCGCTTGGAAACGGCATCCCCCAAATCCTCTAGTTGCCATTTGAACCTTACCGTTTGCAGAGCCGTTTTCTCGACTATCGCACGACCGAACAACGCCGCTTCCAAACCCATACATGGATCTGTGAAGCGCGTTTCCGTTCGGTCTTCCGTCACGCCAAGGCGCGACGAAGAAGCCTGCGGCTTGCCTCCGACCGTCAAAAAATAGACAAGCTGCTTTTTCGACCAGGATACGTGAAACTTGTTCACTGCATCTATACAGACGGCCGTCCTTTCATTTCCGCTGTTCGCTGATGGCGCGTCCGCCGGCTGCTTTGCGGAGCCGGTTCATGATCGCCGCGCCGATTCCTTCTTCCGGAAACGCCTCGCTGTAAATGAGATCGACGTTCGTTTCATCAAATCGGCGCAGCGTGTCGTACAGCCGGCTCGCGACCGTCTCAAGCGCCTGGCGCGTTCCGCACGGCAGCACGACATCGGCCGCATACTGATCCCGGTTCTCCTCGGTCGTCAACACGCCGACCGTTTTCCCTTCCGCCCGGCTTTCATCGACAAGCCGCTGCAAAAACGCGGGCGGGCCGGCGACGATCCAAAGCGGCGCTTTCGGCGCATAATGCGTATATTTCATCCCCGGCGCTTTCGGCGCCGCCTCGTCATCCACAGCAGCGGCCTCTTCAACGCGGCCGATCGCTTCAATAAGCGCCTCTTTCGTCACTCCTCCCGGGCGCAAAATCGTCGGCACGCCCCCACTGCAATCGAGCACCGTCGATTCAACGCCCACGCCGGTCGGCCCGCCGTCGATCACCCCGGCGATCCGCCCGTCTAAATCGGCAAGCACGTGCGCCGCCGTCGTCGGACTCGGCCTTCCTGACCGATTCGCGCTCGGGGCGGCCAACGCCAAGCCGCTCGCCTCGATCAACGCCAGCGCCAGCGGGTGATCCGGCATGCGCACCGCCACCGTCGGCAGCCCGGCCGTCACCCGTTCAGACACCGCTTTGGCCCGTTTTGGCAATACTAACGTGAGCGGCCCCGGCCAAAACCGCTCCATCAACGTTTTCGCCATCGGTGGGATCGAGGCGGCTACCGCCTCCGCTTGGGCCATGCTGGCGACATGAACGATGAGCGGATTGTCGCTCGGCCGCCCTTTGGCGGCGAAAATTTTTTCCACCGCGGCTGTATTGGCCGCATCAGCCCCCAACCCGTACACCGTTTCCGTCGGGAATGCGATAACTTCCCCGGCCCGCAGCCATTCAACCGCCTCTCGTATTTGTGGATAAACTTGCTGTTTATCAACAATATTATCCACAACCCAAACACGCGTTTTCAATCGTTTCACCTTCTCCATCGCCGTGATTCGCCTTGAAAATGGCGGCTTTTTTTACAAGCGTCAGATCGCCGCCCGATGCCTTTCCACAGTTATACACAAATTGTGAATAAACTTGTTATTTTTGTGGATAACTTTGTGGATAGATGCTTATGGAATGAGATGGCTGAGCCACTCTTTGAAGAAAAATTTGACTTCCACCGGCTGTTCCGGCTCGGCCATGACGACGAAGGACGATTCTTGATCATCAGTGTGCCCTTTGTCCTTCTCGCCATCCGCATGGATGGACGAAGCGGCGCGATCTTCGGTTTCCGCCATCGCACCCCTCTCCTCTTTCGGTTCGTCCCGCTCGATGGCCTGCTCGCCGCTTCGCATCGCCTCAGCTTCCGCTTCGGCCGACTCGCTGTTTTGCTTCGACCCGGCTTCCATTGACCGGACGCTCTCAGCCGACACCGGTTCATTCGTTCCTGCAGGCGATCGGTTCGCCGCCATCATGACGGCATCGCTGTTGGAAAAATCGAGAAAACAAAGCGGCGGGAACAGAACGCACCACCAGTTTGCTCCTTTTCCTTCCCCAAGCGTGATCAGCACGGCATCATAGATGCCAGCCGGATATACGTAGTTGCCGTACACTTTCGTCGGAAAATGAACCGGGCCAAACTCCACTTTGTACGTTTGATCGCTTTGTTCATCGCGCAACACGCGGGCGACCGTCCGCTCGATGTCCGGCAGGTGAGAGCGGATGACGCGCTTTGCTTCCTCAAACGAAGTGAGTTCGGCCACCCAGCCGTTGATTTGCGCATTGACCGCATCACGCACTTTTCGCTTCAATTGTTGGTCTTCATCGGCGTCGCTGTTGGCTAAAATGCGCAGGCGGATTGCCTCATCAGGGATGGCGACCGCCGCGTTCGCCCCGGCGTCCGTCTTGTGGCCGTACAGCTCGACGAGTACGCCTGTCGTTAATAGAATGATATATAAACATATGGCAATGGCATTTCCTTTGATGGTCATCATCGGCACCGTCCTTTCACCTTTCATTGTGGACGGCGCCGCTCGTTTTTAAACCTATCAATCTAACACGTTTTCCCGTTTTTCGGCCGCGTCATGTACACCATCCGGTCTTTGCCGTTGAGGTCAAAATCGACTTCCACTTCGGCTTCTGGAAACGCTGCGGCCAAGAGCGCCGCCACTGCTTCCCCTTGCCCGGCGCCGACTTCAAAAGCGGCAAGCGCCGGCGCGCCGAGCACAAGCGGCAACTCGCGGGCGAAGCGGCGGTAAAAATCGAGCCCATCGCGGCCGCCAAAGAGCGCCGTGTGCGGCTCATAGTTTTTGACGACCGGGGAAAGCATAGCGGCGTCCGTCTCTGGAATGTACGGTGGATTGGAAACGACGACATCGACCGTCCACCCCATGGCCATGATCGGCTGCAGCAAGTCGCCGCACAAAAATGAAACATTCGCCCCGAGCCGCCGGGCGTTTTCACGGGCGACCGCGAGCGCCGCTTCGGAAATATCGGTTGCGGTCACCGACAACGCTTTGTTCTCCAGCGCCAATGTCACGGCGATCGCCCCGCTGCCAGTGCCGACGTCAACGACATCGATCCGCTTCCGACCAGCAAATAGGCGCGGCACCCGTTTTAGGACGCCAAGCACCAGTTCTTCCGTTTCCGGGCGCGGGATCAACACATGGCGGTTGACAAGAAACGGCCGGCCGTAAAACGATTCATAGCCGATCAAATATTGAATCGGCACATGATCCACCGCATGGCGGCGCACATCGGCCGCAAACCGTTCATATACCGCTTCGTCGACCGGCTCGCGCCAACGGGCGAACAGCCCGGCCCGGTCCACGCCTAAATGGTGGCACAATAGCCACTCTGCCGCCCGCTCCTCTTTTCCGTGGGCGCGCAAAAAAGAAGAAGCCCAGGCGAGGACTTCGTGGACGTTACGACGCATCGTTCGCTTGCTCCAATTTTTTCGCCTGATCGTCCAAAATGAGCGCCTCGATAATTTCGTCGAGGTGGCCATCGAGCACTTGATCGAGCTTTTGGATCGTCAATCCGATGCGGTGGTCCGTGACGCGGTTTTGCGGGAAGTTGTACGTCCGGATGCGCTCGGAACGGTCGCCGGTGCCGACTGCCTGCTTGCGCGTTTGGTCATATTCGGCGCGCGCTTCTTGCTGGTACTTGTCATAAATGCGGGCACGCAATACTTTCATCGCTTTTTCTTTGTTTTTGATTTGCGATTTTTCGTCTTGGCACGTGACGACAATGCCGGTCGGAATATGGGTGAGGCGCACGGCCGACATTGTCGTGTTGACGCTTTGCCCACCCGGTCCGCTTGAGGCGAACGTGTCGACGCGAATGTCTTTTTCATTGATTTCGACTTCGATTTCTTCCATCTCCGGCAGGCAGGCGACCGTCGCCGTCGACGTATGGATGCGCCCGCCTGACTCCGTTTCCGGGACACGCTGGACGCGGTGCGCGCCGTTTTCAAACTTCAGCTTTGAATACGCCCCTTTGCCGTTGATCATAAAAATGATTTCTTTATAGCCGCCGAGGCCGGTCGGACTCGCTTCGATCACTTCCGTCTTCCACCCTTGCGATTCCGCATAGCGCGTATACATCCGGTACAAGTCGCCGGCAAACAGCGCCGCCTCTTCGCCGCCGGCGGCCGCGCGGATTTCCATAATGACGTTTTTCTCATCGTTCGGATCTTTCGGCAAAAGCAACACTTTCAGCTTTTCAACGAGCGCCTCTTCCCGTTCTTCCAGCTCGTCAATTTCCTCTTTCACCATCTCGCGCAGCTCCGGATCGAGCTTTTCCTCAAGCATCGCTTTCGCTTCGGCCAGCTGCTCGCGAACCGATTTGTATTCGCGGTACGTTTGCACCGTTTCTTCCAAATCCGCCTGCTCTTTCGAATAATCGCGCAGCTTTTTCGGATCGTTGATGACGTCGGGGTCCATCAACAGTTCATTGAGCTTTTCATACCGTTGCTCCACAGCTTCCAACCGATCAAACACATCATTCACCTCTGTTTTTCCCACACAGTCTAATTTTAGATTATAGCATGAAATGAAGCCAAACAAAAACCCCCGCTTTTGGCAAGCGGGAGCTCTCAGTTGACGCGCACGATGATCTCGTATGTCGGGATCGCTTTTGTCAGCAACTTGTCAATGCGTTGCGCCTCGCGCTGCCGCTCCTCGTCAGACAGCTCTTCCGGTGCATCAACGGTCACATACATATTGCCGCCGTGAAACCAGATGGAGTCGGCGTGGTAATCGGTGTACCGCTCGATGAGTTGTGCTGCCTTGCGCGTATCGGCGCGCTGGTTTTCGCTTCCTTCGGTCAAGCTGATAAAATTCGGGTTTTGCCGCACGTTTTCCGGATCGTCGAAGTTGTTGTACAAGTCTCTGTCAGCGTCGATCTTCGGCCGCCCGTCCGTCATCAGCCGCGCGCCGTTTTTGTCCTCGCTTTGCTGGCGGTAGGACGGATGATCCGGAGCGAGCGAACAGGCCGAAAGCAGGAAGATCATTCCTAACAGCCAGATGCGTCTCATCCTTTTTCGCCTCCTTAGCTGTTAGGATGTCCATGATCGCCCGTCAATGATACACGGCAAGCCATAAATCTTTCTGCCATCATTCGTCTATTTTGCGGCGAACGAACAAAAGGGGCAGCCTAGTCAAGCGAACGATCAATGATGAACGAGCCGCATGCCAAACGCTTTTTCCTCCCATAGCGAATGGACGCACGAGACGGGCGAGAATGATGGCGCCGCTTCCGCCCTTCTCGGTCGGCGAAACATACGAATATGCACCGTTTCCATCAACGATGGCTGCGCTTCGCCACTTGACCGATGAAAGCGGCCAAACAACATCAGTGACCGCCTCACCATCACTCACCCGTATGTCCAGCAAGCGGGCGGTTGTATCGCTTTTTCGGTTTGCCAGGCACTTCATGGTGATGGCGGCAGCGAGGCTCGTACGCCTCGCTGGCGCCGACGAGAATCACCGGATCGTCATAAGAGGCGGGCGCACCGTTAATGAGCCGCTGCGTCCGGCTGGCCGGGGAACCGCATACCGTGCAAACCGCCTGCAGCTTCGTCACCGACTCCGCGATCGCCATCAGCGCCGGCACGGGGCCAAACGGTTCACCGCGAAAATCTTGGTCGAGCCCCGCGGCGATGACGCGGTAGCCGCAATCAGCGAGCGTTTGCACCACATCGATGATGTCGTCGGAAAAAAACTGTATTTCATCGATGGCGACGACGTCGGTGGCGGCGGAAATGTAGCGGAACATTTCCGCCGGCGTCGCGACCGGAATGGCGATCACCGAATTGCCGTTGTGCGACACGACTGCGTCTTCGCTATAACGATTGTCGATCGTCGGTTTGAACACTTTCACTTCCTGCTTGGCAAACTGAGCGCGGCGGACGCGGCGAATCAATTCTTCTGATTTGCCGGAAAACATGCATCCACAAATGAGCTCAAGCCAGCCGGACTGCGTCATCACGTACATTGGGGCCTCTCCTTTCACACAACACTGTCCTCAAACCATCGGCCGCTCCTTGCCGTCTGCCATCGCAACGATCAGCGGGATCAGCTTGATAAGCAACCGGCCTTCCATCTGTATAGATGCAATTTGAAGCTTTACGATTTGCAACTTTTACCGAGTATTTGATCGACTGTCGGGCGACCGAACAACGCCGCTTAAAGACCCATATATGGGTCTGTGAAGCAGGCGGTTGTTCGGTCCTCCGTCACGCCAAGTCGTGACGGAGAAGCCTGTGGCTTTCCTCCGACAGTCGAAAAGGGGCAAACCGCTTTTCCGTCAAAGATATGGTAAACTTCTCCGTTGCATCTATATGCTCTCACGAAAAAGCAGGCAAGTTTCGCTTGCCTGCTTTCGTCACGTCCTTGTTACTTAAGGCCGTATTTTTTATTGAATTTATCCACGCGGCCCGCTGCCGTAACAAATTTTTGTTTGCCCGTGAAGAACGGATGGCATTCCGAGCAAATCTCCACGCGCAGCTCGTCTTTGACCGAACCGCTTTCGAATTCGTTGCCGCATGCGCAACGGACGATGACTTTTTTGTACTCTGGATGGATGCCTTGTTTCATCGTTTTCATCTCCTTCCGCCCTGTATCTTATCGAAACAGAGTGATTCGTAGCATGGAACGCTTCATGCTTATGCGCGCCCGCCCGTTTGGCAAGGCGCAGCGCATGGAACAGCCGGGACTCCACCGAAGCGAACCCAGCCGGTGCAAATCACGGATCGCACAAACCAAAAGGCGATAGCCAAAACACACATGTTAAGATTATAACAGCTTTTCTGTCAGTTTGCAACGGGCGATTCGCGGCAAATTCCGCCAACGGCCTACAGACGGAGCGGGCCGCCCTGTTTCCACTCCTGATCGAGCAAGGCGAAAAACTCTTCGTTTGACTTCGTCCGGCGCAATTTGTTCAAAAACCGCTCGATAAAGTCGGGCGAATCGGCCATCGTTTTGCGGATCGCCCACAGCTTTTCCAAATGTTCTTTTGGGATGAGCAGCTCCTCTTTGCGCGTTCCCGAACGGCGAATGTCAATAGCTGGAAAAATGCGGCGCTCGGCGAGCGAGCGGTCAAGATGGAGCTCCATGTTGCCGGTGCCTTTAAATTCCTCGTAAATGACGTCATCCATGCGCGACCCGGTGTCAATGAGGGCGGTCGCCAAAATCGTCAAGCTGCCGCCTTCTTCGATGTTGCGCGCCGCGCCGAAAAACCGCTTCGGGCGATGAAACGCCGCTGGGTCGATCCCGCCCGAGAGCGTGCGTCCGCTCGGCGGAATGACCAAGTTGTACGCCCGGGCGAGGCGGGTGATGCTGTCCATTAAAATGACGACGTCACGCTTATGCTCAACTAATCGCATCGCCCGTTCTAAGACAAGCTCGGCCACTTTAATATGGTTTTCCGGCACCTCATCAAACGTCGAGCTGACGACATCGCCTTGCACCGACCGCTCGATGTCGGTCACTTCTTCCGGCCGTTCGTCAATGAGCAAGACGATCAACTCGACATCCGGGTGGTTTGTGGTGATGCTGTTGGCAATTTCCTTCAGCAGCATCGTCTTGCCAGCTTTCGGCGGCGCGACGATCAACCCGCGCTGGCCAAAGCCGACGGGAGCGATCAAGTCGATGATGCGGGTCGACAGCTTGTCCGGCGTTGTCTCCAGCTTCATTTGCCGATTCGGGTAAAGCGGCGTTAACGCTGGAAAGTGAACGCGCTCCTTGGCGACTTCCGGGTCTTCGCCGTTGACCGCTTCGACATGAAGCAAGCCGAAGTAGCGTTCATTTTCTTTCGGCGGCCGCACTTTGCCGGATACTTTATCCCCGTTGCGCAAATCAAAACGGCGGATTTGGGAAGCGGAAATGTAAATGTCTTCCGAGCTCGGGGAATAGTTGATCGGGCGCAAAAAGCCGAATCCTTCCGACGGAATGATTTCGAGGATGCCTTCCATGAAAAAGAGGCCGTCTTGTTCGGCACGCGCTTTCAAAATCGCAAAAATAAGCTCCTTTTTCGTCAACTTGCTGTAGTATGAAATTTTGTATTGCTTGGCGAGCTCATACAGCTCCTTCAATTTCATGTTTTCTAGTGCTGCTAACGTTAATTCCATCTTGACACCACACTTTGCAAATTTTCCTATTCTCCCATCGTTCGTGTTCGGACGTATTGGTCATCAATTCGACAGGCGAAGGGATTCATTTCGAAGATGATGAAGGCTGAAATGAAATAAAGAAGTAGAATGGCAGAGCTTATTTTTGCATAAGCAACACGACTATTTTACCCTTTTTTCTTCTTTTTAATCAATATTTTTTTGTTTTTCCGAGCCAGGCGCGGCTCCGGCGCCCGGCCGGATGGCAGGATATCATTTGATGACTAAGTTCGGTTTTTTCTTCAAACTGTGCCGCCCTTCGATGAAGCGGACCGTGCCGGACTTGGCCCGCATGACGACGGAGTGGGTGAGGCCGTACGCCCCTTTCAGCCGCACGCCGCGCAACAGCTCGCCGTCGGTGACGCCGGTGGCGGCAAAAATCGCGTCGTCTCCTTTCACCAAATCGTCCATGCGCAGCACTTTGTTGACGTCAATGCCCATTTGTTTGCACCGCTCGACTTCATCGTCGTTTTGCGGCAGCAGCTTTCCTTGCAGTTCGCCGCCAAGGCATTTCAACGCGACCGCCGCGAGCACTCCTTCCGGCGCGCCGCCCGAGCCGAACAAAATGTCAACGCCGGTATGGTCAAACGCCGTGTTAATGGCGGCGGCGACATCGCCGTCATTGATGAGCTTAATGCGGGCGCCGGCTTCACGCAGCTCATGAATGAGACGCTCATGGCGCGGGCGGTTGAGAACAACCGCGACGACGTCTTCAATATCTTTGTTTTTCGCCTTCGCCACCGCCTTTAAATTGTCGATGATCGGCGCCTCAATGTCAATCATCCCGACCGCTTCCGGCCCGACGGCGATTTTCTCCATGTACATGTCCGGCGCGTGAAGCAGATGACCGTGGTCAGCGACAGCGACGACAGCCAAGGCGTTCCATCCCCCGGAAGCGACGATGTTCGTCCCTTCAAGCGGGTCGACAGCGACATCGACGCGCGGGCCATAGCCGTTGCCGAGCTTTTCCCCGATATACAGCATCGGCGCTTCGTCCATTTCCCCTTCGCCGATGACGACGGTGCCTTTCATCGGCACGGTGTCAAACACGTCGCGCATCGCCGACGTCGCGGCGTCATCAGCCTCATTCTTTTTCCCGCGCCCCATCCAGCGGGCGGCGGCAAGCGCCGCCGCTTCGGTGACGCGCACGAGTTCCATCGATAAGCTTCGTTCCATCGTCGTTCTCCCCTTCCCCTTTGTCGACTGGACGTTACGCGTTTTTCACTTGCTCGATTTCTTCATCGGTCATTTTTTCGCGCCAAATGGTGGCGCCGATGTCAGACAGTTTTTCGACGAGGTTGCTGTAGCCGCGGTCGATATGCTCGACGCCGGTGATCTCCGTCACTCCTTCAGCCATCAGCCCGGCAATGACAAGCGCCGCCCCGGCGCGCAAATCGCTCGCCTTCACTTTCGCCCCTTGCAGTTTGACGGGGCCGGTGACGATGGCTGAGCGGCCTTCGACTTTTACATTGGCGTTCATGCGCCGCAATTCATCGACATGCTTGAAGCGGGCGCTGTAAATCGTGTCGGTGACGACGCTTGTGCCGTTGGCTTTTGTCAGCAGCGCGGTAAACGGCTGCTGCAGATCCGTTGGGAAGCCCGGATAGACGAGCGTCTTGACGTCAACCGCTTTCAAAACGTCGGTGCCGCAGACGAGAATTTGATCTTCCCCCGTCTCCACGCGCACCCCCATTTCGCGCAATTTGGCCGTCAGCGATTCAACGTGCTGCGGGATGACGTTGTCGACGACGACTTCGCCATTGGTGGCCGCGGCGGCAATCATGTACGTCCCGGCTTCGATCCGATCCGGGATGATGGCATGGCGGCAGCCCGATAATGTTTCGACGCCGTCAATGCGGATCACATCGGTGCCAGCTCCTTTGATTTTCGCGCCCATATTCGAAAGCAATGTCGCGACATCGATGATTTCCGGCTCTTTCGCCGCATTTTCGATAATCGTCCGCCCTTTGGCGCGCACCGCCGCCAGCATGATGTTGATCGTCGCGCCGACGCTGACGACGTCCAAAAAAATGCGGGCTCCGCGCAGTTCTTCCGCGCGCAAATAAATGGCGCCCTGCTCGTTCGTTACGGTGGCGCCCAGCGCCTCAAACCCTTTGATATGCTGGTCAATCGGGCGCGGACCGAGATGACATCCGCCCGGCAAGCCGACAACCGCTTTTTTGAAGCGGCCAAGCATCGCCCCCATCAAATAGTAGGAGGCGCGCAGCTTTTTCACCTTCCCATTCGGAAGCGGCATGGACACCATATTCGTTGGGTCGATGACCGCCTCTTTGCCGTCAAACGAAAACGAGCCGCCGATTTCTTCGATCAAGCTTCCTAAAATGTGCACGTCGGAAATGTCCGGCAACCCCTCGATCGTCACCGGCGAATCGGCCAAAATCGCTGCAGGAATCAAAGCGACCGCGCTGTTTTTCGCACCGCTCACTTTGATCGTTCCCCGCAGCCGATCTCCGCCGATAATTTTCATTTTATCCATCGTCGTCTCCCTTCTTTGCTCGGAAGTTGGCTTCACCCCTGGGACGAAAAAGCAAAGCCGGGCGGGCTCATCACGTCCGGCCTGAACGCGGCAGAGCGAGCCCGCTTCACCCAAGAGGCAAACGGCTTACTTTCATTTTTGCCGATTCCAGTCGGCGAGAAACTTCTCAATTCCTTGATCGGTCAGCGGATGGTTGAACAATTGCATAAGCACCTTGTACGGAACCGTGGCAATATGCGCCCCGCGCAACGCCGCTTCCGTCACATGGTGCGGATGGCGGATCGAAGCGGCGATGATTTCCGTTTCAATGCCATGAATGTTGAAAATCTCAGCGATGGTGGAAATGAGCTCTAAACCGTTATGGCCGATGTCATCGAGGCGGCCGAGGAACGGAGAGACGTACGTCGCGCCGGCGCGTGCGGCCAAGAGCGCCTGGTTGGCGGTGAACACAAGCGTCACGTTCGTTTGAATCCCTTTTTCGCTGAACGCCTTGACTGCTTTTAAGCCTTCCGGCGTCATCGGAACTTTGATCGTAATGTTCGGGGCGATTTTCGCCAGCTCTTCTCCTTCCGCGATCATGCCAGCGGCGTCGGTCGAAATGACTTCAGCACTCACCGAACCAGAAACGATCGATGTAATTTCGCGCAACCGATCATGGAACGATACGTTTTCCTTCGCCACGAGGCTCGGATTGGTCGTGACGCCGGCCAAAATGCCGAGTTCATGGGCGTGTTTGATTTCTTCCAAGTTGGCAGTGTCGATAAAAAATTTCATGCTGAACCCTCCTTGTTATTCGTTGCACATGCAAAGGCAGCCGCGCGGCGGCCAAACGCCGCCCGCGAAGCCGATTCATCGCGCCGCTTTTCCGGACGAGCCAAACTCGCGCATTTTGCCGATGACCGTCGCTTTGATGGCGTCGCGGCCCGGGCCGATGATTTTGCGCGGATCATAGACGTTCGGGTCTTTCGCGAGCAGTTCGCGGACGACTTTGGTAAACGCCATTTGGTTTTCGGTATTGACGTTGATTTTCGATGTGCCAAGGGAGATCGCGCGTTGAATTTGTTCGGTCGGAATGCCGGTGCCGCCGTGGAGCACAAGCGGAACGCCGGTTAAATCGCGGATTTGCTCCATTTCGGCAAATCCGAGCTTCGGCTCTCCTTTGTATGGGCCGTGCACAGAACCGAGCGCCGGGGCGAGACAGTCGACGCCTGTCCGTTTGACAAGCTCTTCGCACTCTTTCGGGTCGGCGTAAATGATCCCTTCTCCGACGACGTCGTCTTCCTGCCCGCCGACGATGCCGAGCTCCGCTTCGACCGAAACGCCGCGCGCATGAGCATATTCAACGACTTGCGAGGTGATGCGGACGTTTTCTTCAAATGGATGGTGGGAGGCGTCAATCATAACCGAGGTGAACCCGGCGTCAATCGCCGCTTTGCATTTTTCAAAGCTCGATCCATGGTCGAGATGGATGGCGACCGGAACGGTGATGTTCATGTCTTCCATTAACCCTTTGACCATATTGACGACCGTTTTGAATCCGCTCATATAGCGGGCCGCCCCTTCGGAGACGCCGAGAATGACCGGCGATTTTTCCTCTTCGGCCGCCGCTAAAATGGCTTGCGTCCATTCCAAGTTGTTGATGTTGAATTGACCGACCGCATATTTGCCGCGCAGCGCCTCGTTCAACATCTCTTTCATTGATACTAACGGCATGGTTCCATCCTCCTTAGCTGATCGTCGTCTTTGTCGCCATGACGGTGGTTGAATCCATCGGCGCAAAATGCATCTACGTTTATAAGCATATCAACTTGCCGGCAAAACGGCAACATTTCCACCCTTTCATCTCCGAAAGACGACAGCGTCATCCATACTTATTGCTTCGCTTTCTTTGCCAAAGGAAAGCCGCTCATCGATGGCGCTGTCTAGGCGGTAATGTATTTTTTGACGGCAACGCGCAAATCGTCAATATCAAACGGCTTGGCAAAATGCATCAGCGCCCCGAGCTCTTTCGTTTCTTGAATCATATCGAGCTCCCCGTAGGCGGTCATGATGATCACCTTAATATCCGGATCAATCTCTTTCAACCGTTTTAAAATTTCAATGCCGTCCATGCCAGGAATTTTCATATCCAGAAGCACAAGATCGGGGTGATGTTTGCGGGCGATTTCGAGCGCCTGCATGCCGTTGGCGGCCTGATACGTTACATACCCCTCCCGCTGAAACACTTCGTTGAGCAAAATGCGGATGCCATATTGATCATCGACAATTAAAATTTTGTTTCCCACCGTTATGCACCTCTATTCCCTGTTTTCTCCCTATTAATGTTTCGCATTTGGCAAACCCATTTCCTGCTTGCTTTTCTTGTTGTTTGCCGATTTTGTATAATAGCGGCGAAGGGAGGCCGAACCGTGAAAATTTTAACGACGCAAACGATCGGATTGTTGCAAAAAATCGCCGCGGACGAAGAGCTGGCGCTCGAAGACGGGGCGCGTCTGCTCGCTCAGGCCGCCATCGGTGATGGGCGCATTTGGCTGTATGGCATCGGTGAACTCGATGCGGTCGTCACCGCCGCGCTTCTTGGCCCCGATCCGCTGCCGAAAGCCAAACGGCTTGAGCCGACAGCAACCGATGACTGGCAGGAAACGGACCGAGCGCTTCTATTTGCCCGCTTTTCCAATGATGCTGAGGCCATTCGCCTCGCCGAACAGCTGCAGGCGCACGGCGTCGATGCAGTGGCCGTCGCGGCGCTCGTCAAGGATGAACCCGGACTGGCCGATATGGCCACCGTCTTTATCGACAGCAAACTTTCCCGCCCGCTCGTGCCGACCGAAGACGGCCGCCGCATCGGCATGCCGACGATCATCACCGCTTCATTCATCTACTACGGACTGCGCGTGTTGCTCGATGAAATTTTGGCGGAATATGAATAACAGCCGCCATGAAAACGAGCGCTCTCCCGCCGGCTGAAGGCAAAGAGGTATAGAAACCGCCCAAAAAACGGCGCCTGATCAATGGGCATCGTGCTTGACAAGATGAAAAATATCCAAAAAAGAAAGGGGGCTGGACCCAAAAGGCCGTTCTACGGCTTTTTTGGGACAGCCCCTTTTTCGTTACTCTTTCAGCGACGCTCTGACAAACTCGCGGAACAACGGCTGCGGCCGCGTCGGGCGCGAGGTGAATTCCGGGTGGAATTGCGCGGCGACGAACCACGGATGATCCTTGAGTTCGATCACTTCAACCAACCGTCCGTCCGGACTCGTGCCGGAAAAGACGAAGCCGTGCTCTTCCATGATCGGCCGGTATTGGTTGTTGAATTCGTACCGATGGCGATGGCGCTCGTAAATGACTTCATCGCCGTAGGCGGCGTAGGCAAGCGTCCCTTCCTGCAGCTTGCACGGATACAAGCCGAGGCGGAGCGTGCCGCCTAAATCTTCGACATCCTTCTGCTCCGGAAGCAAGTCGATGATCGGATGCGGCGTGTTCGGGTCAAACTCGGACGAATGGGCGCCGGACAACCCGACAACATGGCGAGCAAATTCAATCGAGGCAAGCTGCATTCCTAAGCAAATGCCCAAAAACGGCACGCGCTGCTCGCGGGCGTAGCGGATCGCCTCAATCTTCCCTTCGACCCCGCGGTCGCCAAACCCGCCCGGAACCAAAATGCCGTCCGCATCTTTCAACAGGTCGGCCACATTGTCACGAGTCACATGCTCCGCATTGATCCACTGAATATCAATGTCGGTGTCAAACGCATACCCCGCATGACGGAGCGCCTCCACAACAGAAATATAGGCGTCCGGGAGCTCGACGTATTTGCCGACCAAAGCGATTTTCGTCGTTTTCGATAAGTTGCGCACTTTCTCGACGAGCGCTTTCCATTCGGTCATATCCGCTTCGCCGCAGTTGAGGCGCAAATGTTCGCACACGATTTGGTCCAGCTTTTGTTCTTGAAGCATAAGCGGGACCGCATACAGCGTGTCGGCATCGCGCGCCTCGATGACCGCTTTCGGATCAATATCGCAAAAGAGGGCGATTTTCTCTTTCATTTCCTGCGGCATCGGCATTTCCGTGCGCACGACGATGACGTTCGGCTGAATGCCGAGGCTGCGCAATTCTTTCACGCTGTGCTGCGTCGGCTTCGTTTTCATTTCCCCAGCCGCCTTGATGTACGGCACGAGCGTGCAGTGGATGTACATGACGTTTTCGCGTCCAACATCGCTTTTGATTTGGCGGATCGCTTCTAAAAACGGAAGCGATTCAATATCGCCGACCGTGCCGCCGATCTCCGTAATGACGACATCGGCGTTCGTCTCTCTTCCGGCCCGGAAGACGCGCTCTTTAATTTCGTTGGTAATGTGCGGAATGACTTGCACCGTGCCGCCTAGGTAATCGCCGCGGCGCTCTTTGCGGATGACGGCGGAATAAATTTTTCCTGTCGTCACGTTGCTGTATTTGTTTAAATTAATATCGATGAACCGTTCATAATGCCCTAAATCCAAATCCGTCTCTGCACCGTCGTCCGTGACGAACACCTCGCCGTGCTGATACGGGCTCATCGTCCCTGGGTCGACGTTAATGTACGGGTCAAACTTTTGGATCGTCACGTTCAACCCGCGGTTTTTCAACAAACGTCCAAGCGAAGCCGCCGTAATCCCTTTCCCGAGCGAGGAAACAACGCCGCCCGTCACAAAAATGTATTTCGTCATTTTGTCTTCCCCCTTGCCGAAATTGCGGTAACAGTTTCAGTGTTTGCGAAAGGCGCAAATAAAAAACGCTCCGCTTACCGTACGTAAGGGAGCGATCGATTTGTTCGTTTTCAAGAGCCCAACACACATTGTACCGGGTTCCCCTGGCAAAGTCAAGCGGTTATTCGTCTTCGTCCGGCTCTTCGAGATCAAGCTCTTCATCAAGCGGCGCATCGTCCAGTTCAAACTCTTCATCGCCGAGAATGTCATCGTCAAACGCGACATCTTCATCTAGATCGAATTCTTCATCTTCCAAGAGCTCATCTTCATCAAGCTCGAGCTCTTCCTCATCATATTCATCCAAATCGTCGTAATCGAGATCTCCATCTTCAAGCAACTCATCGTATTCATCGTATTCATCGTCAAGCGCTTTTTTCTTCTTCTTCGGCTTGACGATCGTCACCGTTTCGTCTTCTGTCTGGTCAAACGGATACCATGCGCGCAATCCCCAGACGTTTTCTCCAACGCAAATAAACCGGCCGTCGATGTTTAAATCGGTGTAATATTGGGCCAGCCGCGCCTCCACCACTTCTTCCGATATGCCGGCCAGCGCTGCTGCTTCACGAACGAGTTGATCAAACGGCAGCGCCTCCCGCTTGTCAAGCAAAATGAGGTTCGCCAGCTCGACGAACGACATCTCCTGCAATTCCTCCGGCGAGTATTGCTGCTGCAGGCTCAAGTTCAGCACTCCCCTTCTATATTAATGAAACAAATGAATGCAAGTGGAATACATACCATTCATTATAAACAAATTGTCGGGGTTTATGCTACCCATTTGCCGAAAAAAGCAAAGGAGGGCAGCCCTGCGGCGAGGGTGGCCCTCCTTCCGATTCCGACATATCCGTTGTCACAATCACCTTTGTTCACACCGCTCCACTTTTTCCTTACGAAGCCCATTCGTCTTCATCTTCTGGCCTCATCCGCGTTCCGTGCGTTTCGCCTCCAGCGAACCGACAGCCGCTGCCTATCATTCTACCGATCTGCTAAAGTTCAACGGGCCGTTATCCATTGTGATCGAGGCCGTCCATCGAAAGCTGTGAACAACGGAACGCGCTTGAATTACATATTCCGCCGGTATTGTCCGCCGACTTCGTACAAGGCGCGGGTGATTTGTCCAAGGCTGGCGACTTTCACCGTTTCCATCAATTCTTCGAAAATGTTGCCGCCGCTTGTCGCCACTTGCTTCAGCCGTTCAAGCGCCGGACCGGCTTTGTCTTTGTTCCGCTCTTGGAATTCGCGCAAGTTGCGGATTTGCGTCTCTTTTTCTTCATACGTCGCCCGGGCGAGCTGAATGTTGTTCAGCTCCTCTTCTGACGGTGGATTCGGGTTCAAGAACGTGTTGACGCCGATGATCGGCAGTTCACCGCTATGTTTCTTCGTTTCATAGTAAAGCGATTCGTCTTGAATTTTGCCGCGCTGGTATTGCATCTCCATCGCCCCAAGCACGCCGCCGCGGTCGTTGAGCCGTTCAAACTCTTGCAACACCGCTTCTTCGACCAAATCGGTCAGCTCTTCAATGATGAACGACCCTTGAAGCGGGTTTTCGTTTTTGGTCAAGCCAAACTCTTTCGTGATAATGAGTTGGATCGCCATCGCCCGACGGACCGACTCTTCGGTCGGTGTCGTGATCGCTTCGTCATAGGCGTTCGTATGCAGGGAGTTGCAGTTGTCATAAATCGCCAGAAGCGCCTGCAGCGTCGTGCGGATGTCGTTGAAATCGATCTCCTGCGCGTGCAATGAACGGCCGGACGTTTGGATATGGTATTTCAGTTTCTGGCTCCGTTCGTTGGCGCCGTATTTTTCGCGCATGACGATCGCCCAAATGCGGCGGGCGACGCGGCCGATGACCGAATACTCCGGATCGAGGCCGTTGCTGAAGAAAAACGACAAGTTCGGCGCAAAATCGTCAATGTGCATGCCGCGGCTCAAGTAATACTCGACATACGTAAAGCCGTTCGCAAGCGTAAACGCCAGCTGCGTGATCGGGTTCGCCCCCGCCTCGGCGATATGGTAGCCGGAGATCGACACCGAGTAGTAGTTGCGGACGCGGTGCTTGATGAAATACTCTTGAATGTCGCCCATCATTTTTAAGGCGAAA
The DNA here is from genome assembly GCF_001544135.1 of Geobacillus zalihae NBRC 101842. GTDB lineage: Bacteria > Bacillota > Bacilli > Bacillales > Anoxybacillaceae > Geobacillus > Geobacillus zalihae. The sequence goes on along the minus strand of NZ_BCPV01000015.1, from coordinate 38,554 downwards.
TCAGTCGAGAAAATGCACGTGTTTTGCCCTTGGTCTTCCTTCAAAATATCGGCTTGCACCGTGCCGCGCACCGTTTGCAGCGTCCATTCCTTCACTTGTTCGTACTCTTCCGGCGTGAGCGGGCGGCCAAGCTCGGCTTCCTTTTTCTCGACTTGCTGGTCAATCGCCGTATTCATAAACATCGCCAGCAAAATCGGAGCCGGACCGTTGATCGTCATCGACACGGATGTGAGCGGGTCGCACAAGTCAAACCCTTTGTACAGCTTTTTCATATCATCAAGTGTACAGACGCTGACGCCGCTTTCCCCGACTTTGCCGAAAATGTCCGGCCGGTAGTCCGGGTCTTCGCCATAGAGCGTCACGGAGTCGAACGCGGTGCTGAGCCGCTTCGCCTTGTCTTCTTTGCACAAGTAATGGAAGCGGCGGTTCGTGCGCTCCGGCGTCCCTTCGCCGGCAAACTGCCGTTTCGGGTCTTCGCCTTGGCGCTTGAACGGGAAGACGCCGGCCGTATACGGGAACGAGCCAGGGACGTTTTCTTTATACACCCAGCGCAAAATCTCTCCGTAGTCTTTGAATTTCGGCAAGACGACTTTCGGAATGTCCAAACCGGACAACGTTTTCGTCGTCAGTTCGGTCACGATTTCTTTATCGCGCACTTTCGTGACCAATTGTTTTGCCGCATATTTCGCTTTCGTTTCTTCCCATGTCGCCAAAATGCGCTTCGATTCCGGCGTCAATTTCGCCTCATAATCCGCTTTGAGCGTCTCGAGCGCGCGGATCACGTCTTCCGCTTCGCCCCGTTCCTTCGCCGCTTCGATGGCCCCTTCGATTTGGAAGAGGCGTCGGGCCACCCCGACTTGCTGCTCGGCGCGGCGGTGGTACGAACGGACCGTTTCCGCGATTTCGCGCAAATAGTAGCGGCGCTCGTTCGGAATGATGACATTATGCTTTTCGACATTGGCGACCGTTTTCAAGCTTGTTTTCCAATTCGTTCCTGCTTTTTGATTGATCGTATCCACAAGCGCGACAAAAAGCGTATTCGTGCCCGGGTCGTTAAACTGGCTGGCGATCGTGCCGTACACCGGCATTTCCGAAACATCGCGGTCAAACAGCTGATGGCTGCGCTGATATTGTTTTTGCACTTGTCGTTTTGCGTCTTCTGACCCTTTGCGCTCGAATTTATTAATGACAATCAAATCGGCATAATCGATCATGTCGATTTTCTCAAGCTGCGTCGGCGCGCCGAACTCGCTTGTCATGACGTACATCGACACGTCGCACACTTCGGTAATGGCGGCGTCGCCTTGGCCGATTCCGCTCGTTTCAATGATGACAAGATCAAATCCGGCCGCCTTGACAACCGAAATGGCGTCGCGAATCGCGGGCGACAACTCGGAGCGGGAATGGCGCGTCGCCAAGCTTCTCATGTAAACGCGCGGCGAGTTGATCGCATTCATCCGGATGCGGTCGCCCAACAGCGCCCCGCCCGTTTTTTGCTTCGTCGGGTCGACGGACAAGATCGCGATTTTGATATCCGGAATTTCGTTTAAAAAGCGGCGGACGAGCTCATCGGTGAGCGAGCTTTTCCCAGCCCCGCCTGTGCCGGTGATGCCGAGCACCGGCACGCGCTTCTCGAGCGCCTTCACTTGTTCAATGGCGGCTTCCGCCGCCGCGGCCGCCTCTTTGTTGTCCGCCTCAGCGCGGTATTCGCACAGCGTGATGAGCCGGGCGATCGCCTGCACATCGCCGGACGGAAGCCGCTCCAGTTCATCGGTCACCGTCGTCACGGTCGGAAAATCGCACTCTTCAAGCATGACGTTGATCATCCCTTGCAAGCCGAGGCGTCGGCCGTCTTCCGGCGAGAAAATGCGGGCGATGCCATATTCGTGCAGCTCTTTGATTTCCCGCGGGATGATGACGCCGCCCCCGCCGCCGTAAATGCGGATATGGGACGCCCCCCGCTCTTGGAGCAGGTCGTACATATATTTAAAAAATTCCATATGCCCGCCTTGATACGAGGAGACGGCAATGCCTTGCACATCTTCCTGAATGGCGGCATTGACGATTTCCTCCACCGATCGGTTATGGCCTAAATGGATGACCTCGGCGCCGCTCGCCTGCAAAATGCGGCGCATAATGTTGATTGAGGCGTCATGGCCGTCAAACAAGCTCGATGCAGTCACAAAGCGGACGTGATGCTTCGGACGGTAAATGTGCGCCATCGTTTCTTCTCCCCCTTTTAGACTCGCTGTTTCTCCATAATCCCCTTTAATAAAAACTCGGTTTGCAGTTCGATATATTCATCGAGTGTATACATTTTCCGCAGCACCCAACGGCGGAACGCCCACATTTGCCCAAGAACGACGATGTTGTGGGCGAACAGGCGGATTTCGCTTTCAGAAAGCTGCAACGCCCCGCTCTCAACGCATGCGCGCAAAATATGTTCGAAAATCGCCGCCATATCGAGTTCTTTATTCAACACATACGGCAGCGATTCTTTGCTTAGCGCTTTCACTTCTTGATACATGACGAGCACTTCATCATCGAGTTCATCAACAACGCGGAAATAGTGGGCAATGGCGCGCCTTAACCCTTCGATCGTGCCATGGTGGGCACCGAGGTCTTGTTCCGTCCGCTCCCGCACTTCGTCGTAAATGCGGTCGCACACGAGATAGAGGACGTCTTCTTTCTTGCGGATGTACTCGTACAACGTGCCGATGCTGAAGCCGGACGCTTTGGCGATCTCCCTTGTCGTCGTTTGGTGGAAACCTTTTTGTTTAAACAAGGAAATCGCGCCTTTGATCATCTCATTGCGCCGTTTTTTCACGAGCTTTTCGTCTTTGACCGATGCAATCACTTCCCGTTTTTTCATGTTCGTTGTCTCTCCCCCATTCCCATTTGACGGCGGGGCGCCGCCCCGCCCCATGCCTATCCGTGCGCCCTTTCCCAAAGCGCCAAGCCGCCGTTCAGATCCAAAACCATTGAAATGACGCACAATGTTTCAATCGCGCGCCAACACGAATGAGTGGACGCGCAATGTTTAATTGCGTGTCAACACGAATGAGTGGACACGCAATGTTTAATTGCGTGTCAACATGCGCGAAATGACAAGGCGTTGGATTTCTTGCGTTCCTTCGTAAATTTGCGTAATCTTCGCGTCGCGCATAAACCGCTCGACCGGGTAGTCCTTCGTGTAGCCGTTGCCGCCGAAAATTTGCACCGCCTCGACCGTCACTTTCATCGCCGTGTCGCCGGCAAACAGTTTCGCCATGGCGGATGCTTTGCCGTACGGCAAGCCATTCGACTCCAACCATGCCGCTTGATAGGTCAAGAGCCGCGCCGCTTCAATGGCCGTCGCCATGTCAGCGAGCTTGAAAGCGATCCCTTGCTGCTCGATGATCGGTTTGCCGAACTGGACGCGCTGTTTCGCATAGTCCACCGCCGCATCCAGCGCGCCCTGGGCAATGCCGACCGCTTGGGCGGCGATGCCGTTGCGGCCGCCATCGAGCGTCATCATGGCGATTTTAAACCCTTCTCCTTCTTGACCGAGCAAGTTTTCTTTCGGAATGCGGCAGTCTTCAAAAATGAGCTCCGTCGTCGGCGACGAACGAATGCCGAGTTTCTTTTCCTTTTTGCCGAACGAAAAGCCCGGCGTTCCTTTTTCCACGATAAAGGCGCTGATCCCTTTATGCCGCTTTTCCGGATCGGTGACGGCAAATACGACGTAAATTTCCGCTTCGCCGCCGTTGGTGATCCATACTTTCGAGCCGTTTAAAATGTAGTGGTCCCCATCTTTTACCGCACGCGTTTTCATCGAGGCGACATCCGACCCCGCCCCCGGCTCGGACAGAGCATATGCCCCTAGTTTTTCCCCAGTCGCTAAGGCGCGCAAATACTTCTGCTTTTGTTCTTCGTTGCCGAACTTGTAAATCGGCCAGCTGGCGAGCGATATATGCGCGGAAAGCGTCACCCCGGTCGAGGCGCAGACGCGCGACAGCTCCTCAACGGCAATGACATAGGCCAAATAATCGCTGCCAATGCCGCCGTATTCTTCCGGCCACGGAATGCCTGTTAAACCGAGTTCCGCCATTTTGTTGAAAATGCCGCGGTCAAACCGCTCTTCTTCGTCTCGCTCAGCGGCAGTCGGCGCCACTTCGTTTTCGGCAAATTCGCGCACCATTTTTCGCAGCATTTCATGTTCTTCGCTCAATCGAAAGTTCATCGTTTCATTCCCCCGTTTTCCTATATATCCGAAATCCTCGTCCCCCGTGCCAGCGTGATCACCATCTTCCAGATACAGACATAAACTTGTTGGTGAGTTCCCGTTGCACCACAAAACGCCGCAAAAGACAGAGCCCCATGTTTATGCCTCGATCCCTGAAAGCGGCGTTGTTCGGTCTTCCGAAAACCCGGCGCTTAGAGCTATTTCCACCATTTCATTCGATCGCCAATCATGAGCTGGCTGAACACAAGCTTTTCTGCCTCTTTCCTCGAACAAGAACGCCAGAGGGCAAATGCCATTTGCCCGCAAAACGTCCATTGTTCGAGGAGGGCATGCTGTCGCATGCCCAGTCGGCAAGCGAACGGCTTGCCGACTACGGCAGAAAAGCTAGGAACAGAGCCTTCTCATCTGGTTCGGATTGGTTCATCAGCATGCCTGGCACAAATGTTTGCTGATGACGATGCGCTGAATTTCGCTCGTTCCTTCGTAAATTTGCGTAATTTTCGCGTCACGGAACAGCCGCTCGACCGGGTAGTCTTTCGTGTAGCCGTTGCCGCCGAAAATTTGCACCGCCTCGATGGCATTGTCCATCGCTGTTTGTGAAGCGAAGAGCTTCGCCATCGACGCCTCTTTTCCGCACGGCAGCCCTTGCGCGCGCAGCCAAGCGGCGCGATAGACGAGCCATTTCGCCGCTTCCGCCGCCGTCGCCATATCGGCAAGCTTGAAAGCGACGCCTTGCTGCTCGATGATCGGTTTGCCAAACTGCACCCGCTCTTTCGCGTAGGCGACGGCATGTTCGACTGCCGCCTCCGCGATGCCGAGCGCTTGGGCGGCGATGCCGATCCGACCGACGTCAAGGTTGGCCATCGCGATTTTAAATCCTTCCCCTTCCTGACCGAGCAAGTTTTCCGCCGGCACTTCGGCGTCTTCAAACGTAATGGTCACCGTCCGCGACCCGTGCAGCCCCATCTTCTTCTCATCTTTACCAATCGACATCCCTGGCGTCCCTTTTTCCACAATGAACGCGGAAATGCCGCGGCTTCCGGCTTCTTCCGGATTCGTGCGGGCGAAGACGATGTACGTATCTGCCTCCCCGCCGTTGGTGATGAATATTTTTGAGCCGTTTAGCACATAACGATCTCCACGGCGCACCGCTTTCGTCTTCAAGCTTTTCACATCCGAGCCGGCGCTCGGTTCAGTAAGGCAAAACGCCCCCAAGTACTCACCTCGGGCGAGCTTTGTCACGTATTTTTGTTTCTGCTCTTCGGTGCCGAAATACAAGATCGGATTCGTGCCGACCGACGTGTGCACGGATAAGATGACACCGACGGTCGGGCTCACTTTCGAAATTTCATGAATGGCGATGATGTACGACACAAAGTCCATACCCGCGCCGCCATATTGCTCCGGGACAGTGATGCCCATTAGGCCGAGTTCGGCCATTTTCGCTAAAATCGGGCGCGGAAACTCCCCTTGTTCCATGCGCTCGACAAATGGGGCGATCTCCGCCGCGGCGAACTCGCGCACCATTTGCCGCATCATTTCCTGCTCTTCGGTGAAGCGAAATTCCATGAAATGGCCTCCTTCCGATGTCGCTGACACAATGGTGTTTTCAGGCGCTCCTCCGCTCCATGGGGTAGCCAGCAGGCAGCTGAACGATTCTATAGATTTGCCTTATAGGCTGTAAAACAGCGTTCCCGCATGCACCTAACGTGCGGCGTTACGGTCGGCAGACAGCATAGCGGGCGCCGCCCCACGCACATTGCGGCACGCTTCGGCGTTGTCCTAGAGCGACGCCAAGCGGTTTATTCATACGTGTAAAATCCGCGGCCCGTCTTGCGGCCGAGCCAGCCGGCTTTCACATATTTGCGCAAGAGCGGGCATGGGCGGTATTTGTCATCGCCGAACCCCTCATGAAGCGTTTCCATAATGTATAAGCACGTATCGAGCCCGATAAAATCAGCGAGCGTCAGCGGACCCATCGGATGGTTCATGCCGAGCTTCATCACTTCATCGATGGCTTCTTTGGTCGCCACCCCTTCGTACAAGGCGTAAATCGCTTCGTTGATCATCGGCATGAGGACGCGGTTCGAAATAAAGCCCGGAAAGTCGTTCACTTCGACCGGCACTTTGCCGAGCTTGCGGGCAACGGCTTCGATCGTTTCATACACGTCATCAGCCGTCGCCAATCCGCGGATAATTTCGACGAGCTTCATCACCGGCACCGGGTTCATAAAGTGCATGCCGATCACTTTCTCTGGCCGTTTCGTCGCGGCGGCAATTTCCGTAATCGGCAGCGACGACGTGTTTGACGCTAAAATCGTCTCCGGGCGGGCGAGCGCATCGAGCTCGGCGAACAGCTTTGTTTTCACGTCCATGTTTTCGACGACCGCTTCAATGACAAGATCCGCTTTGGCGGCGGCATGCAAGTCGGTCGAGCGGGCAAGCCGCGCGAGCGCTGCGTCTTTGTCCGCCGCTGTCATTTTCCCTTTTTCCACTTGGCGGGCGAGCCCTTTTTCGATGTTGGCGATTCCTTTGTCTAACTGCGCCTCGCTAATGTCGTACAAAAACACTTGATAGCCGGCGACAGCGCATACTTGGGCGATGCCTGACCCCATCTGTCCGGCGCCGACGACCATAATCGTTTTGACGTCCATCGTTCCATCCCCCTATAGCAAAATTCGCAAACGCTCTTGTTCGTTTATTGGCTCCATCCTGGGACAACGCAGATCGCAAGCCAGCGGCCGCAGCGCCCAAGGGCGCGGCGGGCCATCCATATCCCCAAACCGCGGCCGCCCCACCGCCAGGCGAACCGCCTCCTGTATGGCGACAACGCCGTCGGGCGGCATGACGCGTCACGCCTCGACGGCGGCGGCCGCGATGACGTGGCAGGCCATTCCTTATACTTCGATTAAGATGGCGTCGCCTTGGCCGCCGCCGCTGCAGATGGCGGCGATGCCGAGGCCGCCGCCGCGGCGTTTCAGCTCATAAATGAGCGTGAGGATGATGCGTGCGCCGCTCGCGCCGATCGGGTGGCCGAGGGCGACAGCGCCGCCGTTGACGTTCACTTTTTCCGGGTCAAGGCCAGCGATTTGGATAGCAGCAAGAGCAACAGCGGCAAACGCTTCGTTTATTTCGAACAAGGCAATGTCGTCGACCGTTTTTCCCGTTTTGCGGAGCAACTCGTTGATGACAAGTCCCGGCGTTTTTGGGAAATCTTTCGCCTCAACGGCGATGGCGGTGTGGGCGACAACAGTCGCGAGCGGCTCAAGCCCCTCGCGGGCGGCGCGCTCCTCGCTCATCAAGACGAGCGCCGCGGCGCCGTCGTTGACGCCCGGGGCGTTGCCGGCCGTGATCGTTCCTTCCGGGTCAAACACCGGCGGCAGTTTCGCCAACGCTTCAAGCGACGTGTCTTTGCGCGGCGCCTCGTCGTGTTCGACGACAAGCGGCTCTCCTTTGCGCTGCGGAATCGTCACCGGAACGATCTCTTCCGCGAGCCGACCGGCTTCGATGGCAGCAATGGCTCGCATATGGCTGCGGTACGCCCACTCATCCTGTGCCTCGCGTGTAATGCCAAGTTCACGCGCTGTATTCCCGCCATAAACGCCCATATGGACGCCGGTAAAACTGCATGTCAAGCCATCATACACCATTAAATCCTTCACCGTGCTGTCGCCCATTCGCAACCCCCAGCGCGCTTTCGGCAGCACGTACGGGGCGTTGCTCATCGATTCCATCCCGCCCGCGACAACGACATCGGCATCGCCTAAGCGGATGAGCTGATCCGCGAGCGTCACGGCGCGCATGCCCGATGCGCATACTTTATTGACCGTCTCGGTGCGAACATGCCACGGAATGCCGGCATGGCGCATCGCCTGCCGCGATGGGAGCTGTCCTTGTCCGCCTTGCAAGACGGTGCCTAAAATGACATGATCGACTTGTTCCGCGCTCACATCCGCGCGGGCAAGCGCTTCTTTCACGGCAATGCCGCCGAGTTCTGACGCTGACAGCGCTTGCAAAGAACCGCCGAGTTTTCCGAACGGGGTGCGCGCCCCGCTGACAATCACTGTTTTTCCCATATTCCTCTCCCCTTTTCATCGGATAAGAAAGCGATTACAAAACACAGACTGAACGCTCGCTCGGTCGTGGTGCGAAAGAGAAGGTGTACGATCATACACCTTCTCTTTCATTATACTTATTATTTTAAAAAATAGAAATTGTCTTCGCAACTATTTTTACGACGCCGCTTCTTCTTTTTCTTCACCAAATACTGATTTTGCCAAAATCTCGGCGACATCGTACGTAAAGACGCGGTCTTCCACTTCCTTGGCCTTCGTGCCGTCTGACAACATGGTCAGACAGTACGGACAGCCGGAGCTGATGACCGTCGGATTGACAGCGAGCGCTTGCTCCGTGCGGGCGACGTTGATCCGGTTGCCGGTCGTCTCCTCCATCCACATGAGGCCGCCGCCGGCGCCGCAACACATGGCGCGTTCGCGGTTGCGCTCCATTTCAACAAGCTCGACGCCCGGGATGGCGCGCAAAATTTTCCGCGGTGCGTCATAGACGTCATTGTAGCGTCCTAAATAGCACGAGTCATGGAACGTAATGCGTTCATTTACCGGATATTTTGGCACCAAGCGCCCTTCTTCGATGAGCTTGGCGAGCAGCTCGGTATGATGATACACTTCGGCCTCGAACCCAAAATCCGGGTACTCATTTTTGAACGTATTGTAAGCGTGCGGGTCGATCGTCACGATTTTCTTGACGCCCGCTTTTTCAAATTCTGCGATGTTGTTCGTCGCTAATTCTTGGAACAAAAACTCATTTCCTAACCGGCGCGGCGTATCGCCCGAGTTTTTCTCCTTGTTGCCTAAAATCGCGAACTTGACGCCTGCTTCGTTCAACAGCTTGGCAAAAGCAAGGGCGATTTTTTGGCTCCGGCTGTCATACGACCCCATCGAGCCGACCCAGAACAAGTACTCGATTTCCTCTCCCGCTTTCGTCGCCTCTTTGACGGTCGGCACATGCACATCATCGCGCAGCTCGCGCCAGTTCTCCCGCTCTTTTCGGTTCAAGCCCCACGGATTGCCTTGGCGTTCGATGTTCGTCATCGCCCGCTGCGCGTCCGGGTTCATCCGTCCTTCCGTCAGGACAAGATAGCGGCGCAAGTCGATGATTTTATCGACATGCTCATTCATGACCGGGCATTGGTCCTCACAGTTGCGGCACGTCGTACAGGCCCAAATCTCTTCTTCGGTGATGACATCGCCGATGAGGCTCGGCATTTCGATCGTCGCCGCCTGCTCGGACGCCGCGGCGAACGCGAGCTGATTGCCCCTTGTATGTTTGAAAGCGAACGCGGGCACCCACGGCGTGCGCGACGTGACGACCGCCCCTTTTTCCGTCAAATGGTCGCGCAATTTTAAAATCAAATCCATCGGCGACAACATTTTCCCCGTGCCGGTCGCCGGACACATGCTTGTGCAGCGGCCGCACTCGACACAGGCGTACAAGTCGATCAATTGCTTTTGCGTGAAATCCTCAATTTTGCCGACGCCAAACGATTCTTGGCTTTCGTCTTCAAAGTTGATTGGCGCCAGCTTCGGCCGCGTCAGCCGGCTGAAAAAGACGTTGATCGGCGCAGCGATCAAATGGGCGTGCTTTGATTGCGGCACGTACACGAGGAACGTGAGCAAAATCAACAGATGCACCCACCAGGCAATAAAGAAGAGCACCGCAGCCCCCGTTTCGCCGACCCAGGAAAACGCGGCAGCAATGAGCGAAGCGACCGGCTCGCTCCATGTCGCTTCTTCGCCGTGCCAAATGATGCTCATCCCGTTGCCGAACAACACCGACAGCATGAGCCCGGCGATGAAGATGAGGACAAGCCCAGCTTTCAAGTCGCGCTTTAAACGGACGAGCTTTTCAATGTAACGGCGGTAAAAGGCGGCGAGCACCGCGATCAAAATAAGCAAAGTGACGATTTCTTGGAAAAACGTAAATCCCGCATACAGCGGCCCAAGCGGCAAATGCGCCCCCGGCGCAAGCCCTTTGATGATGAAATCAATCGCGCCAAATTGGACGAGAATAAAGCCATAGAAAAAGACGACGTGGATCAGTCCGCTTTTTTTGTCCTTGAGCAGCTTTTTCTGGCCGAACACGTTGACCCAGATGTTTCGCAGCCGCTCTTTTACTTTGTGGTCAAACTCGACTTTTTTGCCGAGTTTGATGTACATCGCCCGCGTTTTGACGACATAGGCAAACAAGTAAATTGCGTAAGCGGTTACAAGCAAAAACGCGAGCCAGTTCACCACCAACAAGGCATTCATCTTCTCTCCCCTTCCCCCGTTTTTCGAGCGAATGTGTTGCCATAACAAAAGAAATTTTCAGAATTCGCTTTATGTCTATTGTACAAATGAATGAGCATTCAGTCAATAACCTTTTTTCATCCCAACCGTGAAAACTTTCCCTTGGCAACGGAGCGATCGCGGGGGAATCATCGATTTGTTCAGCCCTCTATAGACTCCCTTGACGAAAAACATTCATCAATATGGAAATTTGATTCATTTGGAGTTTGGGTATGTTCACGGTAGATGCAATTTGAAACGTTTTGCGCGTTCTCGGGCACATTAATACATACCGAATCGACATAGGAGGAGAAGATATGGTCGTCATTTCCGTCATTGCCATCGTATTGTTGCTCGTTTATCTTGATGACAAGCTTGGACAGTTCATCTTCCGCAATGGGCGCAAAAAAGTCGTCTACCCGGAGCGGAGAAGCGATATTTCCCTCTATATCAACGGCAGGCATTTATTTTCTGATTACTTCGCTGAACTAGGCCGCGCCCGCGATCATATTCACGTCTTGTTTTACATTATAAAAAATGACGAAACGAGCGCGCCATTTTTCCAGATTTTAAAGGAAAAAGCAGCTGCCGGCGTGAAAGTGCGAGTGTTGACCGATTGGGTCGGCAGCTTTGGACTGCCGAAAGCGCTCATCCGTTCGCTCGAGGAAAGCGGGGTGGAGTTCGCCTATGCCCGAAAGCCGCGCTTTCCGTTTTTCATTTACCGCCTCAACCGCCGCAACCATCGGAAAATTACGGTCATCGACGGGCGGGTCGGCTACATCGGCGGCTTTAACATCGGCCGCGAATACAACGGAAAAGACGCCAACTTCGGCGAATGGCGTGATTACCACTTAAAAGTGAACGGCGAAGGGGTTCACGACTTGCAAGAACAGTTTTTGCACGACTGGGAAGAAGCAACGGACCGGACGGTGCCTGACAAACATCGCTACTTCCCGCCGCTTCCGGCCGGCGCCATTCGCCATCAGCTCGTCGCCACCAACGGCGCTGCCCTTGAAGAACAGTTTATCGAGGTCATCCGCCAGGCGAAAAAAGAAATTATGATCGGCAGCCCATACTTCATCCCAAGCCGGCCGCTGTTTAACGAGCTGATGCAAGCGCTTCGGCGCGGGGTGCGTGTGACCGTCCTTGTGCCGCTGAAGGCGGACCATTTATTTGTCAAAGAGGCTGCCTATCCGTACTTTTATCGACTCTTGAAAGCCGGCGCGCGCATTTACCGCTTTTACCAAGGATTTTACCATGCCAAAACGCTCGTCATCGATGAGGAGTGGTGCAACGTCGGCACAGCCAATTTCGATCGGCGCAGCTTGTTTTTGAACGGCGAAATCAACTGCTATGTGTTTGACCGCGCGTTTACCCGCCTCGTCAAACGGGCGATCGAGCGCGATTTGTTGCGCGCCGAGCCGCTGACGCTCGATTTTTGGCGGAAGCGTTCGCTCCTTGACCGCGGCAAACAGTCGATTTCCCAGCTCATCTCCGCCTGGCTTTGACCGGTCCGAAATTCCATTTCCCTCGCAAACAACAGAAGAAGCAAAAAACCCGGCCAGCGCTTCCGGCGGCTTGATGCTGCCAAAATGGCGCCAACCGGGTTTTGTTCCCCGTTTGATCATGCAAGTGCTTACTTCCAAAACACCGTGAACCATTGAAACAACCGCATGCCGAGATACACCCCGACGATGCCGGCAATGCCGGCCAACGCCGGGGGAGCGGGAATCGGCAACCGAAGCAAGGTGAACAAAAAGCCGACGATCATGCCTGTCAGAAGCGACAGCACGATTTCTTTCATGAGATTCGTCCTCCACTGTTTGTTTTTCTTTAGAATGCCCAAAAAAGAGGGGGCGCTCTCCGCTCTCCCCCTCATTCCTTTACATTTGTTCCGGCGCTGAGACGCCGATCAACGTCAATGCGTTTTTCAGCGTAATTTGCACCGCCTTGACAAGCGCAAGGCGGGCTTTTGTTTTTTCGATGTTGTCCAGATCAAGCACTTTTTCCGCGTTATAAAAGCTATGGAGCGCGGAAGCCAAATCGAATGCATAGGCGGTGACGCGATGCGGCATCCGCTTGAGCGCCGCCTCTGCGACGACGTCAGGGAAATCGCCGAGCACTTTGAGCAGCTCGATTTCTTTTTCCGTCTCCGCTAAATGATGCAAAGCGAGGCCGCCTTCGTACGACACGTTTTGCTCTTCCGCCTGGCGGAGAATGCTTGAAACGCGGGCGTGCGCATATTGGACGTAGTAAACCGGATTTTCATTCGACTGCGACACGGCCAAGTCCATGTCAAAATCCAAATGCGTATCGCCCGAGCGCATCGCAAAGAAATAGCGGACGGCATCGACGCCGACTTCTTCCATGAGCTCGCGCATCGTCACCGCCTTGCCGGTGCGCTTGCTCATTTTGACGCGCTCACCGTTTTGGTATAGGTTCACCATTTGAATGATTTCCACTTCAAGCGCCTCCGGATCATAACCGAGCGCAGCGATCGCCGCCTTCATGCGCGGAATGTAGCCGTGGTGGTCCGCCCCCCAAATGTTGATGAGCTTTTTGAACCCGCGCCGCAGCTTGTCTTGATGGTAGGCGATGTCCGGAAGCAAGTACGTATATGTGCCGTCCTGCTTAATTAAGACGCGGTCTTTGTCGTCCCCAAACGCCGTCGAACGGAACCATGTCGCCCCGTCCTGCTCGTAAATATAGCCGCGCTCGCGCAAAGTGGAAAGCGCTTCGTCGATTTTTCCGCTTTCATAGAGCGATGTTTCCGAATACCAGACGTCAAACGGCACACGGAAGTCGGCCAAGTCTTTTTTGATTTTTTCAAGCTCATAGCGGAGCCCATAGTCGCGGAAAAAGGCAAGCCTTTCTTCTTCCTCCATTTCGACAAACCGGTCGCCGTACTCTTCGGCAAGCTTTTTGCCGATTTCGACGATATCGTCGCCGTAATAGCCGTCCTCCGGCAACGGCATATCGACACCGAGCGCCTGAAAATAACGGGCTTCGACCGATTTCGCTAAATTGTAAATTTGCTTGCCGGCGTCATTAATATAGTATTCACGCGTCACGTCAAACCCGGCTTTCGCCAAAATGTTGCAAAGCGAATCGCCGACCGCCGCGCCGCGGGCATGACCTAAATGCAGGTCTCCGGTTGGATTGGCCGAGACGAACTCGACTTGCACTTTTTCCCCGTTGCCGACGTTCGATTCGCCATACGCTTGTCCCGCCTGCAAAATCGCCGGCACGACCGCCGTCAAATAGCGGTTGTCCATGTAAAAGTTAATAAACCCTGGCCCGGCGATCTCGATGCGGGCGACCGACATGCGTTCGCGGTCAAGCTGCCCGACGATGGCTTCGGCGATCGCCCGCGGCGGTTTTTTCGCGATGCGGGCGAGCTGCATGGCGATGTTCGTCGAGTAGTCGCCATGCGCCTTGTCGCGCGGCACCTCAAGCAGCACATCCGGCAGCTCGTCGGCCGAAGCCAGCCCTGCTCTTACCGCCGCCTGGCGGATTTCTTCTTTCATCTTTTCCTTGATTTGTCCGACAATGTTCACCGCTTATACCCCCTTAAATGTCAACGTCAACGTATGGCGCCCGCTTCGCTCATCGCCTAGCATCAGTTCATAGGAAAGAAAGAGCCGCCCCTTTTTCCGCTGCTCATCATAGTGAAACTCCATGGAGCTCGTTTTGGCCGCCAGCGCCCATCGTCCAAACGCTGTCCCATAATGGCCCGATGTTTCTTGGCGGCGGCGGAACGTTTGCCGCATCTCGACCGCTCCGGAACGAAGGACGGTCACCTCGTCAGGCGCGATTTTCACAATGTTGTTCACCCGCCCGAGTTCGTTTTCTTCGGCAAACTGCAAATAAACGGTTTCCCCTTTTATGTAATACGTGCCATCCGCCTCAAGCACAACCGTCTCTTGGCGCGGACCGTCGCGAATGACAGCCACTTGGCGGAGGCGCGCCGGGATGCCGTTTGTTTCCTTCATATCGATGAACACACCTTTGCGAACAAACAGTCATAATTCATAGTATAATGAACTGTTTCGCTCCATTCAAGAGGGGACAAACCCGATGGCAGATTTCTGCTCCAGTTAAAAAAAGGGACTGACCCAAAAGGTTGTTTTTCCTTAAATAAAACGTACGCTCATATTCCTGCATCTTTTGTCCCACCAAAGAAAAAAGCGCCCTCGCAAACTTGCGATTTAGGCGCTTTTTCTCATTTTTCACTTCGCCACCCAGCCAAGCAGCATTTCTCTCACAAGCTTGCTCGCCGTATTGGCCGTTTGTTCGGAATGGTCATAAATCGGTGCAACTTCCACCAGATCGGCGCCAACGACTCGCACGTCGGAGCGGGCGATCTCGTGAATGGCCGAAAGCAGCTCTTTTGACGTAATGCCGCCGGCATCGACCGTCCCAGTGCCTGGGGCATGAGCGGGATCAAGCACATCGATGTCAATCGTCACATACACCGGACGGCCAGCGAGCTTCGGCAACACGGAGCGGAGCGGTTCAAGCACTTCAAACTTGGCGATGTACATGCCGTTTTCTTTCGCCCATTCGAACTCTTCCTTCATGCCGGAGCGGATGCCGAACGAAAAGACATTCGTCGGGCCGATCAAGTCAGCGACTTTGCGGATTGGCGTCGCGTGCGACAGCGGCTCGCCTTCGTAATGTTCGCGCAAGTCGGTATGGGCGTCCATGTGAATGACGGCCAAATCCGGGTAGTATTCATACACCGCTTTCATGACCGGCCAGGAGACAAGATGCTCTCCGCCAAGGCCGAGCGGAAACTTGCCGGCGTCAAGCACCTTTTTCACGAACTGCTCAATCAGCTCTAAACTGCGGGCCGCATTGCCAAACGGCAGCGGAATGTCTCCAGCGTCAAAGTAGCGGATGTCTTTGAGTTCGCGGTCCAAATATGGGCTGTACTCCTCAAGCCCGATTGACACTTCGCGGATGCGGGCCGGGCCAAACCGCGAGCCAGGCCGGTAGCTGACCGTCCAGTCCATCGGCATCCCGTAAATGACCGCTTCGCTTTCTTCAAAATTCGGATGGCTGCCGATAAACACGTTGCCCGAATAGGCTTCATCAAATCGCATTGCCTGCGCCCCCTTACTTCGTTAAATCCGCGACAAATTTCGGCAAGACGAAACACGCTTTGTGCAATTCTTTCGTGTAATATTTCGTCTCAATGTCATGGAACCGGTCGTCGCTCACAGCGAGCGGGTCGTATTGTTTCGAGCCGAGCGTAAACGTCCAGAGCCCGCTCGGATACGTCGGAATGTTCGCCGTATACAAACGGGTGATCGGGAAAATTTCTTTCACATCGCGGTATACGTTGCGAATCAAATCGGCCTTAAACCACGGATTGTCCGTTTGGGCGACGAAAATGCCGTCTTCCTTCAACGCGTTGGCGATGCCGGCGTAAAACCCTTTTGTGAACAAGTTGACCGCTGGGCCGACCGGTTCGGTTGAGTCAACCATAATGACGTCATACTCGTTTTCGCTTTTGGCGATATGCATAAACCCGTCATCGACTTTCACTTCGACGCGCGGATCGTCAAGTTGGCCAGCGATTTCCGGCAAGTATTTTTTCGAGCACTCGATCACTTTGCCGTCAATTTCCACAAGCGTCGCTTTTTTGACGCTTGGGTGCTTCAGCACTTCACGAATGACGCCGCCGTCGCCGCCGCCGACGACAAGCACGTTTTCCGGATTGGGGTGGGTGAACAACGGCACGTGGGCGACCATTTCATGGTAGACGAATTCGTCTTTTTGCGTTGTCATGACCATGCCGTCTAGAATGAGCATGTTGCCAAACTCCGCCGTTTCGACCATATCAAGTTTTTGGAACGGCGTCTGTTCTGTATGTAAAGTGCGGATGATGCGTGCGGTGATGCCAAAATGCTCCGTTTGCTTTTCGGTAAACCAAAGTTCCATTCGGTAACATCCTTTCTCCGAGCGTTGCTTACTATACAAGTTTTCCTTAGCCAACGAAAAACTAAACATGAAAAAGTATAGAGCAATCTAGCAAAAATGCAAGAGGAACAAGTTTAAAATAAAAAATTTTTTTTCATACTGGTAAGAAAAGCGGAAAGCGCCAACCGCATTTTGCCAGAGGGCCAAACGATGCGCTTTTCCGCCAACATCGCCGAGGTGATGCGCAATGGAACCGATCCCGGGCAGCCGTTTTCGCGGCACGTGGAAATATGTGCGCGCCGCCGTCTTTATCGGCTTTTTTCTCGCCATCTTTGCCTTCGCCGCTCTCGGGAGCTTTGTGTTGTTCGCGAAAATCGAAGGCGCCCCGCCGGTCGCCGTGCCGCAGACGACGATTTTTTATGCGGACGACGGCCGCAAAATCGGGGAAAGCGACCATGGGCAAAAACGCTATTGGGTTCGGCTCAAAGACATGTCCCCGCACGTCATCGAAGCGACGATCGCCGTTGAAGACCGGAAGTTTTACGAACATCACGGGTTTGACTTGAAACGGATCGCTGGCGCGGTGCTCGCCAATCTCGAGGCCATGGACAAAGTGCAAGGAGCGAGCACGATCACCCAGCAATATGCACGCAACTTGTTTTTGACGCATGAAAAAACGTGGTCGCGGAAAATCCAGGAAGCGTTGTACACCATCCGGCTTGAAGCCAACTACAGCAAAGATCAAATTTTGGAAGGCTATTTAAACACGATTTACTACGGCCATGGGGTCTACGGCATTGAAGCAGCGGCTCGCTACTATTTCGGCAAGCACGCGAGCGAGCTGACGCTCAGCGAGGCAGCGATGCTGGCCGGCATTCCGAAAGGGCCGTATTACTACTCGCCGTTTGTCAATGAACAGCGGGCGAAAGCGCGTCAAAAAATCGTGCTTACCTCCATGGTGGAAGCCGGCTACATCAGCCGCGAAGAAGCGGAGCAGGCGTACCGCGACAAGCTCGTCTACGTCCGCCACCACGAACAAGAGCAGCCGATCGCTCCGTATTTTCAAGATGTCGTCAAACAGCAGCTGCGCATCAAACTCGGCCTTGATGAGCGGACGATTGAGCTCGGGGGGCTGCGCGTCTACACAACGCTCGACCGACGCCTGCAGCGAATCGCCGAAGAACAAGTTAAGCAAGTCATCAGTCCCCATTCTGCCATCCAGGCGGCATTGGTGGCCATGGATCCGCGCACAGGGGAAGTAAAGGCGCTCATCGGCGGACGCAACTACGAAGAGAGCCCGTTCAACCGGGCCGTGCAGGCGGAACGCCAGCCAGGGTCGACATTTAAGCCGTTTTTGTATTACGCGGCGATCGAGCAAGGATTCACCCCATCGACCCAACTGCGCAGCGAGCTGACGACATTTACGTTTAACGGCGGCCGATCGTCGTACACCCCCCATAATTACAATGACTACTATGCCAACGGCCCGATCACGCTCGCCGAGGCGCTCGCCGTATCCGACAACGTCTTTGCGGTGAAAACGCTCCAGTTCATCGGCGCCGACAAACTCGTCGACACAGCGAAAGCGCTCGGCATCACAAGCAGATTGAAAGCAGTGCCGTCGTTGGCGCTCGGCACATCGCCGGTGAAAATGATCGACATGGTCGCCGCGTACAGCACGCTGGCCAACTACGGCAAACAAACCGAACCGGTGTTTATTCAAAAAGTCGTGGATGCAAACGGAAACGTGCTATATGAACATAAGCCGGAGAGCCGGCAAGTGCTCGACCGCGACGCGGCGTTTGTGACGACCCATTTAATGACCGGGATGTTCGACCCAAAGCTTAACGGCTATACAACCGTCACCGGGCAGTCCATCATCGATGACATCACGCGTCCGTACGCCGGCAAGTCGGGAACGACGAAAACGGACAGTTGGATGATCGGGTTCGCCCCGCAACTTGTCGCCGGCGTCTGGACCGGCTACGACCGCGGGGAAACGATGGATCGTCCTGCCGAAAGGCAATATGCCAAACAAATATGGGTTCACTTTATGGAACAAAGCCTCGCCGGCGAACCGAAAAAATCGTTCAAACCGACCAAAGGCGTCATCGGCGTCTACATCGACCCGCAAAACGGCAAGCTGGCCACCGACTCCTGTCCGGTGAAACGAAAAACGTACTATCTCATCGGTACAGAACCGACCGACTATTGCACCGACCATTTGGAAAAGAAAAAGAAGAAAAAAGAAGACGGAAAAAGCTGGTTCGAGAAATGGTTCCCATGGTTTTAAACAAGAAAATCCCCTGCGTTTGCCCGCAGGGGATTTTCTTGTCCTAGTTTTCCTGTGTTATACATGTAGATTTAGTTTATCCTTTTTTCCAAACGAGAACAAGCCCTTGCCCATATCTTTTCACAAAACCGTCACATTTCCACTTCCAAATCTTGTTTCAGCTTGTCGCTCGAACGGTTCCACATCCCAATGTCGTGCCCTTTCAAAAAGTCGGCGAGCACCCGTTTTGATTTCGCGTCCATATGATCGACAATAATGTGCCGCTTTAGCGATTTATCGAGCCGGTTCACATGTTCCGGCAATAACTTATAGCCGCGGCGCGCCTCACGGTCGATCGTCATTTCGCACGCCGTCACCCCGGCGTAATACGGGCCGTCTTCACGGCGCTCAATCGTCACCCAGACGATCCAATACGGCTTGCCGTTTGGCACGGCGGAACGGTCCGGCAAAAACTTGATGCCGCGCTCAACAGAGCTGCGGGCATGCATCGCCCCCATATCGACGAACGCTTCGCCCGCTTCGACGTCAATGATGACCGGCGACACGTTTTCTAAGCTCAACGCCCCGGCGCCAAAGCCGCGGTGCCCGTCGGTCGGATCGTCTTTGATGATATTAAAGCCGATGTTTTTTTTCTTTTTTTGCTCCATTCCGCTTGTTCCTCCTTCCTTACATAAACAAATTGGCGACCAACGACTGCAAATTTTCCAATACAAACGGCAGCGCCACTTGAAACACCGGCTCAATCGTATATCGGTCAAGCGGCGTGAGCACAAGGATAAGAAAAATGAGCGCCCCGTAGTTTTCCCATTGCGTCATTTTCGCCCGCAGCCCATCCGGGGCCAAGTCTTCAATAATACGATACCCATCAAGCGGCGGAAACGGCAATAAATTAAACACAAACAAGACAGCGTTCAAGCTGATAAAAATTTGGAAAAACAGATCAAACCCGGCCGCAAACCAATCCGGCAGCGCCCGCATGATGCCGAAATCGATCATCGCGTACCAAATGACAAATCCAAGCGCGGCAAGCACGAGGTTGCTCAGCGGTCCGGCAACTGACACGAGAATGCCGGCAAGGCGCGGATTTTTGAAATAAAAGCGATTGACTGGCACCGGGCGCGCCCAGCCAAACCCAGCGAGAAAAATCAGCAGGGTGCCAAGCAAATCCAAATGGGCAAACGGTGACAATGTCAGCCGTCCCTCGTTTTTCGCCGTCGGATCGCCGAACTTGTAGGCGACGTATGCATGAGCGAACTCATGCACGGAAAACGCCAGCGCCAGCGTCAACAGCACGTACGGAATTTCGCTTAACGAATACGGCAAAATGTGTTCCACTTGATTAACTCCTTTTCCCCTGTATTCACTATCCTTAGTATACATGATTTACCGCCAAAAGTGGACTGAACTTCACGGTTCCATGGTATAATAAGCGCGACAGCACCCGACAAGGAAATGGGGGAATGATGATGCCGTATGTCACGATCAAAATGCTCGCCGGCCGCACGGATGAGCAAAAGAAAGCGCTGGTGGAAAAAGTGACCGACGCCGTTGTAGAGACAACCGGGGCGAAAAAAGAGAGCGTTGTTGTGTTCATCGAGGAAATGACGAAAGACCATTACGCCATCGCTGGAAAACGGCTGAGCGATGCGGAGTAACAAACGGGGGGCGCCATCGGGCGTCCCCGTTGCTTTTTGGAATAAAAACGAATATTATTATAGTTGTCTTTCATATTGTTCGCCTTTAGGAGGTTGCCTATGATTCGTCTTCCGCACCATGCCAGCAAGCGCAAAACAGAGTTTCTCGCTGGCCTGACGACTTTTTTCACCATGGTGTACATCATCGTCGTCAATCCGGTCATCTTATCAGATGCCGGCGTCCCGTTTGAACAGGCGTTCACCGCCACCGTCATCGCGACCGTCGTCGGCACGCTGTGGATGGCAATATTCGCCAACTATCCGATCGCCATTGCCCCCGGCATGGGGCTGAACGCGTATTTTGCCTATTCCGTCGTCGGCTCGCACGGCGGCATTTCGTACGAAACCGCGTTTTCCGCTGTGTTTGTCGCGGGATTGCTGTTTTTGTTGCTGTCGCTCACCCCGCTCCGCAGCAAGCTGATCGAAGTGATCCCCGACAGCTTAAAACACGGCATCACCGCCGGCATCGGGCTGTTTATCGCCTTTATCGGCCTGCGGCTGACCGGAATCATCCAAGCCCATCCGCAAAATTTGGTCGCGCTTGGCAACTTGCATGCCCCGTCGGCCGTGTTGACGCTCATCGGCCTGGCGGTGACGCTCGTTTTCATGATGCGCGGCGTCAACGGCGCGCTCTTTTACGGCATGGTCGTGACCGGCGTCATCGCCTACGCGACCGGGCAACTTCACTTTGACAAAGGCATCGTCTCGCTGCCGTCGCTTCCAGAAGGGCTGATCATTACCAATCCATTCGCGGCCATCGGGGACGTCATCGGTCATAGTTTGTACACGGTCGTCTTCTCCTTTTTGCTTGTCACGCTGTTTGATACGACCGGCACAATGATCGGCGTTGCCCAGCAAGCCGGGCTGATGAAAGGAAACACGCTGCCGCGCGCCCGCGAGGCGCTCTTGGCCGACTCGGTCGCGACGACCATCGGCGCCATGTTTGGCACAAGCCCGACATCGGCGTACATCGAGTCGTCAACCGGCGTCGCCGCTGGCGGACGCACCGGCTGGACGGCGCTCACCGTCGCTGTACTGTTTGTCATCGCGGCCTTTTTCAGCCCGCTGGTTGGCGCGGTCGCCGGGTTATCCGCCATCACCGCCCCGGCGCTCATTATCGTCGGAAGCTTGATGATCAGCAACATCGCCCATATCAATTGGCGCGAACTGGACGAAGCGTTCCCAGCCTTTCTCATCATCTTAAGCATGCCGCTCACCTCCAGCATCGCGACCGGCATCGCGCTCGGCTTCATCTCGTACCCGCTCTTAAAAATCGCCCGCGGCCGCTGGCGCGATGTGCCGTTGCTGCTGTACGTGCTGGCGGTGCTGCTCTTTTTGCAGCTGGCGTTTTTGCCGCATTAACCAAAAAGAAGAAGGAGGTGTCCCAAAAGGATCGGGACACCCTCTTTCATCTCTATATATACGCACTAACCGCTTCTTTCGCACTATATTTTGTGTCTATCCTGAAGACAGACGGCCTTTTGGGTCAGCCCCTTTTCGTCTATGGCCAACTGATGATACGTTGAAGCAGCTTTTTCCGCCCGCCTACACGCGGGCTTTGTTGTGGCATCGGCTGCGCAGCGCCTCAATGTACGCGTACGCCTCATCGATTTCTTCTTCCGTATAGCGCTGCTTGCTTTTTAACACCGCAATTTTCTCTTTCACTTCGTCTTTCGGCAAATGTTCAAAATAAAGTACGGTGGACACAAGTTCCAAAAAACGGGCATTTTGTTCGTTCATCGCTTGCATGCACTCCGCCAAGCCCGGCATGTCCCAGTCATAATGGCGCAAAAACTGTTCGCCCGCTTCGGTCAATGTATAGCGATATTGCATATAACCGCTCTTTTTCTCTTTCACTTCATGCAAAAAGCCGAGCGCGCACAGCTCTTCGATGCGGCATGTCAGCTCTTCCGAATACGGGCCGTAAAAGTGGAAGTCAAACTTCTCATAAAACGGAAAGTCGAGCTTTTTCGCGATGTAGATCATTTTTTGCAGCTTTTTGCGGCCGGCAATTTCCCCGGCGGCCGCCAACGCCTTCATTACTTTCGCATGCTCTGTGAGCACTCTCCGTCATCTCCTAACCCTTTAAAATTTCCATAATCTTTTTCTTCACTGTCCGCTTCGTCGACAAGTCTTCCAGGAAATCAGCTGGGAAATACAGCTTATGGTCGGTGCGCCGCTTGCCGGAAATGGCGTCAACGAGCACCGATTCGCGCGACAGCTCGCGAAGCTCCCCGTTTGGCATCAACAAATAAATCGGAAGGCGCTCGCCTTCCTCGCCCGGCCGGTAAAAGTCATACGGCAAATCCGAGGACGAATCGACGACCAAGTAGTAGTCCGGGTCGATGCCCGCTTTTTTAAACAAACCGGTCAGCTCAATGAGCTTCTCCATTTGCTCGTTCGTCGGATGGAACTCCGTATATTTGAACAGGCGGCGGCGGACAAACCGCTGGCACAGATCGCTTAAAATCGGATCCCGTTCGTATTGCCATTGCTGGAAGTAAAACAAGATGACTGCCTCATCCAGCGCCAAGTAATCGCCAAGCGACACATTGCCTGCAAAAAACGACAAAAAGTGGACCGGCTTCGTCTGAAAACGATACCCCTCTTCATACAGCTTTTTCGCCCGATGCAAAATTTTCGTTAAAATGACTTCCGCACTGCGCGTCACAGGATGGAAATACACTTGCCAATACATTTGGTAGCGGCTCATAATGTAATCCTCGACCGCATGCATGCCGCTTCGTTTGATGACGACTTGGTCTTCGCGCGGGCGCATGACGCGCAAAATGCGCTCCATGTCAAAATAGCCGTAGCTGACGCCGGTGTAGTACGCATCGCGCAGCAAATAATCCATCCGGTCGGCGTCAATTTGGCTCGAAATGAGGCTCACCACAAGCTTGTTCGGGTACGTTTTGGCGATCACTTCCGCCACTTTTTGCGGAAAATCGTCGCCCACTTCGCGCAAGGCGGCGTTCACTTCTGTATCGCCTAAAATGATTGCCTGTGTAAAATCTTCGTGGTCGAGGCGAAACACCTTTTCAAATGAATGGGAAAACGGGCCGTGCCCTAAATCGTGCAAGAGCGCCGCGCATAGGCAAAGAAGGCGCTCGCTATGATCCCAATGATCGCGGCCGACAAACACGTCGTCAATGATGCGGCGGATGATTTCGTAAACGCCGAGCGAATGGTTAAACCGGCTGTGCTCGGCGCCGTGAAACGTCAAATATGTCGTGCCGAGCTGCTTGATGCGGCGCAGGCGCTGAAATTCTTTTGTGCCGATCAAATCCCAAATCACTTTGTCGCGAACATGTATGTATCGGTGCACCGGATCTTTAAACACTTTTTCTTCGTCAAGCTGCCCGCCGGAATACATCGCATCCTCCTCTTCCGTCTCCAACATACATCTATTATACGCCGTTTCTTTTGGCAAAGAAATAGTTGACTTTTTTCTCCGTCTTTCTCCATTATTGACGGAAAAAACAAAAAATCACCTTCTTTCGGCAAAGAAGGTGATCGGTTATCGCTTTTTCAACCTTTCGGCAATTTTATCAATCAGTTCGTCTTCCGTCAGCGCCGCCACCGGACGGTTGTTGACGAAGGCAAACGTCTTTTTCCGCCCTGGGCCGCAATACGACTGGCAGCCGATTTTGATGACCGCATCCGGATCAAGCTTTTTCAAGCGCGGAATCAATGTTTTTAAATTCGGCGCCTTGCAGTCGTCGCAAACGCGAAACTCATTTGCCATTATGCGTCATCCCTTTCTGCAGCGTTTGCTTTGTGTATTCTACCGCTTCCCGAAGAAAATTGCAAGTTTGCGGCCTTTCATTCTTTCAACTTGTCAATCCTGTAAACTTGCAACGTATAAATTCATTTTATTTTGTCCATGCTTTTACTAGCATTGAAAGAAGGAGTGGAGAACAGTGAAACAACGGCAAGACGCTTGGACGGAAGAAGACGATTTATTATTGGCGGAAACGGTATTGCGCCATGTGCGTGAAGGGAGCACCCAACTCAACGCCTTTGAAGAAGTCGGCGACAGGCTGAACCGGACATCGGCCGCCTGCGGCTTTCGCTGGAACGCGGTCGTCCGCCATCGCTACGAAGAAGCATTGCAGTTGGCAAAAAAACAGCGAAAAGAACGGCAACGGCTGCTCGCCAAACAAGGCGGCGCGAAAAAGCGGCGTCTGTACGAGCCGCCGATGCCATCACTCGAGGAGCTGGGAGAGGTGATGCAGCTGCCTGCCGTCATCCCATCCTCCCCGCCGCAACAAGTGACGCTGGATCAAGTGATCGCTTTTTTGAAAACGTTCCAATCCCATGAACGGAAACGGGAGACGCTGATCAAAGAAAACGAGCGGCTGCGCCGCGAAATTGAAGAATTAAAGCAAAAAAATAAAGAGCTTGAAGAAAAGGTTGCGAAATTAGAAGAAAACTCGTCAACGGTGCAAGAAGATTTCGAGACGCTCGTGAAAATCATCAACCGAGCGCGCAAAATGGTGTTAAAAGAGGAAGAAGAGCGGGGGCTGACCTTCCGTATGGACCCGAACGGCAACTTGGAAAAAATAGCAGAATAAACAAAATGAGGATGCCCTATCCATGGCTGCGCCTTGATCGCACTCTCTCCGGTGCGGCCGAGACACGGGGCATCCTTTTTGTCCGCCGGCGGCGTCAGGCGATGAACGCAGGCTCTTCGCCTGCCGCCGGACGGACTGCTTCCCTTACTCCCCTGCTGAAAGCGCACCGCTGAGCGCCGTTTCATTCCGTTCGACGATGCGCGCCCAATACTGCTCATACCAATTCCATTCGCCGTTCTCGAGGGCAGACGAATACAGCTCGCCGCCAAACGACTGCAGCGTGCGCCAAAGGGCGACAAGCAGCTCATCGATCGACAACTCGCAGCCGAGAAGCTCAGACAGCGACGCCATGACAGTTGGGACAACATCGGGGTAGGCGAATTTCGTTTTCTCTCCTTGGCGGCCGAGCTCATAAAAACGGCGAATAAGCTCAGCCCGCGCGGCTCCGCTCCCGTTGACGCAAAGGTAGATTTGCACGGCAACGCCGCCGCGCACGCGCCGTTGCGAAATGCCGGCAAACTTTTTGCCGCCAATGCTCAAGTCATAGCTCCCCGGGCAATACGAACCGACGATTTCCCCCGCCTCAACGCGGGCGCCGTATGAGGCAAGCATGGCGGCCATGAGCGCATACATCGCCTCATACCCTTGCTCGATGGCAATCGTGTTTTTCGTTTCCGGAAAAATGAGCGAAATATTCAACACCCCGCTGTCAAGGACAACGGCCAACCCGCCGGAATTGCGGACGACGACGCGATACCCTTCCTGGCGCAAAAACGAAATGGCCTCATCGATGTACGGAAGCTTCGTATCAGCGGCGCCTAAGACGACGGTATTCTCATGCACCCACGTGCGGACGACCGCATCCGACTGTCCCGCGCCAACCGCGGTGCATAATGCATCATCGATGGCAAACGATTGTTTCGCATCAAACAGCGGACCGAAATGCGACTGGTCGATGACCCGCCATTTCGGCTGCCGCAGCAATTCATGGCTCATCGCAGCAAACCCCTTACGTTGAACGTTCCGCTCTCATTATACCACATCAAATTGGAACGATTACGGCCAGTGAACTACCCGCCACCTACGCTTCGCTTAGAGGTGGAGGCTTCAAGCGACTTGTGCGTGTTCGCCGAACGGTAAGCCACACACAAGAACCCTTTACGCTTCCCTTCGTTCCGAAGGTGTCCGTTCTAGCCATATTCTATCCTATTCGTTGGCTAACGCCAACCGACATTCATCTCCCACCTACTCACTGGGTTACACCCTTCGCGTTCCTTGAGATGGAAGACTTCTTTCGGAAATCCGTTAAAAAAGAAAGCGGCTAAACAGCAGCCAGCCGCCTTCTTTGACACGAATCCATGCATGAAACAAGAGATCGCCCATTCTTTGGCAAAACGAACCGGTTCCGACTCCTCTTGCTCAGTTCGCCGCCTCTTTACTCCCCAAGCGACTGCGCCGCGGTGATGAGCGCGAGCTTGTAGGCGTCTTCGGCGCTGCATCCGCGCGATAAGTCGTTGACCGGCTTGTTCAGCCCTTGCAAAATCGGGCCGACCGCTTCAAAGCCGCCAAGGCGCTGGGCGATTTTGTAGCCGATGTTGCCCGCCTCAAGGCTCGGGAAAATAAAGACATTTGCGTCCCCTTGAATGACCGAGTCCGGCGCTTTCTTTTTCGCCACCTCTGGCACAAACGCGGCGTCAAATTGAAACTCACCGTCAAGGATCAGATCCGGCGCCATTTCTTTCGCCAACCGCACCGCCTCAACGACTTTTTCCGTCTCCGGCGACGAGGCCGACCCTTTCGTGGAAAAACTTAACAGCGCTACGCGCGGCGTAAGGCCGAACATTTTGGCCGTCCGGGCGCTCTCGACCGCGATTTCAGCCAAATCATGACTGTTAGGAGCAATGTTGATGGCGCAATCGGCAAACACATATTTTTCGTCGCCGCGCACCATGATGAACACGCCGGACGTTTTGCCAACGCCTGGCTTCGTTTTAATGATTTGCAAGGCTGGTCGGACCGTATCCGCCGTCGAATGTGCCGCCCCGCTGACGAGGCCGTCGGCCGCTCCCGTATAAACGAGCATCGTACCGAAATAGTTTTCATCGAAAAGCAACTCGCGCGCCGTTTCTTCTGTCACTTTCCCTTTGCGCCGCTCCACAAACGCCGAAACTAGCTCATCAAACCCGCCGTAGCGGCGCGGGGTGACAATCTCCACCCCTTCAAGCGGCAAGCCAAGCGCCGCGGCTTTCACCCTTATCGCTTGCTCATCGCCAAGGACGATCGGCTGCAGCACTTGCTCCGTCGCCAAACAGCTCGCCGCCGTTAAGATGCGGTCATCGGTTCCCTCGGGAAACACGATTTTTCGACCCGTATCGGTTACTTTCGCTTTTAATGCCGTAAATAAATCGGTTGTCACGATTCATGCCTCCTTCACGGTTGGCCCGCCTGTCTCCAGGCATCAGCCTTTCTCTACATTAAGCATACCGCTTCGATACGAAAACGCAACGATCGTAAGCCCGTCCAATCAATAATTCACCTTTTGGAACAATTCAGTATCTTTTGCTTTATGCACGGACACCCGCTTTTTTGGCCAAACTATGATATAGTGGTACTGTACAATTGATTGAATAAAGGAGTGACGATGATGAGCGAAGCGGCCCAAACGTTGGACGGTTGGTATTGTTTGCACGATTTCCGCACGATCGACTGGAGCGCGTGGAAAACACTTCCAAACGAAGAGCGCGAGGCAGCGATCAGTGAGTTTTTAGCGCTTGTCGACCAATGGGAGACGACGGAAAGCGAGAAGCAAGGAAGCCATGCCGTCTACACGATCGTCGGGCAAAAAGCCGATATTTTGTTCATGATTTTGCGGCCGACGCTGGATGAGCTGCATGAAATCGAAACAGCGCTTAACAAAACGAAACTCGCCGACTATTTATTACCTGCGTATTCGTACGTTTCAGTCGTGGAGTTGAGCAACTACTTGGCGTCCGGCAGCGAAGATCCGTACCAAATTCCAGAGGTGCGCCGCCGTTTGTATCCAATTTTGCCGAAAACGAACTACATTTGCTTCTATCCGATGGACAAGCGGCGCCAAGGCAACGACAACTGGTACATGTTGTCGATGGAACAGCGGCGCGAACTGATGCGCGCCCACGGCATGACCGGCCGAAAATACGCCGGCAAAGTGACGCAAATCATCACCGGGTCGGTCGGCTTGGATGATTTTGAATGGGGCGTCACCTTGTTTTCGGATGATGCGCTCCAGTTCAAAAAGCTCGTCTATGAAATGCGCTTTGATGAAGTGAGCGCCCGCTTTGGCGAGTTTGGTTCATTTTTTGTCGGCACTCGCTTGTCGGTGGAAAAAGTTCCTTCGTTCTTCCATGTATAAAAAAGAGGGGCCCAAACGCGGCAGGGCCCCTTCGCTTATTTTCCTGTTCTTCAAGCAACCGGCGAGCTCCTCCCCCTGAAAGGTCAGCCAAACGAGCGATTTCTTCCGCCGTCATCCCTTTGCACATCATGTTACGGGTCTTTCTTGCGCAACGGGTTTCCCTTTTTGGTCAACCTCCCCTGTTTCTGTCATATCCAGCCCAACTGCCCCATACATATAAATCAGAAATTCCTCCGAGAAATCGTCTGTCTGTCTGTCACCATTTTCCTGTTCCATCAATAGCCTATTACTGTCGAAATTCACAACGACTGAGGTGACGATATGGGTCAGATCGCTCCCTCCATTGTAGCCCACACAGAAGAGGAAGTAAAGTTGTTGGCTCGGCTCATGCGAGCCGAAGCGGAAGGAGACGGGCGGCTTGGGATGCTCATGGTCGGCAACGTCGGCGTCAACCGCGTCATCGCCGACTGCCTTGACTTCCGCGGCATCCGCTCTATCCGGCAAATGGTGTTTCAAAGCCCGGGAGGCTTTGAGGCGGTGCAAAAAGGGTACTTTTACCAACGGGCGCGCGAAGTGGACATCGGCCTAGCCCGCCAAGTGCTCCGCGGTTGGCGCTACCACCCAGCGACAAACGCCCTTTGGTTTTTTAAACCACCTGAAGGTCAACCGTGCCCACCGCAATGGTTTGGCCAGTGGAACGTCGGCCGCTACAAATCGCATTGCTTTTTTGCACCGACTCCATCCGACTGCCCACGTGTCTATTCTTAATATTGAGGAGGGTTCTTTATGCCGAACAATCCAGAAAATCAATTTTATCCACTTGATGAGGAGCAACAATCATTTTATTATTCGCCGTTCGGTCAAGAACGGCAACAACCGTATGCATCCTATCCATACGGCTATCCGTATCCGCAGCCGTACTATCCGGCGGCGTACCCGTATTATTACTATCCGCAAGCGGCTGCCGCTCCAACGATGACACCGGCGACAGCCGCCGCTCCGACGTTCGGTTTGCAGGCGCCGACGTTTACGGCCCCGACACCGATGCCGACCACCACCGGCCCATCGATTCCAGGGATGCTGCCGATTGAAGAATCGTACATTGAAAACATTTTACGGTTAAACAAAGGAAAAGTTGCCACTATCTATGCGACGTTTGAAAACAACCGTGAGTGGAATGCCAAGGTGTTTCGCGGCGTCATTGAAGCGGCTGGACGTGACCATGTCATTTTAAGCGACCCACAAACAGGCACACGCTATTTGATCCCGATGATTTACCTCGATTACGTCACGTTTGAAGGAGAAATCGCCTACGAATATCCGTTTGCCGGTGCTACAGCCGCAACACCGCTTGCTACGTATTCTCCACGCTAAACGGAAAAACTGTCTTTTGACAAGAAGGTTGCCGATGGCAACCTTCTTTTTTTGGTTGACGTGATGGCCATCACAAGCTGCTACTACACGGCCTTATATAATGGTGGTAAATGACACAAAAGAGGTGTCTACTGATGGTTTGGACGTCGCGTGATTTCCTGCTGGGGGTACATCTTATCGCGGCGATCATGTGGGTGGGGGGCGTGGCATTCATCGGCTGGGCAGTGTATCCAGCCTCCCAATTCATGCCGCCTCTTGAGCGCCGGCAATTTTTCCGCTCGCTCATGCAGTGGTCGCATCGGCCGCTCGCCGCGGCAAGTGCCGTCGTCATCGCCACTGGCATATGGCTTGGCACAGCCGCCGGACCGATCAACCGTTGGGCAGATGTATGGCAGACCGCCTATGGCCGTGTATGGCTGACCGCCCTTCTCACAGGCATCGCAACGCTCGCTTGGGGGATGTTCGTCGGCTACCGCAAGGCGATGACGGTGTTTTCCAATGAAGACCTTTGGCGCCAAGCCAATGGCGGTGACGATGCGCCGTTAAAAAAAGCGATGACCTCGATCATTGCCGTTCAGTCGGTCGAAGCGGCCGGATTTGTCGTGCTCATCGTATGCATGCTTTTACTCTCCTAACGGAAACGAGGGGTTCGCATTGCGATATGAACATCGTGAAGAAGATCGGCATTGGGTTTACCGTTTTTCATGGCTTCACTTAATGCGCCCGCCGACATGGAGCGGAACGATCAGCCCTGTGCTGGCCGCCACCGCGCTGGCGGCGAAAAAGGGCGCCGTTCGGATCGAGGTGCTGCTGGCGATGTTAGCCGCCTCTGTGCTGATTCAGTCAGCCGTCAACATGCTGAATGACTATTTTGATCGGTTGCGCGGCCAAGACGATGACAAATGGACGAACGGGCATGGCCATGGACCTGCCCATCGCTCGATCCCTGCCGTTGCTGGCGCCATGCTGGCCGTCGCGGTTGCGTTAGGCGCGTACTTGGCGTGGCAAAGCGATCCAGCCATCGCGTGGATCGGCGCCGCAGCGATCATCTGCGGGATCGCCTACTCAGCCGGGCCGCGTCCGCTCGCCTCGCTCGGTTTAGGTGAGTTGACCGCCGCCGTTTGCATGGGGCCGGTCGTGACCGCACTCGCTTATGCCGTACAAGGGCATGTTCCAGACACCGCTCTGTTTGCCTTGTCCATCCCGTTCGCCTTGCTGATCGCCTCGATGATTTTGACAAACAACATCCGCGACATCGAAAAAGACCGGCCGTTTCGCCGCACATTAGCCATCCGGCTCGGACGGAACAACGCCGTGCGCCTTCTCGGGCTTCTTCTCGTCTCCGCCTACTTGTCCATTGCTGCTTTGATCGTTTGGCATATCGTTCCTTTGCTTGCCGCGGTCACAGGGCTCGCGATGCCGCTTGCCATCCGGCTTCGTCTCTGTTTCCGCCCCGGCGCTAGTCGAACCGAGGAAGGAAGCGGCATGAAATGGGCCGCCCGCCATCATTGGGCCGTTGGACTGTTGTTGACGTTGAGTCTATGGCTTTCGCTATAGAGCGGAGAGGGACGGCGGCAAAAAAACGGAGCGCTCCGCTCCTGCGCTCCGTTTACAACCATTTTAACGCCGCATATCCGATCATCACCCAGGCGACCAAAAAAGCGACGCCGCCAAACGGAGTGATCGCGCCAAGCGGCTTAATCTGCGTTACACTTAATACGTACAAGCTCCCGGAAAACAACACGATGCCGGCGAACATCACCCAGCCCGCCGCACCGATCAGCCCGACATTTGGCGCCTTGCCAGCGAGCAATCCGACAACAAGCAGCCCTAATGCGTGGAACATCTGGTATTGGACCGCCGTTTTCCAAATCTCCAAATAACGATCCGGAATCTTCCCTTCAAGCCCGTGCGCGCCAAACGCTCCCAATGCGACGGCTAAAAACGCATTGAGCGCGCCGAGAAGGACGAATGTTTTCATAGCTGTTCCGCCTTTCTAATGAAAGATTGTTTTCCCTCATTCATCTTCTTTGGCGAGGAGACCCCGACTTCTAAGCGAGAGCGAAAGTCGGGGAGGAATCGCCCTTCCTCCTTTCAATTAACAATGTACTAGCATGCTCAACTCTTTTTAACTTTTTCCAGCTTGCTGAAGCATGCACTTTTGTGCCATCTAACAGCCGAAGGTCAAAATAACCACTGCTTCTTCTGCCAAATATAAAACATTCTTTCCTTTCGTATACCACCTTGTCAAACAGTTGAAACCCTTTGACAAATCGTGGAGCTTTGTTTGATTTTCGTTTTCCGCCTTTTAAGATGGTTGCTTTATGCAATTGACGGTTGTTTTTTCGAACGAATTTTAGAAGATAAACCGTGCCACTTGGCTTGGCTAGTGGATTTCCACTAATACAACGAGCATCCACCATATGAGATTTAGACAGTCCATTAGCAATGCGAATACATTTGGTGATATACCCGTATGTGATATTTGCATGCGAGTATTTTTCTCTTATCCTACTAAACATTGCCCATCGCATGGCGGTCATCTGACTAGCATCCCTCATAGGCGGTCGTTTGCGTTGAAATATATGCTCAAGCCCTTTTTCGTGAATTTCATGGTGGCATGTTTTGCATAGAGTGATCAGATTATCTGGTGAATCACCTCCTGTCTTTCGACTTTCAATATGATGCACTTGGAGAACAGGGTCTTTCTTTTTTCCTTTGCAATATTGACAAGTATGATTGTCTCTGTATAGAACATACTCTCTAACATTCCAAAACCCCATTTGTTCTCCTTGTTGATATTCCACCCCTCGGATATTTAGGTTTTTTAATTTCTGTGTATCGAATGCTGCTACCTCAATAGTGACAGATGTGGCAGGGAGAATATTGTGAACTAAGTCAATCAACTTTATATGCGAGTTGATTTTGTGTTGAATAGATGGTGGTAACCATCCCTCTGGTTTTCTTCTGTTAAGAAATCTGGCTTCTCGGTAGCGAGTCTTTCTGTTTCTTCGACTTCTACGGAACTGTCTCCGTATAGCAAGTAATTCCACAATATCTGTTCGAAGTTGCGCTTCCGCTTCAAACAGCACATCTTTCTTTGTTGTTGCAGAAATTCCTACATGTCGTGTCCCCATGTCAACACCCAATGACACGGGTTGTTTGTAACCACTGCTACCATATAAAAGCTGGATGGTAAAAGGTGTCCTTCTTACTACTTTTGCTTTCTTCTGTTTTAGCAAAAGTCTTGCTTTCCTTGGTGAGCATGGCATGAGTGGTTTTCCATGCTTATTGATAATGTACACGAACAAGACGTGTACCTCCTTTCAGGAGTGAGTTCCTCCTCCCCAATGTTGGAAGGGCTTGTTCGGCAGACAGCACCGCTCCTACCCATCAGAGCTTTTAACCATCTGCGACAGGGTTACGGACTGGAGGAGCATCCGTAAGTGTCATGACCCTTCCAACGTAGCCATTGAATGGCTGAGGGTAGTCAACTAGGGCTTGCCAAGCCCCCACTTCAAAAGCCGTTAGGCTTTAAGTGGTGGGTAGTTGACTAATATAATGGGAATGTTCCCCGACAACAAATTACTAATGAATGTCAGCCACTTCACTCGACAGAACCGGTCAATCGGGAGCGCCACCGGCAAGACCCGCATCCAAGCCGGTGAACCGCTTCTTGTTTTTTGGCGCAAACAAGGACAAGCGGTTTAAAGGAGTTCTGTTGATCAAGAATCCCTGTGGAGAAGGCCGTTCCACGGGGATTCGCTGTCCCACTCTCAGAAATCCAGCAACGACTCTCCGTTCGCCTCATCGTCAATGTCAGGGGAGCGTCCCCCGACAGAAACGGCTCCAAGCGAAAGCCCGCCAGCAACCGAAATCGGCCCGCCGACGACAAGCGGCCCGGCTGCGGCAGACGAAGCGGACGGCTGCGGATGGCTTGTTGCCTCCAACATCAAATCGCATAAAACGCGAATGGCAGCGACATGTTCACGCATCCGCTGCGGGTCATGGGCCGCCTTTGCCTTGCGCAATTCGTCTTCCATTTTGGCGACAACCGCCGCCAAAGAGATCGTCATGATGTCTTCCCCCTTTCTTCATTCAGCGCGGGCGCCGATGTTCTCGATTTGCCAATCGATCGGTTCGCGTCCGTGCTTGGTTAAAAACGCGTTCGTCCGCGAAAACGGGCGATGGCCGAAAAAGCCGCGCGCGGCGGAAAACGGGCTCGGGTGCGGCGCTTCAATAATCAGATGGCGCGGATTCGTAATCCGTTCTTTTTTCTCTTGCGCGTTCCGGCCCCAAAGCAAAAAGACGACCGGATCGTCTTTTTCGTTGACGAGCTCAATGACGCGGTCAGTGAAATATTCCCACCCTTTGCCGCGATGGGAGTTCGCCTGGCCGCGGCGGACCGTCAACACCGTGTTTAACAACAGCACCCCTTGCTCAGCCCATTTGACGAGATAGCCGTTATCTGGTATATAGCAGCCAAGGTCGTCATGCAGCTCTTTAAAAATGTTCGCTAAGGACGGCGGCACCGGCACGCCCGGCTTGACGGAAAAACTAAGCCCGTGCGCCTGCCCCGGGCCGTGGTACGGATCTTGCCCGAGCAGCACGACTTTGACGTTTGCATACGGTGTATAATGAAGGGCGTTGAAAATATCGTGCATATCGGGATAGATCGTCCGCGTCCGGTACTCCTCTTTTAAAAACTCGCGCAGCTTTACGTAGTACGGCTTTTGAAACTCCTCTTCAAGCAGCGGAGCCCAGTCGTTTTTGAGAATCAGCATTGCGAGCAACTCCTTTGCCATCGGCTTTTTCCCTTTTATCATTGTAGCCCAAAAGACACCAGCGTCAAAGCGAAGTGAATGTTCAGATTGAGGCAACCATAGCGAAACCTGTTTCCCCAACAGGAAATGCGCCAATCCCCTGCCGCAGCCAAACCGGAACACGCCGGTCGCGGCAGGCGGAATAGAGGACAAAAATCTCCTTTTTTATTCTCTTCGCCCATTGTTTCCATCTTTCCATCATCATGTCCCCTTTTCATTCGACATTCCCTGTTTCAACAAGTATAAAATATGGGTATAGAAAGCGTAAACGCCAAAGGCCGGACAAGCTAAGCCGTCGGCGCCAACGCAACACCGGGATATCCATCAAACGCACAGTGGGGTGAAAGAAATGGATCAGAAACAATTCCGTCTTGTTCATGACGAACAGCCGGATCGGCACGTTGTATACATAAAAGGCGAACTGGACCTGGCGGCAGCCGAGCAATTTCAACGCACCGTCGAACCGCTCGCCGGCGATGCGTCCAAACCGCTCGTTCTTCGTCTCGAAGATTTAACGTATATTGACAGCACCGGGATCGGCATGTTTGTAGCGCTGTTAAAAACGCGGCATCAACTCGGGGCGCCGTTTGCCATTGAAAACGTGCCGCCGAAAGTGCGGCGTCTGTTCGATTTAACTGGAGTATCCTACTTTTTTTCCGAAATGAACGATGCGTCAGAAAGGATCGGAGGCCAATCATGAAAGAGCACGAAACGATCGTACAGCTGTCGATTCCAGCCGATGCACAGTTTCTTGACATCGTGCGTTTGACGTTATACGGGCTGGCTGCCAAAATGGGATTTTCCTATGAAGAAATCGAAGATATGAAAGTCGCCGTCTCCGAAGCGTGCAACAACGTCGTGCTTCACGCCTACAACGGAAGAAGCGGCGATATTCACCTCCGTTTTGAGATGAGCGCCGATGCGCTTTCCATCGTCATTAAAGATGAGGGAAAAGGGTTTGACTACAAACGGGCGACCAAACAGGCGGCGTCGCTGTCCGGCAAGCCACTCCAAGATGTGAAAGTCGGCGGCCTCGGCCTCTTTTTAATGAAAGCACTCATGGATGACGTCCGCGTCACGACCAAAGGCGGAACGGAAGTCCGCCTGACGAAATTCCGCCATCGCGGCGAAGGAGAGCATGCCCATGAATGTATATCCCCCTCCTCTGTCCAAGAGCAAGCTTGACGCCCTTATTTCCGCCTATCAACAAACGAAGACGGAAGAAGCGGCGACAGCGTTGCTCGTGCGTTTTGAGCCGCTCATTGCGGCCGCAGCGAAAAAAATGGCGCGCAGCCGCCCTGATTTTTACGAAGACTTGTTTCAAGTCGGCCGGCTGTCGTTTTTGCGCCTTCTTGACCATTACGACCCGAACCAAGGAACAAACTTTGAATCGTATGCGATGAAAAGCTTGATCGGCTATATGAAAAACTATTTGCGCGACAAAGCGTGGTATATCCAAGTGCCGCGCCGGGTGAAAGAGAAAGGAAGCAAAGTGCAGCAAGCCATCGACGAACTGACCGTCAAGCTCGAGCGGTCGCCGAACATAGATGAAATTGCCGCCCATTTAGGCTTATCGGTGGAAGAGACGATCGAGATTTTAGCCGGCCGCGACCATTACCAGGCGATTTCGCTCGACGCCCCGGTGCAAGACGGGGAAAAGGATGCGACGACGATCGGTGAATTCGTCGCGGATGAAGCGAACGAAATCGAGTCGCTGATCGAGCGAATGGATTTAGAGCAGGCGATCGGCAAACTGAGCGAGCAAGAACAAATCGTCATCGACGCCGTCTTCCGCCGCGGCGAGACGCAACGGTCGCTCGCTGAACGGCTTGGCGTCTCGCAAATGACGATCAGCCGCATTCAAAAGCGGGCGATCGAAAAGCTGAAACGGCAGCTGGCCGCTGCCTACCCGTCGTAACAGCCAAAAACGCCGCCGCCGGCCGGCTAGGGCGGCATCAGCGGCGGCGGAGCAACAACAACGTCTGGTCGTCTTTTTGTTCGTATTGGTGGTACGCCTTGATATGCTCGTACAAATCGCGGACGATTTGCGCTGCCGGCTGGTCCAAATTGACGCGGGCAACCATCGAGGCGAGGACGGAAAAATCATCGTCCGCCTCTTCGCCGCGTTTTTCGGTCACCCCATCGGTGTACAGCAACACAAAATCACCCGGCTCGAGCACTACCGACTTCGTCTCAAACGAAAATTGCGGAAACAACCCGAGCGCGCATCCTTTGGCGTGCAGCGGGACGCATTGTTTCGTTTTCGCCCGGTACCAAAGCGCCGGTTCGTGCCCAGCGCACGCGTACGAGAACGTATGCGTCTTTTCGTTGTAATTGCCGACAAACATCGTGACAAACATCGACGGCTCGGTGTAGTCGTAGGCGAATCGGTTCAGCAGGTCAAGATACACGTGCGGCTGCGTTCCGTAATGAACGGTCCGGTCCAGAATAAATTTCATCAGCGTCATGAGCATTGCCGCTGGAATGCCTTTTCCCGATACATCGGCAATGCCGACGGACACCGATGTTTGATGGACAGCAAAGTGATAAAAATCGCCGCTCAACACTCGGGCAGGGACGCTGAGGACGCTGATGTCGACGTACGAAGGCAAATCCGCCTTCGACGATGTCTGCAAAAGCGCCCGTTGCATATTCGCGGCAAGCGACAGTTCAAAGTCGAGCTGTTCCCTCTCGCGCTCAAGCCGCTCTTTCTCTTTTTTCTCCGTCATGTCGCGCAAAACGGCGACAAGCCCTGTCAGCGCACCGTTTTCCATCACCGGCGCCAGCGTGTAGCCGACCGGCAGGCACACGCCGTCATGGCGGCGAAACGGCTCCTCCTCGACGCGAATCACCTCGCCGCTTTTCAGCTGTTTGACAACACGGCGCAGCCGCTTCCAGTCCCACGCGGACCCATCCGGCCCGGCGAGCGAGACAAACGAAAACAGTGGCTTCCCTTTCGCTTCCTCCGGATCAAGGCCAAGCAAACGGCCCGCTTCCGGGTTCATCCATACGATCCGGCCGTCGCGGTTTAACATCATCAATCCCTCGCCAAGGGCGTTCGCCATCATTTCCAGCTGCTGTTTGTGCTGTTTCAGCTCCACGTACGGTTTTTCGACCGTCTCGACGTACATTGCACGCACGACATACAAAAATCCGGCCATTTCATACAGCTGCCCCCATAGCGCATGGCCGCCGCCAAGCATAAGCAGCCATTGGCCGAGGGCAAACCACCATAACGCCAGCAGCCAGTACAGGAAGGATCGGGAACTCCCTTGCCGCCAACGACGCCATACAAGCAAAGCGGCGCCCGCATCGAGCAAACCGGCAATCCCTTCGCCGGCCTTCCACCAGAGCGGCCAGCGGCTTGTCCCGTCTCCCGGCCAAAGCGGCGCTACCCAATGGATGAATAGCCCAACGACCGCCGCATAAGCAAAAGCGGCGAAAAACGCTTGCCAACGCTGGCCGCTGCGACGCTCCATCACCTCATCGCGGCGCGAAAACAGAAAAAGAAGCCCCCAGGCAAGCGTCAATCGGGCCGAGAGCGAAAAAGGGGACGCTTCCACACCATCAGATGCAAAAGACAAGACAACATGCAGCGAAAACAACAAGCCTGAGGAGAAAAACAGCGCCCCCATCATCAGCCGCTCCAGCGACAACGTATGCGGAAACACGGCCCACCCTTGCACGGCAACAAGCCAGCAAACGACCACCACGGCGAGCCCTAAGGCAAGATGAATAGAATGATAGAATCCGGGCGAAACAGGCAGCCGGCCGGCCGCAAACAGAAGCAAGCCAAACATTCCGGCCGCCAGCACGGCCATCGCGCTGTGCAGACGCACCAGGCGATATCGTTCGTATTCCTTCACCAACGAGGAACCCCCACTCTTCATTCTATATGGTTTATT
>NZ_BCPV01000014.1 GCF_001544135.1 Geobacillus zalihae NBRC 101842 | reverse complement strand
GGGGTGTCGGGCGCAAAGCTCAATGAAGTTCATCCGGATGCGGAGCTCGTGTTTGACAAGGCGAAAGTGACGTTTTTCCGCACGATCCACAGCATCCCCGATTCGATCGGCATCAGTCTGCATACATCGCAAGGTGCGATCGTGTACACGAGCGATTTTAAATTTGACCAAACCCCGTACGGCAACAACCGCACCGACTTAGGGAAAATGGCGCAAATCGGCGAAGAAGGGGTGCTGTGTCTTTTGTCGGACAGCACAAACGCCGAACGCCCCGGCTACAGCGGCTCCGATACGGTAGTCGCCTATGAGATCGCTGACGTGATCGGCCATGCGAAAGGACGCGTGTTTGTTGCCTGCTACGCTTCCAACATCACCCGCATCCAGCAAGTGCTGTACGCCGCCCGCCAATCCGGGCGTAAAGTGGCAGTCATCGGCAAAACGCTGCATAAAGTAATGGACATCGCCGTGCGCCTTGGCTATTTGCACGTTCCAGACAAGGTGACGATTTCTGCGCACGATATCGATCGCTACCATGACCGCGAGCTCGTCATTTTGACAACCGGCGGGCATGGCGAGCCGATGAGCGCGCTTTGGCGCATGGCGCGTCAAGCGAACAAACAAGTGAACATCAAAGAAGGGGATACCGTCATCGTCGCCGCATCCGTCATGCCGGGCTATGAGCTTGGGTTCGCGAAAACGATCGACGCCTTGTATCGGGCCGGCGCCAACGTGATTTACCGCGACCGGCAAGTGCACGTATCTGGGCACGGTTGCCAAGAAGAATTAAAGTTGATGCTCAATTTAATGAAGCCAAAATACTTTATTCCGGTGCATGGGGAATATCGGATGCAAAAAGCGCACGCCCGGTTGGCGAAGGCGGTCGGCATCTCGGAGGAGCGGACGTTTTTAATCGACAAAGGCGAAGTGATCGAGTTCCGCGGCGGTGCCGCCCGCCCCGGCGGCAAAGTGCCGTACGGCAACATTTTAATTGATGGCCTCGGCATTGGCGATGTCGGCAACATTGTGTTGCGTGACCGCCGCTTATTGTCCCAGGACGGCATTTTGATCGCCGTCGTCACGCTGAATAAAGAAGCGAAAACGATCGCCGCGGGGCCGGAAATCATCTCGCGCGGATTCGTCTACATGCGTGAGTCGGAGACGCTGCTCGAAGAGGCCGAACAAATGGTGGCGGAGATCATCAAACATTGCCTGGAATCATACATGCTCGAATGGTCGTCGTTGAAAGCGAACATCCGTGAAGCGTTAAGCCAGTTTTTATTTGAAAAAACGAAGCGCAGACCCATGATTTTGCCTATTATTATGGAAGTATAATGCAATCATGCTCAAAGTCAACTGGAAAATGCCGGAAACGGTCAGTCGTTGCCGGCATTTTTCTTTTTTCTTTCGGCCATACTAAGCGTATGATCGACAAGAAAGGAGACGAAATGGATGGAGAAGGAACGTTATTTTCAAGCGGAAACCGAGGGCGAACAGCCGGAAACAAAGGCCGAGGAAGCGACTGCGGCCATCACCCAGCTTGGGCAGACGAACGTCCCGCAAATGGATCCCGATACGAACATTCATTGTTTGACGATCGTCGGACAGATTGAAGGGCATATTCAGCTGCCTCCGCAAAATAAGGCGACGAAATACGAGCACGTCATTCCACAGATTGTGGCCATCGAGCAAAACCCGAAAATTGAAGGGCTACTCGTCATTTTAAATACGGTCGGCGGCGATGTGGAAGCAGGGCTCGCCATTGCCGAAATGCTCGCCTCGCTCTCGAAACCGACTGTTTCCGTTGTGCTTGGCGGCGGCCATTCGATCGGCGTGCCGATCGCTGTGTCGTGCAACTATTCGTTCATCACCGAGACGGCGACGATGACGATTCATCCGATCCGTTTGACGGGGCTTGTCATCGGCGTGCCGCAGACGTTTGAGTACTTGGATAAAATGCAGGAGCGCGTCGTCCGCTTCGTGACGAAACATTCGAAGATCAGCGAGGAAAAGTTTAAAGAGCTCATGTTTTCCAAAGGCAATTTGACGCGCGACATCGGCACGAACGTCGTTGGGCCTGACGCCGTTCGGTACGGGCTCATCGATGAAGTCGGGGGCGTGTCCCAAGCGATGGCGAAGCTGCGCGAGCTGATCGCGATGAGGAAAAACGGGGAAGGGAAGATGATCCAATGATTTTGTATACGATCATGCCCGAACATTTGATTTTTCCGGTCGATGCCGCTGTTTATGAGAAGCGGAAAATGGTGTATTACGATGGCATTCCGTTTCTCGTCCAATCTGTCGAAACGGGAGAATATGAAATCGTACAAAACTTAAGCACGAATCCGTTCCATTTTTTAAACGCCAAATATGCGCCTGGGGCGCGATTTCCGGCTTCTCTGGCAACATCGTAATGAATTGTTCAGCCGTTCATGATATAATAGTAAACAAACGGAAAAAAGCAGCCATTGTTGGCTGCTTTTTTCCGGCTTGCCAATTCATTCATGCTGGAGTGAACGATCATGGCGAAACGAAAGCGAAGAAGAAAAGGGAAACCGTCAAAAACACAGCCATGGACGGAAACCATCCGCTTTGAATTGATCGGACTTGGCTTGCTCGCGGTCGCTGTCGTTGCGATGGCCCGCCTCGGGCTTGTCGGGGAGACGCTCGTGCTTGTGGGTCGCTTTTTTTTCGGCGAATGGTACATGCTATTAGTAGGCGGACTTTTCCTATTATCGCTCATCGTCATGTGGCGGCGGGAGTGGCCGTCATGGACGGGCCGCCCGTTTGTCGGCGCTTCGTCCATCGCCGCGGCGCTTCTGCTTTTGAGCCATGACAAGCTGTTTGAACTCATGTCGCGGCGCGGCGAGCTTGATCCGAGCATCATTCGGACGACGTGGGGGCTGTTTTGGAACGAAGCAAGCGGCAAGGCGGCCGATGTGGATTTAGGGGGCGGAATGGTCGGCGCCCTGTTATTTGCCGCCAGCTACCAGCTGTTCGATTCGCCCGGGACGAAATGGATTTGTTTCCTTCTGTTCATCGTCGGCTTTGTCGTGCTGACCGGGAAATCGCTGCGCGAGACGGCCGGCAAATGGGTTGCTTTTGCCGCAGCGTTTGTGCGAAAAGAATGGTTGGCGTTTGTCGAAGATATCAAGCAATGGCGGGCGGGGAGGAAGCGCAAGGAAAGCGGCGGCCGAAGCCGACGCTCGCGGCGGGCGGCCGCAAAGCGGGAAGACGAGCCGGCTGAAGCAAGCAGCGTCGAGCCGGATGAGGAATTGCTTTCCCCGCCGCCGATCATTTCCGATTTTGCCGCAGTCCGGTCGGCCGCTGAGCCGGAAGAAGAGAAGAATCCACTGGTGGAAGGCGACAGTGGGGGGGAGGAGGACAAACCGGCGCCGCCGCTTGCGTTTTCCGAGCATGAAAACACCAATTACGACCTGCCGCCGCTTGATTTGCTTCGCCTGCCGAAGCCGGCCGGGCAATCGGCCGATCATGCGAACATTTACGCCAACGCGCGAAAACTGGAGAAAACGTTCCAAAGCTTCGGCGTCAAGGCGAAAGTGACGCAAGTGCACCTCGGTCCGGCGGTGACGAAATATGAAGTGTATCCGGACGTCGGGGTGAAAGTGAGCAAAATTGTCAGCTTAAGCGACGATTTGGCGCTCGCTTTGGCGGCGAAAGACATCCGCATTGAAGCACCGATCCCCGGCAAGTCTGCGATCGGCATCGAAGTGCCAAATGAAGAGATCGCCACTGTTTCGCTGCGCGAAGTGCTGGAAGCCATTGAGCATACACGGGACAAGGCGAAGCTTTTGATTCCGCTTGGGCGCGACATCTCCGGTGAAGTCGTCGCTGCGGAACTAAACAAAATGCCGCATTTGTTGATCGCCGGCGCGACCGGCAGCGGCAAAAGCGTCTGCATCAACGGCATTATCGTCAGCCTGCTCATGCGCACGAAGCCGCATGAGGTGAAGCTGATGATGATCGATCCGAAAATGGTGGAGTTAAGTGTGTACAACGGTGTTCCTCATTTGTTGACACCGGTCGTCACCGACGCGAAAAAAGCGGCCCAGGCGCTGAAAAAAGTCGTCCAAGAAATGGAGCGGCGCTACGAGCTGTTCTCGCATACCGGCACGCGCAACATTGAAGGATATAACGAGCATATCCGCCACCATAACGAAACGGCGTCGGAACAGCAGCCGCTTTTGCCATACATCGTCGTGATCATCGACGAATTGGCCGACTTGATGATGGTGGCTTCCTCGGATGTGGAAGAGGCGATCACCCGTTTGGCGCAAATGGCGCGCGCCGCTGGCATCCATTTGATCATCGCCACCCAGCGCCCGTCGGTGGACGTCATCACCGGCGTCATCAAAGCGAACATTCCGTCGCGCATCGCCTTCAGTGTATCATCGCAAATCGACTCGCG
Source organism: Geobacillus zalihae NBRC 101842 (assembly GCF_001544135.1). Taxonomy (GTDB): domain Bacteria; phylum Bacillota; class Bacilli; order Bacillales; family Anoxybacillaceae; genus Geobacillus; species Geobacillus zalihae. The sequence continues at coordinate 7,899 of NZ_BCPV01000014.1, read as the reverse complement.
CACCATTTTGGATATGGGCGGGGCGGAAAAACTGCTCGGCCGCGGCGATATGCTGTTTTTGCCGATGGGGGCCTCAAAACCAGTGCGCGTCCAAGGGGCGTTTGTCTCCGACCAAGAGGTGGAAGACGTCGTTCGGTTTGTCATCGGACAGCAGCAGGCGCAATATTATGAGGAGATGTTCGTCGAAGACAGCGAACCCTCTTCCTCAGCCCTTGAAGACGAGTTGTACGATGAGGCGGTCCGTCTTGTCGTTGAAATGCAAAGCGCCTCCGTCTCGATGCTGCAACGCCGCTTCCGCATCGGTTACAATCGCGCCGCTCGGCTCATTGATGCCATGGAGGAGCGCGGCGTCGTCGGCCCGTATGAAGGAAGCAAGCCGCGCGCCGTTCTTTGGTCGAAGGAAGATTTAAAAAAGACATCATAAATGGGAAAAAGGGCGGGCGAAAAAAGCCTGCCCGCTCAATCATACATCTTATTGGAAGCGTTGCCAATCCTATTTCTTTTTCTTCGACAAAATTTGATATCACCTATTTATTTGCCCAGTAAAAAATGATATAGTAATCTCAAAAAGGTTATATGTCTAATGTCAGAGGTCTGATCTCAACGGAAATGCGTAACACGGAGGACGTTGTCATGTCAATCAAATCAGACAGCCGCCACCTTTACTTGCAAGTGATTGATCGCATCAAGCGCGATATTGAAACGGGAGTGTACAAAGAAAAGCAAAAACTGCCGTCCGAGTTTGAACTCGCCAAACAGCTTGGCGTCAGCCGGGCGACATTGAGGGAAGCGCTCAGGGTGCTTGAAGAAGAAAACATTATCATCCGCCGCCACGGCGTCGGAACGTTTGTCAACGCCCGTCCGCTGTTTACGTCCGGCATCGAGCAGCTCTCAAGCGTCACGGATATGATTCGTCAAGCGGGGCGCAAGCCAGGAACGATTTTTTTGTCTTCCTCCATCCAACAGCCGACGGAAGACGATATGCGCCGTTTCCAATGCCGGCCGGACGAGAATTTGCTGCTCATCGAGCGGGTGCGCACCGCTGATGGAGAGCCGGTCGTTTATTGCTTGGATAAAATTTTATGCAAATATTTGCCCAAAGGGATCTCTTATGAGCAAGAGTCGTTGTTTGAAAACTTGCACAACCAAACGCATCGCGACATCGCCTATGCGGTCGCGCGCATCGTGCCGCTCGGCTATCATGAAAAAGTGTCGCCGATTTTGCAATGCGACCCGGAAACGGCGCTGCTTGTGCTCAAGCAAATGCATTTCGATAAAAACGATGAGCCGATTTTTTATTCCGTCAACTACTTCCGCTCCGACAAGTTCAGCTTCCATGTCATGCGGAAGCGGTTCAGCTTTTAAGGGGGTGAAAAGGGTACATAGAAAGAAGCCGGAAGTTTCATACTAAATAAAGGAACCAATTTTCAAAGCAGGGGGTAGTGATGGATGAAAAAGCGAATGGGATTGCTTTTGTCCACTTTGTTCGCCGCCAGCACGCTGCTTGCCGCTTGTGGCGGTCAAGGGGGAAATAATGCCGGGGGCGGAAAAGACACGTTCAGCGTCGCCATGGTCACCGACGTCGGCGGCATTGACGACAAATCGTTCAACCAGTCGGCTTGGGAAGGGCTGCAAAAGTTCGGCAAAGACAACGGGCTTGAAAAAGGCCGCGGCGGCTACGACTACTTGCAGTCATCGAGCGACGCTGACTATGCCACGAACTTAAACAAGCTTGTGCGCAGCGACTTTGACTTGATTTTCGGCATCGGGTATTTGATGGGCGACGCGGTGAAAGAAGTCGCGAAGCAAAACCCGAAAAAACATTTCGCCATCGTCGACACGGTTGTTGACGAGCCAAATGTCGCCAGCATCACGTTCAAGGAGCATGAAGGCTCGTTCCTTGTCGGTGTTGTCGCCGGGCTAATGACGAAAACGAATAAAATCGGCTTTGTCGGTGGGATGGAGATTCCGTTGATCGAAAAATTCGAAAGCGGATTCCGCGCCGGCGTGAAAGCGGTCAATCCGAAGGCGACTGTGGAAGTGCAATACGCCGGGGCGTTCGACCAAGCGGATAAAGGGAAAGCGATCGCCTCGAGCATGTACGCGTCTGGCATCGACATCATCTACCATGCAGCTGGAGCGACTGGGAGCGGCGTCTTCTCGGAAGCGAAAGATTTGAAGAAGAAAGATCCGAACCGCGAAATTTGGGTCATCGGTGTTGACAAAGACCAAGCGCCGGAGGGAGAAGTGAAAGTCGGCGGCAAAACGTACAACGTAACGCTCACTTCGATGGTGAAGCGCGTCGACGTCGCTGTCTATGACACGGCGAAACGGGCGAAAGAGGGCGACTTCCCGGGCGGCAAAACGATTGAGTACGGGTTGCCGGAAAATGGGGTTGGCATTGCCCCGACGCAAGACAACATTCCGGAGAACGTGTTAAAAACTGTTGACGAATGGAAGCAAAAAATCATCAAAGGCGAAGTGAAAGTTCCGACAAACCGGAAAGAGTACGAGCAATTCGCTGCGACGATCAAGTGACGAACAACGGCGAAGAAGGCTAGCGCGAGCCGCTAGCCTTCTTCAAAATCGTCAACTACCCCCACTTCGCGAACGCTTGAAGTGGGGGCTTGCAACTCCCCAGAAGTGCAAACGGACTTCGTCCTCCTTCCTTGACTTGGGGTTGCATCAGGGGGCAGGTTGACCGCTGCCCAACGACGCAGGTCATGCCTGCATCGTTGCCGATTCTCTCGGTGTGTCTGTTGGCAGTACTTGGCTTCCACACACAACAGACAGACCTGCGCTCGATGTTTGACGGTTGCAACGTTTCCTGCAACCAACTCCATACATCGAGCAGCCGTGATTGGAGTGCCTTTATTGAACAGTTTTCTCCACGTCTTTATTCGATCATACACAAAAGAAAGGGGGAACGCGCATTCCTCTCCCACTTACTCCCTTTGGTCGTTGAAGTGGGAGTCTCCTGCGCGAAATAGGATGAAGGGCGGCTGTTTTGCTGCCGCCTCTCATTTTGTGATTTTGACCCCGCTGCAGTAAGGAGTGAATCGCTTGGAATACGTGATTGAAATGCTCAATATCCGCAAAGTGTTTGGCTCGTTTGTCGCCAATGACAACATTACGCTGCAAGTGAAAAAGGGGGAGATACACGCTCTGCTTGGCGAAAACGGGGCCGGCAAATCGACGCTCATGAACGTGCTGTTCGGTTTATACCAGCCGGACGGCGGCGAAATCCGCGTCAAAGGAAAGCCGGTGCGCATTACCGACCCGAACGTCGCCAACGATCTTGGCATCGGCATGGTGCATCAGCACTTTATGCTCGTCGATACGTTCACGGTGACGGAAAACATCATTTTAGGCAGCGAACCGACGCGGGCGGGAACGATCGATATGAAGCGGGCCGAACAGGAGGTGCGCGAGCTGTCGGAACGATATGGACTCGCGGTCGATCCGACAGCGAAAATTGCCGACATTTCCGTCGGCATGCAGCAGCGCGTGGAAATTTTAAAGACGCTTTACCGCGGCGCCGATATTTTGATTTTTGACGAACCGACAGCGGTGTTGACGCCGCAGGAAATCCGCGAGCTCATCCAAATTATGCGCACGCTCGTCCGCGAAGGAAAATCCATCATTTTAATTACACACAAACTTAAAGAAATTATGGAAGTGTGCGACCGCGTCACCGTCATCCGCCGCGGCAAAGGAATTGCGACGCTCAATGTGGCGGAGACGAATCCGAACGAACTGGCGGCGCTCATGGTCGGCCGCGAGGTGCAGTTTACGACCGCTAAGAAACCGGCTGAGCCGGGAAAACCGGTGTTGGAAATTAAAGACTTAGTCGTCAAGGACGCGCGCGGGATCAAAGCGGTCAACGGTTTGAACTTGACGGTGCACGCCGGCGAGATCGTCGGCATTGCTGGAGTTGACGGCAACGGCCAGACCGAGCTCATTGAAGCCATAACCGGGTTGATCAAAGCTGAATCAGGGACAATCCGCCTCAACGGCCGAGACATTACGAATTTGCCGCCGCGCAAAATCATCGAAGCCGGCGTCGGCCATATTCCGCAAGATCGGCATAAGCACGGGCTTGTCCTTGACTTTCCGATCGGCGAAAACATGGTGCTGCAAACGTACTATCAGCCGCCGTACTCGAAACGGGGTCTGTTGAATTTTCAAGCCATTTACGAAAAAGCGCGCCAGCTCATCCGCGAATTTGACGTGCGCACGCCGGATGAATATACGAAGGCGCGGGCGCTATCGGGCGGAAACCAGCAAAAAGCGATCATCGGCCGCGAAGTTGACCGCGACCCGGATTTGTTGATCGCCGCCCAGCCGACAAGGGGGCTTGACGTCGGCGCGATCGAGTTTATCCATAAGCGGCTCATCGAACAGCGCGACCGCGGCAAAGCGGTGCTGCTCGTCTCATTTGAGCTCGATGAAGTCATGAACGTCAGCGACCGGATCGCCGTTATTTATGAGGGGAAAATTGTCGCCATCGTCGATCCGAAAGAGACGACGGAACAAGAGCTCGGGCTGCTGATGGCCGGAAGCAAACGGAAGGAAGCAGGTGTGTCGTGATGAAGTCAAACCGTCTCCAGCAATTGTTGATTCCTGTATTGGCCGTCTTGCTCGGCATGGCTGCCGGATCCATCGTCATGCTCGTGAGCGGCTACAACCCGATCGCTGGGTTTTACGCTCTCGTGTACGGGGCGTTTGGCGATACGTACTATATCGGCGAAACGATCCGCCAGACGACGCCGTACATTTTAACCGGGTTGGCGGTGGCGTTTGCTTTTCGCACCGGCTTGTTTAACATCGGGGTCGAAGGGCAGCTGATCGTCGGCTGGCTGGCGGCCGTCTGGGTCGGCGTGTCGTTCGACTTGCCGAAAATCATCCATTTGCCGCTCGCCATTTTGGCGGCCGCCCTCGCCGGAGCGCTTTGGGGGCTGATCCCGGGCGTGCTAAAGGCGTATTTAAAAGTGCATGAAGTCATTATTACGATCATGATGAACTATATTGCTTTGCATGTAACGAACGCCATCATCCGTTCCGTTTTGTCCGATGAGGGATTTAAATCAAAGCCGGTGAAAGAAAGCGCATCGCTTCACTCCGACTTTTTTGATGCCATTACGTATCATTCCACCATGCATTACGGCATTTTCATCGCTGTCGCCGCGGCATTTGTCATGTGGTTTTTGCTTGAGCGGACGACGAAAGGGTTTGAGCTGCGGGCGGTCGGGTTCAACCAGCATGCCTCCCAGTATGCCGGCATGAACGTGCGCGCCAACATCATTTTAGCGATGGTCATCTCCGGCGCTTTTGCCGGCGTCGCCGGGGCGATGGAGGGGCTTGGCACATTTGGAAACATCTCGACGAAAGCCGGCTTTACCGGCCTTGGATTTGATGGCATCGCGGTTGCCTTGATCGGAGGCAACAACGCGTTTGGCATTTTGCTCTCCGCCTTGTTGTTTGGCGCCTTAAAAGTCGGGGCGTTGGAAATGCCGTCAAGCGCCGGCGTGCCGACCGAACTCGTTGACATTATTATCGCGCTCATTATTTTCTTTGTGGCATCGAGCTATATGATTCGCTGGCTGTTATCTCGCTGGCAAAAGGGGGCGGAGTAAGTGAGCGTGTATGACGTGTTGCAGACGATTATCCCGACAGCGATTTTCTTTGCGGCTCCCCTCATTTTCACGGCGCTTGGCGGCGTGTTCAGCGAACGGTCCGGCGTCGTCAACATCGGGCTTGAAGGATTGATGACCATCGGCGCGTTTGTCGGCATCGTCTTTAATTTGACGTTTGCCGATCGGTTTGGCGAATGGACGCCGTGGCTTGCCTTATTGGCTGCCATGGTGGTCGGCGCTGTATTTTCCCTGCTGCACGCTGTCGCGTCGGTCACCTTTCGCGCCGACCAAGTCGTCAGCGGGGTGGCGATCAACTTTTTGGCGCTTGGCCTGTCGCTGTTTTTAGTCAAAAAAATGTACGGCAAAGGCCAGACCGACCAAATTCAAGTCGGGTTTGACAAAATCGATGTGCCGGTGTTGAGCGACATCCCGGTCATCGGCCCGCTGTTGTTCTCCAATGCGTATGTGACGTCGTACATCGCCATTTTGTTGGCGTTTGTCTCTTGGTATGTGATTTATAAAACGCCGTTTGGCTTGCGGCTGCGCGCCGTCGGCGAACATCCGATGGCGGCGGATACGATGGGGATTCATGTCGCCAAAATGCGCTACATCGCCGTCATGATCAGCGGCGCGCTCGGCGGCTTGGGCGGTGCGGTATACGCGACGATCATTTCCCGCGATTTCAGCCATGCGACGATTTCCGGGCACGGATTTATGGCGCTTGCGGCGATGATTTTCGGCAAGTGGCATCCGATCGGCGCGATGGGAGCGGCGCTCTTTTTCGGGTTGGCGCAAAGCTTAAGCATCGTCGGGCAAACGATTCCGTTCTTGAAAAACGTCCCGACCGTTTACTTGCTCATCGCCCCGTATGCACTCACGATTTTGGCGCTGGCGGGCTTCATCGGCCGCGCTGAGGCGCCGAAAGCGGCTGGCACGCCATACATCAAAGGAAAACGGTGATGAAAGCGGCTGTCCGAAAAACGGACGGCCGTTTTTGCTGAATGGAATGATTTGCATTTTTCCATTGGCAAAAGGTATATTGTTGATAAGACGCTTTACAATAAATGAAAGATAGTGCATATCTGCAAAGAGAAAAAGTAAGGAGGAGTTGGATTGGTCGACGAAAAAGTCACAGCGGTCGGACCGGTTCGCGTCCATACGATTTCGACCGATAAGTACAAAACGAACACGATCGTTTGGAAAATGAAGGCCCCTCTTGCTAAAGAGACGGTCACGCTGCGCGCGCTTTTGCCATACGTCTTGCAAAGCGGCACGGCCGACTATCCGAGCGTTAAGGCGCTGCGCACCTATTTGGATGAACTGTATGGGGCGACGCTGAACGTCGATTTAACGAAAAAAGGCGAACATCATATCATGACGATTCGCATCGATGTCGCCAATGAACGATTTTTGCCGGAGCAAACGCCGCTTCTTGCGAAAGCGTTTCAGTTCTTGGCCGATCTTCTGTTCCGCCCGGCGCTTGATGGCGGCCGGTTTGTCACTGACATTGTTGAGCAGGAAAAGCGGGCGCTCCGTCAACGCATTCAGGCGGTGTATGATGACAAAATGCGCTATGCGAACATGCGCCTTGTAGAAGAAATGTGCAAAGGCGAACCGTACGCCCTCTCTCCAAACGGCGAGCTTGAAGACGTGGACGGCATCACGGCGGAAGGGCTGTATCGCTATTATGAACGAGCGCTGGCCGAGGATGAGCTGGATCTATATGTCATTGGCGACGTGGCTGAAGAGGCGGTGCTCAATGCGGTGAAGCAGCGTTTTTCTCTGCCGGATCGTCCAAAGCGGGAGCGCGCATCGTCGGTTTCTGTCAAGCCGCAAGGGGAAGTTCGCGAAGTCATCGAGCGGCAAGACGTGAAGCAAGGAAAGCTCAACATCGGCTATCGGACAAATGTGACGTATGAAGATGACGATTATTACGCCTTGCAAATGTTTAACGGCATTTTTGGCGGTTTTTCCCATTCGAAGCTGTTCATCAACGTCCGCGAGAAGGCAAGCCTTGCCTATTATGCCGCCTCAAGGCTTGAGAGCCATAAAGGGCTTTTGATGGTCATGTCCGGCATTGAACCGGCCAACTATGAGAAGGCGCGCCGCATCATCGATGAGCAAATGCAGGCGATGAAAAACGGCGATTTCACAGATGAAGAAATGGCGCAGACGAAAGCGGTCATCCGCAACCAGCTGCTTGAGACGCTCGATACGCCGCGCGGGCTTGTGGAGGTGTTGTACCATAACGTCGTCTCAACGC
>NZ_BCPV01000013.1 GCF_001544135.1 Geobacillus zalihae NBRC 101842 | reverse complement strand
GATCGATGAATGGATGGCCGGCACCGATCAAGTGACGCGCGAGGATGTGGTGCGCGTCGCTGACAAGGTGAAGCTTGATACGGTGTACTTTTTGACCGGAATGGAGGCGACGGAAGATGGAAAAACGGGTGTATGAGACGCTGCACGAAGAGCTGTTTTATGAAAAAATGGACAACGGCCTTGACGTGTACATTTTGCCGAAAAAAGGATTCAACAAAACGTATGCGACATTCACCACGAACTACGGTTCGGTCGACAACCAGTTCGTCCCGCTCGGTAAAACGGAGATGAAGCGCGTTCCGGACGGCATCGCCCATTTTTTGGAGCATAAGCTGTTTGAAAAAGAAGACGGCGACGTGTTTCAGCAGTTCAGCAAACAAGGCGCCTCGGCGAACGCCTTTACGACGTTCACCCGCACCGCCTATTTGTTCTCAAGCACCGACAACGTCGAGAAAAACTTGGAAACGTTGATCGATTTTGTGCAAAGCCCGTACTTTTCCGATAAGACAGTGGAAAAAGAAAAAGGGATCATCGGCCAGGAAATCCGGATGTACGACGACAACCCAGACTGGCGCGTCTATTTCGGCGCCATCGAAAGCATGTATCACAACCATCCGGTCAAAATCGACATCGCCGGCACAGTTGAATCGATCGCCCAAATTACGAAAGAGTTGCTGTATGAGTGCTACGAAACGTTTTACCACCCGAGCAACATGCTTTTGTTTGTCGTCGGCCCGGTCGATGAACAAAAAATCATGCAGCAAATCCGCGACAACCAGGCGAAAAAGTCGTTCCCGCAAGCTCCGGAAGTGAAGCGATTTGCGTATGAAGAACCGAGCGCAGTAGCGGAAAAGAAAAAAGTGATTCCGATGCATGTGCAGACGAACAAGTGCTTTGTCGGCATCAAAGCGCCGTCCGTTCCTGAAGCCGGCGAACAAAAACTTCGGCATGAGCTTGCCTTCCACGTCGCATTGGACTATTTGTTTGGAAAAAGCTCGCCGCATTATGAACGGCTGTACCGCGAAGGATTGATCGATGATACATTTATGTACGATTATACAGAAGAGCGCGGGTTCGGCTTCGCGTTGATCGGCGGCGATACAAGGGACGCTGAACGGCTCGCTTCGGAAATTCAAACGGTGCTGCTGTCGTTTTCGTCGGAAGCAGTCAAAAAGGAAGAGTTTGAACGGGTGAAAAAGAAAAAAATCGGCGCCTTTTTGCGCGCGCTCAACTCGCCGGAATACATCGCCAACCAGTTTACGCGCTACGCGTTTTACGGATCCAACTTGTTTGACATTTTGCCGGCGCTTTCATCCCTTGCCATGGACGATATCTCGGCGGTTGCCTCTTCTTGCTTCCGCGATTCGCAAATCGCGGTTTGCGAAGTCGTTCCAAAAGGGCAATAAGGCATCCTTCCTGAGAAGGATGCTTTTTTGCGGCAAAAAGGAGAGGATGGTTTCATGCGCTACGCCTTGATTACGGGAGCCTCTGGAGGCATCGGACAAAGCATCGCCCGTGTGCTCGCTCGGGAGGGGTACGGACTTTTTCTCCATTACTATCGGCGACGGGCGCCTGTTGAAGCGCTGAAAGAAGAGCTTAACGATGTGCATATTGTGCCGATTGAGGCCGATTTGTCGGCACCGGATGGGGTGGAAAAGCTCGTTTCGCAAATCGATCGCCCGGTTGATGCCATCGTTTACAACAGCGGTGCAAGCTATTACGGATTGTTGACCGACATGAACGATGAATTAATCGAGCGGATGGTGCGGCTTCACATGACAAGCCCGGTGTTGCTCATCAAAAGGCTGATCCCATCAATGGTGGCGAGAAAGCGCGGTCATATTGTGTTCATTTCCTCGATTTGGGGATTGTGCGGCGCTTCATGCGAGGCGGTGTACTCGATGACAAAGGGAGGGCAGAACGCGTTTGCCAAGGCGCTGGCCAAGGAGCTTGCCCCAAGCGGCATTCGCGTCAACGCTGTTGCACCGGGGGCGATTGATACCGATATGCTGCGGGTGTTTCGTCCTGAGGAGCTGGAAGCGCTCACTGACGAAATTCCAGCCGGCCGGCTCGGCACCCCGGATGAGGTGGCGGAAACGGTGGCGTTTTTGCTGTCTGATGGCGCTTCGTATATCACCGGCCAAGTCATTTCCGTCAACGGCGGCTGGTATTGTTGAACGTATATTTTCCGGTTCGGCAGGCAAACTATCCTTGAAACATTCAACAAGGAGGGATTGACATGTCGGTACTGGATAACTTTGAACAATGGAAAGACTTTTTGGCGGAACGTTTAGAACAAGCGCAACAGCAAGGATTGACCCAGCAAGTGATCACAGATGTCGCTTACCAAATCGGGGATTATTTGGCGAAACACGTCGACCCGAAAAACCCGGAAGAACGGGTGCTCGCTGATCTTTGGAGCGTTGCGGATGAAAAAGAGCAGCACGCCCTTGCCAACATGATGGTCAAGCTGGTCCAACAAAAATAATCACCCGGTAAAAGAGAGGGGCCTCCCTCTCTTTTTTCTTCCTCCTTTTCGGTTGCTTTTCCATTTATAATTATAGTAGTATGAACTTAGCATAAGGCGTTCGTGCGGACACCGGCAAGGGAGGAGACGGGATGGGCAAGCAGGAATGGTATTTGGAATATGAAATTCATGTCAACCGCCCGGGGTTGCTCGGCGACGTTGCTTCGCTGCTCGGTATGTTGTCCATTAACATCGTGACGATCAACGGTGTCCGGGATTCGCGCCGCGGCATGTTGCTTTTGTGCGACAATAACGAGCAAATAGAACGGTTGGCGACGATCTTGCGGACGATGGACAACATTACGGTGACGAAGCTGCGCCAGCCGAAGCTGCTCGACCGCCTCGCCGTCCGCCACGGCCGTTATATCCAGCGCGATGCCGATGACAAAAAAACGTTCCGCTTCGTCCGTGATGAACTTGGACTGCTTGTCGATTTTATGGCGGAACTTTTTAAAGAAAAAGGGCATAAGCTCATCGGCATCCGCGGGATGCCGCGCGTCGGCAAGACAGAATCGATCGTCGCCGCCAGCGTGTGCGCCAACAAACGATGGCTGTTTGTTTCATCGACGCTGATTAAACAGACGGTTCGCACGCAGTTGATGGAAGATGAGTATAGCGAGGACAACATTTTCATTATCGACGGCATCGTCTCAACGCGCCGCGGGAACGAGCAGCACTGGCAGCTCATCCGTGAGCTCATGCGCCTTGAGGCGACGAAAGTCGTCGAGCATCCGGACATGTTTGTTCGCCATACGGAATACACGCTCGATGATTTTGATTATATGATTGAGCTGCGCCATGAACCGGACGAAGATATTTCCTACGAAGCGATTGACCGCCCGTCATTGTTGGGCGATGACGGGTTTTCCGAATTTGGGTTTTAATTTAAAAAAAGTGGAAGGTGTTGGCCGTTGACGGAACTAGGAAAACGTTTGCGGGAAGCACGGGAAGAAAAAAAGATGAGTTTGGACGAGCTGCAGGAGATGACGAAAATTCAAAAGCGGTATTTGATCGGCATCGAAGAAGGCAACTATGCCATCATGCCTGGAAATTTTTATGTGCGTGCCTTCATCCGGCAATATGCTGAAGCGGTCGGGCTTGATCCGGATGAGCTGTTTGAACAGTATAAACAGGACATTCCCCAGTCTTATCAAGATGACATTCCGCAGACGCTGTCGCGCGTGAAGACGCACCAGCAACTGTCTGCCGAGGGGGCGAAATGGCTCGATTGGCTGCCGAAAGTGGTTGTCGCGGCGGTCGTCATCGGGGCGGCAGTCCTCGTTTGGGTGCTGCTCCAGCACGGCGCCGCAAATGAGCCGCCGACAAAGACAAGCCCAAAAACAGCGGAGGTCGAAAAGCCGAAACATTCGCCGCTTGAGCAAGCGAAACAAAAGCAGCCGGCGAAGGAAACGGACGAGAAGGCAACGAATGAAAACGGACAGCAAAATGAACAGCCAGCGCCGACTGGCGAAGAAGAACAGCCGGCTGCGGCGATGAATGTGACGGAAAAGCGCGGCAACACGGCGACGATTGAAGTCGAAAGCTCCGGCGCGTTTTCCATCGAGCTTTCATCCAAAGGAACGTCATGGGTCGAAGTATACAATACGAAAGGCCATACGTTTTACCGCGGAAACTTGACAAGCGGGCAGACGAAAACGTTCGATCTGTCGGCCGAAAGCGAAGTATGGGTGAAAATCGGGCGTACGCTGGACGTCGACATGAAGGTAAACGGCCAGCCGTTTGCCTATCCGTTTGCCCCGAAAGAGGAAGTATACCAAAAGCTGCATTTCGTGTTGAAGAAATGATGGAACAGGGCGCTTTTCCGCAGGAAGGCGCCTGCTTTTCGCACGGACTGAACGATGTTGAATGAGCGGAGGTATTTGTGGTGAACTTGCCGAATAAAATTACGGTAGCGCGCATTATGCTCATCCCGTTTTTCTTGATCGTGATGCTCGTTCCGTTCGGGTGGGGAAGCATCCAAATCGGCGGGACAGAGCTTCCGGTGGCCCATCTTGCCGGCGCGCTCATTTTCATCATCGCCTCAGCGACGGACTGGATCGATGGCTACTATGCCCGCAAATACGGGTTGGTGACGAATTTAGGAAAATTTTTAGATCCGCTTGCCGATAAATTGCTTGTGTCGGCGGCGCTGATCGTGCTTGTCGAGCTCGGGGCCGTTCCGGCGTGGATGGTGATTGTCATCATCAGCCGCGAGTTTGCCGTCACCGGCTTGCGGCTCGTGCTTGCCGGCGAGGGGGAAGTCGTCGCTGCCAACATGCTTGGCAAAATCAAGACATGGACGCAAATTGTCGCCATTTCCGCTTTATTGTTACATAACTTCCCTTTCTCGCTCATTTCGTTTCCGTTCGCTGAATTGGCGCTGTGGGTGGCGGTCATTTTCACGATTTGGTCTGGCTGGGATTATTTTGCGAAAAACAGACATGCGTTTTCCCATTCGAAATAGCCGGCCGCAAAGGGGGAGAAAGTCTGTTGAACGCGGAGATCATTGCCGTTGGCTCCGAGCTGTTGCTTGGGCAAATCGCCAATACGAACGCCCAGTTTTTGTCGCAGCAGCTGGCGATGCTTGGCATTAACGTCTATTTCCATACCGTCGTCGGCGACAACGCCGGCCGCCTCGAACAGGCGGTGAAAACGGCGCAAACGAGAGCGAACCTCATCATTTTCACCGGCGGTCTCGGCCCGACGAAAGACGATTTAACGAAGGAGACGATCGCCCGTTTGCTTGGCCGCCGACTCGTGATCGACGAGGAAGCGCTCCGAGCGATTGAGGCGTATTTTGCCCGCACAAACCGGCCGATGACAGAAAACAATAAAAAGCAGGCGCTCGTCTTGGAAGGATCGACGGTGCTGAAAAACGAGCACGGCATGGCGCCAGGGATGGCGCTTGTGGCAGACGGCATTACGTACATGTTGCTGCCCGGGCCGCCGAAAGAAATGCGGCCGATGTTCAAAAAATACGGAAACGCCTTTTTGCGCCGTACGTTTTCGCTTTCCGAGCGCATCGAGTCGCGCGTGCTCCGCTTTTTTGGCATCGGTGAATCAGCGCTCGAGACGGCGATTGCGGATTTGATCGACGCCCAGTCGAATCCGACGATCGCGCCGCTGGCCGGCGACGGTGAAGTGACGCTTCGTCTGACAGCGAAGCATCAGGATGAGGCGGAGGCGAAGCGGCTTCTTGACGAAGTGGAAGCGGCCATTTTGGCGCGCGTCGGCCGCCACTGCTACGGATATAACGATGAAACGTTGTTTACAAAGACGCTCGAGCGGTTAAAAGAAAGAGGATGGACGATCGCGTCGGCCGAAAGTTTGACCGGCGGCCTTTTCCTCGAACAGCTCACCGCCATCCCCGGCGCGTCTCAAGTCGTGCAGGGCGGTGTCGTCTGCTACACAAACGGCGTCAAAGAACAGGTGCTTGGCATACCGCGCACGCTGCTTGAGGCAGAAGGGGCGGTGAGCGAGCCGTGCGCCCGTTTGCTTGCTGAAAACGTCCGCGCGATGTGCGATGCGGATATCGGCATCAGCTTCACCGGCGTCGCCGGACCCGATCCGCTTGAGGGCCACCCGCCCGGCACTGTGTATATCGGCATCGCCGTCCGCGGGCGCGATGCAACTGTCCACCGTCTGACGCTGTCCGGCACGCGTGATGCCATTCGCATCCGCACCGCCAAATACGGCTGTTTTTTTCTGCTTGAGATGCTCGCGGCCGACTGCTGATCGGCCGCCCCCTTCCTTCTCCATTCTCCACCGCACATCGTTTTTTCCACCGCATGAGTATGGCGATTGTTGCTAGTTTCTCCACCGAAAAAACGAATGGACGTTCGTTTTTTGCTTGGCAATGGCCGCAAAACGCGTTATAGTATAAGTAGTCCTAGAATAAGGAGGAGTAGGTTAGTGAACCAAGATCGTCAAGCTGCATTGGAGCAGGCATTAAAACAAATTGAACGACAGTTTGGCAAGGGGGCCATCATGAAGCTCGGCGAGCAAGTCGACCGCAAAGTGTCGGTCGTGCCGAGCGGTTCGCTGGCGCTCGACATCGCGTTAGGCGTCGGCGGCTATCCGCGCGGGCGGATTGTGGAAATTTACGGCCCGGAATCGTCCGGGAAAACGACCGTTGCCCTTCACGCGATCGCGGAAGTGCAAAAGCGGGGCGGGCAAGCAGCTTTCATCGACGCAGAGCACGGTGCGACCTGTTGCTGACTGAAGTATGGCGGAAACGCCGTGCGAAAAGTCAGCGGGACTGAGCATGAGTAGGTCCTAACTGCATCACCGAGAGCTCGGTGAAAATCCGAGACGGGAATGAAGGTTGGCATTCCCGCCCTAATACCCCGACGTGCGGTCATGGTGCGCAACATGGCTGTACGAAGCTCGGAGAGGACGGCGAAAAGCAGACCTGAGAAGCGGTTAGCGAAGTAGCCGGGGGTCCATAAAGCTCCTATGGCTAGAGAACGCATAGCGTTGGAACGAACCACCGGAAGTACGGCTCGTAAGGCGTGGGGCGCCGAAAAAAGAAGGCGCTCACCTCCTAAGTGAGGTTCAGCCCTGGATGAGGTATTCGTGTTTGCCGAGTCTGGATTGATCCCGTAGAGGATCTTTGCCTTGAGCCCTCCAACCATGGGCAGAAAGGCGGCTGACGGGTCAGAGGTGGAGCCTAAGGGAGCATGCAAGGATAGGTGATGCGGTACAGGTGAACCACCCCAGCGGATGCCAAGGGATGCGCATCCCGATGCCGCTAAGCAGGAGGAAATGACTGCTGAAGGGGTGGGGCAGCAGCCCGTAGTAGTGATGAAGCAGGGTAACTCCTGCGGAGCGAAGGGGCATAGTCGAGTACCCTAGGTTACTAACCCAGACAATGATTAGGAAGCCGTGAGGAAATCCGTAAGGGTTTCGGTGAGCAAAACTGACTAAAAACGTGTATGGTACAAATCCGCTAGAAAGGATTTGATACTATCAACCAAACGTTTCAAGAACTAATCATTCCTAGGTCGGAGCAGGAATTCCGCGACCTACAAGACAAGATGTACGCCATTACACAATAAGTAAACTCGAGGAATACAGAAAGTGCGTACACTAGTAAAGTCTAGAGCGGATTAGTAACCGGGGTACTCGATGGAACGCCGTGTGCGGGGAAACTCGCACGCACGGTGTGAAGCGGGGGAAAATAGCCCCTCCGGGTAATGCCGAGGGTGACTATTACCTATCGCTATCGCTCGACCCCATCTATGCACAAAAATTAGGGGTCAATATCGATGAATTGCTGCTTTCCCAGCCTGACACGGGCGAGCAAGGTGCGTCACGTTTCCGTATAAGTGCGTAGGCACGAAAGCGGAGTCCGATGGGAACATCGGGACAACTCTACAGCCGAGTTGGAAGGTGAAATTCCTTCCCGTGGTGATAGTCCTATATCCACGAGCCTGAGACTCCTGCATGCATTCCGGTGCACCCTCACCGGGATGTATGAAGCCAGGTGAAGTCGTAACCCAAGTAGCCTAAGGCCGCAAAATGTGGCTATGGCGAAAGTGGTGCGGGGCTCCTTAAAAGACGCCTATGGTGACGAAAGGAACCTATGCGTGAAGCTCGGTTACCGGTGCTCCCTGAAAAGGGACCATACAGGACGAACCACCGTGTCTTGTTTGCGGTGTTTCCTTTAACCGGCTGGCTTAGTTCGGTTACTGCTCTGATGGGTAGCGGACGTTCCAATCAGAGGTCCTGCCGAGTAGAGTAGGCACCTAAGGGCGTTCAAAAGAAGGGATAGGCTGTAGGGAACGTGAGAGGCCCCCTAAGGAGGAGACAGGGCTGGTCGATGATATCTTAGGGGGAGTCAGCGGTTCCATAGTAATGATGAAGGAGCGCCGTTTGAACCCCAAAGGCAACGATGGGGGAGGAAAAAACGCTCTGGAGTGAAGGGAACCAGCCGGGGCGGCAAAGTATCTACATGTTACGGCAAGCAGGCTAATTCATGGCACTTCCACCCAGTATTATAAAAAGGGAGAAAGGAGCATGAAGGTAAACAAACTTGTCGTAAAAAGCGAACAGGACTTGAGAAACTGCTTGGATCTTCTTTATCAAGAAGCTAAAAAGGAAAAACATTTTTACGGCATGCTTGAGTTGCTTCAAAATGATGTTGTCATTTTAGAAGCTATTCGCAATATTAAAAGCAATAAAGGTAGCAAAACGGCGGGGATTGATCAGAAAATAGTAGATGATTATTTGCTTATGCCAACGGAAAAGGTTTTCGGGATGATAAAAGCCAAACTCAATGACTATAAGCCTATACCAGTGAGAAGGTGCAACAAGCCCAAAGGAAATGCCAAAAGCTCAAAAAGAAAAGGCAATAGTCCGAATGAGGAAGGGGAAACGAGGTCCTTAGGAATATCCGCGGTGACGGATAGAATCATCCAAGAGATGCTCCGGATAGTGCTCGAGCCGATTTTCGAAGCCCAATTCTATCCGCACAGTTATGGGTTCAGACCGTATCGCTCCACCGAACATGCCTTAGCCTGGATGCTGAAAATCATCAACGGAAGCAAGCTGTATTGGGTTGTAAAAGGTGACATTGAAAGTTATTTTGATCACATCAATCATAAGAAGCTTCTGAACATCATGTGGAATATGGGCGTTAGGGATAAACGGGTACTATGCATCGTTAAGAAAATGCTGAAGGCGGGGCAAGTGATACAAGGTAAATTCTATCCAACCGCTAGGGGGATTCCTCAGGGAGGAATTATTAGCCCGTTGTTGGCTAATGTATATCTCAACAGCTTTGACTGGATGGTTGGCCAAGAATATGAGTATCACCCTAATAACGCAAACTATCGGGAAAAGAAAAACGCATTAGCGGCGTTAAGGAACAAGGGACATCATCCCGTCTTTTACATTCGTTATGCTGATGATTGGGTTATTCTTACGGATACGAAAGAATATGCGGAAAAAATAAGGGAGCAATGTAAGCAGTATTTAGCCTGTGAGTTGCACTTAACTCTATCGGATGAGAAAACGTTCATTGCAGATATCCGCGAACAACGGGTTAAGTTTCTTGGCTTTTGTATTGAGGCAGGAAAGCGGCGCTTTCATAAAAAAGGATTCGCCGCTAGAATGATTCCCGATATGGAAAAAGTCAATGCCAAGGTCAAAGAAATTAAGCGCGATATTCGATTGTTAAGAACGAGAAAATCGGAATTAGAGAAAGCCCTTGATATTGAAAACATTAACGCCAAAATTATAGGATTAGCCAATCATCTAAAAATAGGCATTTCCAAGTACATTATGGGCAAAGTAGATCGCGTCATTGAAGAGACAGCCTACCGCACCTGGGTTAAAATGTATGGGAAAGAAAAAGCGGCGCAATATAAAAGGCCTGTGTCAGAGTTTCACAATCGGATTGACAGACATAAAGGCTATCAAATGAAACATTTTTCTGTCGTCACAGAGGATGGCATAAGAGTAGGGATTACTCATGCAAAAATAACGCCTATACAGTATGCAACAGTATTCAAACAAGAAATGACCCCATACACTGCAGACGGCAGAAAAATGTATGAAGAAAAGCATAGAAAAATACGATTGCCAGATAAAATGAGTCTGTTTGATCACGATTCGATATTCATCTACATTTTATCTGAGCATAATGATGGGAAATATAATCTTGAATATTTCTTAAATAGGGTGAATGTATTTCACAGAGATAAAGGAAAATACAAAATATGTGCTGTATACTTAAGTCCCGGTAACTTCCACTGCCATCATATTGACCCGAGTAAACCTTTAAGTGAGATCAATAAGACCGTTAATCTAGTTAGCTTATGCAACCAATGCCATAGGCTTGTCCATAGCAACCAAGAACCGCCGTTTACAGAACGAAAAATGATTGACAAACTAACGGAGTATAGGAACAAGCTGAAAATATAAAAGTTCTGTTCGCTGGAAAAATTGTAGGTGCTGCTGCCATGTCATCGCGAGGTGATATGGTGGAGAGATAGCCCAAACGGGGCTATCGAAGCTGTCCCGGTGGAACGCCGTGTGCGGGGAAACTCGCACGCACGGTGTGGGGTGGGGGAAAAGCCGGAGATTGCATCAAAGGCTTACCTATCACTATCGCTCGAAATCGCGGAAGCGCTCGTGCGAAGCGGCGCGGTCGATATTATCGTCATCGACTCGGTGGCGGCGCTTGTGCCGAAAGCGGAAATTGAAGGGGAGATGGGCGACGCCCATGTCGGCTTGCAAGCGCGGCTTATGTCCCAGGCGCTTCGCAAGCTGTCTGGCGCCATTAACAAATCGAAAACGATCGCCATCTTCATCAACCAAATTCGCGAAAAAGTCGGCGTCATGTTTGGCAATCCGGAAACGACGCCGGGCGGGCGGGCGCTCAAGTTTTACGCTTCCGTCCGCCTAGAGGTGCGCCGCGCCGAGCAAATTAAGCAAGGCAATGATATGGTCGGCAACAAGACGAAAATTAAAGTCGTCAAAAACAAAGTTGCGCCGCCATTTAAAACGGCTGACGTCGACATTATGTACGGCGAAGGCATTTCCCGCGAAGGGGAAATTCTCGACATGGCGTCCGAATTGGACATCGTGCAAAAAAGCGGCTCATGGTATTCGTACAAAGACGAACGGCTCGGCCAAGGGCGGGAGAATGCAAAACAATTTTTGAAAGAAAACCCGCATATCGCCGAAGAAATCGCCCGCGCCATCCGCAAACATTACGGCATCGATGATGGCGAAGCAGGCGGCGAACCGATGCAAGACGAATTTGGGCTGCTTGAGGAATAACAGACGGAAGGCGTCCTGGCATGGCTGGGGCGCCTTTTTCCTAGCTGCCGAAACGGAACGGCCATTCACGTCCCTTTGCAGGATATGCCGGAGGACGCCCGACTAACTTGCAGGCGGTTCTGTTTCTTTTCGCATTTTGCCAAAAAGAAGAGGCAGAGCAGAACGCTCTGCGTGCCGCGGCTTAAGAAGGCTCCTGTGTAATATCTTGACAATTCCTACCGCCGCCTTTACAATGAACATGTATATTTGTCCATGTACACGGCAGGGTCGCGTGCCCGCCCGCAGCGGCGAACTGCTTGGATGCGGGGGCGCGTGGAAATGGCCAGGCAAACGACCAAGCCAATACGTTGAAAACGGGAATGTCCATCTGCGCCGGACGATGGCGCGAAGAAGGCGCAAGGGAAAACGAAACAGCAAGAGGAGGTGAAACGATGGGTTCGATCATCATCTCCGCTTTGCTTGCCTTAGTCATTGGTGCCGTTGTTGGCTTTTTTGTTCGCAAATCGATTGCCGAAGCGAAAATCGGTGGCGCGAAAGCAGCTGCCGAGCAGCTGATTGAAGAGGCGAGACGCGAGGCGGACGCCTTGAAAAAAGAGGCGCTTCTCGAAGCGAAAGACGAGATTCATAAATTGCGGACGGAAGCGGAGCGCGACATCCGCGACCGGAGAAGCGAGCTCCAAAAACAAGAAAACCGCTTGATGCAAAAGGAGGAAAACCTCGATCGCAAAGATGAAGCGCTCAACAAACGCGAGGCGCTGCTTGAAGCGAAGGAAGAAGCGTTAAACGAAAGACAACAGCATATTGAACAAATGGAAAGCAAAGTGGAAGCGCTCGTGAAGCAGCAACAAACCGAACTCGAACGCATTTCCGGCCTGACGCGCGACGATGCGCGCCAGCTCATTTTGGAACGCGTTGAAAAAGAACTGTCCCATGAGATTGCCATGATGATCAAAGAGGCGGAAACGCGGGCGAAAGAGGAAGCGGACAAGCGGGCGAAAGCGATTTTGTCGCTGGCCATCCAGCGCTGCGCCGCCGACCATGTCGCCGAAACGACGGTGTCCGTCGTCAACTTGCCAAACGATGAAATGAAAGGGCGGATCATCGGGCGCGAAGGGCGGAACATTCGCACGCTTGAGACGCTGACTGGCATCGATTTAATTATCGATGATACGCCGGAAGCGGTGATTTTGTCCGGGTTTGATCCGATTCGCCGCGAAACGGCGCGCATCGCGTTAGACAAGCTTGTGCAAGACGGACGCATCCACCCGGCGCGCATTGAAGAAATGGTGGAAAAGGCGCGCCGCGAAGTCGATGAGCACATTCGCGAAGTCGGTGAGCAGACGACGTTTGAAGTCGGCGTCCATGGCTTGCATCCGGATTTGATCAAAATTTTAGGGCGGCTGAAGTTCCGGACGAGCTACGGACAAAACGTCTTGAAACATTCGGTGGAAGTGGCGTTTTTAGCCGGACTGATGGCGGCCGAACTCGGAGAAGACGAAATGTTGGCGCGCCGGGCCGGCTTGCTTCATGATATCGGCAAGGCGATCGACCATGAGGTTGAAGGCAGCCACGTGGAGATCGGCGTCGAGCTGGCGACGAAGTACAAAGAACATCCCGTCGTCATCAACAGCATCGCCTCCCACCATGGCGACACCGAGCCGACATCGGTCATCGCGGTGCTTGTGGCGGCGGCGGATGCGCTCTCCGCAGCGCGGCCGGGAGCGCGCAGCGAGACGCTGGAAAACTATATTCGCCGCTTAGAGAAACTGGAGGAAATCGCGGAATCGTACGAAGGCGTGGAAAAATCGTACGCCATCCAGGCTGGCCGCGAAGTGCGCATCATGGTCAAGCCGGATATGATCGACGATTTGGAAGCGCACCGGTTGGCGCGTGACATCCGCAAACGGATTGAAGAAGAGCTCGACTACCCGGGCCATATTAAAGTGACCGTCATCCGTGAAACGCGCGCGGTCGAATATGCGAAATAAAGTGGCATCCTATTGCCACTTTATTTTTTTGTGCGTAAAATGAGAAAGTACAATGGATCCGCACCACCTTTGAAGCGAAGCGTCATATTTTTTTGATTAGAAAGGGATCGATCATGAGAATCTTATTTATTGGCGATGTCGTCGGTTCGCCGGGGCAAAAAATGGTTGAGCATTATTTGCCGAAATTAAAAGAAAAACACCGTCCCGATATCGTCATCATCAATGGTGAAAACGCCGCCGGCGGGAAAGGGATCACCGAGCCGATTTACCGGGCGTTTTTGGCCCAAGGCGCCCATGTTGTGACATTAGGCAACCATGCGTGGGACAAGCGCGATATTTTTGAATTCATCGATCAGGCGAAGGCGCTCATCCGCCCGGCGAACTATCCGCCCGGCACACCGGGAAAAGGCATCGTCTACGTGCCGACCGAGCAAGGGGAGGCGGCGGTCATCAACTTGCAAGGGCGGACGTTTTTGCCGGCGATTGACTGTCCGTTTCAAAAAGCGGATGAATTGATTGCCGCTGCCTCGGCGCGCACGCCGGTCATCATCGTTGATTTTCACGCTGAGGCGACAAGCGAAAAACAGGCGATGGGTTGGCACTTGGATGGACGCGTGTCGGCCGTCATCGGCACGCATACGCACGTTCAGACGGCGGACAATCGCATTTTGCCGAAGGGTACGGCGTATATTACCGATGTCGGCATGACCGGCCCGTATGACGGCATTTTAGGGGTTGACCGCGACGCGGTGCTGCGCAAATTTTTAACCGGACTGCCGGTCCGGTTCGGCGTCAAGGAAGGACGAAGCCAGCTGAACGCGGTGCTTGTCGATGTTGATGGAAAAAGCGGGCGTGCGCTTGGCATTGAACGGTTGATCATTAATGACGACCACCCGTATTTTGAATAATCGTTTTTTTATAAATTTTAAAAACAAGCTTCTCCTCAGCAGGAATAGTTGTCGAAACAGTGAATATAGTTACAGTGAAGACATTTTACCGAAATCCATTTTTCAAGGGGACGAGGGAGGAGCTAGAAATGGAAATATTAAAAGTTTCAGCAAAGTCGAATCCGAACTCTGTAGCCGGTGCACTTGCCGGGGTGCTGCGCGAGCGCGGCGCGGCGGAAATTCAGGCGATCGGTGCAGGTGCATTGAACCAAGCCGTTAAGGCAGTAGCGATCGCACGAGGGTTTGTGGCACCAAGCGGCATGGACTTGATTTGCATTCCGGCGTTTACCGATATTATTATTGACGGAGAAGAGCGGACCGCCATTAAATTAATCGTCGAACCTCGTTAACTCGATGATGAGTCAATGGTAAAATATAACCTGTTGGCGCCTTCGCTGCAGAAGGCAGGCAGGTTATTTTTGCTTTTTTAAGGGGGAAAATGAATGATTTTCGATGCTCACTGTGATGCGCTCATGAAGCTATGGCAAGACCGGTCGTTGTCGTTTCACGATGGGGCGCCGCTTCATGTCACCTTTTCTGGCATGGCGGAAGCGGGAATAAAAGTGCAATGTTTTGCCATTTACGTGCCGGAAACCGTGCCGGAAGAAGCCCGGTTCACAGCGGCATTGGAGATGGTGGACATTTTCTTTGCCCGCATCGTCGAGGCGTTCCCGTCCGTCAAGTTTGTGCGGACGAAGCAGGATATCGCCGCACTGAAAGAAGGGGAAATTGGCGCGATGTTGACGCTCGAAGGATGCGACGCCATCGGCGCCAACCTTGTCAAGTTAAAGACGCTTCTTCGCCTCGGCGTCGCTTCTGTCGGCCTGACGTGGAACTTTCCAAACGCCGTCGCCGACGGGGCGTGGGAGAAGCGCGGCGCCGGCTTGACCGCGTTTGGCCGGCAAGTCGTCGAGCTGCTCAATGAAACAAAGCGGTGGGTCGATGTGTCCCATTTGTCGGAAAGAGCGTTTTGGGATGTGATCGAAACAGCCTGTTTTCCGATCGCTTCTCATTCGAACGCCCATCGCCTCTGCCCGCATCCGCGCAATCTGACGGACGAGCAGCTGAAAGCGCTGATTGAAAAAGACGGGATGATTGGCATCAATTTTGTCCCGTACTTTTTAACGAAGGACAAACGGAGAGCAACGATCGCCGATGTGCTTCGCCTTCTCGACCATATCTGCGCGCTCGGGGGGGAAAACAACGTTGGGTTCGGCTCCGACTTCGATGGCATCACGGAGACGGTCGCCGGTCTTGGAACGGCAAGGGAATATGCGCGGCTTGTCAACGAGCTGTACAAGCATTACTCCGCCGAACAAGCATCCCGCTTTTTATTCGGCAACTTCTACGCCCATTTACCGGAGTGACGAATATCACGGAGTATCGGCTCTGCGTATCCTAAAATAGAAGACAGGGCATCCGCGGTGCCGGCTGAAAAAGGCGTTTAAAATGATAGTTTCCTTGTCAGAAAAGTGGTACAATAGTAGCGAAAGGCTGGAGTGAATATGAAGGGGTGTAATGCATGATCGAACAGCTGTCATGGAAGGTGGGCGGCCAGCAAGGGGAAGGAATTGAAAGTACAGGAGAAATTTTTTCCACAGCGCTGAACCGCCTCGGATATTACTTATATGGATACCGTCATTTTTCTTCACGCATCAAAGGGGGTCATACGAACAACAAAATCCGCGTCAGCACGAAGCCGGTGCGGGCGGTCGCAGACGATTTGGACATCTTGGTGGCGTTTGACCAAGAGACGATTGACTTCAACTTTCACGAGCTGCACAGCGGCGGCATCGTCATGGCGGACGCCAAATTCAATCCGGTGATTCCGGAAGGAAAAGGAGTGGCGCTTTACGCCGTTCCGTTCACCGATATCGCCACACAGCTTGGCAATCCGCTGATGAAAAACATGGTTGCCATCGGCGCGACAAGTGCGGTGCTCGATTTGGACGCCGCCGTGTTCGAAAGTGTTGTCGTTGATACATTTGGGCGCAAAGGGGCGCAAGTCGTTGAGAAAAACATGGAAGCGATTCGCGCTGGAGCGCAATATATGAAAGAGCAGCTCGATGGTTCGACGAAAACGATGAAACTAGCCAAAGCCGACGGCAAACGGCGAATGTTCATGATTGGCAACGATGCCATCGCCTTGGGCGCCATTGCCGGCGGGGCGCGCTTTATGGCCGCCTATCCGATCACCCCAGCTTCGGAGATTATGGAGTATTTGATTAAAAAGCTGCCGGATTTTGGGGGCGCGGTCATCCAGACAGAAGATGAAATCGCCGCCTGTACGATGGCGATCGGCGCCAACTATGCGGGCGTGCGGGCGTTCACCGCTTCGGCCGGACCCGGGTTGTCGCTTATGGCCGAAGCGATTGGGCTGGCCGGGATGACGGAAACACCGCTTGTTGTCGTCGATACGCAGCGGGGCGGTCCAAGCACCGGCTTGCCGACAAAGCAAGAGCAGTCGGATTTGCTCGCGATGATCTATGGCACGCACGGGGAAATTCCCAAAATTGTCATGGCGCCAAGCACGGTCGAAGAAGCGTTTTACGATATGGCGGAAGCGTTCAACTTAGCCGAGGAATACCAATGCCCGGTCATTTTCCTGTCGGATTTGCAGCTGTCGCTCGGCAAGCAGACGGTTGAGCCGCTTGATTACGATCGGATCGAGATCCGCCGCGGCAAGCTGATGAATGGTGAACTGCCGCCGCTTCCGGACAAAGACAACTTCAAACGGTATGAAATCACGCCGGACGGTGTTTCGCCGCGGGTGCTGCCGGGAACAAAATACGGCATCCACCATGTCACCGGGGTCGAACACGCCGAAACAGGCCGCCCGTCAGAGACGGCGGCAAACCGCCGGGCGCAAATGGAAAAACGGATGCGCAAACTTGAGCACATCCACTTCCCGACGCCGGTGCACAAACAACTCCGCCACGAAGAACCGGATTTGCTCCTTGTTGGCTTTTTATCGACGCGCGGAGCCATTGAAGAAGCGATGGAGCGGCTCGAGCAAGATGGCGTCAAAGTCAACCATGCGCACATCCGTCTGCTTCATCCGTTCCCGGTTGACGACGTGCGGCCGCTTGTCGAGAAAGCGAAACGAGTCGTCGTCGTCGAGCAAAACGCTACCGGGCAGCTGGCGAACTTGTTGAAAATGAACGTCGGGCACGCTGATAAAATCGCCAGCGTCTTAAAATTCGACGGCAATCCGTTCTTGCCGGGCGACGTCTATACTAAATGCAAGGAGTTGTTAGCGCAATGGCCACCTTTAAAGATTTCCGCAATGATGTGAAACCGAACTGGTGTCCGGGGTGCGGCGACTTTTCCGTGCAGGCCGCCATCCAGCGCGCGGCCGCCAATCTCGGGTTGGAGCCGCACGAACTCGCGGTCATTTCCGGGATCGGCTGCTCGGGCCGCATTTCCGGCTACATTCACTCTTACGGCTTTCACGGCACGCACGGCCGCGTTTTGCCGCTGGCGCAAGGAGTGAAAATGGCGAACCGCGATTTGACGGTCATCGCCGCCGGCGGGGATGGCGACGGATTCGCGATCGGCATGGGGCACACGGTTCATGCCATTCGCCGCAACATCGACATCACATACATCGTCATGGACAACCAAATTTACGGGTTGACGAAAGGACAAACATCGCCGCGCAGCGCTGCCGGCTTCCAAACAAAAAGCACGCCGCACGGGTCGATCGAGCCGGCTTTGTCGCCGCTCGAGATCGCGTTAAGCGCCGGAGCGACGTTTGTCGCGCAAGGTTTCTCAAGCGATTTAAAAGAATTGACAAGCTTGATTGAGGAAGGCGTCAAGCATAAAGGCTTTGCGCTCATCAACGTCTTCAGCCCGTGCGTGACGTACAACAAAGTGAATACGTACGAGTGGTTCAAAGAGCGGCTCATCAAGGTGAGCGACATCGAAGGATACGACCCGTCCGACCGGGAGATGGCGATGCAGACGGTCATGAAATACGATGGTCTCGTCACCGGGATCATTTATCAAAACAAAGAACAAAAGTCGTACCAAGAGCTTGTGCCAGGCTACAGCGAGGCGCCGCTTGCCGAGGCGGAGCTGAAAATGAGCAAAGAAAAGTTCGCCGAACTCGTAGCAGAGTTTATGTAAAAATGGAAACCATTTGCACCCGATGGAGGCTTGCCTCATTGGGTGTTTTTTGTTATCATGACATGTTCCGGTCCTCCGGAACAAACCCCATTGTGTTTCCTTGCCGCTCGCGATATACTATGGTAGTGTGTGGTTGGAAGAAATTTGCCGAGGCGAGGCCGGCTGCACAGGAAAAGGCGGCCGCTCGTCCCGGATGATCGAATGATTTTGTGAAGAAAGGAGATTGCTATGAACGAAAAACAACGTTTGGAGCAAACGGGACAAATCAAAACCGAAAGCCATCCAGCGGACAGAAAATCCGCCTTGGACCGGCTGAAAGAAAAAACGACGAAAGACTATGAGAAATATTTCACGAGCGTGTTTCTCCCGCCGAATTTAAAAGAGGCGAAGAAACGCGGCAAAGAGGAAGTCAAGTACGTCAAAGACTTTGCGATTCCTGAAGAGTTTCGCGGCATGGGGCGCGGACGGAAGTTTTACATCCGCACGTATGGCTGTCAAATGAACGAGCACGATACGGAAGTGATGGCCGGCATTTTCATGGCGCTCGGCTATGAGCCGACCGACCGTCCGGAAGAGGCAAACGTCATTTTGCTCAACACGTGCGCGATCCGTGAAAACGCGGAAAACAAAGTGTTTGGCGAGCTCGGCTACTTAAAGCCGCTCAAAACGACGAACCCGGACTTATTGCTCGGCGTGTGCGGCTGTATGTCGCAAGAAGAATCGGTTGTCAAGAAAATTTTAAAACAATACCAATACGTCGACCTCATTTTCGGCACGCACAACATCCATCGCCTGCCGTACATTTTGCATGAGGCGTACATGTCGAAAGAAATGGTCGTCGAAGTATGGTCGAAAGAGGGCGACGTTGTTGAAAACTTGCCGAAAGTGCGCAAAGGGAAGATTAAAGCATGGGTCAACATTATGTACGGCTGTGACAAGTTTTGCACGTACTGCATCGTCCCGTACACGCGCGGCAAAGAGCGAAGCCGCCGTCCGGAAGACATCATCCAAGAAGTGCGCCAGCTCGCCGCCCAAGGCTATAAAGAAATTACGCTCCTTGGGCAAAACGTCAACGCTTACGGAAAAGATTTCACCGACATCCAGTACGGCCTTGGCGATTTAATGGATGAGCTGCGCAAAATTGACATTGCGCGCATCCGCTTCACAACGAGCCATCCGCGCGACTTTGACGACCGGCTCATCGAAGTGCTCGCCAAACGCGGCAACTTGGTTGAGCATATCCATTTGCCGGTGCAATCGGGCAGCACGGAAATTTTAAAAATGATGGGCCGCAAATATACGCGCGAGGAGTACTTGGAGCTCGTTCGCAAAATCAAAGCCGCCATTCCGGATGTCGCGTTGACGACGGATATTATCGTCGGCTTCCCGAACGAGACGGACGAGCAGTTTGAAGAAACGCTGTCGCTTTACCGTGAAGTCGAATTTGACTCGGCCTACACGTTCATCTATTCACCGCGCGAAGGCACGCCGGCGGCGAACATGAAGGACAACGTGCCGATGGAAGTGAAAAAAGAGCGGCTCAAGCGTCTCAACGACCTTGTTCAAGAAATCGCGGCCAAGAAAATGAAGCAATACGAAGGGCAAGTCGTCGAAGTGCTTGTGGAAGGCGAAAGCAAAACGAATCCGGATGTATTGGCGGGTTATACGCGCAAAAACAAGCTCGTCCACTTCGTCGGCCCCAAATCGCTCATTGGCCAATTGGTCAACGTGCGCATTACGCAGGCAAAGACGTGGACGCTGACGGGCGAGCTAGTCAATGAAGCGATCGAGGTGAACGAACATGGCAAAATATACGCGGGATGATATCTTGGCCCAGGCGAAGCAGCTGGCGAAAATGATCGCCGAAACGGAAGAAGTCGACTTTTTCAAACGAGCGGAAGAAAAAATCCACCAAAACGAAAAAGTGCGCACGTTGATCAACGAGCTGAAATCGCTGCAAAAGCAAGCGGTCAACCTTCAGCATTACGGAAAACATGAAGCGCTGAAACAGGTTGAGGCCAAAATTGACGCCATTTACGAAGAGTTGTCGCAAATCCCGATCGTCAGCGAATTCCAGCAGTCCCAATCCGATGTGAACGACCTGCTTCAGCTCGTCGCCTCGACGATTTCGAATACGGTGACCGATGAAATTCTCGCTTCGACGGGAGGCGACGTGCTGCGCGGCGAAACCGGCGCCGCGCTTCGCTACAACAAACACGGCGGCTGCCATTAATGGCATGCGGCTCAAAAGCGTCCTTTGGGGGCGCTTTTTTTCTTATGGGCGCGCTCTCCCTTTCCCCGAACCGCGGGCGGCTATCTGGCGGCAAAAAAGAAGGCACATCGAACGGAGCAGGCGCATACAATGAACTATACGGAATAATGATTCATTTGCTGTGCACATTAGCGGAGATGGCGCATAGGATGAAATGAAGATTCATTTGAGGAGGGTTCCGTTCGATGTCTGAATACAGAGAAATTATTACGAAAGCCGTTGTCGGCAAAGGCCGCAAGTTTACACAATCGACCCATACGGTGACGGCGCCGAACCGCCCGTCAAGCATTCTCGGCTGCTGGATCATCAACCACCGTTATGAAGCGAAAAAATGCGATAAAACGGTCGAAATTCACGGCCATTATGACATCAACGTCTGGTATTCGTACAACCACAATACAAAAACCGAAGTCGTCACCGAAACGGTGTCGTATACGGACGTCGTCAAATTAAAATATCGCGACAAAGATCATTTAATCAGCGATGACACCGATGTCATCGTCCGCGTCATCCAGCAGCCGAACTGCCTCGAGTGCACGATTTCGCCAAACGGCAATAAAATCGTCGTCGATGTTGAGCGGGAGTTTGTCGCCGAAGTGATCGGCGAAACGAAGGTGTGCGTTGCCATCAATCCGGAAGGCTGCGGCAAGGACGACGATTTTTGCGACGAGGATGACCTTGATGAAGAATTAGAAGATTTAAGCCCAGATTTGCTGCTTGGCGAAGAAGAATAAAACTAGGAAATTTCTTTCCTAGTTTTTTCTTTTGCCGCTTGTTATAATAGTAGCGCAATCAACGAGCCTTC
Organism: Geobacillus zalihae NBRC 101842; assembly: GCF_001544135.1. Lineage (GTDB taxonomy): Bacteria > Bacillota > Bacilli > Bacillales > Anoxybacillaceae > Geobacillus > Geobacillus zalihae. The sequence goes on along the minus strand of NZ_BCPV01000013.1, from coordinate 39,088 downwards.
GGGCCGAAAAGGTTGGGGAGAAGCGATGCCATCGTACACACCGATGATTCAGCAATATTTGCACATTAAAGCGCAATATCCGGACGCGTTTTTATTTTTCCGGCTTGGCGATTTTTACGAACTGTTTTTTGACGACGCCATCAAGGCGGCGCAAGAGCTGGAAATTACGCTCACAAGCCGCGATGGCGGCGGCGATGAACGGGTGCCGATGTGCGGGGTGCCGTACCATTCGGCGCAAGGATATATTGAACAGTTAATCGAAAAGGGATATAAAGTCGCCATTTGCGAACAAGTCGAAGACCCGAAAACGGCCAAAGGCGTCGTTCGCCGCGAAGTGGTGCAGCTCATCACCCCAGGGACGCTCATGGAAGGCAAAGGGCTCACCGAGAAGGAAAACCACTACTTGGCGGCGCTCACGCCGTTTGCTGATGGTACATACGGATTGGCTTACGCCGATTTGTCGACCGGCGAGGTCCGATTGACGCTTCTTTCTTCGTGGGAGGAAGCAGCAAACGAATTGCACGCCGTTGGAGCGCGGGAGATCATCGTTGCCACAGACAGCGGCGAAGAGTGGGTGCGCGAGCTGAAAGAGCGGTACGGGGCGGCGGTCTCTTATGAGGACGACACATCTCTATGCGACGAATGGAACGGCGTCATCGGCCATGTGGCGCAAGAAAAGCTGCGGCAGGCCGCAGCCCGTTTGCTTCATTACCTCGTCCGCACGCAAAAGCGGCGGCTCGATCATTTGCAGCCGGCTGAGTTGTATCAAGTTGACCACTATATGAAAATGGACCGACATTCCAAGCTGCATTTGGAATTGGTCGAAACGGTGCGGTCAAAAGGAAGGAAAGGCTCGTTGTTATGGCTTTTGGATGAAACGGTGACAGCGATGGGCGGGCGGCTCTTAAAACAATGGCTGGACCGGCCGCTCATTGATCGGCGCGAAATCGAACGGCGCCTCGATTTTGTGGAAACGTTGAAAACGAGCTATTTTGAACGGCAGGAGCTGCGCGACAGGCTGCGCGGCGTTTACGACATTGAGCGCCTTGTCGGCCGTGTCTCCTACGGCAACGCCAATGCCCGCGATCTCGTGCAGCTGAAAAAGTCGCTTCTTCAAGTGCCGGCGCTCCGCCAGACGGTCGGCGCGCTGCCGCTCGCTGAAGCGGACAAGCTGTGCGAGCGCCTTGACCCGTGCGAAGAGCTCGTCGATTTGCTCGAGCGCTCGATTCAAGAACAGCCGCCGCTTTCCGTCAAAGAAGGGAACCTCATCAAAGACGGGTATGACAAGCAGCTCGACCGCTACCGCGATGCGAGCCGCAACGGCAAAGCGTGGATCGCTGAACTTGAGGCGAAGGAGCGGGAAGCGACCGGCATCAAATCGCTCAAAGTCGGCTACAACCGAGTGTTTGGCTACTATATTGAAGTGACAAAGCCCAATCTCCCCCTTGTTCCGGAAGGACGTTACGAACGGAAGCAGACGCTCGCCAACGCCGAGCGTTTTATCACCCCGGAGTTGAAGGAAAAAGAGGCGCTCATTTTGGAGGCGGAAGAAAAAAGCATCGAACTCGAATATGAACTGTTTGTCGCCATTCGCGAGCAGGTGAAGCAATACATCCCGCGCCTGCAGACGTTGGCGAAAGCCATTGCCGAGCTTGATGTGCTTCAATCATTCGCAACGATCAGCGACGAGTATCGCTACGTGCGTCCGCAGTTTTCCACGGAGCGCGTCTTGGTGATTCAAGGCGGCCGCCACCCGGTTGTCGAAAAAGTGCTCGGCGCGCAAATGTACGTGCCGAATGACTGCTACATGAACCGCGAGCGGGAAATGCTGCTCATCACTGGACCGAACATGGCTGGAAAAAGCACGTACATGCGGCAAGTGGCGCTCACCGCCATCATGGCGCAAATCGGCTGTTTCGTTCCCGCCGAGCGGGCGGTGCTGCCCATTTTTGACCAAGTGTTCACCCGCATCGGCGCTGCTGACGACCTGTCGGCAGGACAAAGCACGTTTATGGTCGAAATGTTGGAGGCGCGCCACGCCATCGCTCATGCGACGCAAAACAGCCTCATTTTGTTTGATGAAATCGGGCGCGGCACATCGACGTACGACGGCATGGCGCTCGCCCAGGCGATCATTGAGTACATTCACGACCATATCGGCGCGAAAACACTATTTAGCACCCACTACCATGAACTCACCGCCTTGGAGCGTTCGCTCCCGCGGCTTTCGAACGTCCATGCCCGCGCCATCGAGGAAAACGGCAAAGTCGTCTTTTTGCATCAAATCGCCGACGGGCCGGCCGATAAGAGCTACGGCATTCACGTCGCCGAGCTGGCCGGGCTGCCGGCTTCGCTCATTGAACGCGCGCGGGCCATTTTAGCGGAACTGGAGAAAGCGGCGGGAAAACAGGAAGCCGCCGCAGGCAGGATGGACGATGGCGCTTTGGCGGAAGCGGGTTTGGCTTTTCAGGGGAACGAAGCGTTAGACGTCGGCAGCAAGGTTGAGCGCGAGAAGGCCTCCCGTCCGTCAGCCGGCGCGGCGCGGGAGGACGTTTTGGCGGAAGCGGCGTTTGAGCAGCTGAGCATGTTTCCTGACCTTGCCCCGGCGCCTGTGGAGCCGCCTCTTTCAAGCAAAGAGAAAAAGGCGCTCGCGGCGCTGAAAGAGATCAATTTGCTCGAGATGACGCCGCTTGAGGCGCTCAACAAACTGTATGAACTGCAAAAGCTCCTCAAGTAAAGGAGGGAGGCCCGATGGGACGCATCCGCAAGCTCGATGACCTGCTGGCAAACAAAATCGCCGCCGGCGAGGTCGTCGAGCGGCCGGCTTCGGTCGTCAAGGAGTTGGTGGAAAACGCCATTGATGCCCATAGTACGGTCATCAACATCGAGCTTGAAGAGGCGGGAATGGCGAAAATCCGCGTCATTGACAACGGCGACGGCATGGAGGAAGACGACTGCTTGCTCGCTTTTGAACGCCATGCGACAAGCAAAATTCACAACGAGCACGATTTGTTCCGCATCCGCACGCTCGGGTTCCGCGGTGAGGCGCTGCCGAGCATCGCTTCTGTATCCGAAGTGGAGCTGACGACCGGCACAGGCCGCGGACCGGGGACGAAGCTCGTGTTAAAAGGAGGCGCGCTCGTCTCCCGCGAGCGGGCGGCCGGACGCAAAGGAACGGAGATTACGGTGTCCAACTTATTTTTCAACACCCCGGCGCGGCTCAAGTATATGAAAACGATCCATACCGAGCTCGGCCACGCAGCCGATGTCGTCAACCGGCTAGCGCTCGCCCATCCGGACGTGTCATTCCGGCTTCGCCATCACGGCAAGACGCTGCTGGCGACAAACGGCAGCGGCGACGTTCGGCACGTGCTCGCCGCCATTTACGGCATGGAGACGGCGAGACAAATGATCCCCATCGAAGCGGAATCGCTCGATTTTACCGTTCGCGGCTACATTTCGCCGCCGGACGTGACGCGCGCCTCGCGCAACTACATCTCGCTTGTTGTCAATGGCCGCTATGTGCGCAGCGTGCCGCTCATGAAAGCGATTGAAGCCGGCTACCATACGCTCTTGCCGATTGGCCGCTATCCGATTGTGTTTTTATCCATTGAAATGGATCCGGTGCTTGTCGACGTCAACGTCCATCCGGCAAAGCTCGAAGTCCGCTTTAGCAAGGAAGCAGAGCTGAATGAGCTCGTCACAGACGCCATCCGCCAGGCATTTCGCGAGCGGACGCTCATTCCGTCCGTATCTGCCGACAGCAAGATGGCAAAACCAAAGGCGGAGCAGGCGGCTTGGACGTTCATTCATCGCGTCCGCGAGCCGTCTGTCTTATCGAGCGACATCGGCGGCGGGGAAGATGCGACCGCCCCTTTTGCGCCGCTAACCGGTGACGCACCGGCTGAGCGGCCATCCGCGGCTGTGCAGACGGATGAATGGGGAATACCGGACGAACATGGGCCCGCTTTCGAGCGAAAGCAGGAGGAAGAGGTGGGAGAAGAGCGGCGCGCCCTCCGCTTGCCGACAGATGGGCAAGCGGAGGATAAAGCGGCGGCCGATCGCCTGCCGCCGCTTTATCCGATCGGACAATTGCATGGGACGTACATTTTGGCGGAGAACGAACATGGGCTGTATATGATCGATCAGCATGCGGCTCAAGAGCGGATCAACTATGAATATTTCCGGGAAAAACTTGGCGAAGCCACGAAGGAAGTGCAGGAGCTGCTCGTTCCGTTGATGTTTGAATATCCAGCCGACGAGTACGAGCGAATCGCCGCCTGCCGCAATGAGTTGGCGCGCTGCGGCGTGTTTCTTGAGCCGTTTGGGCCGCGGGCGTTTCTCGTTCGCTCCCATCCGACGTGGTTTCCGAAAGGGAGAGAAAAGGAAATCATCGAGGAAATGATCGAACAAGTGTTGGCGGCCAAAACGGTCGACATCAAGCAATTGCGCGAACAAGCGGCGATCTTAATGAGCTGCAAGCGCGCCATTAAAGCAAACCAACATTTGCGCCAGGATGAACTGTTCGCTTTGCTTGAGGCGCTGCGGCAGACGACGGACCCATTTACTTGTCCGCACGGCCGGCCGATCATCGTTCATTTTTCGACATATGAAATTGAAAAACTATTTAAACGGGTGATGTAGCCTGCGCCCCCTTTGCGCGACAAAGGGGGCGCTTTTTGTAATCGTTTTGTAATCTACTTTTATTCTTTCTGTTACAGACGGATTGCTTTGATTTTACTATAATGGCACATGTGCAGGAATACTGTGGTGAATTTTGTAGAGTGATAGCGAATTTTGTATAAACATGGATACATAAAGATGGATACATCGACGTCATAGGGGGATGCAGCATGAAAAAAACGGTTGTATTGACAAGCACGTTGATCGGCTCGTTGTTGGCCGGCCACGCGGCATCGGCGGCGAGCTATACGGTGCAAAAAGGCGATACGCTTTGGAAGATTGCCCGGCAATCCGGCACGACGGTCGCAGCGTTAAAGCAAGAAAACGATTTGTCTTCGGATTTGATTTTTCCCGGACAAGTATTGCGCGTCAATGAGCCAAATGAATCGAACGAATCTTCTTCGAATACATATACGGTCGAGCCTGGTGATACGTTAAGCGGAATCGCCCGCAAGTTTGGCACGACTGTGGATGCGCTGCTCAAGCTCAATCCAAGCATTGCGAACCCAGACTTCATTCGCGCCGGGCAGAAGCTGCAAGTAGCAGGGGGACAGGAACGTTCCAATACATACAATGTGCAGCCGGCAGCCGTGCCGACAAGCGGCCGGTATATCGTGCAGGCGGGGGATACGCTGCTTGGGATTGCGAACAAGTTTCAAACGACGGTCGACCGTCTATTGGCACTGAATCCACAAATTACAAACCCGAACATTATTCGCATTGGCCAAGCCATTAAAGTGGCGGGCGGAACGGCTGATGTCCGGGAGGCCAAGCAGCAGGTGTCGGCCGCCAACTCGGCTGCCGCTGAGTCCTCCGCATCGCTTGCCGACCGAATCATCGATATTGCGGAAAAATATTTAGGGGCGCGCTATTTGTACGGAGCAAGCCCGTCGCGCACCGATGTGTTTGACTGCTCATCGTTTACGATGCGCGTTTTTGGCGAAGCCGGCATTTCGCTGCCGCGTACCTCGGCCGCGCAGGCGCAAGCCGGGCGGGCGGTGTCGTTTGGCCAGTTGCAAAAAGGCGATCTCGTCTTTTTTGATACCGATTCGAACGGCACAATCAACCACGTCGGCATTTATGCTGGCAACGGGCAAATGATCAACGCCACCGTTTCGCTCGGTGTCACGTATTCGTCGCTCACGTCCTCATATTGGAAAACGCGGTTTGTAAAAGCGGTCCGGGTGCTTAACTAACGGGATGCGTATGGACGTCGGCTTAAACATAACCGAATGCGGCGGAAGGCTGCTCGCATAAAGCACATTTGTGGCTTTGGCGGGCAGCCTTTTTTTATGCATCCCGTGCAAAGATGTTGCTTCAGCTGCTGATCGTCACAACCAAGGGAATCATAAGGCCTGTCAATCATTTCGTACATCCTATAATAAGAAAAGGTGTCCCGTTGCTTGAGGGACACCTTTGGTCATTATTGGATGGGTTTTTTCGCTTTTCGCGTCACTTCCTCCTGAAATGAACGGATAAGGGACAGAACGATCAAAATCATGATGATCGCAAACGGGAATGCAGCGATGATCGAAGCGGTTTGCAACGCTTGCAGACCGCCAGTCCACAGCAAGATCGTCGCAGCTGCCGATTGAATGATGCCCCAGACGAACTTGACCGAATTTGGCGGGTTTAAACTGCCGTTAGTGGTTTGCATGCCGAGCACAAACGTTGCTGAGTCTGCCGATGTGACGAAAAATGTGCAAATGAGCAAAATGGCAATTCCCGAGAGCAATGGAGCGAATGGGAAATGTTCGAATGTAAAAAACAGAGCTGTTTCTACTCCTTTTTCATTCATTACCTCGCCAATGCCGGCATGTTGGAACTGCTCCAAATAAAGAGCTGAGCCGCCAAACACGGAAAACCAAAGGGCGCTGAAAATCGTTGGAACCACCAAGACACCGATCATAAATTCACGGATCGTGCGCCCACGGGAAATGCGAGCAATAAACGTCCCCACAAACGGCGCCCATGCGATCCACCACGCCCAATAAAAAATGGTCCACACTTTCGGCCAATCATTTTGCTCGAACGGGTTGAGCCGGAAACTCATCGAGGGAAGATTTTGTAAGTACGTCCCGATCGTCGACGTGAACACATCCATAATAAAATTCGTTGGACCGGCAAACAGCATGAACAACATAAGCAACAATGCGAGCGCAATATTGATGTTGCTCAGCCATTTTATGCCTTTGTTTAGGCCGGTTTGCGCCGAGAGCATAAACAGAGCCGTGACAACCACAATGATGAGCAGTTGTGTTGAAATAGAGTTTGAAATATTTGGGAACAACTGATGCAATCCCCCACTGATTTGAATGGCTCCCAGCCCTAGCGAGGTGGCGACGCCAAAAATGGTTGCGTATACGGCTAGCGTATCAATGGCTACACCGAGACCGCCTTCTGTCCGCGCTCCTAGCAACGGGCGCAGCGTGCGGCTGATGACCCCGGCTTCTCGCTTGCGAAACTGGAAGTAAGCGAGCGCCAAGGCAAGGACGCCGTAGATCGCCCATGGATGCAGCCCCCAATGGAAAAACGAGTAGCGCATGGCCAGACGGGCCGCTTCCGCCGTTGCCTCTTCTCCTGTTGGCGGCGTGTAATAGTGGGACACCGGTTCGGCCACTCCCCAAAACACTAACCCGATTCCCATTCCGGCGCTAAACAGCATGGCAAACCACGTCATATAGCTGTATTCCGGTTCTTCCCCGTCGCGGCCGAGGCGGATATTTCCGTAACGGGAAAAAATAAGAAACAAAGAAAACGCCAAAAACAACGAAGCGCTGAGCAAATAAAACCAGCCGAATTTATCGATTAGAAACGTGTGCACCGCACCGCTGACCGCGTTTAAATGATAGCGCGGCAGAGAGGACTCCGGAATGGTTCCCCAAATAATGAACATAATGGCGATCACAATGGAAATAGAAAAGACGCTTGTTGTTTTTTTCATCTCATTCCTCCTTATTTGTACAATAATCTCATGAGGATCGTGTTAGCGGTTTTGGGGCTTTGCACTTTTAGGGTAACAAAATTCGACAATGAATACAAACGATCCAAATTTTTGACGCATATCATTTTGTGCCATGATTTTTTATCGTGTAAAATAAAATACTTGTAGTTTACCAAAAAAGGAGGTTATTTGTATGAGCAGCCGCCTGTCGGTCATGGTCAGCATCGTGCTGGCGATGCTCGTCGCGTCCATGGATACGACCATCATGAACACGACAATGCCGATCATCGCCGAAGAGCTTGGGGAATTTTCCCTGTATGCGTGGACGTTTGCATCGTACATGATTGCGACGACTGTCCTGTCGCCGATTGCCGGTCGTCTGTCGGACTTATTCGGCCGCAAAAAAGTATTCAGCTTTGGCATTATTTTATTTCTAATCGGCTCGCTTTTTTGCGGGTTGTCGCAAAACATGGTGCAGCTCGTTTTGTTCCGCGCCTTGCAAGGGGTGGGGGCCGGATTTATGATGCCGTTTCCGGCGATTATCGCCGGCGATTTGTTCCCCGTGGAAAAGCGCGGAAAAATCCAAGCGTTTTTTACGGCCATGTGGGGACTTTCTGCCGTGTTGGCGCCGCTTTTAGGTTCGCTGTTTGTCGAGTATGCGACATGGCGCTGGGTTTTTTATGTCAACATTCCGATTTGCTTGCTCTCGCTTTTGACGCTGCTTCCGTATAAAGAAGTGTATGAACCGAAGCGGGCGGCGGTTGATTATATGGGCGCGGCGCTGTTTGCGGCGGCGATCAGCTTGCTTTTGCTCGTCACGGTCGTTGAACAGGGGCGATGGTGGTACGGTGCGGCCGGAGCGTTGTTGCTTGTCGTCTTTTATTATTTCGAAAAACGGCAGCCATCTCCGCTTGTGCCGCTGTCGCTTGTTCATCATCGGACGCTCAAATGGATGAACATTAATGGCTTTGTCAGCTGTGTCGCCTTGTTTGGGACGTCAAGCTACATCCCGCTCTTTTTGCAAAATGTCGCCCACTTGTCCGTGTTTGCCAGCGGCGTCGCCTTGCTCGGCTCCTCGGTCGGCTGGATGATCGCCGCCGTGCCGGCGGGGAAGTGGATTTTGCGCTATGGCTATCGTCCGCTTCTGATCATCGGCAACGTGCTGCTTGTCGCTTCCGGCCTTTTCCTCGCCTTGCTGAATGAAAGCCATGGGTTTTGGTACGTCTTTTTCATCATGTTTTTGCAAGGGCTGTCGTTCGGCTTGACGTCAACCGTGGGCGTTATCGGCTCGCAGCAGCTTGCTGATGCCCATGAAAAGGGGATTGCAACTGCCTTTTTTATGTTTTGCCGCAATATCGGCACGGCGATCGGCGTGACCGTCATGGGAGCGTTTTTGACGAAGGCGCCGACGTTTATGACCGGCATCCATCATTTGTTTTTATTCGGCCTCATTGGCAGCATCGCCGCGCTTGTCACCTCGCTTTTCATTCATGATGAAGCCGAAACCGGCCGAAACACGTGGCAGCCGGAAGGAACGGCGTAAGGCGGGGAAGCGGCATGGGGGCGGCCGGTTTGCTCTCCTTGCGAGTTTACGGTGAAAGAGGAGGCTCATTGAGAAAATCCAGTTGATTTTCTCAATGAAGCAGGCCTTTTCATCAAAGATGGCGAAAGAGCCAAAAAAATACTAAACATTGGCTGTTATCATCCGATAATGTAGATGGAACAACATACTGATTCACAGACGGAGGACTTGCCAATGAACATGAAAATGACCGTGCGCAAAAAACTGCTGGCTGGCTTCGGCCTCGTCTACGTGTTGATCGCGCTGCTAGTCGGGTTTTCTTATTACGAAATTTCGACTCTTGACCGTACATACACCGATGTGATCGACAAACGGGTGACGAAGCTTGTCAATGCCAAAGAGCTTGAAGTATTGATCCGCCGCGAGGTCGGCAGCATGCGCGGCTATTTGTTGACCGGCGATGAGACGTCAAGGAAAAACTTTGAAAAAGCGCATGGGGAGTACAAGAAAATAAGCGAAAAGCTTGCGGCGGAGCTGACGCGGGAAGAAACGAAACAGCTGCTTGCCGAGCTCGATTTGCTTGAACAGCAGTTTTACGAACTTGGGCAAAAAACGTTCGACTTAAAAGCGCAAAACAAACCGGAGCAGTACATCGCCCTTGTGACCACAACAGGGCGCGACTTAACAACCCAATTTGATGAAAAGGTGAATCAATTGGTCGCTCTCCAGCAGCGGGAAATGAAGGAAGCTAATGATGATGCGAGCGCATCGGCGGCTGCGGTCCAGCGGCTGATCATCATCGTCGGCTTGTTGACGGCGGCGGCTGGAGCGACCGTCAGCTATTACATCAGCCGCTCGCTTTCCCGCCCGCTGCTCGCCCTGTCAGAAGCGGCGAAGCGGATCGCCGCCGGCGATTTGACCGAGACGAAAACCGGCGTCCGCAACCGCGATGAAATCGGCGAGTTGGCCGCTTCGTTTGAACAAATGGCGAAAAACTTGCGCAGCGTGCTGCATGAAGTGGCGCAAAATGCGGAACAGGTGGCCGCTTCCTCGGAAGAGCTGGCAGCGAGCGCCGAGCAGACAAGCAAAGCGACGGAGCAGATCGCGAGTACGATTCAAGACGTTGCTTCCGGTGTGGACAAGCAAATGCAAAGCGTCGAGGAAACGTCAGCAGCCGTCGGCTCGATGTCTGAGCAAATCGGGCACGTTTCCGGACGGGCGCAAAACGTGGCCGCCATCGCCGCCGAAACATCGAAACAGGCGGCGGACGGCGGGAAAACGATCGAAGCGAGCGTCGCGCAAATGAACAAAGTGAACGCCACAGTCGAACGGTTGGCCGAAGTGATTAAAGGGCTCGGCCATCGCTCGGAGCAAATCGGCTCCATCATCGAAGCGATCCGCAATATTGCGGCGCAGACGAATTTGCTTGCGTTAAATGCCGCGATTGAGGCGGCGCGCGCCGGGGAGCACGGGCGCGGCTTTGCCGTCGTCGCCGATGAGGTGCGCAAACTCGCCGAGCAGTCGGCGGAATCGGCGCAGCAAATCGCCGAGCTGATCGCCGCTATTCAAGACGAAACGGCTCGTGCCGTCCAATCGATGGAGTCGGTCGTCCATGAGGTGGTGAGCGGAACGGGGGTCATTCGCGCTTCCGGGGAAACATTTGCCCGCATTCGCGCTGCCGTCGATGAAGTCGCTGTGCAAATTCGCGACGTATCGTCGGCGGTCAGCGAGATGGCCGCTTCTTCCGAGCAAATCGCCCGCTCTGTCCGGCTTGTCGCTGATGTGGCCGAATCGACGTCCGCCGGCGCCCAGGAAGTGTCGGCGGCGACCGAAGAACAGTTGGCGTCGATGGAGGAAATTTCGGCTTCGGCCGCGTCGTTGTCGAAAATGGCAGACGATTTGCAGTCGATTGTCAGCAAGTTTTCGTTGTGATGGCCATGGAGACGGCTGCTGCGGCAGCCGGCCCGTTTTGTGGCGGAAAAGGCGCCGATATAACACGATCATCACCATCCCAGCCTTAACAGCCCTCGGTATTGTTTATGCGCGGTCTCATTTGTGCGGAATAAACGACACGTTAAAAGAGTCAGCGCCAAGAAAAAGGGCGGAAAAGCAAAAGAGGCCTAGCGGACGGTGAAAGCCTTTTGCGGCGTTCACTTTTTTGGCGTTCGGCGCGGCAACGGAAAGAACGGCAATTTTTCGTGCTGTGATGTATAAAACGGCAGACAGATGGCGAAAACGTAGGAAAGAAATTGTTTCATGCGTTGCCGTTTTTATGTATAATGGTGGTTGATATGAGTTCAGCAATAGAAAGCAGTGGCGCACCATGGCAGAAAAAGTCGTTGTCATTGTCGGGCCGACGGCGGTCGGCAAAACGAGGCTCGGCATCGCCTTGGCGAAAAAGTTGGGCGGGGAGATCATCAGCGGCGATTCGATGCAAATTTACAAAGGAATGGACATCGGCACCGCGAAAGTAAAGCCGGATGAAATGGACGGGATTCCGCACCATTTGCTTGACATTAAAGAGCCGTGTGAACCGTTTTCCGTCGTTGAATTTCAGCGGCTTTGCCGCGCCCTCATCGCCGACATTTCCGCGCGCGGCCGGCTGCCGATCATCGTCGGCGGCACCGGGCTGTACATTCAGGCGGCCATTTACGACTACCAGTTTTCCGACGCTCCTTCCGACGAAGCGTACCGGCGGGCTCTTCGGCAGCTGGCGGCTGAACAAGGGGTCGAAGCGCTCCATCGGCAGCTTGAGGCGGTTGATCCGGAAAGTGCGGCGCGCATTCACCCGCGTAACGTCCGCCGCGTCATCCGCGCCTTGGAGGTGTATCACTCGACCGGAAAACCGTTCAGCGAATGGCAGCGAGGCCAACAAAAACAGCTGTTGTATGAAGCGGCCATCATTGGGCTGACGGCGGAGCGGAGCGTGCTTTACCGGCGGATCAACGAGCGGGTCGATCAAATGATTGCCGAAGGGTTGGTGGACGAGGCGAGAGCGCTTTACGACCGCGGCTTTCGCGATTGCCAGGCGGTGCAGGCGATTGGCTACAAAGAGCTGTACGATTATTTTGACGGCCGCGTTTCCCTTGATGAAGCGATCGAGCAGCTGAAACAAAATTCGCGCCGCTATGCGAAACGGCAGCTCACTTGGTTTCGCAACCAAATGCCGGTCGAATGGTTTGACATGACGGACGCCAAGATGTTCGCCGCTAGAGTGGAGGAAATTTTTCGCTACATAGCAGGAAAGCTTCGACTCGAAGCGAATATATAACCATATCTTTAGAGAGAAAAGAGGAGGACGTTCCATGAAAACGACGATCAACATTCAAGACCAGTTTTTAAACCAGCTGCGCAAAGAGGGCATTCAAGTGACCGTCTTCTTATTGAACGGCTTCCAGCTGCGCGGGTATATTAAAGGATTTGACAATTTTACCGTGCTTTTGGAAGTGCAAGGAAAACAACAGCTCATCTACAAACACGCCATTTCAACGTTTGCGCCGGAGCGGAACATCCAGTTTGAAACCGAGCACCAGTAATGCCGACGGTACATACACCGCCGAGAGAAGACGCCTTTCCTAATGGGGGGCGTCTTTTTCGATGCCCGTCGGTCTGCACCTTGTTCCCGTTCCGCTGTTCCGTTGATCTGAGCGGCTTTTTCAATTTGAATGCGTAAACGGCTGTTTTTTTGAATAAAAATATACAAACTTTTCCCGCTGCGACCGGCCGGTTGTTCGCTTGGGCGATTGTCACGGATCGGCGGCGGCGTACGTATACTAATAGCAAAAGCGCGAGGCGCCGGCAGCGAATGCGGAACGTGTGCGGATGGCAGAAAACGGGAAGCGAGGTGACGCCCTTTGTCGGAATTGACGATGAACAAGGCGAAAGGGCAAATTAATATTGTGCTCAATTCGAAAACGGTCAACCATTTAGTAAAAGACGAGCGGAACGATTGGCTCGACGGCGAAGAGCATCAGGCGCTTCGCAACATCCAGAAAGAACTTGACCAATTGATCGGGCTCGATCATGTCAAAAAAATTGTCAAGGAAATTTACGCCTGGCTGTACATTAACCGGATGCGCAAAGAAAACGGCTTAAAAGCGAACCGCCAGGCGCTCCATATGATTTTCAAAGGCAATCCCGGCACCGGCAAAACGACGGTGGCGCGCTTGCTCGGCAAGCTGTTTTTTGAGATGAACGTCCTGTCGAAAGGACACTTTATTGAGGCTGAGCGGGCCGATTTGGTGGGGGAATATATCGGGCATACGGCGAGCAAAACGCGCGATTTGATCAAAAAAGCGCGCGGCGGAATTTTGTTCATCGATGAAGCGTATTCGCTCGCCCGCGGGGGCGAAAAAGATTTCGGCAAAGAAGCGATTGACACGCTTGTCAAAGGGATGGAAGACTATTGCGACGACTTGGTTGTGATTTTGGCCGGCTATCCGAAAGAAATGGACTATTTTTTATCGTTGAACCCAGGGTTGCCGTCGCGCTTTCCGCTGACGATCGAGTTTCCGGACTATACCGTCGAAGAGCTCGTGCAAATCGCCAAACAAATGCTGCGCGAACGCGAGTATGAAATGACGCCGGAAGCGGAGCGGAAACTGTACATTCATCTCGAAGGGACGCTGGAAGCGACCGGCCGCCTCAAGTTCAGCAACGGCCGCTATGTGCGCAATTTGATCGAAAAAGCGATCCGCAAGCAGGCGGTCCGTCTTCTGCACGAAGGGCGCTATGACAAAAAAGAGCTGATGACGATCCGCGACCGCGATTTCGTCTTCCATGCGTAAAACGAAAGGGGTCTCCTTTTCGTTTTTTTTTGTGCCGTAAAAAGAGGAATGCCGGCCAAAAGAGCGAATACATAAACAACGGGGGCATATGCACTAAATTATTTGAATTGTCTGTCTATGGGATCCGCCCGCCCTCTGTCGAGACACGAAAAAGGGGGAGAAGGCGTTTGTACGTGACGATTGGAGAGATGTTTTCCCAAACAGTGCGAAAGTTTCCGGACCGGGAAGCGGTTGTCGAAGTGGCGACCGGGCGCCGCTATACGTACGCCGAATGGGAGCGGGAGGTCAACCGGTGGGCGAACGCGTTTTTGGAAGCGGGCGTCCGCAAAGGAGACCGCGTTTCGACGGTGCTGTACAATACGCTTGAGCTCGCGACCGCTTTGTTTGCCTGCGCCAAAATCGGCGCGGTGTTCAATCCGATCAACTTTCGGCTGAGGGCGGAAGAAATTGCCTATATTTTGATGGACGCCGAGCCGAAAATTGTGCTGTTTGAACGGGCGGTGGAACCGGAACTTGCCGCGATTCACAGCCGTTTCCCGCACGTGTCATTTTGGTCGATCGACCGCGATCCGCCGCCGTTTGCCAAAAACGCTCACGAGCAGGCCGCGCGGGCTGGAGAGGAAGCGCCGCGTGTTCATGTGGATGAGAGCGATCTTTATGCCATTATGTATACAAGCGGCACAACTGGGCGTCCAAAAGGAGTGATGCACCGTCACCGCGACATGATCGAGCAAAGCGTCATTTGCCATGGCGTCATGCGCATCCGCGAGACGGATCGCGGGCTGGCGGCAGCGCCGCTGTTCCATTGCGCCGAGCTGCATTGCTGCTTGCTGCCGCGCGTGCATGCCGGAGCGGCGAGCGTCATTTTGCACCATTTTGACGCCAAGCTCGTGCTTGAAACGATCGAACGGGAGCGGATTACGATCCTATTCGGAGCCCCAACGATGTGGAACATGATCTTGCAGGAGAATGTAAGCGGTTACGATTTATCTTCGCTTCGCCTCGGCCTATACGGCGCCGCTCCGATGGCTCCAGCCCTTGTCAGGCAATGCCAAGAGCGGCTCGGCATCGAGCTGATTCAAGCGTACGGCATGACGGAAATGGGGCCGGCGGTGACGTTTTTGTTGGAAGACGAGCAGCTGAAAAAAGCCGGTTCCGCTGGACGCGCCTGCCTGAACCATGAGATCCGCGTCGTCCGCGCGCGTGAAGACGGGCCGTCCGACCCAGACGATGTGCTGCCGCCATATGAAGTCGGTGAAATTGTGATGCGCGGGCCGTGCATGATGGCCGGCTACTACAAGCGCGAGGAAGCGACGGAAAAAGCGTTGTACAAAGGTTGGTATCATTCCGGTGACCTCGGCTACCTTGATGAAGACGGCTACTTGTATGTCGCCGACCGGGTCGATGACATGGTGATCAGCGGCGGGGAAAACGTCTATCCGCGCGAAGTCGAGGACGTGTTGTACGAGCATCCGAAAGTGCTTGATGTCGCTGTGCTCGGCGAGCCGGATGAGCTGTGGGGCGAAAAAGTCGTCGCCTTCGTCGTCAAAAAAGACGACCTCCTGACCGCCGATGAGCTCGAGCAGTTTTGCAAAACGAGCGACCGCCTTGCTCCGTACAAACGTCCGCGCGCCTACTATTTCATCGATGCTCTGCCCCGCAACGCGAGCGGGAAAATCCAAAAGTTTTTGCTGCGCGAACAGCTGAAAAAACAGGCGGCGGGCGGAACAGAGAAAAAGTGACCGAACAGAAGAGAGGGATGAACGGGTGACGGCTCGCTATTTGCGTGAGGAGCACCATATGTTCCGCGCGGCGTTTCGCAAGTTTTTGGAAAAAGAAGCGTACCCGCATTATAACGATTGGGAGAAGCGCGGCATCATTCCGCGTTCGTTTTGGGCGAAGATGGGCGAGAACGGCTTTCTTTGCCCCTGGGTCGATGAGAAGTATGGGGGTCTAAACGCCGATTTTGCCTATTCGGTTGTCATTAACGAAGAACTAGAAAAAGTTGGATCGAGCCTCGTCGGCATCGGCTTGCACAACGACATTGTCACGCCGTATATCGCATCGTACGGAACGGAGGAGCAAAAACAAAAATGGCTGCCAAAATGCGTCACCGGCGAGCTCATCACGGCGATCGCCATGACCGAGCCAGGCGCCGGTTCGGATTTGGCGAACATTTCAACGACGGCCATCAAAGACGGCGATTATTACATCGTCAACGGACAAAAAACGTTTATCACGAACGGCATTCATGCCGACTTGATCGTCGTCGCCTGCAAAACCGATCCGCAGGCAAAGCCGCCGCACCGCGGCATCAGCCTGCTTGTCGTGGAGCGGGATACGCCGGGGTTTACGCGCGGCCGGAAGCTTGAGAAAGTCGGGCTGCACGCCCAAGATACCGCTGAGCTGTTTTTCCAAGATGCGAAAGTGCCGGCGCATAACTTGCTCGGCGAAGAAGGAAAAGGTTTTTACTATTTGATGGAAAAGCTCCAGCAGGAGCGGCTCGTTGTCGCCATTGCCGCCCAAACGGCGGCGGAAGTGATGTTTTCCTTGACGAAGCAATATGTCAAACAGCGCACGGCGTTCGGCAAACGGGTGAGCGAGTTTCAGACCGTCCAGTTCCGCCTTGCCGAGATGGCGACGGAAATCACCCTTGGCCGCGCGTTTGTCGACCGTGTCATCGAGGAGCATATGGCAGGAAAACAGATCGTCACCGAAGTGTCGATGGCGAAATGGTGGATTACCGAGATGGCCAAACGCGTCGCCGCCGAGGCGATGCAGCTGCACGGCGGCTACGGCTATATGGAAGAATACGAGATTGCCCGGCGCTATCGCGACATTCCCGTAAGCGCCATCTACGCCGGGACGAACGAGATGATGAAAACGATCATCGCCCGGCAGCTAGATTTGTAGAGAGAGGGAAAGACATGCTTCATGGCATTGTAGTCGTTGATTTTTCCCATTACTTGCCCGGCCCGTTTGCCAGCTGGCGGCTCGCGCAGCTCGGAGCGGACGTCATCAAAATCGAGCCGCCGTCCGGCGACCGGCTGCGCCCGTTCGCCGAGGGCCGGTTGTTTGCCGCCTATAACGCCGGTAAACAAAGCATCGCTCTTGATTTAAAGACGGAGGCGGGGCGCGAGCAAGCCCGGCGGCTCGCCGCCCGCGCCGATGTGGTGATCGAAAGCTTCCGCCCCGGGGTGATGGCGCGGCTTGGGCTCGGCTACGACGACGTGCGCCGCGACAACGAACGGATCATTTACTGCTCGATCAGCGGCTTTGGCCAACAGAGCGGGCGCTCGCTGCTCGGAAGCCATGATTTAAACTACATGGCGCTCTCCGGCTTGTTGGCGCAGCTCGCCGATGAACGCGGCCGCCCGGTTCACCCGAAAGCGACGCTGGCCGATTTTATCGGCGGCATGGCGGCGGCCGAACGCATTTTGGCAGCGCTGTTTGCCCGTGAGAAAACAGGGGCCGGCGCGCATTTAGACGTCTCGCTTGTCGATGGTTTGGCGTCGATGATGGCCGGCCACTTTGCCATTGAACACGGCGGTGGGCCGAAGACCGGTCTTTCCGAGTTGTCTGGGGAGGTGGTGTGCTATCAGCTGTACGAGACAAAAGACGGCCGTTATATGAGTTTAGCGGCGCTCGAGCCGCACTTTTGGCGGCGGTTTTGCGAGGCGGTCGGCCATCCGGAATGGACGGAGGCGCAATGGGCGCCGGCGCGATCGGGGGAAGCCGTATATGACGAGCTCGCCGCCTTGTTCCGTGAAAAGACATTGGATGAGTGGAGCGCGTTCGCCGAAGCGGTCGACGTCTGCCTTGCCCCGGTGCTGGAGACGGGTGAGGCGAAGGCGCTGTTTGCTGACAGCCGGCTCCGCCATCTCGTTCGGCTGCAGCCGGGCGGCGTGTGGACGGCCGCACATGGGCCGGACGGCCAATGGGGCGGCGGGGAGCCGCCTAAAGTCAATGAACATGCGCATTTGGTAAAGGGGGAGGAATAACCGATGATGAAAACACCGTTAAACATTTCCATGATGCTTGAGCGGGCGGAGTTGTTTTTCCCAAAAAAGCAAGTCGTTTCGCGCATGAAAGGCGGCATCGTCCGCCATACATACAAGGAGATCGGCGAGCGGACGCGCAGGCTGTCAAGCGTGTTGAAGCGGATCGGGGTGGAAGTCGGCGACCGCGTTGGCACGTTCGCTTGGAATCATCACCGCCATTTGGAAGCGTATTTTGCCATTCCCGGCATCGGGGCGGTGCTCCATACGATCAACATCCGCCTTTCGCCGCAGCATATCGCTTACATCATCAACCACGCCGATGACCGTGTGCTGCTGATCGATGATGATTTGCTGCCGGCAATTGAAGCGATCAAGGACGAGATCCCGAACGTACGCGCTTTCATCGTCATGACCGATGCCGACGAGCTGCCGGAAACGAAGCTCTCGCCGGTGTACCATTACGAGAAACTGCTTGCCGAGGGCGATCCAACATTTCCGTTCTTGAAAGACCTCGATGAATACCAACCGGCTGGTATGTGTTATACGTCGGCGACAACGGGAAATCCGAAAGGGGTTGTGTATACGCACCGCAGCACCGTCTTGCACGCGATGGCGTTAGGGCTGGCTGATACGCAAGGGTTATGCGAGCGCGATGTCGTCATGCCGGTCGTACCGATGTTCCATGTCAACGCGTGGGGGCTGCCGTTTGCCGCTACTTGGTTCGGTTCGACGATCGTCATGCCGGGTCCGGCGTTTACGCCGAAAGTGCTTGCCGAGCTGATTGACGCCGAACGAGTGACGATCACCGCTGGCGTGCCGACGATTTGGCTCGGGCTGTTGCAAGAGTTGGAGAAAGGAAACTATGACGTCAGCAGCCTGACGCGCGTCATTTGCGGCGGTTCAGCCGCGCCGAAAGGGATCATCCGCGCGTTTGAAGAAAAATACGGCATTCCGTTCATTCACGCGTACGGCATGACCGAAACGAGCCCGCTTGTGCTTGTCTCACGCCTGAAAAGCTATCAAGACGGGCTGTCGTACGAGGAGAAACTTGATGTTCGCGCCAAGCAAGGGCTGCTTGCGCCGGGGCTTGAGATGAAAGTGATCGGCCAAAACGGGCCGGTTCGCTGGGACGGCCAGGAAATGGGCGAGCTTTGCTTGCGCGGTCCGTGGATTGCGGCCGAGTATTACAACGATGAGAGAACGAACGAAGCATTTCGCGATGGCTGGCTCCATACCGGCGATGTCGTCACCGTGGACGAAGAAGGGTTTGTGAAAATTGTCGACCGGACGAAGGATGTCATTAAAAGCGGCGGCGAATGGATTTCATCGGTTGATTTGGAGAATGCGCTTATGGCCCATGAGGCGGTGTTCGAAGCGGCGGTCGTCGCTGTGCCGCATCCGAAATGGCAAGAGCGCCCGATTGCCTGCGTCGTGCTGAAAGAAGGCAAAAGCGTGACAAAAGAAGAGCTGTACGACTTTTTGCGCCCGCAATTTACAAAATGGTGGCTGCCGGATGACATTGTGTTTCTCGATGAAATTCCGAAAACGAGCGTCGGCAAGTTTTTGAAGCGGAAACTGCGCGATGAGATGGCAGCGCGCTATGCCGATGCGGCGAAGGAGTAAAGGAGGCGGACACCGTGGCAGACACCATTGCGGTCATCGGCGCCGGGGTGATGGGAAGCGGCATCGCGCAAACGGCGGCGATGGCGGGAAAAACGGTGTATTTATATGACGTGTCCGAAGCGGCCTTGCAAAATGGGCTCGCTTCGGCGGAAAAAAGCTTGCGCCGCTTTGTCAAAACCGGCGGGCTGTCCGAGTCGGAGGCAGCGGCGGCGCTCGGGCGCATCCGCTCGACCGTCGATTTGGCCGAAGCGGTGCGCGGGGCGGATGTCGTCATCGAAGCCGTGCCGGAAAACTTGGCGCTGAAAAAAGACGTGTTTCAGCAGCTTGATCAACTGGCGAAGCCGGACGCCATTTTAGCGACCAACACATCCGAGCTGAGCGTCACGGCGCTTGCCGCCGCGACGAAGCGGCCGGAAAACGTCATCGGCATGCATTGGTTCAATCCGGCGCCAGTGATGAAGTTGATCGAAATTGTGAAAGGTGAGACGACTTCTGACGACACAGTCGACGCCATCCGTCGGCTGTCTGTGGAGCTTGGCAAAGAAACGGTCGTCGTGAAAGACCGGCAAGGATTTGTGACGACAAGAGCGATCGCCGCTCATATGATCGAGTGCATCCGCATGTACGAAGAGGGAGTAGCCTCTGTGGAAGACATCGATAAAGCGGTGCGCCTTGGGCTCAATTACCCGATGGGTCCCTTTGAGCTCGCCGACATGGTCGGGCTTGATACGCTCCTGTTTGTGAGTGAAAACATGACGGAAGCATACGGCGACCGGTTCCGGGCGCCGCAGCTTTTGCGCAAGCTCGTTGAAGCCGGGCATTTAGGGCGGAAAACAGGGAAAGGGTTCTATACGTATGCAAAATGAACAAGCGCCTCTCACGGAGAGGTGGACAGAAACGGGCTCGTTTGGCGGCGCCGCGGTGCATCGTTGGATACAACGGTGCGGCTGCGCCGTCAAGGCGTGGCGTTGACAACATCAACAAGGAGGAGAAAATGGTGCGTGAAGCGGTGATTGTGGAAGCCGTCAGGACGCCGGTCGGCAAGCGAAACGGCGTCTTCCGGGATGTTCATCCGGTGCATCTTGCCGCGGTGGTGCTCGATGAAGTCGTGCGCCGGGCGGGCATTGAGAAACGGATGGTCGAAGACATCGTCATGGGCTGCGTGACGCCGATCGCCGAACAAGGGTACAACATCGGCCGGCTGGCGGCGCTCGAGGCCGGATTCCCGATCGAAGTGCCGGCCGTGCAAATCAACCGAATGTGCGGCTCGGGGCAGCAGGCGATTCATTTCGCCGCCCAGGAAATCCGCTCTGGCGATATGGATGTCACGATCGCCGCCGGAGTCGAAAGCATGACGAAAGTGCCGATTTTAAGCGATGGCAACGAGCAGACGATTCCGCCGTCGCTTCATGAAAAATACGAATTCATCCACCAGGGCGTCTCGGCTGAGCGGATCGCCAAAAAATACGGCCTGACGCGCGCGGAGCTGGATGCCTATGCCTACGAAAGCCATCGGCGCGCCTTGGCCGCCTTGCGCGAGGGGAAATTTCGCGCCGAAATCGTTCCGGTGAAAGGGCTTGACCGCGATGGCCGCGAAATCCTTGTCACCGATGATGAAGGGCCGCGGGCCGATACATCACCGGAAGCGCTCGCCGCGCTCAAGCCGGTGTTTCAAGAAGACGGCGTCATCACCGCCGGCAATGCGAGCCAAATGAGCGACGGGGCGGCTGCTGTGCTTTTGATGGAACGGGAGGCGGCGAGGCGGTTCGGACTGAAGCCGAAAGCGCGCATTGTCGCGCAAACGGTCGTCGGCTCCGACCCAACGTATATGCTGGATGGCGTCATCCCGGCGACGAGGCAAGTATTGAAAAAAGCCGGCCTCACGATCGACGACATCGACCTTATTGAAATCAATGAAGCGTTCGCCCCGGTCGTGCTCGCTTGGCAAAAGGAAATCGGCGCTCCGCTTGAGAAGGTGAATGTCAACGGCGGCGCCATTGCGCTTGGCCATCCGCTCGGCGCCACCGGTGCGAAGCTCATGACATCGCTCGTTCACGAACTGGAACGGCGCGGCGGCCGCTATGGGCTATTGACGATTTGCATCGGCCACGGGATGGCGACGGCGACGATCATCGAACGGGAGTAAGGGCAACGTGCGGAAAAACATTTGTGTGACACACGCTCGACAGCGGGGGCGCCCGCTGTTTTTTCTTTCGTGACGGGAACATAAAAGTATGGGACGGAGCCAGTGCCGTGTGATAAGATGAAAGAAAAGAAAGTGAAAGGGGAAGCGCAGTGCAGAAGGAGAAGCCGTTTTACACGTATCGCGACATTGAACATTGGGAAGGAAATTGGGAACTGATCGATGGCGTTCCCTATTTATTGGCGTCTCCGTCGTTTGAGCACCAGTATGTGGTCGGACAACTGCACCTTGCATTGGCTTCGCATTTTCAGGCGCGCGGCTGTCATGTTATTCTTGCCCCGTTTAATGTTCAGCTTGATCCTGAAGAGCCGGAACGGATGGCGAAAACGGTTGTTCAGCCGGATTTATCAGTCGTTTGTCGGGTTGAGCAAATCGGGAATCGGCGAATGAAAGGGGCTCCCGATCTCGTTGTGGAAGTGCTGTCGCCAAGCACCGCCCTGCGCGATCGAAACCAGAAATACTATTTATACGAAAAATATGGGGTGCATGAATATTGGATGGTAGACCCCAGCAATCGAACGATCGAAGTGCTCAGCTGGCAAGATGGACGATTCGAGCAGCGAGCGGTTTTCGGGCCAAGCGATGAGTTGGTTTCGTTTTGGCAACCGGATTTGACGGTTTCGCTCGCCCCCGTGTTTCCTCCGGAAGAAAGCGATGTGTAGCTGATGGAGAACAGCCTTGTTTGACTGCCATCTCTGGAAATAACGGCTTCGCCTTTGATGTCAGCAGCAGAAAGAAGAACGCATAGGGGGATCGATGCCATGAAACAACCTGTTCTCGCTTCCTTGTGTTTATCGCTTGCTGCCAGCATTTGGGGCGGGATGTACGTCGTGAGCAAATACGTGTTGGACTACATTCCGTCGTTTACGCTCGTCTGGCTGCGCTACGCCGTTGCCTTGATTGTGCTCGGTGCCATCGCCGCGGTGAAACGCGAGCGCCCGCCGAAAAACGGGCGTGATTGGGGAATGGTCATCGCGATCGGAATCATCGGCTACGTCGTTTCTATTTCCTTGCAGTTTGTCGGCACGAAATGGTCGAACGCCCATACTGCTTCGCTCATTACCGCCTCAACGCCGGCGTTTGTCGTCTTGTTTGCCCGCTGGCTGCTTGGCGAGGCGCTTACATGGCGGAAAATGGCCGCGCTGCTACTGGCGACAGCGGGTGTCATCGTCATCGTTGGCCTCGGGGGCAGCGGGGAGTCGACGTTCGCTGGAAATATGGCGTTAGTCGGCGCGGCGATCACTTGGGCGCTGTTGTCGGTGCTGGTGAAAATGGCGTCAGCTCGCCTGTCCGTGTTTTCGGTCACTACGTATGCCATTTTTGTGGCATTCATTGGCATGACCCCGATGATGTTCGCCGAAGGGCCAGGGCTTGCCGCGAGCCATTGGAGCGTTCCCGTCGCCCTTGGAGTGTTGTATCTTGGCGTTGTATCGACGGCGGGGGCATTTTTTCTTTGGAACAAAGGGATGGAAATGATCGACGCCGGCGTCGGCTCGCTCTTTTTCTTTTTCCAGCCGCTTGTCGGCTCGCTCTTTGGCTGGCTGCTGTTGCATGAGGAGCTCACCGCCTCGTTTTGGCTTGGTGGGGCGCTGATCGTTGCTGGGGTGGTCGTGGCGGTGCGAAGCGGGCAAAGCGCGTAAAGGAAAGCGTCAGCAAACTATATAGATGCAACGAAGAAGTTTAACATATCCTTGACGGAAAAGCGGTTTTCCCCTTTTCGACTGTCGGAGGAAAGCCACAGGCTTCTCCGTCACGCCTTGGCGTGACGGAGGACCGAACAACCGCCTGCTTCACAGACCCATATATGGGTCTTTAAGCAGCGTTGTTCGGTCACTCGACAGTCGGATGAAATGACCGGTAAAAAAGAAAAATGGCAAAGCTTTAAATTGCATCTATATAAAAGCGAGGAGCCGTCTATCTTTTCGTACGAATCAATGAGTAGATGTTGTTTTTGCCGTTTGATCATTGCTCGCCCGCTTTTTCTCCAACCGCCCGCCGCGGCAGCTTCCAACCGTATGTGTACGACAAAATGCGGAGGGCGGCGACGACAATCAACAGCACATACAGCTCCATGGGCGATTCGGCCCATTTCAGCCCAACGGCGAGACCGGCGAGAATGGCCCAGGCGGCATAAATTTCTGCGCGCAACACGAGCGGCTTTCTTCCCGCCAACACGTCACGGATCATGCCGCCGCCGCTTCCGGTCAACACCGCGGCGACGATGACCGCGCTTAATGGATGCCCCATGTTGACGGCATGCAGCGCCCCTTGAATGGCGAACGCGGACAACCCAAGGGCGTCAAAAAAGTTGCCCCACCGCTTCCACGGCGGCAGCATTTGCTTTGGGAACAAATACACAACTGTCATGGCCGCCAAAGCGACAAGAAAGAGCGGCTGCTGTTCCCATAACGCCGACACGGGGACCCCGATCAACAAATTGCGCACCGCCCCGCCGCCAAAAGCGGTGACAATCCCTAAAATGTACACCCCAAGCAAATCGTACTCCTCTTCCATCGCGACGATCGCCCCGCTGATGGCAAAGGCGATCGTGCCGATGATGCTCAATACTTCCCACGTCATTCGTGCTGTTCCTTTCCGTGTCGTGTTCTTGTATCATTGTAGAGGCAAAAGCGGCGGAAAATCAATCGTTTTTTTGGAACGAACTAGCAGACCGACGGTGGGATTTGGTATCATGAACGTAGAGAACATGTTCGCCGCGAGGGAAAGGAAGGGGGATGCCATGAGCCGTGAACAAGCGATCCTTGTCGGCTGCCAGCTCGCTGGTGTCGATGATGAACGGTTTCGCTATTCGATGGAGGAGCTCGCTTCGCTCGTTGCGACGGCGAACGGCGAGGTTGTGGCAGAGGTGACGCAAAAACGTGAAGCGCCGCACCCGGCGACGTATATCGGAAAAGGGAAAACGGAAGAGCTCGCCGCCATAGTCAAGCAGCTGGAACCGGACGTGGTTATTTTCAACAGCGAGCTCTCTCCAAGCCAAGCGCGCAATTTGACGAACATGCTTGGCGAGGTGAAAGTGATTGACCGGACGCAGCTCATTTTAGACATTTTTGCTCAGCGCGCCCGATCGAAAGAAGGAAAGCTGCAAGTCGAGCTCGCCCAGCTGGAGTATATGCTGCCGCGCCTTAGCGGCCAAGGGGAGGCGCTGTCTCGCTTGGGCGGCGGCATCGGCACGCGCGGTCCGGGGGAGACGAAGCTGGAGACCGACCGCCGTCACATTCGCCGCCGCATTGACGATATTAAAGGCGAACTTCGCCGGGTGGCTGAGCATCGCGAACGCTACCGCGAGCGCCGGCAAAAAAACCGCGCCTTTCAAGTGGCGCTTGTCGGCTATACGAACGCCGGCAAGTCGACGATTTTCAACCGGCTGACCGCCGCCGATTCGTTCGAGGAAAACTTGCTGTTTGCCACGCTCGACCCGTTGACGCGCAAATGCGTCTTGCCATGCGGCTACACGGTGCTTCTCACCGATACGGTCGGGTTCATTCAAGACTTGCCGACGACGCTTGTCGCTGCGTTTCGCTCGACGCTTGAAGAAGTGAAGGAAGCGGATTTATTGCTTCACGTCGTCGATTCGTCGCATCCGGACTACGCCGAGCATGAGCGGACGGTATCGCGGCTCTTGGCGGAACTAGGGGCTTCTTCCATTCCGGCCGTCACCGTTTACAATAAAAGCGACCGGCAAACGCTGGAATTTCTCCCGACGACAACCGATGCGATCGTGATGAGCGCGCTCTCGGCTGCCGATGTCGACCGGCTCCGCCGCTTTATTGAAGAAGCGGTGAAACGGCAAATGGTTCATTATGACGTATCGATCCCGAGCGGGGAAGGAAAACTGCTCGCCCAGCTAAAATCGGACACCATTTTGCACGAATGGCATTATAATGAACAAAGGGGCACGTACGACTGCCAAGGGTACGTGCTGCCAGCGCATCCCTTGTATGGGGAATTGCAATCATTCCAACGGTAGAAAGGGTTCATCGATGTTTTGGACACAATGGAAACATGGAGAAACGATCGCTGCACTTGTTGAGGAAGTTGAACAGCAAATTGCGCCGATCCACCGGCGCATCGACCGGATGGTCGATGCGAACCAATATCGCGTGCTCGACAGTTTCCGCCGCCATCAAGTGAGCGACGGGCATTTCATCCCATCGACCGGGTATGGCTATGACGATATCGGCCGCGATACGCTTGACCGCATTTACGCCGATGTATTCGGGGCGGAAGCAGGGCTTGTGCGCCCACAAATCATTTCCGGCACGCACGCGATTGCCATCGCGCTGTTTGGCGTGTTGCGCCCGGGCGATGAACTGCTTTACATCACCGGCGCTCCGTACGATACGCTTGAGGAAATCGTCGGCGTCCGCGGCCGCGGCGTCGGCTCGCTGAAAGAGTTTGGCATCCGCTACCGAAGCGTGCCGCT
Organism: Geobacillus zalihae NBRC 101842; assembly: GCF_001544135.1. Lineage (GTDB taxonomy): Bacteria > Bacillota > Bacilli > Bacillales > Anoxybacillaceae > Geobacillus > Geobacillus zalihae. The sequence goes on along the minus strand of NZ_BCPV01000013.1, from coordinate 12,881 downwards.
TACGGCGGACGGGGCCGTTGATTTTCCGGCGGTGCGCGGGGCGATGAACGAGCGGACGAAAATGATCGGCATTCAACGTTCGCGCGGCTATGCGACACGCCCGTCGTTTACGGTCGACGAAATCGCGGAGATGATCGCTTTTGTCAAAGCGATTAAGCCCGACGTCGTCGTGTTTGTCGACAACTGCTACGGCGAGTTTGTGGAGGAGAAAGAGCCGTGTCATGTCGGCGCCGATTTGATGGCCGGCTCCCTCATTAAAAACCCGGGCGGGGGCTTGGCGAAAACAGGCGGCTATATCGTTGGGAGGCAAAAATACGTCGAAGCATGCGCTTACCGGATGACCTCGCCGGGCATCGGAGCGGAAGTCGGTCCGTCACTGTATGCGTTGCCGGAGATGTACCAAGGGTTTTTCCTCGCCCCTCACATTGTCGGCCAGGCGCTCAAAGGAGCGGTGTTTACGGCGGCGATGCTCGAGCGCATCGGGCTTTCGACATCGCCGTCGTGGAAGGAGAAGCGCACGGACCTTGTGCAATCGGTCCGCTTTGACGATCCAGAACAAATGGTTGCTTTTTGTCAAGCCATCCAAGCCGCTTCTCCCGTCAACGCCCATTTTACCCCGCACCCAAGCGAGATGCCCGGCTATGAGGACAAAGTCATCATGGCGGCCGGCACGTTCGTGCAGGGCGCGAGCATCGAGCTAACGGCAGACGGGCCGCTGCGGCCGCCATATGTCGCCTACGTGCAAGGCGGGCTGACGTATTCACACGTCAAAATCGCCATTTGTTCAGCCGTCCACCGTTTGCTTGAACAGCAGTTGATTTGTTTGTGAGAAAATGTAACGCTTCATTGACTCGTTTCTTGACATTATGGTAAAATGAAGGTATCAAAAGCGAGGAGGAATTGGCATGAGCAGCCATATTCGTCGTTCCATGCCATTGTTTCCGATTGGGATCGTGATGCAGCTGACGGATCTATCGGCCCGCCAAATCCGCTATTACGAAGAGCACGGCCTCGTCACGCCGGCGCGCACGGAAGGCAACCGGCGGCTGTTTTCGCTCAATGACATTGACCGCTTGCTGGAAATTAAAGATTTGATCGACCAAGGCGTCAACTTGGCGGGCATTAAGCAAATTTTTGCCGCGCGGGAGGAAGGACGCCACCAGCAGGCGGAGAAAGTCGAAAAAGTAGGAAAACCGAAGCTGTCGGACGAAGAACTGCGCGAAATTTTGCGGAATGAATTGCTGCAGGCCGGGCGGTTCCAGCGCGCATCGCTTCGCCAAGGAGATCTCGCTCGCTTCTTTCATTAATGACGGAACATGATTTCCGAGCCGGGGAGGAGTTTGGACATGGCAAAATATACGCGTGACGACATTCTACACATCGTCAAAGAGGAAAATGTCAAGTACATCCGCCTGCAATTCACCGATATTTTGGGCACGATCAAAAACGTCGAAATTCCGATCAGCCAGCTGGAGAAAGCGCTTAACAACAAAATTATGTTTGACGGGTCGTCGATCGAAGGATTTGTCCGCATTGAAGAGTCGGATATGTATTTGTATCCGGACTTGGATACGTTCGTCATTTTCCCGTGGACGGCGGAAAAAGGAAAAGTCGCCCGCTTTATCTGCGACATTTACAACCCGGACGGCACGCCGTTTGAAGGCTGTCCGCGCTATAACTTGAAGCGGATGCTGAAAGAGATGGAGGCGCTTGGCTTCAACGCCTTTAACTTAGGAGCTGAGCCTGAATTCTTCCTTTTCAAGCTTGACGAAAAAGGACACCCGACGATGGAGCTGAACGATCGCGGCGGCTATTTCGATTTGGCGCCGACCGATCTTGGGGAAAACTGCCGGCGCGACATTGTGCTCGAGCTTGAGGAAATGGGGTTTGAAATCGAAGCGTCCCATCATGAAGTCGCCCCGGGCCAGCATGAGATCGATTTTAAATACGCCCATGCGATTAAAGCGTGCGACGACATTCAAACGTTTAAGCTCGTCGTCAAAACGATCGCCCGCAAACATGGATTGCATGCGACCTTTATGCCGAAGCCGATTTTTGGGATTAACGGTTCAGGAATGCATTGCAACCTGTCGCTGTTCCGCAACGGTGAAAACGCCTTTTTCGATCCGAACGGCGACTTGCAGTTGAGCGATACGGCACGGCAGTTTATCGCCGGTGTGCTGAAGCATGCGCCGAACTTTACGGCGGTGACGAACCCGACCGTCAACTCGTACAAGCGGCTTGTTCCAGGCTATGAAGCGCCGTGCTACGTCGCTTGGTCGGCGCGCAACCGCAGCCCGCTCATCCGCATTCCAGCTTCGCGCGGCATGAGCACGCGCATTGAGGTGCGCAGCGTTGACCCGTCGGCCAACCCATACTTGGCCATGGCGGTGCTTTTAGCCGCTGGGCTTGACGGCATTCGCAACAAGCTCACTCCTCCGGCGCCAGTGGATCGAAACATTTACGTCATGACGAAAGAAGAACGGCTCGAAGAAGGCATTGTCGATTTGCCGGCAACGCTGCATGAAGCGTTGGAAAACTTGAAGTCCGATGAAGTGATGATTCACGCGCTCGGCAAACATTTATTCGAGCATTTCGTCGAAGCGAAAGAAATCGAGTGGGATATGTATCGGACAACGGTTCATCAATGGGAATTGGACCAATATATGGAACTCTACTGATTCATAAAAAAGCTGCCCCGTTTTTTTCAGGGCAGCTTTTTTATGGGCGCAGGCCGGCACGAGTCAGTCGAACAGGCGATAGACGCCGATCACTTTGCCGAGAATCGTGCAGTCGCGGACGATGATCGGCTCAAGATGGGCGTTTTCCGGCTGCAGGCGGATGTGGTCTTTTTCCTTGAAAAACCGCTTCACCGTCGCCTCGTTGTCTTCCGTCATGGCGACGACGATGTCGCCGTTGTTGGCCGATGACTGCTGGCGGACGATGACGTAGTCGCCGTCGAGAATGCCGGCTTCGATCATGCTGTCGCCCATCACTTCAAGCATAAACAGCTGCTCCTCGCCAGCGGCGAGCCGCTTCGGCAGCGGAAAGTAGCCTTCGATGTTTTCCACCGCTGTAATCGGTTGACCGGCCGTCACCTTGCCGATGATCGGCACCGAGATGATCTCCTCTTTTTCTCTCTCCTTGGCCATATCGTTGTCCAAAATTTCAATGGCGCGCGGCTTTGTCGGGTCGCGGCGGATGTACCCTTTGCTTTCTAGGCGCGCGAGATGCCCGTGGACCGTCGAACTTGACGCCAGTCCAACCGCTTCCCCAATTTCCCGCACCGACGGAGGATAGCCTTTTGTTTTTACTTCCTGTTTAATAAACTCTAAAATTTGCTGTTGTCGTTTTGACAGTTTCGTCATGGTTTCACACCTCTCGCCACATCATTTGCCTTCATTATACCATGCGGAAGACGAAAAAACAAACATAAGTTCGAGTTTTTTATTGACACAAACAAATGTTCTTGACTATAATGAAGGAAAGCGAACAAACATTCTAGAAAGGGTGGGGAGAATGGGGAAAACGTTGCTGCACTATGTTTTGTTTTCATTTTTGTTTGCGCTCGTGTTGGCAGGGTTCGTTTACGCCAGCAGCCCGGTCGATAAAAAAGAATACGTGACGATCACGGTCGCTCCCGGCGATACGCTTTGGGGGCTGGCAAAACAGTACGAACAGGAACACCATATGCCGCCTGATGAGTTCATCCGCTGGGTCGTCGATGTCAACCATTTGCCGAGCCCGCGTCTTGCCGCCGGTGAACAAATTGTCATTCCTGTGTTAAAATCAAAGCAGGGCGGCTCGGTGGCCGTCAATCAGTGATGGAAAGAAGGGATTGGCCATGAGGGCGGTCATTTACTGCCGAGTCAGCACGGACAAAGCTGAACAGGAAACGTCGCTCGCGAGGCAACGAGATGAGCTCGAGCGACTGGCGGCCGAGTGTGGATTTGAAGTCGTTAAAGTGATCGCCGAGCAGGCGAGCGGTTATGAAGCCGACCGCGACGGCGTGTTGGAGCTGCTTTCGCTTTGCGAGGAAGGCGAGGTCGATGTGCTGCTCATTCAAGATGAAACGCGGCTTGGGCGCGGCCATGCGCGCATGGCGGTGCTGCATTGCTTGAAAAAGCAAGGGGTGAAAATATACAGCGCCAGCCACCGCGGGGAGATGCCGCTGTCGGAGGCCGATGAGATGGTGTTATCCATCATCGCGATTGTCGAGGAGTACCAAAGAAAAATACATAACGCCAAAATTAAGCGTGGCATGCAGCGAGCCATCGCCAGCGGCTACCGACCGGAGCGGAACCTAAGGCGCCGGGGCGAAAACGCCGGGCGCGATCGAATTGATCTGCCGGTTGAGGAGATCGTCCGCTTGCGCGAGCGCGGACTGACGTTTGCCGATATCGCCGCGACGATGCGAAGCTTCGGTTACGAGGCGTCCAAGGCGACCGTCCATCGGCGTTACCAGGAATATATGGACGAGCAACAAAGGCGGCGTTGATCGTGTACTGCGCCTGACCCTAAAGCGGCGAGCGGGCAAAGGAAGCCAAGATGCCATCGTTGCCATCTTCCCGGTTGATCAGATAAGATAAAACAGAGTGAGAATATGGCAGATAGGAGAAGATGATCAATGCTTGCCAAACATAAATTAGCCCGCATCAATGAACTGGCGAAAAAAGCGAAAACGGCCGGCTTGTCGGCCGAAGAGGCCTTCGAGCAAGCGAAGCTGCGCCGTGAGTACATTCAAGCGTTCCGCAAGGCGATGACCGATATGCTCCATACAGTGACCGTCATTGACCCGAACGGCAACGACGTGACGCCGAAAAAATTAAAGGAAAGCCAGCGGCGGCGCTTCCATTAAGCCGCGAAAAAACAGACGGCGTCTCGTTTGTCCCGAAGGAGGAAATAAACGTTGTACAAGGAATCTGATTTTCTATATGATAGTAAATGACACCATGTTGATGAAAGGGAGGAAGACGATGGCGCATTCAATCGAGGAGTTGGCGATTACGACGATTCGAACGCTGTCGATTGACGCGATCGAAAAAGCGAAATCCGGGCACCCGGGCATGCCGATGGGCGCGGCGCCGATGGCGTACACGCTTTGGACGAAATTTATGAATCATAACCCGGCGAATCCAAACTGGTTCAACCGCGACCGGTTTGTCTTGTCAGCCGGGCACGGGTCGATGTTATTGTACAGCTTGCTTCATTTAAGCGGCTACGACGTATCGATGGATGATTTGAAACAATTCCGTCAATGGGGAAGCAAAACGCCGGGCCATCCGGAATACGGCCATACGCCGGGCGTGGAAGCGACGACGGGACCGCTTGGCCAAGGGATCGCGATGGCGGTCGGCATGGCGATGGCGGAGCGGCATTTGGCCGCTACATACAACCGCGACGGGTTTGAGATTATCAATCATTATACGTACGCCATTTGCGGCGATGGCGATTTGATGGAAGGAGTGGCGAGCGAAGCGGCGTCACTCGCCGGCCACTTGAAGCTCGGCCGTCTGATCGTCCTGTATGACTCGAACGACATTTCGCTGGACGGGGAGCTCAACCTGTCGTTCTCGGAAAACGTCGCCCAACGTTTCCAAGCGTACGGTTGGCAATATTTGCGCGTTGAGGACGGCAACAATATTGAAGAAATCGCCAAAGCGCTCGAGGAGGCGCGGGCGGACCTCAGCCGGCCGACGCTCATTGAAGTCAAAACGACGATTGGCTACGGCGCGCCAAATAAAGCGGGCACGTCCGGCGTCCACGGCGCTCCGCTCGGCGCCCAAGAGGCGAAGCTGACGAAAGAGGCGTATCGTTGGACATTTGCGGAAGATTTTTACGTGCCAGAAGAAGTGTACGCCCACTTCCGTGCGACGGTGCAAGAGGCCGGTGCGAAAAAAGAAGCGGAATGGAACGAACAGTTCGCCGCGTACGAACGGGCGCATCCGGAGCTGGCCGCCCAATTGAAGCGAGCGATCGAAGGCAAACTGCCAGATGGATGGGAAGCTTCTTTGCCGGTATACGAAGCAGGCAAAAGCCTGGCGACCCGCTCATCGTCCGGGGACGTGATCAACGCCATCGCCAAAGCGGTGCCGCAATTGTTTGGCGGTTCGGCGGACTTGGCAAGCTCGAATAAAACGCTCATCAAAGGCGGCGGCAACTTCTTGCCGGACAGCTACGAAGGGCGCAACATTTGGTTTGGCGTGCGCGAGTTTGCCATGGGGGCGGCGCTCAATGGCATGGCGCTTCACGGCGGATTGAAAGTGTTCGGCGGCACGTTCTTCGTGTTCTCTGACTATTTGCGTCCGGCGATCCGCTTGGCGGCGCTGATGGGCTTGCCGGTCATCTACGTCTTGACGCACGACAGCATCGCCGTCGGCGAAGACGGGCCGACGCACGAGCCGATCGAACATCTCGCTTCGCTTCGGGCGATGCCGAACTTGTCGGTCATCCGTCCGGCTGACGCAAACGAAACGGCGGCCGCATGGCGGCTGGCGCTCGAATCGACGGACAAGCCGACTGCGCTCGTCTTGACGCGTCAAGATGTGCCGACGTTGGCGGCAACAGCTGAGTTGGCGTATGAAGGCGTGAAAAAAGGTGCGTACGTCGTTTCACCGGCGAAAAACGGTGCTCCGGAGGCGCTGTTGTTGGCGACTGGCTCGGAAGTCGGTCTGGCCGTCAAAGCGCAAGAAGCGCTTGCCGCTGAGGGCATCCATGTCTCCGTCATCAGCATGCCATCGTGGGACCGCTTCGAAGCGCAGCCAAAATCGTACCGCGATGAAGTGCTTCCGCCGGCCGTGACGAAGCGGCTCGCCATTGAAATGGGCGCGTCGCTCGGTTGGGAGCGCTACGTCGGCGCCGAGGGCGACATTTTGGCCATCGACCGATTCGGTGCTTCCGCTCCGGGAGAGAAAATCATGGCCGAGTATGGCTTTACGGTTGACAACGTCGTCCGCCGCACAAAAGCGCTGCTCGGCAAGTAACCGGAAAAGCTGCCCTTGCGTTGTTGCAGGGGCAGCTTGTTTTTGTGAAAGATGGCTGCGCTTTGGTCAAGTATTTTCGGGGTTGAATCGAGGACAAAGGCTTGTTTGTTGGCCTGTTTGCGGCCGCATGGCCATCGCAAACAAAAATCGACAATGTTAGTGAAAAAACTTGCCGTTAATAGACATATTTTTCCCCTTTCATTTTCTATAATAGAAAATAGATTGAACAGAAATGGGGGATGGGGCATGGTCCGCTATTGGATTTATTTGTTGAATGACGATGTGGCGTCGCATTACCGCCATCGGGCAGAAAAAATTGTCGAACTGCTTCGTGAGCATCAATACGCGAAAGCGCCGCTGAAGGCGATTTGCCGCAAGCAAGTCGAATTTATCACCGAACGGCTGTCATTTTCGCGCCTGGAACTTGGCTTAAAGCAATATTTTGCCGGCCGCGTCGGCAAAAATTTGGAGCGCAATATGTTTGTTTTGCAAAACGATTCCGGCGAGGAAGCGTTGCTTGTCGTGCAAAAGCGCCGCTTGCTTCTTGTCGCTGACAGCGCGCCGCTTGCCGCGGACATCGGACGGGCGCTCGCTCGGATTTCGCCGACGTTTTTGGCGGTCGACGCCGATTTTGTCGATTACTACTGGCTGTCTGCGCCTCGACAAGGAAGAAAATTTGCGTAATGAAAAGATTTTTGCCGCGAAATATTGTCTAATGACGCATCGTTTAGTACACTGTTAGGGAGACAACAAGAAGGAGGAAAATCGCTGTTATGTGGGGTACGATTCTCGTTGGCGTGCTGGCGCTCATCGCCGGGGTGGCGATCGGATTTTTCGTCGCCCGCAAAACGATGATCAATTATTTGAAGAAAAACCCGCCGATCAATGAACAAATGATTCGCATGATGATGATGCAAATGGGAATGACGCCATCCCAGAAGAAAATCAATCAGATGATGAAAATGATGAACAATCAACTGAAATAAGCGAAACGGACACTCGATCGAGAGTGTCTTTTTATTTTGCCAAAATGTTCTTTCAAAATTTTTCTAGTTTTGTTACAATAATATGGCGATTGTTCGTCAGCCAAATGAAAGGAGGGCGGGCCTTATGCGCGTGTTTCGCGATTTGTTTTGGTTTTTCCGTCAAGAAAAGAAGGCGTATATCACCGGCATTTTCGTGCTTGTCATCGTGGCGTTTTTGGAGACCGTCCCGCCGAAAGTGCTCGGCCTGTTGGTCGATCATATGAAAAACGGCACGATGACAAAAGAAGTGCTCATCCGCTGGATCGCCGTCCTCGCCGCCGTTGCGGCGGCGCTTTACGGGCTCCGCTACGCTTGGCGCATTTTCATTTTCGGTTCGGCGGTCAAGCTTGCCCGCCAGCTGCGCAACGAGCTGTATCAGCATTTTACGAACATGTCGCCGTCGTTTTACCAGCGGAAGCGGATCGGCGATTTAATGGCCCATGCGACCAACGATTTGCAGGCGATTCAGCAGACGGCCGGAAGCGGCATTTTGACGCTTGTTGACTCAGTGACGCTTGGCGGGTTCGTGTTGGCGACGATGGCGTTTTCGATCAGCTGGAAGCTGACGCTCATCAGCCTATTGCCGATGCCCCTGATGGCGGCGGCGACGAGCCGCTATGGGACGATGCTCCATCGTCGGTTTTTAACGGCGCAAGCGGCGTTTTCGTCGCTGAACGACAAGGTGCAGGAAAGCGTCAGCGGCATCCGCGTCATCAAGGCGTTCGGCTATGAGGAACACGATGTCGAGGCGTTTCGCCGTCAATCGGAAGACGTCGTGGCGAAAAACGTTGCCGTCGCCAAAATTGACGCCTTGTTTGATCCGACGATCGGGCTGCTTGTTGGGCTGTCGTTTTTTCTCGCTGTGGCGTTTGGCAGCCAAATGGTTTTGGCGGGCGAATTGACGATCGGCGAGCTTGTGTCGTTTACGACCTACCTTGGCCTGCTCATTTGGCCGATGTTGGCGTTCGGCTGGCTGTTTAACATTGTTGAGCGAGGGCGCGCTTCGTACGACCGGGTGCGGGCGCTGTTGGCTGAACAAGATGAAATCATCGAGCACCCCGATGCCGTAGATGTCCCGCCGAAAGGGGACATTGAATACCGTGTTCGCCGGTTCGTCTATCCGGGAGAGACAAAGCCGGCGCTCGCGGACATTCGTTTTTCGCTGGAGCGCGGGGCGACGCTTGGCGTCGTCGGCAAAACCGGGGCGGGCAAAACGACGCTGCTTCGCCTGCTGCTGCGCGAGTTTGACGGCTATGACGGCGAGATTCGCTTCGGCGGCCGCGACATCCGCGATTATACGCTTTTCGCGCTCCGTTCGGCGATCGGCTACGTGCCGCAAGACCATTTCTTGTTTTCTGCCTCTGTCCGCGACAACATTGCCTTTGCCAAGCCGGAAGCCGGAGAGGACGAGGTCGTCCGGGCGGCGCGGCTGGCCGACATTCATGATGACATTTTGCAGTTTCCTGACGGGTATGAGACGGTCATCGGCGAGCGCGGCGTTTCCCTATCCGGTGGGCAAAAACAGCGGCTGTCCATCGCCCGGGCGCTTCTCATTGACCCGGAAGTGCTCATTTTTGATGATGCGTTGTCGGCCGTGGATGCGAAGACCGAGGCGCGGATTTTAGCGGCGCTCAAACAGGAGCGGCGCGGAAAAACGACGATCATCGCCGCTCATCGTTTAAGCGCGGTTGAGCATGCCGATTGGATTCTCGTCCTTGACGGGGGGCGAATTGTGCAGGCCGGAACGCACGAGCAGCTGATGGCAGAAGACGGCTGGTATCGTGACATGCATCGACGCCAGCAGCTTGAGGCGCTTGCGGAGTAACAACAGACCTGAACGTTCGAGCTCCCGCCAAAAACGAGCGGATCGAAAAACATGAAAACACAAGTTGTTTGTGGAGATAGGGGGAAGTGGATGAACGACCGATGGTTGACAACAAAAGAGCAGCGGCGCGTTTTATGGCGGCTGCTCGCTTATATGGGAAGATACAAAAAAAGAAACTGCGCTTGCGTTTACGCTTCTTCTGTTGGCAACGGCCGGGGAGCTTTCCGGCCCGTATTTGGTGAAAGTGTTCATTGACGACTATTTGGTGCCGGGCCGCCTTGCTTTTGGACCGGTGGCGGCGCTGGCCGCCGCCTATCTCGGCGTGCTCGTCTTGAAAACGATCATTTCCTACTTCCAGCTTGTCGAGTTTCAGCGGCTCGCTTTGCACGTCATTCAAGCGCTGCGGATGGATGTGTTTGCGAAAGTGCACCGGCTCGGGATGAGCTATTTTGACCGGACGCCGGGCGGAAGCATCGTTTCGCGGGTGACGAACGATACAGAAGCGATCAAGGACATGTTCATCAGCGTCCTAGCGGCCTTTGTGCAAAACGGCTTGTTTGTCATCGGCGTGTTTGTCGCCATGTTTTCGCTTGATGCTAAGCTTGCGTTGTTTTGCCTGTTCATCCTCCCGGCGATCGCGTTCATCATGCACACATACCGACGCTACAGCTCGGTGTTTTATCAAGAGATGCGCGAACGGCTGAGCGAACTGAACGCCAAATTGAACGAATCGCTGCAAGGAATGGCCGTCATTCAAGCGTTCCGCCAGCAGCGCCGTTTATATCAAGAGTTTGCCGCCGTCAATGAAGCGCATTGCAAGGCGGGGATGAAAAACATCCACCTCGATGGACTGCTGCTTCGACCGGCGATCGATGTGGTGTATATGTTGTCAATCATAGTGGTTCTCAGCTTTTTTGGCATCACGGCGCTTGATGGCCCAGTTGAGATCGGCGTGCTGTATGCGTTTGTCAACTATTTGGAGCGCTTTTTCGAACCGGTGACGCAAATGATGATGCGCCTGTCTCTTTACCAGCAGGCGATCGTTTCCGCCTCTCGCGTGTTTGCCCTTCTTGATCATCAAGAAGAGGCGCCGGCCAATCCAAACTGGTCGCCGCATGCGATCGAGCGCGGGGAAATCGAATTTCGGGATGTCAGCTTTTCCTACGATGGCAAACGGGATGTGCTGAAACGGCTGTCGTTTGTCATCCGTCCAGGTCAGACGGTCGCGTTTGTCGGCCATACCGGCAGCGGCAAAAGTTCGATCATCAACTTGCTCATGCGCTTTTATGAGTTTGACCGCGGCGATATTTTGCTTGACGGCCGGTCGATCCGCGATTACTCGCGCGCCGAGCTGCGCCGCCGCCTCGGCCTTGTCTTGCAAGATCCGTTTTTGTTTTACGGGACGGTCAAAGAGAACATTCGCATGTATAATCAGGAACTGGACGACGAAGCCATTCAGGAGGCCGCTCGGCTCGTGCAGGCCGATGCGTTTATTGAGCAATTGCCCGATCGTTACGACCATGTGCTCGCCGAGCGCGGGGCGACGTTATCAAGCGGTCAGCGCCAGCTTCTTTCCTTTGCTCGCACGATCGCTGCTGATCCGAAAATTTTGGTGCTCGATGAGGCGACCGCCCATATTGACACCGAAACAGAGGAAGCGATTCAAGATGCGCTCATGCGCATGCGGAAAGGGCGGACGACGATCGTCATCGCCCACCGTCTATCAACGATTCAAGACGCCGATCAAATTTTCGTCCTCCACCGCGGCGAAATCATCGAGCGCGGTACGCATCAGCAACTGCTGGCGCAAAAAGGGCTTTACTACCAAATGTACTTGCTGCAAAACGGCCTCGTCGACGTCCATGCGTAAATGGCGGCGTTTTGCCGCCCCTGCTTGGAACAAAAAGAAGAAAGCGCCATGTCCCGCCTAGCGGGAGGCGCTTTGCTTTCGCCGCTTGGTTTGTTCGCGTTGATAGGCATTGAGCAACGTGTCAAGTTCTTTGCTGATTTTCATGGCCGCCGCCGAGTTTAACCCCGTTTTGGCCACCGTGTCGACAAGCTCCATCCGCTTTTGTTCAATCAAGGTCAACAATTTGCATTTCGGCACGAATCGACCGTCCTTTGCTTGAAGTATTGTGTATGGTGCTTTATACTATTTTATCAGTGAACGCAAAAATGGAAAATAGAAAAATTGACCAGGAACAATGAGAAACATGTTACGGGAAGAAGGAATTCTGCTAAAATAAAAAGTAAAAAAGCAGGGGCTGGTTCACCAATGAATGATCTCAATCTATTTTTAGCGTTCGGCGCCGGGTTTTTGTCGTTTATTTCCCCGTGCTGCTTGCCGCTTTATCCGGCGTTTTTATCGTATATCACCGGCGTGTCGGTCAGCGAGTTGAAAGAGGAAAACGCGATGCTGAACCGCCGCAGCTTATGGCATACGCTTTGCTTTTTGCTCGGCTTCTCGCTCATTTTTATCTCGCTTGGCTTTGGCACCTCGCTTCTTGGAAGGCTGTTTGTTGATTATCAAGATGCGATCCGGCAAATCGGCGCGGTCGTGATCGTCGCTCTCGGCCTCGTCGTCGCCGGGCTGTGGAAGCCGGCGTTTTTGCTGAAAGACCGGCGCATTTCGTTTCGTGAACGGCCATCGGGATATGTCGGCTCCGTGCTGATCGGCATGGCGTTTGCCGCCGGTTGGACGCCGTGCATGGGGCCGATTTTGGTGGCGGTTGTCGCTCTAGCCGCCACCAACCCGGGCTCAGGAATGATGTATATGCTTGCTTATACGCTCGGATTTGCCGTTCCGTTTTTCATGTTGTCGTTTTTTATCGGCAAGCTGCAATGGATCCGCCGCCATAGCGCATCCATCATGAAGGCGGGCGGCTATGTCATGGTGGCGATGGGCGTCGTTTTGTACTTTGACTGGATGACAAAGCTGATTGCTTATACGACAAGCTTGTTTGGCGGATTTACTGGTTTTTAGCGGCGATGGAGCCGCCCTTTGTGCGGCTGTTGTTGGAGGAATATCGTTGAGGAGAGGGCGATGGA
>NZ_BCPV01000012.1 GCF_001544135.1 Geobacillus zalihae NBRC 101842 | reverse complement strand
TCCCTTGGTGGTCAAGGCATCGACAATATGAATGAGATGCTTGATGACCGGTTTGGAAAGCTGCAGCGTCAACCCCAGCGTGAAGAAAAACTTGTGGATTCCTTGGTGATGTGCTAATTTATTCATGAGACATGAACCTCCTTGTGGATAGTTGGTGGTACATCTATTCTAACCAAGGAATCGGGTTCATGTCTCCTTTTTTGTTTAGTTGTCAATTTATGTCAGTGAATTTGCTCATCTACAGTTGTATATATATTCTATCATAGTGAAGGAGGGGTTTTTCTGTCTAAGCGTTCGATCACTTCACTCGTTGCCGCGCTGTCGCTCGGCATCGGGCTGTGGGCATCTCCGGCGGAAGCGCCGAAAGCGGCTAACGCCCCCGGCATTCCGGCTGTGAAGCAAGGGGGACCGGTCGATTTTGCGATTGCCAATGAGGAAAAGCTGGCGGAAATGTTGAAACGGAGCGGAAAGCTTCGCGCTGATGCGACTCCTGCTGAGGTGGAACAAGCAGTGCGCGACTATTTGCGGCAAAAGGCGATTCATATGCCGCGAGGAAAAGGAGAATTATACGATAAAGAGGCAAAGCGCGCCGAGGCGATGCAGGACGGACAGCAGACAAATGGCGTGCTGAACGGGAAAGGGAAAAAGCTCGGACAATCGAAAACGGCTTCCGTGCCATCCGTCAAGCCGGAGCCATGGAACGGCGGCAAGCGGGTCGACCGTGTACTCGTTTTGCTCATCGAATATCCGGACTTTCCGCATAACAACATTCAGCCAACTGAAACGGATATGTATTATAAAGATTATACACGCGAACATTATGAAGATATGATTTTCGGCGGCGATGACGGCTATTACGATGGGCCGAATGGCGAGAAGCTTATCTCAGTAAAAAAATATTATGAAGAGCAATCAGGCGGCAGCTATTCCATTGAAGGAAAAGTGGCAGGCTGGTATCAGGCGAAGTATCCGGCTAAATACTATGGCGGAAATGTACCGGCGCCGGATGGCAATGACGCCAATCCACGGGCGCTTGTGCGCGAAGCGCTGGCGGCAGCCGCCCAGGACCCGACCATTGATTTGCGTGAGTTTGACCAAGAGGATCGGTATGATTTGGATGGCGACGGCAATTATCGCGAACCGGACGGTTTGATTGACCATTTAATGATCATTCACTCCAGCGTCGGAGAAGAATCGGGCGGCGGTTCGCTCGGCGGCGATGCCATTTGGTCGCACCGCTGGAATTTAGGATCGGTGTACCGCATTCCGAATACGACGACGGATGTGCCGTATTGGCGCGGTCAACTGGCGGCTTACGATTATACGATTGAACCGGCTGACGGGGCGGCGGGGGTGTTTGCTCACGAATACGGCCACGATTTAGGGTTGCCGGATGAATACGATACGATTTACTCCGGTTTAGGCGAGCCAGTTGCCTATTGGTCGATTATGTCAAGCGGAAGTTGGGCGGGACGCATTCCGGGCACCGAGCCGACCGGCTTCAGCGCCTGGGCGAAACAGTTTTTGCAGTCGACAATGCCCGGCAGCAACTGGCTGAGCGGAACGACCGTTGAGTGGAACGAAGTGACGCAAAACGGTGTTGAAGTCGTGCTCGATGAAGCGAGCACGAAAGGGACGAACAACGATGCCGTGCGCATCAATTTGCCGAAAAAAGAGACGGTCGTCACTATTCCGCCAAGCGGTGCGTATGCATATTTCTCCGGCAGTGGAAACAACTTAGATCATACGATGTCAACGACGATCGATTTGACGGGAGCGTCCAAGGCGACGCTGGCTTTTGATACATGGTATGCGATTGAGAAAGACTGGGATTATGGGGCGGTAGAAGTAAAACCGCATGGCAGCAACGAATGGACAACAATTCAAGGAAACATTACGACGACCAACAATCCGTACGGGCAAAACCCGGGCAACGGCATTACCGGTACGTCAAACGGCTGGGTGAAGGCGGAATTTGACTTGTCGGCCTATGCAGGACAAACGATTGACCTTCGCTTCCATTACATCACTGATGTAGCGGTGTCGGAAGCTGGGTGGTATGTTGACAACATTCAAGTGACGGCAGATGGCGCAGCTGTGCTTGCCGACGGCGCCGAAGGGGACAGCTCCTTTGTGATGACCGGCTTTGAAAAGAGTAATGGTAAGCGATACTCGGATCATTACTATTTGCTTGAATGGCGCAACCACCGCGGCGTCGATGAAGGGCTCGCCCATATTTTGCGCGGCGGCCGGCTCCTTTCGTACGATCCAGGTCTTGTCGTCTGGTATGTAGATGAAGGCTATGACAACAACTGGACGGGCGTCCATCCGGGCGAAGGGTTTCTTGGCGTTGTGGATGCCGACCAGCATACATTGAAATGGTCGGGCAACACGACAGCGTCGACTCGCTATCAAGTGCACGATGCGGCGTTCAGCCTGCAAAAAGGAGCCTCATTCCGCGTGGCGATCAATGGCTCACAGCTGATCGACAACGATACATCGCCGACGCCGGTGTTTGACGACAGCCGGTCGTATGACAATAAAGGGGCCGTTGACGCCGGCCGGAACGTGCCCAACTATGGCCTAAAAATCCGCGTCATCGGTGAAAGCGCTGACCGCACGGCAGCGCGCGTGTTGATCTACCGCTGACAACCTCCAAAGGCGCACGGAACATTTCCGTGCGCCGAGCATTTGTCGACACGGTTTGTCATCCCTTCGTCGAATTTGTTGATTTTTCTTTCCCCCTTTTTTCCGCTTTTTCCGTTTATAATCATAAGTAGGATTGGATGAGAAGGGGGAACAAACAGAATGGAATGGTATGAACAGCTGTCGGCGTGGATTGCCGAGAAGCAGCCGGTGCGTGTAAAAACCTATCAAGGGGAAGTGGTCGTGCTGCCGGTTAAGCTGTATCAGGACACCCGCAAATTGTTCGTTTACAACCGTCAAATGCGGCTGATGAATATTCCGTTGGACCGGATCATTTCCGTCGAGCCGACGCGCATCATCGGTTCCTTTGACCGTCGGGGAGAAGAGGTCATGGTACATACTCGTTGAACGGAGGGCACGCGTCTTTGGGCGCGTGTTTTTTGATGGTGGTCGGCTGTTTCTGCCTGCGGTCTGTTCTGTTGCGCTGGGCGCTATACCCAATGAAGGCGGCATTCGCGTTGCGATGTGCCAGGGAGCGGAATGGTTTTTGTTGCATAGGCAAAGACCATCTTTTAGAATGGAAAGGACGAACGACTGACCATAAGGGGGAAGGGACATGCATGGCAAACGGATTGCCTTGTGCGCGTCACGCAAACTGGACGAAATGACAACGCTTATTGAAAAGCAAGGAGGAACGGCCATCATTCGTCCGGCGCAAGGGACCTTCTTTTCAAAGGGAAGCGAACTGGGAGAGGAAATGCGAACCGTCATCGCCATGCGGCCGGACTGGATCGTATTTACGACGGGAATCGGCTTTGAGGCGCTGTTGGAAGCGGCCGACCGGGAGGGAATGGCTGCCCAATGGCATCGAACGATCAAGGAAGCGAACGTGGCTGCCCGCGGCTATAAAACGGTGGCAGCGTTGAAACAAATCGGCGTCACTCCGGTGGCAGTAAGCGAGGACGGGACGACGAAAGGGTTGATTGCTGCTCTTTATGGGCACGACTTTGCGGAAAAAAACGTTGTTGTACAGCTGTATGGCGACACTGCGCCAAGGCTTCGGCAATTTTTCCTTGAGCGTGGCGCGTCCTATACGGAACTACTTCCATACCGGCATGTCGCTCCGGATGAGAAGACGCTTGAGACGCTATACAATGAAGTTGTCGGTTGTGAGGTCGATGCCGTCTGTTTTACATCGGCGATGCAAGTCCGCTTTTTCTTTTCGTTCGCCCGCGAGAAAAAAGAGATCGCACCGCTGCTTGACGCGTTTCGCACCGATGTCGTGGCCTGCGCCGTTGGCAAAGTGACAAAAGAAGCATTGGAAGAAGAGGGAGTCGATCGCGTCATCGCCCCGGAACATGAGCGGATGGGAGCGATGATCGTGACGCTCGCTCGGTATTTTGATGCCCAAGCCCTTTAGGGGGCTTTTTTGTTTTATATAAATTGTTTATCCTATTATATAAAAAAACCCTTTATTTTAACGTGTTATATTACCCTGTTTAATAAAAAATTGAAACTGTTTATTTTTTTGTAACAGTTTTCCAACCATTTTTCGTTTATCATGAAAATGGAGGAATCGATGATGCATTCATTTTGCCATATGGGAGGCCCTGAAGGGGTGAAACTATGCGCTGGCTTGGCGCAATTAAAACAAGAGCACGGCCCGTTGCGCGCCCAAATGGAGCAGGTGCTCGCCGCAGCGGAAGCGATCGGCCAAGGGGCGGATGACCGCAACTGGCGTGGGCCGCTCGCCGATTTGAGGGAAAAAGTCGAATCGTTCGTCGCCGTTTTAGATCCTCATTCGGAGCGGGAAGAAGGCGTATTGTTCCCGATGATGGCCAAGTACATCGGGCGGACGACCGGCCCCATCGCCGTCATGGAATACGAACATGAACAGGCGAAAGCGCGTCTTTCGATGTTTTTGGAAAAAACCGCCCATTTGCCGGAAACGGTGGACCGCGAACAGGCGTTAACGCTCGCCGGCGCGGTGGTTGAGGCGCATCATATTTTGGATGAGCATTTCATGAAAGAAGAAAACGTGCTCTTCCCGATGGCCGAGCGGCTGTTGTCGGACGGGGAGAAAGAGGAGCTGTTTGCACGCATGAACGAGTGACGATGGAATGGAAAACGGGACGCTTCTTTGTATGGAGCATCCCGTTTTCTTCATGGCACGCGGATGAGTCGGGTTGGCGCCGGTCCGTGACGGAGAGGGACGGGAGGCGGATGAACGGCATCCCGTTTTTCGTGATAACGGTCTTGGTTGGGGACTTTATGCTGCCTGACATCCGCTTACTGGGCGCGGTCAAGCGAGTCGACGGATTTGGGCATCCGCTTTCGGTAGACGACGTAGCTGCGCTGCAAGTAGCGGAGCGGAAAGCTGAATACGTGAACGAGGCGGGTGAACGGCCAGACGGCGAACAAGCCAAACGCGGCGAGAATATGGATTTTGAACCAAAGCGGGACCGTTTCCATATAAACCGGGTCCGGGCGGAATGTGAGAAGGCCGCGGAACCATGGACCGATCGTCGTTCGGTAGTCAAAGCCATGTGAGTTGACGTTCAGCAATGTCGATGATAACCCGCTGGTGATCACGACAAGCAAAAATCCGAGCGCGACCCAGTCGCCGGTGCTGCTTGTCACCCGTACGCGCTTGACCGTCAAGCGGCGGCGAAAAAGGATCACGAAACCAGCGAGCGCCGCCAAGCCGGCCGGAATGCCGCCTGCCAAGGCGAGGGCGTGGTACATCTCTTCTGTCACGCCAAGCGCTTCGTAAAACGGCTCGGGAATGAGAATGCCCATCACGTGGCCGACAAACACGAACAAAATGCCCCAGTGGAACAGAAGGCTTCCAAGGCGCAACTGCCGTTTTTCGAGCAGTTCGCTTGATTTTGATGTCCAGCCAAACTGGTCGCGCTGGTAGCGCCAAATATGGCCGGCGACAAATAGGACAAGCGCCAAATACGGAACAATCACCCAGAGAAATTGGCTGGCCATGCCGTTGCACCTCCTTTCGGGAGCGGCGTCACGCCGAGTTGAGTGAATGTGTGATTGAGCGCGTCAAACAGCTGTGCATACGGGCTGCCTGCCGCTGCCAGCCGGTCGCCGATTTCGCGGATATGGCCGGCATAATCGGCGAGCAAGGCGGTCGTATGCTCTTGATCTGCATAGGCCATCCATTCAAGCATGAGCGGCAAGTAGTCGGGCAGCTCGTGATCGGAGACGGCGAATCCGGCCGCTTCGTAGCGCGCTTTTAAGGCGACGAGTTCGATTCCGCGCTCCCGCTGCTCGCCGTTTGTCATATACGTCAAGTACAAATTTGTTTTTTTGCCGAAATCGAATGTTTCGACATACTGCTCCATCCGCTGACGGGCTGGGATGAAGTTGATTTGTTCGGCAAACGCCAAAAGCGGTGCGCGAACGGCCTCATCGTCAAGCGAGCGGATGGCGTCTAGGCAGTCAGGAAGCGATTGGGCCCACTGTTCGTCCGGGTAAGACAACAAATACGATACACACAAAAAGACCGTTTGCTGTTGTTCGCTGTTCATCGTAAATCCTCCATTTCATTGTTGAAGGGGGCGGGAGCCCCGCCTTCTCCCTTTACAGCGTGCCGCAGGCGCCCGGGCCGCCGGCGAACGCCAGCCCGCAGCTGCCTTGTTCCGCGTACAAGTCAGCGACTTCTTCGCGGTGCGATGCTGGAATGACGAACCGGTCTTCGTATTTGGCGATCGCGAGCAGGCGGTACATCTCTTCGATGTCTTCGCGGCTTAGGCCGAGCGATTCGACGAGGCGGATGTCCGGCTGTTTGTTCGTTTGTTTCGCCCGCATGTATGAGCGCATGGCCGCCATTTTTTTCAATGTCGTGCGGATGTGCGCCGTATCGCCCGCCGTCAGCAAATTCGCCAAATACTCGATCGGAATGCGCATGTTGTCAATCGCGGGGAAAATGTCATTGGCGCTGGCGCTGCTTCCTTTTCCTTCGATTGTATTGATGATTGGGCTAAGCGGCGGAATGTACCATACCATCGGCAGTGTCCGGTATTCCGGATGGAGCGGCAAGGCGATTTTCCAGTCGACGATCATTTTGTAAATCGGCGAGCGCTGCGCGGCGGTGATCCATTCGTCCGGAATGCCGGCTTCTTTCGCGGCGGCGGCGACGGCTGGATCGTTTGGATCAAGGAAAATATCAAGCTGGGCGTGGTACAGCTGTTTCTCATCTTCGACGCTCGCTGCTTCTTTGACTTTATCCGCATCATACAGTATGACGCCGATGTAGCGAATGCGGCCGACGCACGTTTCCGAACAAATCGTCGGCATGCCGGCTTCGATGCGCGGGAAGCAGAGCGTGCATTTTTCCGCTTTGTTCGTTTGCCAGTTGAAATACACTTTTTTGTACGGGCAGCTTGTGACGCAATACCGCCAAGCGCGGCAGGCGTTTTGGTCGACGAGAACGATGCCGTCCTCGTCGCGTTTGTACATGGCGCCTGACGGGCAGCTTGAGACGCATGACGGATTGAGGCAATGCTCGCAAATGCGCGGCAAGTACATCATAAAGACGTTCTCGAATTCTGCCTGAATGGACTGCTCCATTTTGACGACGTTCGGGTCGCGCAACCCTGTGACGTGGGCGCCGGCCAGGTCGTCTTCCCAGTTCGGCCCCCATGACAGCTCCATCCATTCGCCGGTGATGCTGGATTTCGGCCGCGCCACTGGCTGGTATTGTTTTGACGGGCTGTTCGTCAACGTTTCATAGTCGTAATTCCACGGTTCGTAGTAATCGTCGATCGTAGGCTGGTACGGATTGTAGAACAAGTTGACGAGCCTCATCGCTTTCGAGCCGGATTTGAGCCGCAGTTCGCCGTTTTTCAACTCCCAGCCGCCTCTATACTTCTCTTGGTTTTCCCATTGTTTCGGATAGCCGATTCCGGGTTTCGTTTCAACGTTGTTAAAGTACATGTATTCAGCGCCGGGGCGGTTCGTCCATGTGTTTTTGCACGTGACGCTGCACGTATGGCAGCCGATGCATTTGTCCAAATTCATCACCATGCCGACTTGCGCTTTCATCTTCAAGCCAATCAACCTCCTCGAGTTTGCGGATGACGACGTACAGGTCGCGTTGGTTGCCCGTCGGTCCGTAATAGTTGAATCCGTAGCTTAACTGTGCATATCCGCCGATCATATGCGTCGGCTTTACGTGGATGCGCGTCGGGCTGTTGTGTGTGCCGCCGCGGTTGTTTGTCAGCTTCGTGCCCGGCACGTTAATATGGCGGTCTTGCGCGTGGTGCATAAACGCCATGCCGCGCGGCAGCCGGTGGGAGACGACGGCGCGGGCGACGACGACGCCGTTTTCGTTGAAACATTCGATCCAGTCGTTGTCGTTGATGCCGGCTTCGGCCGCATCATCTTTGTTCATCCACACGGTCGGCCCGCCGCGGAAAAGCGTCAACATCGGCAAGGAGTCGAAATACATGCTGTGGATCGACCATTTGTTATGCGGCGTCAAATAGTTCAAGATGACTTCCTTTCCGTTTTCTTTCGGGCGTTTGTTTGAAAACGGACGGTGCGGCAACACCGGCTTGAACGTCGCCATCGTTTCGCCGAACTCGTGCATCAGTTCATGATCGATGTAAAACGACTGCCGGCCGGTCAACGTCCGCCACGGGATGAGCCGTTCGACGTTCGTCGTAAACGGCGAGTAGCGCCGCCCGCCTTTTTCCGAGCCGCTGAACGCCGGCGAGGTGATGACCGTTTTCGGCTGGGCGGTGATTTGTTCAAACGTAAAGCATTCTTCCTCGCGTTCTTTCGCTAAATCGGCCAATTTCAAATCCGTCTTTTTCTCAAGCGCCTCCCACGCTTTGACCGCCATTTTTCCGTTTGTAGTCGATGACAGCGTCAAAATCGCTTCCGCCGCTTTTTTCGCTTCGCTGATATCCGGGCAGCCATCGGCGACCGAGGCGCGCCGGACAGTGCCAAGCCGGCGTTTCAGCTGTTCGTACTCGTCTTTCGCCGACCAGGCAATCCCTTTTGTGCCGATCGGCTGGCGGGCGACGTTCGGACCCAGGGCGGTCATTTGATCGTAAATGAGCGTATAGTCGCGCTCGATGACATGAATGTTCGGCATCGTTTTGCCCGGAATCGGTTCGGTTTCGCCTTTGCTCCAGTCTTTCACTTCACCGAACGGCTGCGCCAGCTCTTGCGCCGTATCGTGCAACAGCGGAGTGGCGACGACTTCTTTCATTGGCTTCAAGCCGGCTTGTTTCGCGACATCGGATACCGCTTTCGCGAGCGATTTGAAAATGTCCCAGTCCGAGCGCGCTTCCCAGAGCGGGGGCACCGCCGGGTTGAATGGGTGGACGAACGGGTGCATATCGGTGCTGCTTAAGTCATGTTTTTCATACCAGGTCGCCGCCGGCAGGACGACATCGGAGTAAAGAGCCGTTCCCGCCATGCGGAAGTCTAGGTTGACGAGCAAGTCGAGCTTGCCTTCCGGCGCTTCGTCGCGCCAGCGGATTTCTTCCGGGCGCAGGCTGTCTCGGTCATCGTTTAACAAGCCGTTCGTCGTGCCAAGCAAATGTTTTAAGAAATATTCGTGCCCTTTGCCGGAGCTTGAAATTAAGTTGGCGCGCCAGACGATCAAGTTGCGCGGGAAGTTGGCCTCATCGTCCGGGTCTTCAATGGCAAACTGCAGCTTTTTCTCTTTCAGCTGTTTCGCGACATAGGCGCCGATTTCTTCCGGCGTGCGGGCTCCATGGCTTACTGCTTCGTTATACAGCTCGATGCCGTTTTTGTTAAATGTCGGGTACGACGGCAGCCAGCCGAGCCGCGCGGCCAAGACGTTGTAATCGCCAGGATGCAAGTAGCGCGCTTTTTTGGCCAGAGGCGAGACGAGTTCGTCGACCGGCCGCTCTTCATAGCGCCATTGATCGGTCGCAAAGTAAAAGAACGACGTGCCGTTTTGCAATTTCGCCGGTCCGACCCAGTCGCGCGCCATGGCGATTGTCTGCCATCCTTCCGCTGGGCGCAGTTTTTCTTGCCCGACGTAATGCGCCCAGCCGCCGCCATTCACCCCTTGGGCGCCGACGAACAAGACAAGGTTCAAGACGGCGCGGTAAATCGTATCGGAGTTGAACCAATGGTTGATCCCGGCGCCGACGATGATCATGGACCGGCCGTTTGTGTCGATCGCGTTGTCGGCAAACTCGCGGGCGATTTTGACGACGAGATCCCGCTTGACACCGGTGATCGCTTCTTGCCATGCTGGCGTGAACGGCACCTCGTCGTCGTACGAGCGGGCGACTGTGCCGCCGATGCCGCGGTCAATGCCGTAGTTGGCCAAAACCAAGTCATAGACGGTCGTGACATACACGTCGCCCGCTTCGGTGTGCACTTTTTTCACCGGCACAGCACGCTCGATTGTTTTTCCACCGTCATCCGTGAAATATGGCAACTGAATCGGGAAGATTCCATCTTCGCTGCCTAAAAACGACAGGCGCGGTTCAATGGGCTGCCCCGTTTCCTCGTCGACGAGGCGCAAGTTCCATTTCCCCTTATCCTCCCAGCGGGCGCCGATCGTTCCATTCGGCACGACAAACGAGTCGGTGTTTTCATCATAGATGACCGGCTTCCATTCGGCATTGTTCGTTTGTTTGCCAAGGTCTTTCGCCAACA
This sequence comes from Geobacillus zalihae NBRC 101842, assembly GCF_001544135.1. GTDB lineage: Bacteria > Bacillota > Bacilli > Bacillales > Anoxybacillaceae > Geobacillus > Geobacillus zalihae. Next base: position 62,613 of record NZ_BCPV01000012.1, on the reverse strand, counting down.
AGAAGCGGCCGGCCGTCCATGTGTCTCCCTCTTGTTTTAAAGTGACGACAAATGGAAAATCGGTATACGTTTTCGCATATTGTTCAAAATACGGGACGGTCCGTTTGACATAATATTCGTTTAAAATAACATGTCCCATCGCCATCGCCAAGGCGCCGTCCATTCCTTGTTTCACCGACAGCCAATCGTCGGCGAATTTTGTCGACTCGGCGTAATCCGGGCTGACGGAGACGACTTTCGTGCCGCGGTAGCGCACTTCGGCTAAAAAGTGAGCGTCCGGAGTCCGGGTGAGCGGGACGTTCGAGCCCCAGGTGATGATGTAGCCGGCGTTGTACCAGTCGCTTGACTCCGGCACGTCCGTTTGGTCGCCCCAAATTTGCGGCGAGGCTGGCGGCAAGTCGGCGTACCAGTCGTAAAAGCTTAACATCGGCCCGCCCATCAACTGCATGAAGCGCGATCCGGCGGCATGGCTGACCATCGACATCGCCGGAATCGGCGAGAAGCCGATGTTGCGGTCCGGTCCGTATTTCACAACCGTATACAATAAGGAAGCGGCGACAAGCGTCAACGCTTCGTCCCAGCTGACGCGGACAAACCCGCCTTTTCCGCGCGCCTGTTTGTAGCGTTTTGCTTTTTCGCGGTCTTCGACGATGCTTTTCCACGCTTCAAGCGGATTGTTCGGATGAGCCGCGAGCGCCTCGCGCCACATGTCAAGCAAAACGCCGCGCACGTACGGGTATTTGACGCGCAACGGGCTGTACATGTACCATGAGAAGCTCGCGCCGCGCGGACAGCCGCGCGGTTCAAAATCCGGCATATCCGGCCCGGTTGACGGGTAGTCAAGCTGCTGCCCTTCCCACGTGACGATGCCGTTTTTGACATAAATGTTCCAGCTGCACGATCCTGTGCAGTTGACGCCGTGAGTCGAGCGGACGACTTTGTCGTGCTGCCAGCGGCGGCGGTAGGCGTCTTCCCAGGCGCGGTCGCCGTAAGTTGTTTCACTGTGGCCGTCGGCTTGGCGCTCAATCGGCCGAATATATTTGAAACGGTTGGCAAGCGGGGATCGTTTTCGTTTCATTTTGTTCAACTCCTTTACGCGTTCTGTACTTTTAACAATAACCATGATGCCAATAACACGATGTTAACTTTGTCACACTTCGCGGCATTGTCACAAATTCGTCAAAGAAACGAACAAATATTCTTTTCTGTGGTATAATGGGGAAAACGATAAAAGTTTGAGGGGATTTCGTTGCGATACTCCAGCCATGTCATTGCCACATTATGCCTCGGCGCGGCGGCGGCCGCGCATACAAAGCTGCCGTTTACCGCCGCCTATACGGCGGGGCTTGTCATCGGCAGCCTTCTTCCTGATATTGACGAGCCGTCGTCATACGTCGGCCGCCGTTCGTTCGGCGTCGCCGGCAAAGTGAAAGAAGCGTTCGGCCATCGCGGCATGACGCATTCGCTCATCGTCTGGGGGGTGCTTGCCGCCCTCGTCTGGCGAGATTCGGCGTCGCCGTTTGCCGCAGGGCTTGTGCTCGGCTACTTGTTTCACATTGTGGAAGATTTTTTTTCCGTCCAGGGAGTGCCGCTGTTTTGGCCATTTTCGTCCAAGCGGTGGAAAGTGCCGCTCTATCGGACGGGAAAAGGGGTGGAAAAAGCATTAGTTGGCGTTGCTTGGATCGGGTTCGTTTATTTTGGATTCAACGGCTTGTTTCACGAATGGTGGCGGTCATGGTTGTCGATGTGGTAACGGCGCCCGATAAAAAAAGATAAAAAAAAGGAAAAAAGAGGCGCGGCGGCGAATATGGTGAAAGAAACGAATTGACTAGATAAGGGGGAGAGGAAGATGAGCGAACAATACCCGGTGCTCCCTGGCGCCGAGCCGTTTTATGCCGAAAACGGGCCGGCCGGGGTGCTGCTCGTGCACGGGTTCACCGGCACGCCCCACAGCATGCGCCCGCTCGCTGAGGCGTATGCGAAAGCCGGCTACACGGTCTGCCTGCCGCGCTTAAAAGGGCACGGAACGCATTATGAAGACATGGAGCGGACGACGTTCCACGACTGGATCGCCTCGGTCGAAGAAGGATATGAATGGCTGAAAAAACGATGCCAAACCATTTTTGTCACCGGTCTGTCCATGGGTGGGACGCTGACGCTTTATATGGCGGAACGTTACCCGTCCATCCGCGGCATCGTCTTGATCAATGCGGCGATTGACATTCCGGCCATTCGCGCTGGGATGGCGGCCGGGGGTGAGCTGCCGAGGTATCTGGATTCGATCGGTTCGGATTTGAAAAATCCGGATGTGAAAGAGCTGGCGTACGAGAAAACGCCGACGGCTTCGCTTCTTCAGCTGGCTAGGCTGATGGAGCAAGTGAAAGGCGAACTGGAACGTGTGACATGCCCGATTTTAATTTTCGTCTCGAACGAAGACCATGTCGTGCCGCCTGAGAACGCGGACATCATTTTTCGCGGCGTCCACTCGTCAGACAAAGAGATCGTTCGGCTGAAAAACAGCTATCATGTTGCGACACTTGATTACGACCAAACGACGATTATCGAACGATCGCTGGAATTTTTCGCTAAGCATGCGGATTGAGTGCGTCTGTTCTGAGCCTTGTCCTGTCAAAACAGGGCAGGGCAATTTTTGTTGTCGTTATTTTTCTAAAAAAATAGGTGGCTGTTTTCGACGGCTTGTTCTAAACTAATGATAGTGAAAATGATAAAGGAGCTTTCAGTTGCATGATGATGGAACAAATTTCGTTGCTTATTCAAGAAAAGAGAATAATAGAGGCTCTAAACAAAGTAAAACCGTATTTGGAAAACGTAGGATTATTCGAGTGGCGGCCGCTCATGGCTTCGTGGGACGAGATCGAACCGTTTCGGACGCTCATCCGCCTGTTCGATTACGCGCTCATGTACCGGCATAGCGGGCTTGTCGCCCGGTACGCCCATCGGAAGTTCAACACGCTGCAGACGCTCGCTTGGGTGTGCGATGAGTGGCTCGAGAACCGCCGGCCGCTCGATGTGGAAGAGGCGCTCACCCCGCGTCTTACAGAAGCGCTCGAAGGCCGGGTGGAGGAGCCGAGGGAAGCGATCGCCCGGGCGGCGTTTGCGTTGGTGCGCGCTTTATTGGATATGCAGCGGATCGAGGAGGCGCGGGAATGGATGGATGTGGTTGCCCGCTATGAGACGGTGCCGATGCATGACAAATGGGGCTATTTTTATATCGAAACCGGCGACCGGAAAAACGCGGAACAGGCGATTCGCGCCGGTCTCGACGACTCGGAGCGCGGCGATATGTGCTATTTGCTTCTTGCCGATTTGTATGCGCTCGATGGCCGCCACCGCGAGGCGCTTGCCGTTCTGGAGGAAGGAGGGCAACGTTTTCCGCAAGTGCTGGCGTTTTACGCTGAGCGCGTGCGCCGCTTGCGCGATGTGCGTGCCTACCGCGAGGCGCTCGCGGCGATGGAGGAACTTGACCGCCTGAATCCGCTTCATATGCATCGCCGTTATTTCGCCCATTTGCGCGCCGAACTGTATTACCAGCTTGACGAATGGGAGAAGCTTGAATCGCTTGTGAAAGCGGAGCCGCAGCTTGAAAAAACGCCGTACGCCCGCGCGCTTGGGCGGCAAGGGGAGCGGGCGGTTGCGCTGCCGCTTGTGCCGGTCGTGCAAAAGCATAACTATTGCGTGCCGGCGAGCCTGGAAATGATGCTTCGTTTGCTTGGCGCTCCGCGGACGCAAGATGAGGTGGCTCGGCATATTTTTGATGTGCGCGGCTCAAAGTTGTCGACGACGGTTCATTATTTGGAAGAGCTTGGCTTTGTTTGCCGCTTTTTCGTCGGCTCGCCGCTTCGTTGGAAGCGGCTGATTGATGAGGGCGTTCCGGTGCTGTTAAGCGTCGATTATGAACAGTCATCGCACGTGCAGGTGTTGTTTGGCTATGACGAGCGGCTTGGGGCGTTGTACGTGCAAGACCCGAATCTATTTGATCCGTTTGTCGTTTCCGAGGACGAGCTTGCCAAATGGTATGCAGGGACGCATTATTTGTCGATTGTGGCGCTTCCCCGGGAAAAAGCGGCGCTCGCCGCCGAGCTCCCCGAAGAGGAAGACCGCTATTTCCGCGAATTGCATGCGTTGGCCGAAAAGATGGATGAGGACGAGCAGGCGCATTTCGCCGTGTTTGTCGCCTTTTTGCGCAAGCATGAGCACATCCCGTACACATGGCTGTATGTCATGAAGCATTTCGGCAGCGACGAGGCGAAGCCGCTTGTATTGGAGTATACGGAACGAGTCTTGAACGAGTATCCGGAACATAACGACTTGCTGCTGATGGCGGCAAAAGCGTACGTCTACACGCAAGAAATGGAGAAGGCCGAAGACGTTCTCAAACGGGTGAAAGGAAAGGCGCAAAGCCCGCTCTACCATTATTTGCGCGGCCGCATTGCCTTTTTTGCCAGCCGTTACGAAGAGGCGGCCCGCTATTTTCGCACCTCGCTCCAGTTGGACCCAGATCAGCCGGAAGTGTGGAGCTATTTCGGGCTCGCCTCGGCGTACGCCGGTCATATCGAAAAAGGGCTCATCTCTTCGCGCGTGGCGGTCAGCCTGTATCCGGGCGATTTGTTTATCGAAACGAACCACGGTGTGCTGTTGTTCCACGCGAAGCGGTTCGCCGAAGCGCGCGAATGGTTTGACCGTCTTGTGCGCCGCGAGCGGCGGGATGCCCAGCTTTGGTATGAGCGGGCCCGCTGCGACATGGAGCTTGGCCGCCGGCGCAAGGCGGAACGCGGCTTTTGCGTCGCGAAAGCGCTCGACCCGCAGGAACCGCACCCGTATTTGATGTTGGCTGACTTGTATGATGACGACGGCGATCGGGAAAAAGCGAAAGCGGTGCTGGAAGAGGGGCTGGCTGTTGCTTGGCGTTTGGCGCCGCTTTACGTCCGCCTTGGCGATCTCTATATGGAGGAAGGAGAGGCGGAACAAGCGGTTTCGTGCTACGAAGAGGCGATCCGTCATGACCGCGATGACGTGTTCGCCCATCTTGGCTTGGCGGCCGCCCTTGCGGAGCGCGGGGATATGGATGAGGCGCGTCGATATGTGATCGAGCAGCGCGCCCGTTTTGCCGCCAACAGCGAATATTGGCTCAATGCAGGCAAATGGCTCATCGCCCACGGTTTCGCTGATGAGGGGGAAGGACGCGAGACGGCGCTGTCGTGGTTGGAGGAAGGGCTGCGCCTTGCTGAGTTTGATGCCGAAGAAGCGTATGAGTTTTATCTTGAGCTGTTGACAACGCCGACTCTTTTCGAACGCGGCCGGGCGTTTTTAGAGCAGCTTGTCTCGGCTCGCCCGACACTCGCTTCGGCCCATTCCGCTCTCGGCGTCCTTTATGAGCGGCGAGGCCGGCTGTCGAAGGCCATGGCGTTTTACCGAGAAGCTGCCGCCATGGGCCATGCGCTTTCCCTCTTCCGGCTCGCAGAGCTGTGCGCCTCGCTTGGACGCCACGAAGAGGCGAAACAACAGTATGAGGCTTGTCTCAAAGCCGATCCATCGTTTGTCCTTTGCCATTTTCGCTTAGCTTCACTCTATGAGGCGGAAGAAAACGAAGAGCGGCAGCACGCGCATTTGCTTCAGGCGGTGCGCTTGGCCCCGAAGCGCATCGATATGGAGCAGCTTGCCGCGATCGCGGAGCCTTCCGCGCTTCTCCGCGCGCTGGCTGATGCCCGTCCGCATGCAGGGGAGGCGTGGTATTACGACAGCCTTGGATATGTTTATGGAGCGCTCGGACGGCGCGATCAAGAAAAGGCGGCCGTCGAGAAGGCGCTTGCTCTTGACCCGGACCATCCTGAAGTGCTCCGCCATTGGGCGATGGTGCTGATCGCGGAAGGAAGCCAAAAAGAGGCGGCGAAACTGCTCGAACAGTTGATGGTGCGCCATCCGGACGATGAATCGTTGTACCCGTTGTATGTGGCTCTCTTTCCGAAAACGATGCGCGGCTTAGGGAAGCTGCGCCATCGACTCGAGCGGCTGAAGGCAAGCCGCAAGGCGAAAAGCGTCATGTATCGGAACACCGCCTCGGCTCTTCTCCCGTATTTTGGCGAGGAGCAGGGGGAGCATGACGAACCGGTGCGATGGTGGACAAAAGCGAAAGAATGGGTCGGCACCGTTGTCTTGTTTTCGATTGTGACCGATTTCTACGACGAAGCGATTCGCCTCAACCGTAGCGATGCGGAAGCCTACAGGCGGCTCGCCCGCTTATATGCCGCGCTCGAATTGGACAGCGATGCCGTGAAAACGTGGCGCAAAGCGCTCGCCCGCGTTTGGGATCCGTCTTTGGCGCGAGAATTTGTGGAATATTTATTGGCCGCCGATGAGGAAAGAAAACGCGAGGAAGCGAAGCGCTGGCTGGAGCGGCTGCTGGCTGATGACCCGGATGATGTCGACCTGTGCGTGTTGCAGGCGGTCGTTTGGCTTCAAGAAGGACAGCGCGAGAAAGCCGAGCGGCAGCTCGAGGAGATTGTGGCGGAAGAACCGCTCGCCCGTGAGGCGCTCATGTTGCTTGGCGAGCATTATATGGAAACGGGCCGCTATCAAGAAGCGGCGGCGCTTTGGGAGCGCTATGCTGATTGGTATCCTGAGGATGAAGAGTTCCATATGCAGCTTGCGGCTGTTTATGAAGAAGCGGGGCGCATCGATCAGGCGCTCGCGGCCATCGAGCGGTGCGTCCATATGGCCAACGATGCCCGGCTTCGCTACGAACGAGCCCGCTATCTCGCGCTGCTTGGACGCTTCGATGAGGCGAAAGAAGAGCTTCGGGCGGCGCTGGCGGCCGATGAAAGCGGGGAGCTGGCCGTCTTGGCAGCCGACGAGCCGGCATTTCACCGCTTGGAGCGGATGTGATCAATTGTTGCTTTTCTTTCGGTTGAAAGTTTGCTATTGTATGGAAAGAGAACAATCGACAGGCGAAAGGGAGGTGGACGCATGGAAGCGCCTATTGATTTGCTTGTGTATATGTCGCTTGTCGGCGCGCTATGGATCATCATGAAAGGACATACGAGCGCGCGCCGGATGGCAGGTTCGCTGTTTTATGAACCGGCGTTGGCCGCGGTTCGCGAGCATGAAGCAGAGGGAGGCGCCGAACGGGCGGCGCTTCCATGGCGCCCGCTGTTTTTGCCGCAGCGGCGGAAAATTCCCGTTCGGGAACGGACAAGCCGAACGGATGAGGATGGAAGGCCCTTTCCTTTATGTTGAAACGGCATGATTTTGCAACATGATATTGAAGGAGGGCTTTTCATGAAAAAATGGGTATTGGTGCTGCTTGGCGCCGTTTTGCTTCTTGCCGGCTGCAACCGCAACGAACCGATCGACGAACATAGCCAAGGCATTTGGAACCATTATTTTGTCTATCCAATGTCGAAGCTTCTTTTGACGCTTGGGCACTGGTTTGGCGACAATTACGGCATCGCCATTATCGTGCTGACGCTCATCGTCCGCTTTTGCTTGCTGCCGCTCATTTTGAAGCAGTTCCGCGCATCGATCGCCATGCAAAAACTGCGCCCGGAGCTTATGAAGCTACAAGAAAAATATAAAAGCAAAGACCCGGAAACGCAGCGCAAGCTCCAGCAAGAAATGATGCAGCTGTATCAAAAGCACGGCGTCAACCCGGCGAGCGGCTGCCTGCCGGTGCTCATTCAAATGCCGATTTTTATGGCGCTGTATTACGCGATTTCGCGGACGCAAGAAATTAAAACGCATTCGTTCTTATGGGTCGAGCTCGGCCATCGCGATCCGTATTTCATTTTGCCCGTTTTAGCGGCGTTGACGACGTTCATCTCGCTCCGCCTGTCGCCGTCGATGGCTGAAGAACAAATGCCGCAAATGGCGATGATGTCGTACATCATGCCGGTTATGATTTTTATCGGCGCCAGCTCCGTTCCATCGGCGCTGTCGCTCTATTGGGTCGTCGGCGGCTGCTTCTCGATCATCCAGTCGCTCATTTTGCGTGCTCAAATGAAAGCGGCCAAAGCGGCGGAAAACAGCTAAAACGACTTCGACAATCCCCTGTCTGCTTCAAAGCAGGCAGGGGATTTGTTGTCTTGTCTGCTGTCCATATTGCTATGGTATAATGGTAGAAAAGCCCAACAAGATGTAGGCGGGATGAAAAAACAGCAACCCGACCATGCAGGAAGAGGAAAAGGAGTGAACGGGAATGAACAAAGCGCTTATTAACATCGACTACACCGTCGATTTCATCGCCGATCATGGCGCGCTTACATGCGGGAAACCGGGGCAGGCGATTGAAAAAGAGCTCGTGCGGGTGACGAAACAGTTTATTGACAACGGTGATTTTGTCGTCTTTGCCATTGACAAGCATGTGGCGGGAGACGACTATCATCCGGAAACGAAGTTGTTTCCGTCGCATAACATTGAAGGGACGGAGGGGCGAAAGCTGTACGGGGAGCTCGAGGCGGTGTATCAGGGGAACAAGCATAAAAACAATGTGTATTGGATGGACAAAACGCGCTACAGCGCGTTCGCCGGAACGGATTTGGAGCTGAAATTGCGCGAAAGAGGCATCACGGAAGTGCATTTGGTCGGCTGCTGCACCGATATTTGCGTTCTTCATACGGCGGTCGATGCGTACAACAAAGGATTTCGCATCGTCGTCCACCGGCGGGCGGTGGCGAGCTTCGACGCGGCGGGACACGAATGGGCGCTCCGCCATTTTCGCCATACGCTAGGCGCGGAAATAGTGGAATAATGGAGAAAACGTGATAGAATAGACGATGAACATTGTTTTATTCGGCGGCGCCGTCATTCGTGTGTTGGAGGTAGCAATTCATGAAGACATATGCTGATGACAGCTTGATGCTTCATACGGACTTATATCAAATCAATATGGTCGAGACGTATTGGGAAGATCGTATGCATGAGCGCCGCGCTGTGTTTGAAGTGTTTTTCCGCAAGCTGCCGTTTGGCAACGGCTATGCGGTGTTCGCTGGGTTGGAGCGCGTCATTCAGTTTTTGCAGCAGTTCCGATTTTCTGACAGCGACATCGACTATTTGCGCCAAGAACTTGGCTACCGTGATGACTTTTTAGACTATTTGCGGACGCTTCGCTTCACCGGCACGGTCCGTTCGATGCGCGAAGGGGAAGTGGTGTTTGCCAATGAACCGATTATGCGCATCGAGGCGCCGCTCGCCGAGGCGCAGCTCATCGAAACGGCTATTTTAAACATTATCAATTTCCAGACGCTCATCGCCACGAAAGCGTCGCGCATTAAGCATATTCTCGGGGATGAGCCGGCCTTGGAGTTCGGCAGCCGGCGGGCGCAGGAGATGGATGCGGCGCTTTGGGGCGCGCGCGCAGCGTATATCGGCGGGATTGAGGCGACATCAAACGTGCGTGCCGGGAAGCTGTTTGGCATTCCGGTCGCCGGAACGCACGCCCATTCAATGATTCAAGCGTATCAGGATGAATACACGGCCTTTTTGAAGTATGCACGCCGCCATAAAGACTGTGTCTTTCTTGTCGATACGTACGATACGTTGAAGTCGGGGGTGCCAAACGCCATTCGCGTCGCGAAGGAGCTGGGCGACCAAATCAACTTTATCGGCATCCGCATCGACAGCGGCGATTTGGCCTATTTGTCGAAAGAAGCGCGGAAAATGCTCGATGAAGCCGGATTTCCGAACGCGAAAATTTTCGCCTCAAACGATTTGGACGAAGATACGATTTTAAACTTGAAGTCGCAAGGGGCGAAAATCGATGTGTGGGGGATCGGCACCAAACTCATTACGGCGTACGATCAGCCGGCGCTCGGCGCCGTGTACAAAATGGTGGCGATCGAAAACGAACGCGGTGAGATGGTCGATACGATCAAAATCAGCGGCAATCCGGAAAAAGTGACGACGCCGGGGCTGAAGCGGGTGTACCGCATCGTCAACAAAATCAACCATAAAGCGGAAGGCGACTACATCGCCTTAGAGAGCGAAAACCCGCAGCAAGAAGAGCGGCTGAAAATGTTCCATCCGGTGTACACGTTCATCAGCAAATTCGTCACCAATTTCGAAGCGCGTGATTTGCATGTGACGATCTTCGACAACGGCCGGCTGGTGTATACGTCGCCGCCGCTTCCGGACATTCAAGCGTACGCAAAAGAAAGCTTGCGCTTGTTTTGGGAGGAGTACAAACGGACGCTCAATCCCGAGCAATATCCCGTCGATTTGAGTCAAGCGTGTTGGGACAATAAGATGGAAAACATCCGTAAGGTGAAAGAAAAAATTGCCGGCGCATCTTTAAGTGAATAACCGTCTTGGCTGCGGGGCAAGCGAACGGTTCCGCTTTGCGCGCTGGCGTCCGATTGAAGCTCGGCGCGTTGCAGCGCAAAGCGATATTCTTTTTTCCGCCGCAATAACAAAGGTGTCCCGAACGGCGCGGGACACCTCTTTCATGTATATAGATGCAACAAAGAAGTTTAACATATCCTTGACAGAAAAGTGGTTTGCCCATTTTTGACTGTCGAAGGCAAGCGTGTGGCTTGCCTCCGTCACGCCTTAGCGTGACGGAAGACCGAACAACGACTCGCTTCACAGACCCATTCATGGGTCTGGAAGCGGCGTTGTTCGGTCACTCGACAGTCGGATGCAATGACCGGCAAAGACGAAAAATGTTAAAGCTTTAAATTGCATCTATATAGACCGCTGACGGTTTTGGCTTGACAGCTGCCGATCGAGCTCGTCGACGAGTTCGGCGAAATGATCTAAGACCCGCTCGATCGGTTCGGGGCTTGTCATATCCACTCCGGCACGTTTGAGCAGACGGATCGGGTCATCGGATGCGCCGGAGCGCAAAAATTGTTTGTACCGCTTCACCGCCTTGCCGCTTGCATCGGTTTGGATGCCGCTCACAATGGTGTACGATGCGGCGAGCGAAGTGGCATATTTGTATACATAAAAGGCGTCATAAAAATGCGGAATGCGCAGCCAGCCGCGCGCGGCGCCGGGATCGGCGGCGTACGCCGGGCCGTAATACGTTTTCAGCAGGCCAAGCCAAAGCTGGTTCAGTTCGTCCGCTGTCAGGCTGCCGCCTTGGCGCACTTTGTCATGAATGATCCGCTCAAATTCGGAATACATCACTTGCGTGTACAACGTGCCGCGGATTTGCTCGATTTGTTCGACGAGCAGGCGGAGTTTTTCTTCTTTTGTTTTTGCCTGTTTGTATAAATAATCGAGCATGAGCCATTCGTTTGCGGTCGAGGCGACTTCGGCGGTGAAAATCGAATGGCCGGCATAATGGTACGGCTGCGCGCGGTTCGTGTAGACGGAATGCATGGCGTGCCCAAGCTCGTGAGCCATCGTCAATACGCCATCAAGCGAACCGTTGTAATTGAGCAAGATGAACGGATGGGTGTCATACGCTCCCGTGTTGTAGCCGCCGGTATATTTTTTCGGGCGCGGGAAGACATCAAGCCATCGCTCTTGAAACGCTCGGTGCACCTGTTTGATATAGTCGGCGCCGAGCGGCTTGAGCCCTTCGACAATGAACGTTTTCGCTGTTTCAACTGGGATCGATTTCGCCGTTTCGCCGACAAGCGGCACGTACAAATCATAGCTGTGAACGCGGTCAAGCCCGAGCGCGCGCCGCCGCAATTCGATATAGCGGTGCAGCGCCGGCAAGTGGCGGCGGGTGGCGGCGATTAAGTTGTCGAACACTTCCTTCGGGACATCGTCGGCGGCCAGCGCGGCGGCCAGGCCGGATGGATAGCGGCGCACGTTCGCATACAATTCGTCCGCTTTGACCGAGGCGTACAACGTCGCCGCGGCGGTCTGCTCGAGCGCCTCATAGCTTTTCGCTTTCGCTTCAAACGCCGCCTTTCGATAGCGGCGGTCCGGGTGCTCGAGCATGGCGGCGTATTGGTCGTCGGTCAATGTCACCGTTTTTCCATTCGGCATCGTGACAGACGGCGGCTCGTAATCGCCGCGGGCGGCGTGGTCATAAATGTTCTCCGCCTCGCCGAGCGCCGGCGATAGTTTCGCGAGCAGCCGTTCTTCGCGTTTCGTAAGCGTATGCGGCTTTTGCTCGCGCAACTCATGGAAGTAATAGCGGTACGCTTTCAGCTCTTTGCTCGTTTGGAGCTTCTTGAGCGTCCGCTCGGGTAGGGCGAGCAGTTCCGGCTCGATGAACGCTGTTTTCGCCGCATATTGGGCGGCGAGCGCTTCCACTTTTGCCCCAAGCCGGGCCGCTGCCTCGTCTTCAATGTTCAGATCGCGTTTTAAATGGGTGTAAAGCGACAGTTTTTCGAGCTTGCGGGCCGTTTGTTCGTTGAGGGCGAACAGTTTGGCGATCGTCTTTGCATCATCGAGTTTTCCTTCAAACGCCGCCAGTTTCGGCAAGGCGTTTTGCACCGCCTTGTAGTCGTGCATCCACTCGGCTTCGGATGGATAAATGTCGGCTAGGTTCCATTCGTATGCGGTTTTGGCGGCTGATGCCGGCCATGGGGAGGCGAAAAGAAGCACAGCGGCGAGCCCAAGAAGCCAGCGCTTCATATCATCACGTCCTTTCCGTTTTTTCCTCTTGTTGGTAGTATGCGCAAGCGGAACGATTTTAGCCAAAAATAAAGAAAGGGAGACAATCAATGGAACGAATTCGGTTGGCGGACGATTTGACGTTTTCCCGCCTCATTCACGGCTGTTGGCGGCTTGCGGACTGGGGCTATTCGCGCGAGCAGCTGCTCGGGCTCATTGAATTTTGTCTTGAGCGCGGCATTACGACGTTTGACCATGCTGATATTTACGGCGACTATACGTGTGAATCGCGCTTTGGCGAAGCACTGGCGTTAAAGCCAAGCTTGCGCGGTCAGATCGAGATCGTGACGAAATGCGGCATCAAGCTGCCATCGAAGTACGGGATGAAATTATACGATACAAGCAAAAATCATATCATCGCTTCGGTTGAGCAATCCCTTCGACACTTCCATACCGATTATATTGATGTATTGCTTATCCACCGCCCGGATCCGTTTATGAACCCGGAAGAGGTGGCCGAGGCGTTTCTCCAACTCAAGCAGGATGGAAAAGTGCGCTATTTTGGCGTTTCCAACTTTAAACGTTCGCAGTGGGAAATGCTTCAGTCGTATTTGCCGTTTCCGCTCGTGACCAACCAAATCGAAGTATCGGCGTATCGGTTGGAAAATCTTGAAGACGGCACCGTTGACCTTTGCCTTGAGAAGCGCATTCCGCCAATGGTATGGTCGCCGCTCACCGGCGGGGCGATTTTTTCCGCTGACGATGACCGGGCGGTGCGGTTGCGCGGGACGCTTGAACAAGTGCGGGGTGAGGTGGGCGCTGAGACGATCGACGAAGTGTTGTACGCGTGGCTTCTCGTTCATCCAGCGCGGATGATGCCGATTGTCGGCTCGGGAAAACGAGAACGCATCGAGCGGGCGGTGCGGGCGTTGTCGCTTCCGCTTTCCCGCGAGCAATGGTTCGCTATCTTACAAAGCTCCATGGGGCATGATGTGCCGTAAGGGGAGAGGACGATGAAGGTCATTATCGCGGAAAAGCCGGACCAAGGGGCGACGCTCGCCTCGATTTTTCGGACGAAAAAACGGCAAGGCTATATCGAAATTTTGCCGAATGACTTGTTTCCCGACGGGGCGTATATGACATGGGCGATCGGGCATTTGTTCCAGCTCGCCCCGCCGGAGCGGTATCGGCCGGAGTGGAAGCGGTGGACGCTCGGCACGTTGCCGATCATCCCGGAACGGTTTGAGTATGAGATCGAAAAAGCGAAGGCGAAACAGTTCAAGGTTGTGAAAGAATTGCTGCGAAAGCCGGAAGTGACGGAAATCATCCATGCCGGCGACGCGGGGCGCGAAGGGGAGCTCATTGTGCGCAACCTCATCCGCCTAAGCGGCGTGAACAAGCCGATGAAGCGGCTTTGGCTGTCGTCCTTGACCCCGAAGGCGATCGAGGAAGGGTTCCGCCGCCTGCTTGATGAACGGACGACGCGCCCGCTCTATGAGGAAGCGTACGCCCGCGCCTGCGCGGATTGGCTCGTCGGCATGAACGCCTCGCGCGTGTACAGCCTCTTGCTGAAGGAGCGCGGGATGAACGATGTGTTTTCCGTCGGGCGCGTGCAGACGCCGACATTGGCGCTGATCGTCCGGCGTGAACGGGAAATTGAGCAGTTCCGCCCTGAACCGTTTTGGGAAGTTGTCGCCTCGTTTGTCATTGGCGACAAGCGTTATGAAGGAAAATGGACGGATAAAAACGGCCAAACGCGTCTTGGGGACGAGGAGATGGCGAAAAAGATCGCTGCCTTTTGCCAAGGAAAACGGGCGGAAGTCGCCGACGTCCACACGGAGCGGAAAACGTATCAGCCGCCGCTGTTGTTCAACTTATCGACGCTGCAAGCGACAGCGAACAAGTTGTATCGCTTCTCGCCGAAAAAGACGCTTGATGTGCTGCAATCGCTCTACCAAAAAGGGATCGTTTCGTATCCTCGTTCCGATTCGATGCATGTGACGAAAGGGGAAGCGGAAACGTTTCCCGCTATTTTGCAAAAGCTGTCCTCGTTTCCGGCGTACGCTTCGTATTTTCCGCTGCCGCAGCCGTCGATTTTACAGAATAAACGTTATGTAAACGAGAAAAAGGTGACGGACCATTACGCCATTATCCCGACCGAGCAAGTGGTGGATCCCGAGAAGCTGTCAGCCGACGAACGGAAGGTGTACGATTTGGTCGTCCGCCGCCTAATTGCCGCCCACCATCAGGCGGCGGTCATCGATTACACGACCGTCACGACGCTCGTTGACGGCCGGGCCCGCTTTGTTTCGAAAGGAAGACAAGTCGTCGAGGAAGGATGGCGCGCCGTCATCCGCCCGCATGAGGAGGAGAAAGATGCTGCGCTGCCTCTCCTTGAGCGAGGGGAGGCGGGGGAAGCGGCCGCTGTCAAGGTGAAAGAAGGGAAGACCGAGCCGCCGAAACGGTATACAGAAGGCGAACTCATCACTTTGATGAAAACGGCGGGAAAATTTTTGGACGACGAGGAACTGGAAAAAGTGCTCGCCAAAACGGAAGGGCTCGGCACGGAAGCAACAAGGGCGGCGATCATTACCATGCTGAAAGAGCGGAAGTATATTGAAGTGAAAAACAACCTCGTATATGCGACCGATAAGGCGAAAGTATTGATTGAGGCGCTCGGCGGCACGATTCTCGCCTCGCCGGAAATGACGGCGAAATGGGAGCAGCGCTTAAGCGAAATCGGCGAAGGGAGCGCCTCTCCCGCTGCCTTTATGGAACAGGTGAAAAAGTTGGCGCAAAAAGTGGTCGCTGACGCCATCGCCGCTGCGCCGAATTGGAATTTCAGAGGGGTTGACACCGCCTCGATCCAACGGACAAGGAAGAAAAAAACGATGGGCGAGAAGCTTGGACCGTGCCCGCTTTGCGGCGGGACCGTCGTCGACAAAGGAACGTTGTACGGTTGCGACCAGTACGCGAAAACAAAATGCCCGTTTACGATTTCCAAACGCATTCTCGGCAAATCGATTTCGGCGGCCAATGTGAAAAAACTGCTGGCGCAAGGGAAAACGAATGTCATCAAAGGATTCAAAAAAGGCGAAAAAACGTTTGACGCCATACTCGTTTGGGATGAAAACGAGAAGAAATTATCGTTTCAGTTTCCGAAGCGATGACGAAAGCAACACGAGTGGGGGACGGGAGGTTTGGCGAAAAAGCGGACCGATGGCGGACCGCCGATCTGACCTCCTTTTTCTCAAATGATGAACCGAATCGGATCAAATGGGAACGATGTTCGTTTTTATTAACCGTCACGTCATAACATTATGTAAAGAATGAGTTCCCCCTGGCTCCCTGAAGGCGGGTCAATGACGGGGCAAACGACGGCAGGCGGCAATGCGGCCAGGGCGGTCTGGATAATCGGTGAACACACCGTCCACGCCCATGGCGCATAGGCGAGCGAGATCGTGTGGTTCATTGACGGTATAGACGTGAACCATGAGCCCGCGGCCATGGGCGGCGCGCACCCACTCTTCGGTGACGGCTGAGAGCGGCAAGCCGATGCCATCGGCATAGACGGCGATTTGTTGCAACAGCTCGTCGCGGCCACTTCGCGCTTCCTTTTCGCCGACCAATTGAATGAACGGGACGCCGCGCGGGATGAGCGGGCGGAGCGCCTGCAAACTTTCTGGATGGAACGATTGAAACATGACGCTTCCGCGCTGGAGAACGCCGTGTTTTTGCAATAGGCGGGCGACCGCCCGTTCGATGCCGGGCTGTTTCGTTTCGACGTACAACGGAACGTTTACACGTTCCGCTTTCAGCATCCGAACCACCTCATCAAGCGTCGGAACGCATTCGCCGGCAAAGCGTGGATCGAACCACGATCCGGCATCCAATTTTTTGAGCTCACGCAATGAAAAATCGCTGACCCGCCATGGCGACCGGTGCGGGTAAACCGTTTCGACATTTGTCGTCCGGGCGAGCGTCGCATCATGCAGGACAACGAGCTTCCCGTCTTTCGTTGCGCGCACATCGACTTCGATATAATCGGCATTCATGCGGGCGGCGAGGCGGTAGGATGAGAGCGTATGCTCCGGCGCGTGTCCGGACGCGCCGCGGTGGGCGATGACGGCGGTTTTCGGCTGGCTGGGTGGCTGCCAGGCAGCCGCGGCCGCTAAGACGATCGGCAGCGATAACAAAAACAATGCGCAAAGATAGAAGCGAAAAACCGTGATCCGGCGCATAGACATCTCTCCCCTTCCAGTATCATATCAGGAAAACAAGTGTTAGGGGAATACGGGGTGATATAGTGGGGAAAGGGTGCTTGTACCGATAGTGTCGCACATCAAGCAAAAGGATATTCAGGTTGATGCATAAAGTGCGTTATCATGCCGCATACTGTAAACGACAACAAAACGTTGGGCTATAGCCAAGCGGTAAGGCAACGGACTTTGACTCCGTGATGCGCTGGTTCGAATCCAGCTAGCCCAGCTGAATCGCCGGACGGGGCTCGTTCGTCCCGGCGGCCAAAACGGCTTCCGCCATGTTGTGCGGGGCCGTTTTTTCGTTCGCCGGAAAGCGGGGACGAGAACATCTTTTTATCGTTTTCAGCGGCCCCGCAAGGACACGCATCCAATGCCCGAGCAGAAGCAGCGCCGCAAAAAAATGTGGTGTCGGCAGGATTTTGACGAATGGTGGCGAATGAAAAAAACGAAAGGGGAGAGGATCATGAAAACAGCTGATTTATGCGATCAATGTTTAGATGAGTTGCAAGTGTGCGAACTTTCGTTTCAATCGTACGGCGGAAAACGGATGTTTTCCGGGCCGATCGCGACGGTCGACGTGTTTGAGGACAACGTCCTTGTCCGTGAAGCGCTCGAGACGGTGCCGCCGGGGACGGTGCTCGTGGTCGATGGAAAAGGCTCGCGCCGCGTGGCGCTATTAGGCGACCGGTTGGCGCAAATCGCCTGCGACCGGGGGCTTGCCGGCGTCATCATCCACGGCTGCATTCGCGATTCGGCGGAAATCGGCCGCATGCCGCTTGGGGTCATGGCGATCGGCACGTGCCCAGTGAAAAGCAAAAAAGAAGGAAAAGGCGCCCGCGACGTTGTGCTCGAGTTCGGCGGCGTCCGCTGGGAGCCGGGCGCATACGTGTACGCCGATGCCGACGGTGTTGTCGTCGCCCGCGAAGATTTGTCGGCAAAAAACGGTTGACGCCTGCCATCAAGTTGTACTACGATGAGAACGGATGCTTGTTCCATGACAAGATCAATAGGCGAGAAACAAACAAGGTGCCTAAGCCTGCTCTAGGGTTTGGGTGAAAAGGGAAGCCCGGTGAAAATCCGGCACGGTGCCCGCCACTGTGATGGGGAGCTTTGCGGCAGCAAGTCACTGAAGGATGCTTCGGGAAGACGCCGTCAAGCGATGATCCTAAGTCAGGAGACCTGCCTTGTTTGGATCGGACGGATGCCTACGGGACTATAGGCAGACGTGCGGGAGAATGACGGCTTTAGGGGCCCTGTTTGGGCCGTTTACGGCTTTCGTATACATTTTTCTGCACCTCTGCTGTAGAGGTGCTTTTTCTTTTGCCGAAAACCTGCCCGTCTGTCTGCGTCTAAATTCTATCATTCTAGCCAAAAAGGGGGGATTCGGTGGCGACATGGGATTTGCGGGGAATGAAGCATCATGTGCTCATTTGCAACGGAGGGACGTGCCTCCGCCATGGCGGAGATGACGTGACAACCGCGGTGCGCGAGGAAATCGCCCGCCTCGGGCTTGACGATGCTGTCCATACAACAAGGACGCGCTGCAACGGACGATGCCAAGACGCGTGCGTGATGATCGTCTATCCGCAAGGCATCTGGTATCGACAGATGACGCCGGAGCGGGCGAAGGAGGTTGTGCGCGCTCATTTGGATGAGGGGTTGCCTCTTTTGAAATGGGCGACGTATGAATACGAAGGCGAATTGGTGTTGACGCCAGCCGGCGAACGGGAGGCGCCAAGCGGAAAACGGAAAACGGAACATGCTGCGAAAGGAGTGAAGGGATAAATGAAGAGAGCGGTTCGATGGAGCGGAATGGCGGCTTTGTTCGTTTCTTATTTTTTGTTGACGAATGAAAATGAAGCGTATGCCATGCACATTATGGAAGGATTTTTGCCTGTCAAATGGGCGCTGTTTTGGTGGCTGTTGTTTTTGCCGTTCTTTGTGTTCGGATTGCGGCGGCTTGTGCATACGCTGAAGCAGCACCCCGAACATAAGCTTCTGATGGCGTTAGCTGGTGCGTTTACGTTTGTATTGTCGGCGCTGAAAATTCCATCCGTCACCGGCAGCAGCTCGCATCCGACCGGGATCGGCTTCGGCTCGGTTTTGTTTGGACCATGGGTGATGGTGGTGATCGGCACAGTCGTTCTTCTCTTTCAAGCGCTGCTTCTTGCCCACGGAGGAGTGACGACGCTTGGGGCCAATGCGATGTCGATGGCGATCGTCGGCCCGTTCGTCGCGTACGGAGTGTATCAACTGTGCCGAAAAGGGGCGGTATCCAATCGAGCGGCTTTGTTTCTTGCCGCTTGTTTGTCTGATTTGGCTACATATGTCATGACGTCCCTGCAGCTTGCCCTGGCGTTTCCGTCTCCTGATGGGGGAGTCACCGCCTCGTTTTTGAAATTCGCCGGCATTTTTGCCATTACTCAAGTGCCGTTGGCGGTGACGGAAGGCATCATAACGGTAATCGTCTGGAACTGGCTTTCCTCCTATCAAGCTTCTCCGCTGTTCCAAAAGGAAAAGGGGGCGTAATGCGATGAAGAAAAATGGCTTGCTCGTGTTGCTGGCTGCTTTGCTTGTCATCATTCCTCTTTGGTGGGCGCGCGGATCGGAATTCGGTGGAACGGACGATCAGGCGGAAAAAGCCATTCAAACGCTCAACCCGCATTACCGGCCGTGGTTTGAGTCGATCTTCACCCCTCCAGGCGGCGAAGTCGAAACGCTTCTGTTCTCGCTGCAAGCCGCGCTTGGCGCCGGCGTGATCGGCTACGTCGTCGGGTTGTACAAAGGGCGTTCGGAGCGGAAAAACAGCCATGATTCGCGAGTTTGACCGTTGGGCGTATGACAACCGGCTGCGGGCATGGCGGGCGGAATGGAAGCTTATCGTGGCGTTTGGGATGCTGGCTGTCGTCATGATGGGCGGTTGGCGTGAGCAAGTGCTTGTGCTCATCGGAATGGCGTATTGGATTGTCGCTCGCGCACGAGTGCCGTTTGCGGTGTATGGAAAAGCGATGCTCGCTGCCTCCGTTTTTTTAGGGCTCAGCCTGCTGACGCTCGTTGTGTCCGTGTCGGTTCCTTTTCAAATAACCTTGATCAGTAACCAGCTGAAGCCGGCTGCAAAGCTCGCCGTTCGCTCCCTTGCCGCTTGGTCGTGCTTGTTTTTCCTTCTCATTACGACGCCAGCGCCGGACTTGATTGCGGTGCTGAGGCGAATGCGGCTGCCGGCGGCGCTCGTGGAACTTTGTTTTCTTATGTATCGCTTTATCTTTTTGCTCGAGCAGGCGGCCGCAGAGCTGATGCTGGCATTGCGGGCCCGCAGCGGAGGAACGCATTGGCGGCATGGCGGGATGCTGATGTACCAACTGTGGGTGAAAACGTGGCAGTCGTATGAAGCGTTCAGCCGTTCGCTTGCGGCGCGTGGAGGCGTCGCGTCGGCCGGGCATACGCATCAGCGGGAAAAAGCGCATGTGCCTCTTGTCGATGTTGCGGCCGGCATCATCATGGCTTTGCTGCTTGGGTGGGCATGGTGGAAAGGGTGAAAACGTTGCTGCTGCGGATGGAACGAGTGAAATACGCTTATCAAGCAGAACGGTATGTGCTGAATGGGATTGATTGGGAAATTCCAGAGCGAAAAAAATGCGCCTTGATCGGGCCAAACGGCTGCGGCAAAACGACGTTGTTTCTTCATTTGAACGGGCTGCTGCGGGCGCAGGAAGGAGCGGTGTATTGGAAAGGGCGCAACATGTATGAACGCGGCGCCGATTGGGCGCAATGGCGGCGTGAAGTCGGCATCGTCTTTCAAAACCCGGAGCATCAAATCCTCGCCCCGCTCGTGCGTGATGAATTGGCGATCAGCTTAGTCCATGCCGGAATCGATCGAGAAAAAATGGGGGAGGCGCTTGCCGCGATTACGGCGGAATACCATCTTCAATCTTGGCTGGACCGCCCGACCCATCAATTCAGTCTCGGACAGAAAAAATGGCTGACGCTCTGCTGTGCGATGGCGGCCAAACCGGACTTGCTCGTATTGGACGAACCGACCGCCTATTTGGATCAGCATCAGACAAAGCAGTTTCTCAAACAAATTGACGCCATTCACCAGGCGGGGACGACTGTGTTGATCGCCACCCATGACATGGATTTCGTCTGGCAGTGGGCGGATGTCGTCGCGGTCATGCACGAAGGACGGATCGTGATGCAAGGGGCGCCCGAAGACGTATTCGCCGACCGCCAGCGGCTGTTGGACATTCGCTTGGATGTTCCGCTGTTCGTGCGGCTTTGGCAAGCATGGCGGCCAGAGGAAAAGATCGTCCCCCGATGTGTTGCGCCGTGAAAGGGACATGAGCGGCGAATGGAGTGTGAAAAATGGGTGCTAGTCGGCAAAAGGAGGGATCATGATGAGCGGCAAATTGCTCATTGTCGGCTTCGGCCCGGGAAGCGTCGACCATATGACGAAACGGGCTCGGGAAGCGATTGAAGAAAGCGACGTCATCATCGGCTACAAAACGTACATCGAACTTGTGCGCGATCTCATTGCTGGAAAAGAGATCATTAGCACGGGCATGACCGAAGAAGTGAGCCGCGCCCAAGCGGCGGTGAAGTGGGCCGAGCGCGGCAAAACGGTTGCCGTCATCTCCAGCGGCGACGCCGGGTTGTACGGCATGGCGGGGCTCGTGTATGAAGTGTTGATCGAAAAAGGGTGGACGAAAGCGAGTCCGATTGAAGTCGAAGTCATCCCCGGCATTTCCGCGATTCATTCGTGCGCGGCGCTGCTTGGCGCCCCGATTATGCACGATGCCTGTACGATCAGTTTGAGCGATCATTTGACGCCGTGGGAGCTGATTGAAAAGCGGATTGACGCCGCGGCGGCGGCCGATTTTGTCATTGCGTTGTACAATCCGAAAAGCGGGCGGCGCACTCGGCAGATTGTGGAGGCGCAGCGCATCCTGCTTCGCCACCGGTCTCCGGAGACCCCGGTCGGTCTGGTAAAAAGCGCGTATCGCGAGCGTCAGCATATCGTTCTCACCGACTTGGCGCATATGCTGGACCATGAGATCGGCATGTTGACGACGGTCATTATCGGCAACTCGACGACTTTTGTTTACGATGGGCTCATGATCACGCCGCGCGGCTACCAGCGCAAGTATCAACTAGCAGCCGCCGTCCAGCCGCTCAAACCGCATGAACGGCTGCGCAAAGAGGCAGAGCCATGGGCGCTCGACCAGACGAAGCCGCTGAGAGAGCCGGACGAAGAAAACGGAGAAGCGTTTCGGCCGTTTGTCGCGGCTGCCTCCGCTTTCGGGGACGAGAAAGACCGCGGTTTTGCCGCCGTAGCGGTTTTGCCGCCAGCTGTGGACGCGGCCGAGAAGGAAGCTGGATTGGCGCCGGCAGCTTCCGCTTTTCCGCTGCCGGAGGAGCCATTCGTCCAAACGGAAAACCGGCCGTCATCCGCTCTGTTGCATCGGGTGAGAGAAACAGCGGAGGACGCGCTTGCAGCATTGGAAAGAAGAACGACAAAGAAGGCGTCCGCCGTGCTGTTCGAAGCGGCAGTGAGCCCAGGGGTGGCCAACAAGCAGTTTACTCCGGAGCAGCTCATCGCGCTTGCCGAAGCGGTCGGACCGGACGGGAAAATGACGTACACGCCGGATCATTATATCAAAATCGAGCGGGTGACAGAGGATCCAAAAGGGCTTGTCGATCGGCTCGCTGCTGTCGGACTGATGGTGATGCCGGTTGGTGATGTGCTGACGGTGAAGGCATGCGACTTTTGCGATGGAGAGAAAAAAGACGCGATTCCATATGCCGAGGAATTGGCGCGGCGATTTGGGGGCATGGCGCTGCCGAAAGAGTTGAAGCTTGGCATCAACGGCTGCGGGATGGCATGCTACGGCGCGGTGCGCGAAGACATCGGGCTTGTGTACCGGAAAGGGAAATTTGACTTGTTTTTAGGCGGGAAAACGGTCGGCCGCAACGCCCATCCTGGCCAGCTCGTTGCGGAAGGCATCCCGCCGGAAGAGATGGTGGCCATTGTGGCGGACATCATTGAACAGTACAAAGAACATGCTCATCCGAACGAACGATTTCATAAGTTTTTTGCCCGCGTGAAACAAATCGGCCGCTTTTCGTACGAGGAGGCCAAGACGGCGGCGAAGATCGAAACGCCGGCATGCGGTGAGTAACCTCGGATGGAGTGATATAAAAGAGAGGAGAGCGAATATGAGAGCCATTTTGTTTGTCGGCCATGGAAGCCGCGACCCGGAAGGAAATGAGCAAGTACAGCAGTTTGTCGACCGCCTGCGGCCGCGTCTTTCTGCTTCTTTCCATGTTGAAACGAGTTTTCTAGAGTTTGGCCGTCCGTCGATCAGCGAAGGAATCGCGCGGTGCGTTGAGGCCGGAGCGGCGGAAGTGGCGGTCATTCCGCTCATTTTATTGCCGGCTGGGCATTCGAAGCTGCACATCCCGGCGGAAATCGATGAGGCGAAAGCGCGCTATCCGCACATCATGTTTCGATATGGACGGCCGATCGGCGTTCATGAGCAGACGTTCGCGATTTTGCGCGAGCGTCTGCAAGAAATCGGCGAGCGGCCGGAGCAGCCTGATGACGGAACAGCGGTCATTTTGCTTGGCCGCGGCGGGAGCGACCCGGACGCGAACAGCGACTTGTATAAAATCGCCCGCTTGTTTTGGGAACAAACGGGCTATGCGCTCATCGAGCCGGCGTTTATGGGGGTGACGACGCCGTCGCTTGATGACGCCGTCCGCCGCTGTCTCATGCTTGGGGCGAAGCGGATCGTCGTTTTGCCGTATTTTTTGTTCACCGGTGTGCTCATCAAGCGGCTTGAACGGCAAGTGGCGCAATACCGCCTCGATCACCCGCACGTCTCATTTGCGCTGGCCGATTATGTCGGCTTTCATCCGAAACTGATCGATATCGTGCTTGACCGCCTGCAAGAAGTGCTCGATCAAACGGTGGCGATGAACTGCGATGTCTGTCAATACCGGCTGCACGTTTCTCACCATCATCATCACCATCATCACTAAAAAACAAAAAGGAGGAGCGCTGATGATTTTGATGTTGGCAGGGACGAGCGATGCCCGCGAATTGGCGGTGATGATCCAACAAGCTGGCTATTCGGTCACGGCGACGGTCGTCACCGATCACGCGGCCGAACAGCTTCGGTCATCCGGCATTCGCGCCTACGTCGGCCGCTTGGATGCGTCCCAGCTTGCCGAGCTGGCCAAAGCCGAGGGAGCCAAAGCGATTGTCGATGCGAGCCATCCATTTGCGGAGGAGGCGTCGAAAAACGCCATGCAAGCGTCGGCCGCTGCCGAATTGCCGTACATCCGCTATGAGCGGCAGGCGTCTTCGCTTTCATCCGAGAAGGTGACGTTTGTCGATAGCTATGAAGAAGCCGCCGAGCTGGCGGCGGAAAAAGGCGGCGTCGTGATGCTGACGACCGGCAGCAAAACGCTCGACATTTTCGCCGCGAGGCTCATCGGGCGCCCGGACGTCAAGGTGATTGCACGGATGCTCCCGAGAAAAGACAATTTGGACAAATGCGAGCGTCTTGGGTTTTCCCAAGAGCAGATCGTCATGATGCAAGGGCCGTTTACGAAAGAGCTCGATCGGGCGCTGTACCGCCATTTCGGCGTCACGGTCGTCGTCACGAAAGAAAGCGGCAAAGTCGGGTTTGTCGATGAGAAAATCGCTGCCGCCGAGGAGCTCGGCATCGAGGTCATCGTCATCCGCCGCCCACGGTTGTCATACGGCATCGTGCATCACGATTTTGCCGGCGTGCTCGATGCGTTGAAGCAACATGCGCCGCTTCCAACCGTGTAAAACGTGTTTTCAGAAAAAACAGCAAAACGTTTTTCGCGCCAATGGCGTCCCATGCGTCTGAGCTTGTTGCCTTCATGCGGGAAGCGAAGCGCACGGATGGAAGGAATGGGCTTCTAGCGGCCGCTCATGCAAGCGATCATGAAGAAAGGAGAGAATTGTCATGGACTTCCATACAACATTTCGTCCGGCGACGGTGCAGCCGGAACAAATTGAAGCGCGCAGCTTTCAAATCATTGATGAAGAGATCGGCGAGCATTCATTTACAGAAGAACAATACCGAATCGTTCAGCGCGTCATCCATGCATCGGCTGATTTTGAGCTGGGCAAAAGCCTCATTTTCCACCCGGATGCGATCCGCTCAGGCATTGATGCCATTCGCAGCGGCAAGCTCGTCGTCGCCGATGTGCAAATGGTGCAAGCCGGCGTCAATCAAGCGCGGCTTGCGAAGTTCGGCAGCGCGGTGCGCGTCTATATTTCTGATGAAGACGTGATCGCGGAAGCGAAACGGTTGAATACGACGAGGGCGATTGTGGCGATGCGCAAAGCGGTGAAAGAAGCGGAAGGCGGCATTTTTGCCATCGGCAACGCTCCGACAGCGTTATTGGAGCTCATTCGCCTCATCAAAGAAGGAGAGGCGCGGCCGGGATTGGTGATCGGCTTGCCGGTCGGATTCGTCTCGGCGGCGGAATCGAAAGAAGAATTGGCGAAGCTCGATGTGCCGTTCATCACCAACCGCGGCCGCAAAGGAGGAAGCACCGTGACCGTCGCTGCCTTGAATGCTTTATCGCTGCTCGCCGAGCGAGCGTGACGAACGATGGAAACGAAAAAAACGCTGCGTGAAGGGTATACGACCGGATCGTGCGCGACAGCGGCAACGAAAGCCGCGCTCACGGCGCTCATCACTGGCCAAGTGCAGGCGGAGGCGACGATTCGGATTCCGATCGGGCGGGTGGTGACCTTTTCGCTCGCCTCTTGTTCGTTCGATGGCGAAACGGCGACGGCCTCGGTCGTGAAGGATGGCGGCGATGACCCAGATGCGACGCACGGCGCGCTCATCGTTTCCACTGTCTCGTGGGCCTCGTCGCCGGGCGTTCATATCGACGGCGGTGAAGGGGTCGGACGCGTCACCAAACCCGGCTTGCCGGTGCCGGTCGGGGAAGCGGCGATCAATCCAGTGCCGCGGCAAATGATCCGCGAAGCCGTCAATGAAGTGCTGGCGCAATACGGTCTACATCGCGGGGTGAAGGTCGTCATTTCTGTGCCCGGCGGCGAGGAAATCGCCAAAAAAACGTTGAACCCGAGACTAGGCATCATTGGCGGCATTTCGATTTTGGGGACGCGCGGCATCGTCGTTCCGTTCTCCACCGCCGCCTACCGGGCGAGCATCGTGCAGGCGCTTCAAGTGGCGAAAGCGAACGGCTGCCGCCATGTTGTCATCACAACCGGGGGGCGGAGCGAGAAATACGCCATGCAAGAATATCCGCATTTGCCGGAAGAAGCGTTTATCGAAATGGGCGATTTTGTCGGCTTTACGCTGAAACAATGCAAACGGCTTGGCATCAAGATGGTGTCGATGGTCGGGATGATGGGGAAATTTTCGAAAGTCGCTCAAGGAGTGATGATGGTGCACTCGAAAAGCGCCCCGGTCGACTTTGGCTTTTTGGCTGCCATCGCCGAGCAGGCAGGTGCTGGCCCAGAACTGGTGGCTGCGGTGCGCGGCGCGAATACGGCGGCGCAAGTCGGCGACATGATGCAAGAGGCCGGTTGCATGAAGTTTTTCGAGCTTTTGTGCGAAGCGTGCTGCCAGGCGGCGCTTCACGAAGTGGGAGGCGGTCTGACGGTGGCGACGTCCATTTACACAATGAACGGACAACAATTAGGAAAGGCGGTGCAGACCGATGGGGACGATGAAGTTGATCGGTGTGGGTGCTGATGGGCAAGCAAGTCTTCCTGAGCTGTATCGACGCTGGATTGATGAAAGCGAGCTGCTTGTCGGCGGCGAACGGCAGCTGGCGATGTTTCCTGAATACAAAGGAGAAACGATCATCATCCGCCGCGGACTGGCGGAGCTGGTGGAGCGGCTCCGCCATGAGACGCGCAACACGGTCGTGCTTGCTTCCGGCGATCCGCTCTTTTACGGCATCGGCAGCTATTTGGCCGGCAAATTGCCGATCGACGTGTATCCGGCCGTCAGCTCAGTGCAATGGGCGTTTGCGAAAATGGGCGAGTCTTGGCAAGACGCGGCGTTTGTCAGCGTCCATGGCCGGCCGCTCACCGGTTTGGCTCAGCGGGTCGACGGGCGGCGCAAAGTCGCCATCTTAACCGATGAGACGAACTCGCCGGCCGCCATCGCCCGCTATTTGCTCGAGTACGGCATGACGGAATATGAGGCGTTTGTCGGCGAGGAGCTCGGCGGGCCGAATGAGCGATGCCGGTTTTTCAAGCTAGAAGAAATGGCAGAAACCGAGTTTCTTCCATTAAATATAGTCATTTTGCGGCAGACAGCGCCAAGCCCGGTTTGGCCGCTCGGCATTGAGGATGACGAGTTTTTTCAGCGCAAGCCGGACAAAGGATTGATTACGAAAAAAGAAATCCGAGTTTTAAGTCTAAGCGCTTTGCGCTTGCGCCCGGACAGCGTCGTCTGGGATATTGGAACGTGCACCGGTTCGGTGGCGATTGAAGCGGCGAAAATCGCCCGCGACGGGGCGGTGTTTGCGATTGAAAAAAATGAATACGACCTTGAGATCTGCCGGCAAAACTTGCGCAAATTCCGCGTTGACATCACGCTTGTGCACGGCAGGGCGCCCGATCGGCTCGACGAATTTGCCGACCCGGACGCCATCTTTATCGGTGGCACGTCAGGGGCGATGGCGCCATTGCTGGATGTGTGCTGCCGCCGCTTGAAACGAAACGGGCGCATCGTCATCAACGCGGCAACGGTTGAGACGCTTGCTGAGGCGGCTCGGGAGTTGCGCAGCCGTGGTTTTCATGTTGACATCACGCTCGCGCAAGTGTCGCGAAGCAAGCCCATTTTAGAGTTGACGCGCTTTGAGGCGCTCAATCCGGTGTACATCATAGCCGCGAAGCGGGAGGGAGAGAAATGACGGGAACATTATATGGCATCGGCGTGGGCCCAGGCGATCCGGAGCTGATGACTGTCAAGGCGTACCGCCGCCTAAAAGAGGCGGAGGTGATCGCCTATCCAAAAAAAGGGCGGCAAAGCAAAAGCTATGCCGAACAAATTATCGACGCGTATTTTGCGCCGGAGGAAAAACGCCGGCTTGGGCTTCATTTTCCGATGACAAAAGACGTGGACGTGCTTGAACCAAAATGGAACGAAGCAGCCGACGCCATTTGGGCGGAACTGTCGGCTGGGCGCGATGTGGCGTTTGTCACCGAAGGCGATCCGCTGTTGTACAGCACGTTCATCCATTTGATGCATGTGATGGAGCGACGCTATCCAGACGCGCCGATCGAAGTCGTCCCCGGCGTCAGCTCGGCGAACGCCGCCGCCGCCCGGCTTCGCCTGCCGCTTGCGGACGGCGATGAGCAAGTGGCGATCGTGCCGGCGCGTGACGACTATGAAGCGATGAAAGCCGCGATTCTTGCACATGATTGTGTCATCTTTTTTAAAGTAGCAAAAGTGATCGACTTGATGATCCGCCTCCTGCGCGAGCTCGATTTGCTTCATCGGGCGGCAGTGGTGACGAAAGCGACGTCAAGGGAAGAAGTCATTTGGGACGTTGAGCGGCTCGAAGGGGCAGAACTCGAATATTTGACATTGCTGGTGGTGAGAAAGTGAAGCTGTATATCATCGGAGCAGGGCCGGGAGCGCCGGATTTGATCACCGTTCGAGGAGCGGAGCTGTTGGCCGCGGCGGACGCCATTTTTTACACCGACTCGTTAGTGAGCGAGGAACTGATTGAGCGTTACCGGAAGCCGGAGGCAGAGGTGTTTCATACAGCCGGCATGCATTTGGAACAAATGGTGGCGATGATGGCCGACAAGGTGAGGCAAGGCCGGCTCGTCGTCCGCGTGCATACGGGTGATCCATCGATTTACGGGGCGACGCTCGAGCAAATCGCCTTATTGAAAGGAGAAGGAATTGAAGTCGAAATCGTTCCCGGCGTCAGTTCGGCGTTTGCGGCCGCGGCCGCGGTGCAGGCGGAGCTCACCGTCCCGGAATTGACGCAGACGGTCATTTTCACCCGCGCCGAGGGGCGGACGCCGGTGCCGCCGCGTGAGAAATTGCAGGAGCTCGCCCAGCATCATTGCACCCTTGTCCTCTTTTTAAGCGCGACGCTCGCCAAAAAAGTAAGCGCGGCGCTCCTTGACGCGGGCTGGAGCGGTGATACGCCTGTCGCGGTCGTCTATAAGGCGACATGGCCGGATGAAGTGGTGATTCGCTCCACCGTTGCCACAATGGCTGACGATATGCGGCGCTATGGCGTGACGAAGCACGCCATCATCTTAGCCGGCTGGGCGCTCGATCCGCATATTCATGGACAAGGCTATCGGTCGAAGCTGTATGACCGGACGTTTACGCACGGATATCGAAAGGGGGAGGCGTAAGGTGGGGGCTGTTGCCATAAACAACGAAAGGAACGGCGTCTATGCGGTCGTGGCCATTACGAAACACGGGGTCGAGATCGCCCGCCGGCTCGGCGGCGCTCTAGTTGGAGCGGACGTGTATTATACGGAGAAATTCGCCCGCGGCGATGAAGCCAAGCACGGGATCCGCTTGTTTTCCGGCAACGTCAGGGCCTTGTTGCCGGAGTTGTTCGCCCGCTATGACGGACTCATTTGCATCATTTCGCTCGGCGCTGTCGTGCGGATGATCGCTCCGCTGTTAAAAGACAAAAAGACCGATCCTGCGGTCGTGGTGATCGATGATAAGGCTGAACATGTGATCAGTGTTCTTTCCGGCCATTTGGGCGGAGCGAACGAACTGACGCGGCGTGTGGCCGCCATATTGGGCGCCCGCCCGGTCATTACGACCGCTTCCGACGTGCAGCAGACAATCGCCGTCGATCTGTTCGGTCGCCAGTTCGGCTGGGAATGGGAATCGGCCGACAAGCTGACACCGGTGAGCGCCGCGGTCGTGAATGAAGAGCCGGTGGCGATCGTGCAAGAGTCGGGGGAACCCGATTGGTGGCCGGAGGGCCGGACGCTGCCGAAAAACATCACCGTGTACGGCTCAATCGCGGAAGCGCTCGCTGCCCGCCCGGCGGCCGCGCTTGTGGTCACTCATCGCCTGCTTGCACCGGAAGAAGAGGCCATTTTGCAAAACGGCGTTTTGTATCGCCCGAAAGTAATCGCGCTTGGCATCGGCTGCAACCGCGGCACATCGGCTGACGAAATCGAAGCGGTCATCCATGAGACGCTCAATGAGCTGCGCTTTTCGATGAAAAGCGTCAAAGCGGTGTGCACCATTGATTTGAAAAAGGATGAACAAGGACTTTTGGAGGTAGTCAACAAATATAGATGGGAATTGGTTGCGTATACGCCAGAAGAGCTGAACACGGTGCCGATCGAAGCGCCGTCGGAAACGGTGTACCGCTACACCGGCGCGTATGGGGTGAGCGAGCCGGCGGCGAAATTGTACAGCGGGGCCGATCGGCTGGCGCTGGTGAAAAAGAAGTCCGGCAATGTGACGATTTCCGTAGCGCTCATCGATCATCAAAAGAAAGCGACCATGCAGGGAAAGGGGAAAGAGGCATGCGACGGCTTGTCATCGCCGCACCGGGAAGCGGCGCCGGCAAAACGACCGTGACGCTTGGATTGATGGCGGCCATGAGGCAGCAAGGATATACGGTGCAAGGGTTTAAATGCGGCCCGGACTACATCGACCCGACTTACCATACGGCTGTGACCGGCCGGCCGGCGCGCAACTTGGACAGTTGGATGATGGGAAGCGAAGCGGTCAAAACGGTGCTCGCCAACGGTTGTCAAGGGGCTGATATCGCCATCATCGAGGGGGTGATGGGGCTGTTTGACGGGAAACAGCCGCTTTCTGACGAGGGGGCGACGGCTGAAATCGCCGTATTGACCGAAAGCCCGGTGCTGCTTGTCGTCGATTGTTCCGGCATGGCCCGCAGCGCCGCCGCCATCGTCCATGGGTTTCAAACGTTTCGCCCCGATGTGCGCCTCGCCGGCGTATTTGCCAACCGCGTCGGCAGCGAAGGGCATTTTCGGCTCGTCAAAGCGGCCATCGAGCAAACGTGCGGGGTGCCGGTCGTCGGGTTTCTCACGCAAGACGAAGCGTTGGCGCTGCCAGAGCGCCATTTAGGGCTCGTGCCGTCGGTGGAGCGCGGCGAACTGGATTCGTTTTTTGCCGAACTGGGGAGAAAGGTGGCGCGCACGATCGATTGGGAGACGCTTCTTTCGATTGCAGAAGCGCCAGCCCTTTGTTCTCCGGCGCCGCTCATTCGCCCTTCGCGGCCGTATCGCGTGCGCGTGGCGGTTGCCAAAGATGCCGCCTTTCATTTTTACTATCCGGAGAATCTGGAGATGCTTTCTGCCTGCGGCGCGGAGCTTGTCTACTTTTCTCCGCTCGCCGGCGAGCCGCTTCCGGATGGGGTGAACGGATTGTATATCGGCGGCGGGTTTCCGGAAGAGTTTGCCGCCGAGCTCGCCAGGCAAGCCGCGGTCAAACAGTCGATCCGCGCCGCCATCGAACACGGGTTGCCGACGTTGGCCGAATGCGGCGGGTTTATGTTTCTCACCGAACAGCTTGTTGCGACGGACGGTGCGGCCTATGAGATGGCGGGCGTCATCCCGGGGAAGGTCGTGATGAAGACGAAGCTCGCGGCGCTTGGCTACCGCGAAGTGCGCGGTCGAAATGGAAATTTTCTATTGCCGGAAGGAGAAACAGCGCGCGGCCATGAGTTTCACTACTCCGTTTATGAGCCGCGCGGTGAGACGCCGTTTGCCTACGAAACGAGCGGCCGGAAAGGAACGAAGCCTGACGGTTATTTGGCGCACCGGCTTGTCGCTGGCTATGTCCATTTTCATTTCGCGTCCGCCCCGGCGATGGTTGAGCGGTGGCTCGCCGAATGCGAGAAGGTGACCATCAATGGCTAAGGCGCTGCCGATTATGTTTCAAGGCACCCATTCTGATGCCGGCAAAAGCGTCATCGCCACCGCGTTTTGCCGCATGTTCGCCCAAGACGGCTGGAAGACGGCGCCGTTCAAGTCGCAAAACATGTCGTTAAACTCCTACGTGACGCCGGACGGAAACGAAATCGGACGGGCGCAAGGAATTCAGGCCGAAGCGGCCGGAGTGGCGGCGCGCGCTGAGATGAATCCGATTTTGATTAAGCCAAGCCGCGAGCATGAATCGCAAATCGTTGTGCTTGGCAAACCGTACGGCAATATGCAGGCGTTCGCTTACCGGAACGAGTTTTTCCACCAAGGGCTGGCCGTCATCCGTCAGTCGCTCGAAACGTTGATGAACGAGTATGACCGGATTGTCATTGAAGGAGCGGGAAGCCCGGCGGAAGTAAACTTAAACGACCGCGAGTTGGTCAACATGCGCATCGCCCGTCTCGCCAACGCCCCGGTCGTGTTGATCGGCGATATTGAGCGGGGCGGGGTGTTCGCGAGCCTCGTTGGAACGCTGTCGCTGCTTGAGCCTGAGGACCGAAAGCGGGTCATTGGGGTCATCATTAACAAGTTTCGCGGCGATGTGGCGCTGCTTAAGCCGGGGCTTGATTGGTTTGAGCAGCACACCGGCGTGCCGGTGCTTGGCGTCGTTCCCTATTTGCCTGATTTGGCGATCGATGCTGAAGATTCGCTGTCGCTTGAGCGGTTTGCTTCATCTGTCGGGGGAGAGGAAGCGATTGATGTCGCGGTCATCCGCTGTCCGAAAATCGCCAATTTCACCGACATCGACCCGCTTTTGGCCGAACCGGACTGCCGCGTCCGGTTGGTCACGCACGCCGATGAGCTTGGCGCGCCGGATGTGATCGTGCTTCCCGGCAGCAAAAACACGATCGAAGACTTGATTTATATGAAGAAAAGAGGACTCGCTTCCCGCATTGTGTCGCTTGTCAATGAAGGAAAAGCGAGAGTCGTCGGCTTATGCGGCGGCTACCAAATGCTTGGCGCCGTCATCCGCGATCCGTATGGAGTCGAGACGCCGCTCCCGGAAGTAAAAGGGCTTGGTTTGCTGCCGATTGAAACGACGCTTGAGCGGACGAAAATCACGATCCGTACGGAAGGGATGCTTACGTGGGCGGGCGAGCGGTTTTCGGTGCAAGGATACGAGATTCATATGGGCCGCTCGGCGCCGCTTCCTGGCTATGCGCCGCTTATTGAGGCGGACGGCCGCCATGAAGGGGCGAAGCACAGTGATGAGCGGGTGCTGGGCACGTACATGCACGATTTGTTTCATAACGATGCGTTCCGCACCGCGTTTTTCAACAACATTCGCCGCCAAAAAGGAATCGCTCCTTCTGGCGTCCGACTCTTTCGCTCGCTCAAAGAAAAGGCGTTCGACCGGCTTGCCGCTCATGTCCGCCAGCACGTGGCGGTCGAGCGGATCGAACAGATGATGCGTCAATTTGGCTGTCGCGATCACAGTTGAAGTCCAACAACGGGAAGACACCAAGGCAATGGGCGTTGATTTGGGACTTCGTTATATCGCCGTTGCCAGCATTGGAACGAAATCGTTGTTTTTCAAGGACAGCCAATGCGCTTTCATTCGCCGACGATATGCGGCTTTGCGGCGAACGTTGGGCAAAGCGAAGAAGCTCCATATGATTCGCACAATCGGCCGTAAAGAGTCCTGCTGGATGAAGGATATAAACCATAAAATCAGCCGTCAAATCGTCCGTTTTGCCCTCGCCAACGGTGTTGGCATGATTCGGATGGAAAAGTTGACGCGTTCCCTCAATCATAGACGAGAAAGGAGGAAGCGCATATTCCCGCTTGATGGGGGATATTGTGCGCCCATGATGAATGTTTCCATCCCACCGATCCACCGTGAAATGGTTGAACAAGCGCGTGCCTATATCGATCAATTGACCAAACCGCCCGGCAGCCTCGGCCGTCTTGAAGAAGTGGCGGCAACGCTTGCCGGCATGACCGGGGAGCTGCTTCCACGCGTCACTCCGCCCGGAGTGCTCGTGTTTGCGGCCGATCATGGCGTCACGGAAGAAGGGGTGTCTGCCTATCCGGCCGAAGTGACGGCGCAAATGGTGTACAACTTTGCCAACGGCGGAGCGGCGATCAACGCCTTCAGCCGGCAAATCGGCGCGTTGCTTCAGGTGATTGATGTCGGTGTCGCCGTGCCGATTGCTGATGAGCGCGTCATTCAGAAAAAGGTGCGCCCGGAAACGAACAATTTCGCGGAAACGGAAGCGATGACGCCGTCCGAGGCCGAACAGGCGCTTCATGTCGGTTACGAACAGGCGGCGTCCATCATTGAACAAGGCGTCCGCACGCTCATTGTCGGCGAAATGGGCATCGGCAATACGACCGCCGCGAGCGCCTTATTGGCCACGTTGACCGATGAGCCGCTTGAGCGCATCGTTGGCAAAGGAAGCGGCATTAAGGAGGAAATGCTTGCCCATAAACAGGACGTGATCCGACGGGCGCTCTTGCTTCATCGGCCGGATCCGGCGAAGCCGCTTGAATGGCTTTCGAAAATCGGCGGGTTGGAGATCGCTGCTATGGCCGGGGCGATGCTGGCAGCCGCCGAACGGCGCATCCCGATTTTGCTTGACGGTTTTATTTGCACGGTGGCTGCCCTTGTGGCCCGCCAGTTTGCCGTGAACGTCACAGACTATATGATTGCCGGCCATCGTTCGCAAGAGCCGGGGCACAGTATAGCCCTTCGTTTGCTAGAGAAGGAGCCGCTTTTGGATCTCTGCATGCGCCTTGGCGAAGGAAGCGGCGCGGCGGTAGCGTTTCCGCTCTTGATTTCAGCAATGGCGATGGTGAACGAAATGGCGACGTTCGCCTCGGCGGGCATTTCCACGGCCAATGCGAAAGGGGAGAAGGGGCGATGACCGTCGGCAAAGTGTATTTAGTCGGCGCTGGGCCGGGGGATGAAAAGCTCATCACGGTTTACGGCCGCGAATGCCTAGAACGGGCGGATGTCATTATTTACGACCGGCTCATCAACCGTAAGCTGCTGCGCTACTCGAAGCCGGACGCTGAGCTTCTTTACTGCGGCAAAGAGCCGGGAAAACATGACACGGTTCAAGAACAAATTCATGAGCTGCTCGTTTGGCATGCGCAACAAGGAAAAACGGTCGTCCGCTTAAAAGGCGGCGATCCGTGCATTTTTGGCCGCGTTGGTGAAGAGGCGGAAGTGTTGGCGAAAGCCGGAATTCCGTTTGAAATCGTTCCAGGGGTGACATCCGGCATCGCTGTGCCGGCGTACGCCGGCATTCCGGTCACCCACCGTGATTACGCCGCCTCGGTGGCGATGGTCAGCGGGCATCGGAGTGAGCGGATCGATTGGGAGGCGCTGACTCGAGGATGCGATACGATCATTGTCTACATGGGAGCGGCCAACTTGTCGGATATTTGCGGCCGTTTGATGGCGGCCGGAAAGCCGTCGGATACGCCGGCGGCCATCATTGAATGGGGGACGACCGAGCGGCAGCGCACGGTGGCGGCGACGCTTTCGACGCTGTCAGACGAGGCGGAACAGGCGGGCATTTCCCATCCGGCCATCATCATCATCGGCGATGTCGTTCGTCTGCGTGAGACGCTCCAATGGTTTCCGGAGCGGCAAGGGGGCGTGGTCGATGCCGACGCCTCGTCGTAGCGGGCGTGTCATCGTTTATACGGGCGACGGAAAAGGAAAAACGACGGCCGCATTTGGGCTTGCCCTGCGTGCCGTCGGCCGGGGAATGAACGTCGCGGTTTTGCAGTTTGTGAAATCGCCGGAACGAACATACGGCGAGCAGTTGGCCCTAGAGCGCCTTGGCGTCGACGTCCGTCAGCTCGGCGCCGGCTTCACATGGACGAAAACGCCGGACATCCACCGGGAAGCATTGAAGCGTGCCTGGGCGGTGGCCAAAGAATATGTGTATTCCGGACGGTATGATATGATTGTGCTCGATGAACTGAACAATGTGTTGGCCATTGACCGCTTTCCCGTTGAAGATATCGTATCAGTCAGCGAGGTGCTCGAGCTGATCCGCACGCGCCCGCCGTCGCTCCATCTTGTCATCACGGGGCGCGCGGCGCGCCCGGAGCTGATGGCGGCTGCCGATATCGTTACGGAAATGAAGTTGGTCAAGCATGACTATGAACAAGGAAGGACCGCGATGAAAGGGATTGAATTTTAGAAGCAAAAAGAGGCTGTCTCAAAAGGTTGGTTTTCTTTCGATAAAGTACAATATATGGTTTTCGGACAGCATTTTGCGCGTATATATACAGTAATAAGCAAAGGGGCTGACCCAAAAGGGTAATTTTCTTTAACAAAACACAACATATTGTTTCTTAATGATTGTTTTATACCTATATACGGTAATGAGAAAGGGTGTCTCGATCCTTTTGGGACACCCTCTTCTTTTTGTGGGTTAGGCATTTTCATCGGTTTTGTCATTTTGGATTTTGTTTTGCCGACGTCCTTTGCTGTTATCGCCGGAAACCGGGCCGCGAAGCAAGGCCATCGGATCTTGCGTTGGCGCGTTTTGATTGCGGCTGCCGTTGTTTGGGCGTTTCGTCATGAGCTCCACCTCCTTTGGCTGCCGTTGTCATACGTTTAGCATGGACGATGCCTTCATTCCTATGCATGGTTGTCTACAGCCCAGCATAAAAAAAGCGGGAAGCGTTCGTGTTCCCGCTGCAAGCCGGCCGGATGCTGGCAAACACGGCGGCCGGATGAAGGCAATCAGTGATTTCGGTTAGTAGGCATATCCGCCCAAGCAGGCACATCCAACAATAATCA
The DNA here is from genome assembly GCF_001544135.1 of Geobacillus zalihae NBRC 101842. GTDB lineage: Bacteria > Bacillota > Bacilli > Bacillales > Anoxybacillaceae > Geobacillus > Geobacillus zalihae. The sequence continues at coordinate 26,072 of NZ_BCPV01000012.1, read as the reverse complement.
ACAAAATAAACAGAACGACAATCAACGCAAAGCTGTTTCCATGCCAAGCGCCCATCATGTTCACCTCCTGGTGGAATCTATCGTATTGTATGTCAAAAAAAACTAAAAGAACAGGGCGATTGTCGAAACACGAAAACAATCGGCCAAAATGAGAAAAACGCCTTGCATATGTTTCAGCAAGGCGTTTTTTCGGGATGGTTCAACATGATTGCATATATTGATTTCATTCCCATTCATAAGGCGTTTCTTGATACACGTAATAGTTCAGCCAGTTGACAAACAGCAAGTTGGCATGCGAGCGCCATGTGTTCAGCGGTGGCTGGCTTGGGTCATCATTGGGAAAGTATGATTCCGGGATGTGAATCGGCAGCCCTTTCGCCAAGTCGCGTTCATATTCTTCTTTGAGCGTTGTCGCATCATATTCTGGATGGCCCGTTAAGAAAATGCGGCGCCCGTCGTTCGATGCGACGAGGCAAACGCCGGCTTTGTCAGACATGGACAAAATGGTGAGATCCGGCACTTTTTCGATGTCTTCGCGCTTGACGTCTGTATGGCGGGAGTGCGGCATGCGGAACACATCGTCAAAACCGCGCAATAGTTTTACGTTTTTCACTTCCACCGTATGGTTGAACACACCGAAGCATTTTTCCGGCAATGGGTATTTCGGAATGCCGTAGTGATAGTATAAGCCAGCTTGTGCCCCCCAACAAATGTGCAACGTTGACGTGACGTTCGTTTTCGTCCATTCCATAATTTCCGTCAATTCTCCCCAATAGTTGACCTCTTCAAACGGCATTTGCTCGACCGGCGCTCCGGTGATGATCATCCCGTCGAACTTGCGATGGCGAATGTGCGGGAAAATCGTGTAAAATTGTTCTAAATGATGTTTGCTTGTCGTTTTCGGCTCATGGGTCGCCGGGCGCAAAAAGGTGACGTTCACTTGCAGCGGCGAGTTGCCAAGCAGCCGCAGCAACTGTGTCTCTGCTTTTTCTTTTTCGGGCATCAAGTTTAAAATGATGATGTTGAGCGGACGGATGTCTTGCGAATACGCCCGTTCTTCGTCCATCACGAAAATGTTTTCTTGTTCGAGTATTTCTTTCGCCGGCAAGTCTTTTGGAATGTTGATTGGCAATGGTGTCCCCTCCGTTTCTGTCTCGTTACTAAATACCTTAATTATAAAAACTTTGTCAACATTCTTCAATTGATTTTTTGAACCTTAAAACAGCTTGTGAACAAAAAGGGGGAATCCCGATTGGATCCGACCGCCTTTGACAATTTAAAAACGGTGTTGGAAGGAGCGATATATGACGCGGACTTGCAAGGGCGCATTGCCGTGGTCGATCGCCGCGACCTTGTCGATTTGGCTCGTTTGTTCCGGGAGTACGCCATTTCATTTCGGCTGAATGATGCGCCCGATCCGCTCGTCGTCTGCACCGCGCGGCTTTCGCTTGATTTTGCTGAGCTGGTCAATGAGCGGCTCTATCACGGCCGGGCCGGCTGCCGGCTCGCTCTTCTGTTTACCCTTCCGGTTCGCCGCTCGTCCGTTTGTGCGCTCATTGAAGGAACGCTGCGGACGATTTGGGGCAAGGAGCGAATCATCCGGCAAACGCTCCGCTTTCCGTTTCCGCATGAACACGGCCCGTATGAAAATGAAGCCGTGGTCGAATTTGCACGCCTCATTTATGAGGAAAACGCCGCCGATTTGCCGGAGATGGTGCCGTATATGGTTTCATCACTTGAACAATTGCAGCTGTTCGCCGGGCAGTAGTGGCGCAAAAAGTGGAAACAAACGGTGAAATCCGCTATGATAGGGATGAGGTGAAAAATCATGAGTGTATATGAATTCAGCGCCAAAACCATTCGCGGAGAGGAACAACCGCTTTCCGTCTATCGAGGCAACGTGCTGTTGATTGTCAACACGGCGAGCCGATGCGGATTTACCCCGCAGTATAAAGAACTGCAGGAGCTGTATGACGAATATCGCGATCGCGGGTTTGTTGTGCTCGGCTTTCCGTGCAACCAGTTCGGCGGCCAAGAGCCGGGGACGGAAGAGGAAATTGAGCAATTTTGCCAGTTGAATTACGGTGTGACGTTCCCGCTGTTTGCGAAAGTGGATGTGAATGGCGATAACGCCCATCCGCTGTTTCAATATTTGAAAGAAGAGGCGCCGGGGGCATTGGGAACAAAGGCGATCAAATGGAATTTCACGAAGTTTTTAGTCGACCGCAACGGCAAGGTTGTTGCTCGTTTCGCACCGCAAACAAAGCCAAGCGAGCTGAGAAAGGAAATTGAAAAGCTGCTGTAAGGCAAGGAGGGGTAACGCTTGCGCATTCAAGCGATTGAGCCGACGCCAAGCCCGAACACGATGAAAATATTGCTTGATGAAGAATTGCCTTCCGGCACGCGCCATAACTACAAACCGGACAACATTGGCGAAGCGCCGCCGCTTATTCAAGCATTGATGCGCATTGACGGAGTGAAAGGCATTTACCATGTCGCTGATTTTTTGGCTATTGAACGCCATCCGAAATACGACTGGCGCGACATTTTGGCGAAAGTGCGCGAAGTGTTCGGCGAGAAAGTGGATGACGGCGCCGAGACAAAGCCGAAAGGAAACGAACATTTCGGCGAAGTGAAAGTGTTCGTGCAAATGCTGTACGGTCTGCCGATGCAAGTGAAGCTTGTCGATGGGGAGCGCGAACACCGCGTCGGGTTGCCGAAACCGTTTATGGACGCGGTCATTGAGGCGCAAAAATACGCAGGAAATGTTGTGCTTGAGCGCAAATGGGTCGAAAAAGGAGTGCGCTACGGCACGTTTGAGGAAATCGGCCGCGAAATAGTCGATGAGCTGTCGGCAGCCTATCCGCCCGAGCGGCTGGAGCGGATCGTCAACATGTTCCGCCGCGGCGAGCAGGAAAAAACGGTGCAAAAGCGTCCAAGCCTCAAAGTGACGAGCGAGATGCTCGATGACCCGGATTGGCGCAAACGGTATGCCGCGCTCGAACAGATGGCCGAGCCGACCGAGGACGATATCCCGGTGTTGGCCAAGGCGCTCAAGGATGAAAAAATGGCGATTCGCCGCCTGGCGACGGCGTATCTCGGCATGATCGGCGGCAAAAAGGTGCTTCCGTATTTGTATGAAGCGTTAAAAGATCCTGCTGTCGCTGTCCGCCGCACCGCCGGCGACTGTTTGTCCGACATCGGCGATCCGGAGGCCATTCCGGCCATGATCGAAGCGCTAAAGGACGAAAGCAAGCTCGTCCGTTGGCGCGCGGCCATGTTTTTGTACGAAGTCGGCGACGAATCGGCGCTGCCGGCGTTGAAAGCGGCGGAAAACGATCCGGAGTTTGAAGTGAGCTTGCAAGTGAAAATGGCCATTGAACGGATCGAAGGCGGCGAAGAAGCGAAAGGGTCTGTGTGGAAGCAAATGACGGAGAGCCGGAAGAAAGAAAACGAAACAGAACAGTAAACCAGGCGCGCCCATCGGTGCGCCTGTTTTTATGATCGAAAAGAGTACGGCTGTTACGTCGTCACAGTAGTGTTGGAGCTTGGAGCGAATTGGACAATTTCGAGCACAACCGGGGTGTTAGCTGGAATCGAGCCGCTTCCGGTCGGGACGGTAATGGACAGTGACCCGACGCCGGTAGCTCCTGGGGTGTACGTCGATATCCCTTCCATTTGCAAAACGCCGTTAATGTACACGTTAAAGTAGCTATTGTTAGTTGCCAATGCTGGCAGCTGTGTCGCTTGGCTGCCGTCGTCTTGCAAAAAGCTGGCTGCGTCGATCGTTAAGGTTGCTCCTTCTGCTGTTTCAGCTGTTGTGATGTAAAAAAATCTTGCGACGTCTGGTGCAACCTCTGTCGTGGTAGTAGCGGCGACAAACAATTTAATTAATTGCAAAGCCATACAATCTCCCCTTCTCCATTTTGTGTTTAACATGCTGTGGCCCCGAAGCTGAGCCAATTATCATCCGTTCTTTTTAGTATCTGGAACTCTGTTGGCAATCAGCCGGTGCCATAGGTTCATTTTATTGTATGGATTAATTACAGAGGATGGCTCGGCGATTGCCGTAATGGGAGAAAAATGATGTTTTTGCCCTGCTATACCAGCCTGTTTTACCAGTGAATTTGAATTATGAAACAAACATTTTAAACGAATTTGGTCGTTTTATGATCCTGTTATAATAGACGGAATTAAGTGGAATATAGTGATTTTTTACTACCGTTCATTAACCTGCCATTTTGTTTGCTATTCACTTTGAAGATGGGAGGTGAATATACTAATGCAAAATATCTTGCGGAGTGAAATGATCACGAAACAATATGGTGTGTTTGGGTGAGCAAACGAATGAAACGGACATCTTCAACAGCAAAACATGTGATTGCTGCTTCCAAAGTATACGATTGGACCCATGCTGTACTGACCATTCCCCTCCGTGTGGCGCTCCACTTCCCTCCGCGTGTCTTGCAGGCGGAAACGTACCAGTATAACACCATATCAGACGGAGTGAAAACCGTCTATACAGACGGCGATGAACTGAGAGAGTACGGCGACCGCGGTATTTTAGATCCGAAACATGTATCATGGATCAACTTGTTTATTAATGGGGTGCTGCAACCGGAAAAACTGTATGAGGTGGAAAAGGGGAAACTGACGTTGAAAACAGCCGAGCCGCCGCCAAAAGGTGCGCCGATTATTCTTCAATTTATTACCATTAAAATGGGCTTCTAAATTTTTTGCCCCTCCAGCTGCGGATTTGGTTCTTAGAAAAGAGTGTTTTCAACAATGGTGAAGCCTTGGAGAGAGCTCCAAGGCTTGGCTCGTCATCCCCTGAAATATTGTTCGATAAAATCTTTAACAAGAGGAGAGAGTTCGTTTGGCAATTCATGAAAAGGGAAGAATTTCACTTCCAGCGATTCTTCCCCGTCTTCTTTCAGTTCTCCACCGCGGATATCACGGGTGAGATAAACAACAGTGACTGGGTAATATTGATCTCCATTAGGCAGCCGAACAAAATATTTTTTTCCAGAAAACACATCGACTAGTTCCAGTTTGCCGATTTCCAGCCCTGTTTCTTCCCACACTTCCCGCCGGGCTGCTTCTTCTGCGGACTCCCCCAACTCCAACAAACCGCCGGGCAGTCCCCATAAGCCGTCGCGGCGTTTCTGCAATAAAATCCGCCCGCATTCATCGGTGACAGCGACCCCGGCTCCCGCCAAGATGATCGGCCGGGTTCCAATGATTTTTCGCAGTTCTTCAATGTATCCCATGTGCACGCTCCTTTCATGGCCATCGATGGCATAGTATATGTTTGGTCGCTGACAATGGCCGCGGCGGTTGATAGAAAGCGAAACGAAATCGCTCGTTTGATGGCGGCCAAACGGGTGCGTTTAGCCCCGTTTGTTCTGAATGATGCCGTTTAGAGACATGCGGCCGTGGACGGTTCTCTTCATTGATTTTTCAAACGAAAATATAGTATGCTGATAGCGCAGCGATGATGAATGTGGAGGGATGAGGGCAATGTCAATGGCTTACGAAGACTATATGCGCCAACTCGTGCAGCCGATGCGGGATGAACTCGTCCGCGCCGGCTTTCGCGAATTGCGCACGAGCGAAGAAGTCGAGCAGTTTATGGAACAAGTGGAAGGAACGACGTTTGTCTTTGTCAACTCAGTGTGCGGCTGCGCCGCTGGATTGGCGCGCCCCGCGGCGACGCAGGCGGTGCTTAGGAGCGAGAAAAAGCCGGATCATCTCGTGACGGTATTCGCCGGCCAAGACAAAGAAGCGACGGCGAAAATGCGCGAGTACTTTGTCGGCTATGCGCCGTCCTCGCCGTCGATGGCGCTTTTAAAAGGAAAAGAAGTTGTTCATTTTATCCCGCGCGAAGACATCGAGTTTCACTCGATGGAGGACGTGATGGAAAATATTTTGGCTGCGTTTGACAAATATTGCGGTTGATGCCCAACGCCTTCCCCGGCCTTGCATACCGCTGCCGGCGCCGGGGAACGATAAGGGCGGAGGTGATCGGCGTGCCGAAGCGGAAAAAAGACCGTTCGAAAACGGGCGTCAGCGCCCCAGATGTTCGAGGGCAAGGCACGACGGAGACGGAGACAGGCGCCTTCGAGCTTGACTCTGCCCGCAAAAAAACAAAAATCGATTAAAAAGGAGCTCCCGATGCGGGGCTCCTTTTGTCGTTTTCATGCGCAAACTCCCTTCGCATCCAACAGAATGCCAAGGGAGCTGGATGGATCGCCAAGAGCGTTTAGGCGTTGGCGATACAACTATAAATAAAGTAAAGCAATGTAATGAGGCTGGCCGCAAAAAAGATCGTGTTCATGTTTCATTTTTCCCGCCTTTCTGTCTATATTTTCACTGAGAATCTATGATACACTATTCATGTGAACTACCCCCACTTCGCTTTGCTTGAAGTGGGAGCTTCTCAGTTCCACGACGAAAGCATTCTTTCGTCTCCCTGAGCGTGACTTCGGGTCGTCCCAACCCTAGGCATCCGACGATTCGGAGTTCTTTCGCGCCTTGGATATTTTACGCATGGAAGGCTTTGCTTGGTTTTCGCATTGGATATTCTCCATGCAACCCCCTATATCCAGTTCACAAAGAACATGATATACCTTGATTTTATCATGTGTTTTGGCTGACGCCAACCGACATCCATTTGCCGCTGATCGCTGGGCTGCGACCTTCACGCGGTTGAAGCGGGTGTCTTCTTTCGGAACTATGATAAAAGTATATACCAACAAAAGCAAAAAGAAAATGCAGTTTTGGTCTTGTCAAGGGAGAGGAAGACGAAATGAAAAAAGCGAAACGAATGAACGCGTTTTCGGCATCGATTTTCGCCGAGTTGACGGCGTATCGTCAAAAGCAGCGCCACCTTCATGACGAGTGGATCGACTTGAGCGTTGGCAGCCCGGATTTGCCCCCGGCGCCGTTTGTGCGTGAGGCGATCGCCCGCTACGCCAACGAGCCGAATGCGTACGGCTACACATTAAAGGGCATTCGCGAGTTTCATGAAGCGGTCGCCGATTATTATCGGACGGCGCATGGCGTCGTGCTCGATCCAGAGACGGAAGTGACGTACGTCATCGGGTCACAAGACGGGCTCGTTCATTTGCCGATGGTGTTCGCTGACCGGGGGGATGTCATTTTATTGCCGGATCCCGGGTACCCGGCGTATGCGGCGGGGGTGGCGATGGCGGAAGCGATGCCGTATTTTCTGCCGCTGAGGGAGGAAAACCGCTTTTTGCCGGATTTGCGTGCGATCCCGGAGGACATCGCCAAACGGACGACGATCATGTTTATCAACTTCCCTGGAAATCCGGTTCCAGCTGTAGCGACAGAATCATTTTATCGCGAAGTGGTCGAGTTTGCGAAGCGGTACGATATCCTCGTTGTTTCCGATTTTGCTTACGGCGAGCTGTATTATGACGGAAACAAACCGGTGAGTTTTCTTTCTGTTCCAGGCGCAAAGGACGTTGGCGTGGAGATCAATTCGTTGTCAAAAAGCTACAACATGGCCGGCTGCCGGGTCGGCTACTTGTGCGGAAATGCCGAGGTGATTCGTGCGTTTGCCGAGTTCAAGTCCAATTTGGATTACGGAATTTTTTGGCCGCTGCAAAAAGCGGCCGCGGAAGTGCTCCGCCATGGCGCCGGCTTTTGCGCCCAGAGCCGCATGATGTATCAGGCGCGCCGCGATGTGCTCGTGGATGGACTCGCTGACATCGGTTGGACGGTTGACCGTCCGCAAGCCGGCATGTTCGTGTGGGCGAAAATTCCGGACGGATGGACGTCGCTTTCGTTTGCGAAGGCGCTCATCGACCAAGCCGGCGTCGTTGTGACGCCTGGGCACGCGTTTGGGCCGAGCGGCGAAGGGTATGTGCGCATCGCCCTTGTCCAGCCGGAAGAAGTGTTGCGCCGGGCGGTCGCCAAATTAAAAGCGACCGGCTTGTTCGCGTCTTTGGCCGCTGACGGCGGTAGCGGGAGGTGAAGGCGATGAAGCTGCCGTCTTGGCTTCGAAAAACGCTTGTTGCCGCCATTACCGTCTGCACGTTTGGACTCGTCACACCGCCCGCTTCGCTGCTCGCGGCCAAAGAGCCGCCGTCAGATGATGCATCGTCTTCCGACTGGCAGCACAGTCCAACAAGTCGTGCCGAGGAAGCGGTTTCGTTGACGCGAGCTCAATTCATTGAGCGGACGATGGAAAAGGCCGTTGCCCAGTCCCATGAAAAATTCGGCCGCAAAATCGCTCCGGTCATTGAAGATGAGTTTCGCGCCGTCATTTTGCCGCGCATGGAAGAAGTGATCGCCGAGCTTGCCGATCGTTATCCGGAAGAGGAGCTCCGCTATTTGGCTGTTTCGGAAAATCCGTCCGGCGGGCAAGGGGAGCGCATTTTTCATTTGTATCGGGCGGATACGGGAGAGGATTTGATCCGCTTTCACGTCCGCCGCGAGCATCCGCCGCAAGACGGATATTGGTTTCAGTTTCACTATCATACATGCGATGATGGGTTTCAAGCCCATCATGAACTCGGGAAAATCTACTGGTCAAAAAATACGCCGCCGAACTGGCGTACATAATCGCCTACGGTTCTTTCCTGATTTTGCGCGTTTTTTCCCGCTTCGTTCTATGATATGATTTTCATAGATTGAAAGAAGCGGGGGAACCACGATGAAACGGCTGTTCACTAGTTTGTTGGCGGCGCTGTTCGCCGTTCCGCTTCTATCGTTCTCACCGTATCCGGCTGCCCATGGCGTGCTGCTTGAAGAAAGCAGCCTTGGTCTTAGGGGTGTTCCGTCTCATGATGTGCTTGGCCGCATCATCATCGTGCCGGAGACGGAGTTTTCCGCCTCTGAAGCGAATGAAATGATCCGGACGCTCGCCCGCATTGATCGCACGATTTTAGAGCAGGCGGCGGACCACCATATTTACATCCAACTGTTGACCGGCCCGATCACCGATGAGCCGACGGCCCGCCATTTGCGCGGAAAAACGCCGCGCGGTTATATGCCGGGTTCGAAAACATGGGATGACGTGCCGGGCATCGGTGGGTCGCATTTAGTGCTTGTCCGCCTCGGCCATAGCGAAAAAGGAAAAGGGCATGGCTCGGTCAATTTGGAGCTGCATGAGTTTGCTCATTCGCTCGATTACATCGTATTTGACCGCATTCATGAAACGGACGAATTTCAAGCGATTTGGCGGGAGGAGGCGCCGCGGCTCTTTCCCGGCGAATATTATTTTTTGACTTATCCGGAAGAGTATTTTGCCGAGTCGTTTGCCTATTATTATGCAAGCGACAAGACGCGGCAAACGTTGCGGGCGGCAGCGCCGAGAACATATGCGTTGATCCGTGGATTGGCGGAACGGGCCTCGTAAAAGGCTCGTTTTTTTATGGACAAGTGGTTCACCATGCGTTGCTTTATGGTATGATAGAGCGTGAGGTGAGAACATTGCGGCAATATTTGCAGCTTTTGGAGGATATTTTGGAAAACGGCGTCGAAAAAGAAGACCGCACGGGCATCGGCACGCTGTCGGTGTTCGGCCGCCAGCTCCGCTTCAACTTGCAAGATGGATTTCCGCTCGTGACAACGAAAAAATTGCATATCCGCTCCATCATTTATGAACTGCTTTGGTTTTTAAAAGGCGATACGAACGTCCGCTATTTGCAGGAGAATGGCGTGACGATTTGGGACGAGTGGGCGGACGAAAACGGTGATCTCGGCCCGATTTACGGCGCGCAATGGCGCTCATGGAAAGGGGCGGACGGGAAAACAATCGACCAGATCGCGTGGGTCGTCGAGGAGATCAAACGAAATCCGAATTCACGCCGGCTGCTTGTGAGCGCTTGGAACGTGGCGGAATTAGACGAGATGAAGCTGCCGCCGTGCCATTATGCCTTTCAGTTTTATGTCGCGAACGGTCGGTTGTCGTGCATGTGGCAGCAGCGCTCCGTTGATACGTTTTTAGGGCTGCCGTTTAACATTGCCAGCTACGCGCTGTTGACGCATATGATCGCCCAGCAATGCGATCTCGATGTCGGCGAACTCATTTTCACCGGCGGTGATGTCCATTTGTACAAAAATCATCTCGAACAGGCGAAACTGCAGCTGACGCGCGAGCCGCGCCCGCTGCCGAAGCTCGTGATCAAACGGAAGCCGCCGTCCATTTTCGATTACGAATACGACGATTTTGAAATTGTCGGCTACAACCCGCATCCGACGATTAAAGCACCGGTGGCTGTGTAAAGGAGAGGACGCGATGATTTCGCACATTGTGGCAATGGATGAAAACCGGGTGATCGGCAAAGACAACCGCTTGCCTTGGCATTTGCCGGCCGATTTGGTGTATTTTAAACGGGTGACAATGGGCCATGCCATCGTGATGGGGCGCAAAACGTTTGAAGCGATCGGCCGGCCGCTTCCCGGCCGCGATAACGTCGTTGTCACGCGCAACCGCTCGTTTCGCCCGGAAGGCTGCCTTGTGCTTCATTCGCTCGAGGAAGTCAAGCAATGGATCGCATCGCGCGCTGATGAAGTGTTTATCATCGGCGGGGCCGAACTGTTTCGGGCGACGATGCCGATTGTCGACCGGCTGTATGTGACAAAAATTTTTGCTTCCTTCCCCGGCGATACGTTTTATCCGCCCATTTCTGACGATGAATGGGAAATCGTTTCCTATACGCCAGGAGGAAAAGATGAAAAGAATCCGTATGAACACGCCTTTATCATTTATGAGCGGAAAAAGGCGAAATAGATGGGACACGGGCATGGATATGCGTTTGTCGTTGGCGTACGAAACATTTGCGAAGACGCCCCCAAAAACGGGGCATCTTTTTGTTTGAGATCGGAACATTTTGAAAACGTGTTTCTGCATAGAAGCGGGGCGAAAAAGGAACGATAATCAATAGAACCACAATGGAAATGGAGGAAGACGATGAAACATATCGTTCCGTTTGTCGTCAAGCTCGCTGCTTGGAGCGTCGTCTTGTTTTCGATGTTTACGATCTTCGATGCCCCGCTTTCCTTGATTTCACTCATGACGATCGTGACGGCGCTTGTTTCTTATATGATCGGCGATCTGTTCGTGTTGCCGCGCGTCGGCCATTTTGTCGCTGCCGCTCTTGACGTGCCGCTTTCCTTTTTGCTTATTTGGCCGGTCAGCTTTGCCCTCATTGCCCCGTCCGTCAACATGGCATACGGCGCGTTTTTCAGCTCCTTGGCGATCGGGGCGGTTGAAGCGTTTTTCCATTTGTATATGGAAAACCATGTGCACGAAGAAGCAAGAAGGGAAGAAGCGCACCGCTGGTATGATGAAGGAAGATGGGCGACGGAATTTGCCGAGGAAGAAGAGTTCAAAAAAGAGGACGACCGGGCATAGCGCCGGTCGTTTTTTCTGTCCGCTTGCGCATGAAGAAGTAGTTCGCCGTACATATGCTGCACAATTCGCCGTGTTGCCGTCTGGCAGGACGGCTAGGGAGAGGTTTCGAGCAGGAAGGATGACGCTCATCGGATGGCGTCAGGCCAAAAGCGTGAATCCGGCCGGCGGAAGCGTCCAGTATCCGGTAAAGCGGGGCCATCGCGATGTTCACGAGCCCGCTTCCCTTCATCCTCATAAAACTTTTCGAAAATTCCCTTTTCTTTTTGCGAATTTGTGATATAATCTACAAATCAAAGACAACTTAGAAAAGAAAGGGAACGAGAACATGGAACAACAGCTGAAACGGAAGCAAGGGGCAGTATACGTCGAGGACATTTTGATCGCGTATCATACGCTGAAGGATGTTGTTTTCCATACGCCGCTGCAAAAAAATCCGCTGTTATCCGAACGCTACGAGTGCAATGTCTACTTAAAGCGCGAGGATTTGCAAGTCGTGCGTTCGTTTAAGCTGCGCGGGGCGTACAACCGGATGAAGCATTTAACCGATGAGGAGCGGAGAAACGGGGTGGTATGCGCCAGCGCCGGCAACCATGCCCAAGGGGTGGCCTATTCATGCCGGGCGCTTGGCGTGCATGGGAAAATTTATATGCCGGCGACGACGCCTCGGCAAAAAGTGTCGCAAGTGCAGCTGTTTGGCAAAGACATGGTCGAGATCGTGCTTGTCGGCGACACGTTTGACGATTCCTACAACGAAGCGGTGAAGTGCGCCGAGGCGGAAGGGCGGACGTTCATCCATCCGTTTGATGATGAATACGTCATCGCCGGACAGGGGACGATTGGCGTCGAGGTGCTCAACGACTGCGATGAACCGATCGACTTTTTGTTCGCCAGCATCGGCGGCGGAGGATTGATGGCCGGACTAGGGACGTATGTGAAAAGCATTTCTCCGTCCACCAAAGTCATCGGGGTTGAGCCGGCCGGCGCCCCATCGATGAAAGCGGCGCTCGAGCACGGACATGTGGTGACGCTCGATGAAATCGACAAGTTCGTTGACGGCGCTGCCGTCAAGACGGTCGGGGAAAAGACATTCGCCTTATGCCGCGGGGTGCTTGATGACATCGTCGTCGTTCCAGAAGGAAAAGTATGCACGACGATTTTGGAGCTGTACAACGAAAACGCCATTGTCGCTGAACCGGCAGGGGCGCTGCCGATCGCTGCGCTTGATTTTTACAAGGAACAAATCCGCGGCAAGACGGTCGTTTGCGTGGTGAGCGGCGGCAACAACGACATTGACCGGATGCAGGAAATCAAGGAGCGCTCGATGATTTACGAAGGACTGCAGCACTATTTCATCGTCAACTTCCCGCAGCGGGCTGGGGCGTTGCGTGAGTTTTTGGATGAAGTGCTTGGGCCGACGGATGACATCACCCGGTTTGAATACACGAAGAAAAACAACAAAGAAAGCGGACCGGCGCTTGTGGGCATCGAGCTGAAACGGCGCGAAGACTACGCGCCGCTCATCGAGCGGATGAAGAAAAAAGGCTTCCCGTTCCAAGAGGTCAACAAAGACCCGAACTTGTTCCATCTATTGATTTGACGAAAAAAGTCGGAACAAATTCGCCGCATTCCGACATACTTTTTCACCGGATTGGTGTATAATAAAAGTAAATCGGTGAAAAAGAGGATTGATATTTTGCTATTCAAAAGCCTCGAGTTCAAAAACGCATATGGACAGAAGGTCAAGATTATCGAAATTCCTGTATTGGAGGAAGAGAACACATACCGATTCATGATCCAACTGCGCTTGGAGGCGTTTATTGCAAAGGTGTACCGATCGAGAACGAGCCGTTCTGTGTATTCGTTCCGCGAACATTTGAAGAAAGTGCTGAAATGGCCTGTATATGAACAGATCTTTAAAGAAACGGCGTTAAAGCATAATGCATGACTGTTGTTGTTTTGCCCTTGGCGGCAAAACAACTTTTTTTTGGTGGGATTTTCGCCGGTTTCATTATATAATGGAAACGAGATCATCAGTATTAGGAGTGAACGAATGAAATCAATCAAAATTGTAACCGACTCAACGGTCGATGTGCCGGCGGCGGTGCTTGCCGAGCACGGCGTTGAAGTCGTTCCGCTTCATTTGACAGTGGATGGGGAGGCGTTTATCGACCGGGTGACGATCACCCCGGAACAATTTATGGCGAAAATGAAAGCGGCGCGCGAACTGCCGAAAAGTTCGCAGTCATCGGTGGGAGAATTTCTCGCCGTTTACGACCGGCTCGGAGCGGACGGCAGCGAGATTGTGTCGATCCATATGGCTGGCGAGCTGAGCGGTACGGTCCGTGCGGCTGAACATGCGGCCGCTTTGACAGAGGCAGCGGTCACCGTCGTGGATTCACAATTTATTTCCTGTGCGTTGGGGTTTCAAGTGCTCGAAGCAGCACGTTTGGCCAAGGCGGGCAGAAGCGTCGCCGATATCATCCGGCGGCTTGACGAAATACGCCGTTGCACGCGGCTGTATGTTGTGCTTGATACGCTTGAGCATTTGGTGAAAGGCGGCCGCATCGGCCGCGGCAAAGCGCTCATCGGTTCGCTTTTGCGTATTAAGCCGATCGCCGCTCTGGTTGACGGGCTGTATACGCCGGTTGCCCAGGTTCGCAGCTTTTCGCAAGCGGTGTCCCATTTGGCGGGCCGTCTTGTCGAGGAACAAGGGGCCAAACGGGTAGAGAAAATCGCCATCGCCCATGCCGATGCTCCTCGGTGGGCGGAGCGGCTCAAGGAAGCGGTGACAGACATCATCGGCTATTCGCCGATTGACATCGTTGAAACAACGCCGGTCATTTCCATTCACACCGGTCCCGGGGCGCTGGCGCTCATGTACTACGCCGAGGAAGCGCCGCTTGATGAATAAACGCCGTTATTGGCGGCATCAACATATTTTGGTCGAAAAGGAAGGACCTATCGATGTGGAAACGAATCGCACTTTTTCTCGTTGTTCTTTTGCTGGCGGCGTGCGGAAAAACGATTCCGGACGCCAAAAACTGGCCGGTTGAGGACTTTACGTTTGTCGATCAGTCTGGTCAGCCGTTTGGACTTCGCGACTTGAAAGGAAAAGTGTGGGTCGCCGATTTTATTTTTACAAATTGCGAAACGGTTTGTCCGCCGATGACGGCCCATATGGCCAAGCTAAAGCAAATGGCAAAGAAAGAAGGACTGGATGTCGAGTTTGTCTCCTTCAGCGTCGACCCGGAAGTCGACACGCCGGAAAAACTGGCGGCGTATGCGAAGCAATTTACAGATGATCTAGCAAACTGGCATTTGCTGACTGGATACAGCCCGGCCGAGATCAGCGAGTTGGCGCAAAAAAGCTTTAAAACGATCGTGCAAAAGCCGGCCAATGACGACCAAGTCGTGCATGGCACCAGTTTTTATTTGGTCGGGCCAGACGGAAAAGTGGTTCAGACGTACAGCGGCGTGCAAGATGTGCCATACGAAACAATTTTAGAGCATATCAAAATCGTGCAGTCGTCGCAATGAGGCAAAAACGGCTACCGCCTTTTTGCCTTCTTTTCGTCTTTCCCCTTGTTGCGGCAAAAGGCAGGTGTCAAACAATGAGACGGTGGGGATGGTTGTTGTGCTGCTGGCTGCTCGCCGGATGCGTGTCGCTTTCGGCGGGCGGAAAGCCGGAGCGCCCGCATGAAGCCGCCGTCAAGCAGACGGAAGCAAAGCCGCTTCCGAAAGATATACATTTGGTCGCTTTAGGCGATTCGTTGACGGAAGGAGTGGGGGACGGCGAAAGGAAAGGCGGGTATGTCGGCCGCCTTGTCCCGCTCCTTTCGGCAGAAGACGGGGTGCGGACAGTCACCGTAGCGAATTTCGGGAAACGCGGCCGGCGCATCGCTGAATTGGAACCAGTCATTCACGCCCATCAAGCGGAGCTCGGGCGGGCTGATATGATCTTGATCACCATTGGCGGCAACGATGTGATGAATGTCGTCCGCTCGCACTTTTTAGACTTGTCGCGCCAGCGGTTTCAGCAAGCCATGGAAATATTTGCCGACCGACTGGATCATCTATTGATCTCGCTTCGCACGATCAATCCGGATGCGGTCATTGTGCTTGTGGGTCTATACAATCCGTTTTCCACGACGTTGCCGAATATTCCGGAAATCAATGATGTCATTACCGAGTGGAACAAGGCAAGCCAGGCGGTGCTTTCCCGTTATGACCGAACGATTTTCGTTGATATTCAAGACATCTTCATCGACCGCGACGAATTGCTTCATCGCGACGAATTTCATCCGAATGCCGCAGGATACGAACAGATGGCCATGCGAGTGCATGAAGCGTTAGATCAACAAAAAGAGTGGTGGGTAGGGAGCTTATTGCAATGAATTGGAAACGAGCGTTTTGGATGTTGGCGGCTGTCAACGCCGCGGTTCTTGTTTGGACTGTCGCCTGGCTGTTCGAACCCACTTCACCGGTGAAGCGGCCGGCGCGCCCAAATGTGGAGGGAGCTTCGTTTACAGTATACTCGAAGAAGGAGCATTTGAACGCCGTCATGAACGACTATTTGGCAGAAAAAACGAAAGGCCATCCGCTGCAATACCGCGTTTGGCTCGCCGATCGCGTCTATGTTTCAAGCGAAATCCCCATTTTAGGCCGCTCGGTCGAACTTGTCGTCTCGTTTGTGCCCAAAGTAATCAAAGGAGGGAATGTCGAGCTCACGGAGCCGACGATTTCGCTCGGCGACTGGAAGCTGCCAGTGACGTATGTGCTTCGCTACTTGCAAAAGCACGCCCCGCTGCCGGATGAAGTGGCGATTGACCCGGAGCACACCCGCGTCTACGTCGCGCTCACGGACATTCGCTTTGGCAACGGCTATCAAGTGGCGGCAAAAAAAATCGATTTGGCCGCCGATGAGATCGTGTTTACCTTAACAATTCCGACGAAGCAGCACCAGTAAAAAAGGGCTGACCTAAAACGCACCCGCGTTTTGGGTCAGCCCCTTTTTTGCGATTGGGAGCTCCTTTGCCATCTGCTTTTCCGACGTTTTAGACGAGGCGCAGCCCTTTTGGATAAAAGTTTTTCACCGTTCCTTTCACTTCTTTCCCCCAGGCGAACGGAAATCCATCCACGGCCACAAGCAGCCAACCGCGGTCGCCGCCGGTGGAAAGCGTCTCGCCGCGCCAATATTGGACGATTTCGCGGCTTGCGCTCGATAGGTCAAGCACATGTTTCGCTTCCTCTGTCCGCAGCGCCAAGGCAAGGGCATGGTTCGGCTCAAACCGCTCTTTTTTCACATCCCCTAAGTGCAACCCGGCGCGGACGATTTTCAAACCGGACAAATCCGGGCAACGCTCGGGCAACACAGTCAAATGGGCGCCAAATGACACGAACGTGCCGTCTCGCTCTGTCCACAATGCCTCTTGTTCAAACTGGCGATACAGGCGGATCGCGGCTTTTGGCGCGTTCGCTTTTGCCCGTCGCCCCTGCCAAGGCGGGGTGGAGCGCTGCTTTTGCAGCTTGGCGACAAAATGCCCTTCCCCTTTCAGACGGTGCGGCCAAAGGCGGGCGGCGTGGACGAGATCGGATCGATTGGTTTTCGTCCATTCCGGCCGCCCTGGCTCAAGCCCTCCCGCTTTGGCGATCGGCAACAGCCGCAAGTCATCGTGCGCCTCAAGCAGCCATTCAATCGTTTGCTCGTTTTCCTCCGGAGAGAACGTGCACGTGGAATAGACGAGAATGCCGCCTTCTTTCAGCATCGCATAGGCGCTTTCCAAAATGCGCCGCTGTCTGGCCGCACATTCTTCCACATAAGCCGGGCTCCAAAACGAAGCGGCCTCTTCATCCTTGCGAAACATGCCTTCGCCGGAACAGGGGGCGTCGACTAAAATTTTGTCAAAAAAGCCCGGAAACCGCTCGGCAAGCGCCTCGGGAGTTTCATTGACGACAACGGTGTTCGTCAAGCCGAACCGTTCGACGTTCTCTGCGAGCGCTTTGACCCGTT
Source organism: Geobacillus zalihae NBRC 101842 (assembly GCF_001544135.1). Taxonomy (GTDB): domain Bacteria; phylum Bacillota; class Bacilli; order Bacillales; family Anoxybacillaceae; genus Geobacillus; species Geobacillus zalihae. Next base: position 8,673 of record NZ_BCPV01000012.1, on the reverse strand, counting down.
TCGGGTGGATTTCGTTGGCGACAAGCAGCCCTTTGTTTTCCATCATCGCTCCAAGCTGGGTCGTTTTCCCGCCAGGGGCGGCGCACAAGTCGAGCACTGTCTCCCCAGGGGCGGGACGCAGCGCTTCGGCGACCGCCATCGCGCTCGGTTCTTGAATGTAATACAGGCCGGCCGCATGGTACGGATGCTTTCCCGGCTGTTGGTCCGGCTCATAATAAAACCCGGTCGGGCAAAACGGCACCGGGGAAAGGGAAAAGGGCGCCGTTTTTGCCCATGCGCCCGGGTCGGTTTTCAACGGATTGACGCGCAAGCCGTTGATTTTTTCGTTTTCATAAACAGCGAAAAACTCGTCTGCTTCTTCATCAAGCAGCTTCTTCATTTTCGCGACAAATGCTTCCGGCAATCTCAACGCAACAAACTCCTTTCTCCGTCCGTCGTCATGAGCGTTTGCCTGGCCATTTCACTTTTGGCTCCGTTTTGTTCAAGATGCGCTTGATGTTGGCACGATGACGATAAAAGATAAACGAAGCCAGCAACAACACTGCCACCGTCAATGGAATGTCGTCAGTGAAAAAGACGGTGTACACGACCGCATACAGCGCCGCGGCCATCGATGACAGGGAGACGTAGCGTGAAACAGCCAAGACGACAAGAAACACGGCGATGAGCGACAAAAAGAACAACGGCGAATAAAACAGCATCACCCCGCCCGATGTCGCCACCGCCTTGCCGCCGCGGAACTTGGCGAACACCGGATACATATGGCCGACAACTGCCACCGCCCCGGCCAAAAGCGGATGCACGGGGACGGAAAAAAGCATCGGCAAGCTCGCCGCCAGCGTCCCTTTTAGCATATCGCCGACAATGACGATCGTTCCCGCTTTCGCCCCAAGCACGCGGAACGTGTTTGTTCCCCCAAGATTGCCGCTTCCATGTTCGCGGATGTCGATCCCGTAGCCGATTTTCCCGACAAGAAGGCCAAACGGAATCGAGCCGAGAAGATAAGCAAGAAGCAAAATGAGTGCGGTCATCGAATCAAACACCCTTTACTCAACAAGTTTGTGCATGTTTCTATTTTAACATGCATGAGCGAAAACGGTAGACAGGAATTTTGCATTTCAAGGACATAGCCGCTAAACTGAAAAGAAGAAACGGGCTGTCGGAACGTCCGTCCGACCCCGGACCGATGAGAAAGGAGCGACCATGATGAAAACGACGGTTGTATGGAACGGAAACATGTCATTCAGCGGCCAAAGCGCTTCCGGTGTCACCATTCCGATCGACGCGGCCAAAGACGTCGGCGGCAACGATTCAGGCGCTCGGCCGATGGAGCTTTTGCTTCACGCCTTAGCCGGCTGCACCGGCATTGACATCGTTTTGATCTTGCGGAAAATGCGGCTTGATGTCCGCGCGTTTTCGATGGAAGTCGAAGGAACGCGCGCCGATGACCACCCAAAGCGGTTTACAGAGATTCATATTCATTACGCGCTCGAAGGCGATTTGCCGGAAGACAAGGTCGTCCGCGCCATTCGGTTGTCAAAAGAAAAATATTGTTCCGTTTCCCATTCGTTAAATGCCGCCATTACAGCGAGCTATTCGATCAACGGCGTGCGCGGGAAGGAGACGATCTAACAAGGAGAAGGGCTTGACGTTCATGGCCGTTTCGCGTGGCATAGCGCCGAATGACGCTGGCTGTCCACCGAGCTAAAAGGGAAAGACTGTCCGATCAACAGACTCTATCGGGCGGTCTTTTTTTGTTTCTGTTGTTCTCAACAGTCAGTTGTGAATTTACAAAATATTTACGAAAAATCATCCTTTCTTCTCTATCATTGTATGGACTCGCAAGGATATAATGGGAGTGAACGAGAAGGCGAGAGAAAGGGGAACCGGGAATGAAGAATTCCAAACGATGGGGAAGACGGGTGCTATCCGCATTGGCTGCTGCAGCGGTGCTGGCCGCAGTTCCAGTTGGGGCGGCAGGGAACGGGAAAAGCAAGGGGAAGCCGCCTGCTTCCTCGCACCGTTATATTGAGGTGCAGCTGTTAGGCATTAACGACTTCCACGGTCAGTTGAATGTGACGAGAAAAGTCGGCGGGCGGGAAGTCGGACGGGCTGATTATTTGGCCGCTTATTTGAAACAGCGGGAGGCGGAAAACAAAAATACGCTGCTCGTCCATGCCGGCGATGCGGTTGGCGCCAGCCCGCCGGTATCGGCGTTGCTGCAGGACGAGCCGACGATCGAAGTGCTCAATAAGCTCGGCTTTGACGTCGGCACCCTTGGCAACCATGAGTTTGATGAAGGAGTAGCGGAAATGCTCCGCTTGATCCATGGCGGATACCACCCGGCGACCGGCGATTTCGCCGGAGCAGATTTTCCGTACGTGAGCGCCAACGTCGTTGATGCGCAAACAGGAAAGCCGATTCTCCCGCCATATGTGATTAAGCGGGTCAACGGCATGCCGATCGGATTGATCGGCGTCACGCTCACGGAAACACCAACGATTGTGACGCCAAGCGGCGTCGCGGGAGTCAAGTTCATCGATGAAGCAACAGCGATTAACAAAGCGGTCCGGGAACTGAAGAAAAAAGGAGTGCAAACGATCGTCGTTCTCGCCCATAACCCAGGCGTATCCAATCCGGATGGGACAAACGCAAGCGGGGAAATTGTCGATATCGCCAAAAATGTCGATGATGAAGTCGATGTGATTTTCGCCGGTCATAACCATGCCTATTTAAATGCGGTTGTGGACGGCAAGCTGCTCGTTCAGTCGTATTCGTACGGCACGGCGTTTTCTGATGTCGATTTGAAAATCGACCCGCGCACGAAAGACGTCGTCGCCAAAAAAGCGGAGATCGTGACGACCTATCATGACGGCATCACTCCGGACCCGGAAATCCGTGCCCTCGTCGAAAAATATGAAGCGAAAGTGGCGCCGCTTGTCAATCAAGTCGTCGGCACAGCAGCCGAAACGATCACCGATGAACAAAACGAAAGCGGCGAGTCCGCCTTGGGCAATTTGATCGCCGATGCCCAGCGGGCGGCGATGAAAACCGATTTTGCCTTTATGAACCCGGGCGGCATTCGCGCCGATATTGAACAAGGCGAAGTGACGTGGGGCGAATTGTACAACGTTCAGCCGTTCAACAACCAGCTCGTGAAAATGACGCTCACCGGCGCGCAAATCCGCCAGCTTTTGAATCAACAATGGCAGCCAACCCAAACGCGCATGCTGCAAATCTCCGGCCTCCGCTATACATGGAGCGCCAGCAGGCCGGTCGGAGAAAAAGTCATTGACATTCAGCTTCCTGATGGGACACCGCTAAAACCGGACGCCGAGTACACGGTGACGGTCAACAGCTTTCTCGCCGACGGCGGCGATGGGTTCACGGTGTTGACGCATGGGACAAACCGCGAGGTCGGCCCGGTCGATTTGGATGCACTTGTCACTTACATCCGCCAGTTGTCACAGCCGTTTTCGGCACAAATCGAAGGGCGGATCACAAAACTGCAATAGGCGGAACAATTATGATGTTTTTAGAAGCGAAAAAGGGATGCCGAAAACCATCGGCTCCCTTTTGGCTTTAGGAAGTTTTTTGCTCGAACAGCTTGATGATCTCCACGATCACTTCGGCCGCTTTCACCATATTGTCGGCGGAAATGTATTCGTAGCGGCCGTGGAAGTTTTCGCCGCCGGCGAAAAGGTTCGGCGTCGGCAGCCCCATGTAGGAGAGCTGCGACCCGTCTGTACCGCCGCGGATCGGTTTCACCTTTGGTTCAATGCCCAAGTTCGTCATCGCTTCGTGGGCGATGTCAACAATGTGGCGCACCGGCTCGATTTTTTCGCGCATGTTGTAGTATTGATCGTTGATTTCGAGCGTGATTCGGTCGTTTCCATATTTTTGCGCAAGCGAAGCCGCGATCTCTTTCATTTTCGCTTTGCGAGCCTCGAACTGTTCGCGGTCAAAGTCGCGGATGATGTAGTGAAGCTTCGTTTCCTCTACACTGCCTTGGAACGAAAGCAAATGGTAAAACCCTTCATATCCTTCCGTATGCTCAGGCGCCTCATCGGCTGGCAACTGCTGCTCGAACTCCATGGCGATTTTGATCGAGTTGATCATTTTTCCTTTCGCTGTGCCCGGATGGACGTTTTTTCCTTTGATCGTGATTTTCGCTTCGGCAGCGTTAAAGCTTTCATACTCCAATTCGCCCAGCGGCCCGCCGTCGACCGTGTAGGCAAATTGGGCGCCGAATTTGGCAACGTCAAATTTATGCGGCCCGCGGCCAATTTCCTCATCCGGCGTAAAGGCGACGCGCACTTTGCCGTGCTTGATTTCCGGGTGTTGAATGAGATAGTTCATCGCGGTCATAATTTCGGCGATTCCGGCTTTATCATCGGCGCCAAGCAGCGTCGTCCCATCGGTCGTGATGAGCGTATGCCCTTGGTAGTGAGCGAGCTCCGGGAAATCGTTTGGCGACAAGATGATGCCTTGTTCTTTGTTTAACACGATGTCCCCGCCGTCGTACTGTTCGATGATTTGCGGGTTGACGTTGGCTCCCGTAAACTCCGGAGCGGTGTCCATATGAGCCAAAAAGCCAATCACTGGCACGTTTTTGTCCGTATTGGCCGGCAACGTCGCCATCACGTAGCCGTTGTCATCGATCGTCACATCTTCCATGCCGATCGACTTCAGCTCTTCGACGAGCATTCTCGCCAGCTCCCACTGTCCCGAAGTCGATGGGCACGTATGGCTGTTTGGGTCGGATTGAGTGTTGACTTTCGCGTAGCAGATGAAGCGTTCGATGAGTTCCTGTTTCATTGGTTCATCTCCTTATGTATAAGTTTTTCTGGATCAACGAATCATTCCGCCGATGCAGTGAGAAAAAAGAGGCGGTTTCCGTTTTATTTTACCATATGCGGCTTCAAACGGTAAAAAAGAGGGGGGACCTTTCCTACTTGGCGCTATGATGCCCCAAAGTTGGCGTACGGACGCTGCCATTACAGGCGCCGGTGGCAGAGGACGGTTATGGTATAATGAAAAGGCCAGTGCCTCGTCCAAAACGCGAAAGTAGGTGCTTCCTGCCTCGTGCGGATGAAACAAATGGAAAGGAGAAGCCAAACCATGTCATTCAGCTACGTGTCTCATCTGTATTGTCCGAAGTGTGAACGTACATACGATGTCGACCAAATCCATCAACTTTGCGAATGCGGTTCGCCGCTTCTGGTCGCGTACGATTTGGAGTTGATGCGCCAAGAAGTGAAGCGGGAGGCACTTGCGGAGCGAGAACCGAGTTTATGGCGGTATCATGAGCTATTGCCGGTGAAACATCCTGAACATATTGTCTCTTTAGGGGAAGGAATGACTCCGCTTGTGCGAATGCCGCGCCTTGGCCGGAATATCGGCATTGACTCACTCTATATGAAAGACGAAGGCGTCATTCCGACCGGGACGTTTAAAGCCCGCGGCGCGGCGGTTGGGATTTCGAAAGCAAAGGAATTGGGCGTCAAACGACTCGCCATGCCGACAAACGGCAACGCCGGCGCGGCATGGTCGCTATACGCGGCGCGGGCGGGCATTCAGGCGACAGTCGTCATGCCGGTTGATGCACCGGAACTGACGCGAAAGGAATGCGCCATCGCTGGGGCGGAACTGTATTTAGTCAACGGCCTCATTAGCGATGCCGGGCAAATCGTCGCCAAAGCGATCCGCGAATACGGATGGTACGATGCGTCGACGTTGAAAGAACCGTACCGGATTGAAGGGAAGAAAACGATGGGACTGGAGATCGCCGAACAGTTCTCGTGGCAGCTCCCGGATGTCATTTTGTATCCGACCGGCGGCGGCGTCGGGTTGATCGGCATTTACAAGGCGATCAAAGAACTGCAGGCGCTCGGCTGGGTGGACGGCCGCATGCCGCGGCTTGTCGCTGTGCAGGCCGAGCATTGCGCGCCGATCGTCAAGGCGTGGAAGGAGAAAAAACGGGAATCGGAGTTTTGGCCGAACGCCCATACAGTGGCGTTTGGCATCAATGTGCCGAAAGCGCTTGGCGACTTTCTTGTTCTTGAGGCGGTGTATGAGACGGACGGTTGCGCGGTTGCCATTGGCGATGAAGCGATTTTGGCTGAACAGCGGACGGCAGCCGAACTCGAAGGGGCGTTCATTTGCCCGGAAGGAGCGGCGGCGTTTGCGGCGGCACGAACGTTGCGCGAGAGCGGTTGGATTCGCGACGGGGAGACGGTCGTCGTATTAAATACCGGAACCGGGCTGAAATACGCCGATACGGTGGACGTCCATCCGCCGGTGCTCGAGCCGGGGGATATGCTTCCAAAGGAGAATTGACAAGTGGGCGGAGTAGGCGCCAAACATAAAACATATGGGAAAAAATGATAGACAAACGAAAAGAGGTATTGTATACTAAATTCATCGGAATAATAAAAATGTATAAGCGATTCATCTTCGGGGCAGGGTGAAATTCCCGACCGGCGGTGATGAGGCGCTTGGCCTCTCAGCCCGCGAGCCGCAAGGCAGGATCCGGTGCGAGTCCGGAGCCGACAGTATAGTCTGGATGGGAGAAGATGAAGGTTTGCCGGCGTTCGTTTTGGCGCATGCGAACGTCTAGTTGCGCACACCCTTTTTCTCCCTTAAGCCTCGTTCGGTTTAAGGGAGTTTTTGTTGGCGCTCGCGGCGGCAGCCTTCTTCTTGTGAGGATGAATCACGAGAAGGGGAGGAGAACAAGCATGAAACGCATTTCCATCCGCGCCTTTGTCGGCATCGGAGTGTTGGGCGCCATGGCGCATGTGCTCATGATGCTCAACTTTCCGCTGCCGCCGTTTCCGAACTTTTTGCTTGTCGACTTCAGCGACATTCCGGCGCTCATCGCCGCCTTGTTGTACGGCCCGCTCGCCGGCGTGGCGGTCGAACTCTTGAAAAACGTGTTGAACTACGTTTTTGTCGGCAGTGCGACCGGCGTTCCGGTCGGCCAGATCGCCAACTTCACTGCCGGGGTGGCGTTCCTTTTGCCGGTTTCCTATATTTATCGGAAAGCCGCATCGAAAAAAGGCTTGCTGCTGGGGTTGGCGGCGGGAACAGTGACAATGGCGCTCGTCATGAGCGTGCTCAACTACTACGTCTTTCTGCCGGCGTACACGCTTTTTCTTGGCGCTCCGCAGATGAGCGCGCCGGAAGCGAAGGCGTTGGTGGTATCGGCGATTTTGCCGTTTAACGCCGTCAAAGGAGCGATGGCGGCCATCGTATTTCAGCTTCTCTTTTGGCGTCTTCGTGCTTGGCTTGAGAAACAAGCGGCATCCCGCCAAGCCGCTTGATGATCAAAGAGGCTGTCCCAAAAGATCGTCTCTCTTTGAGAGAGATACAATATATCGTGTCGCCGAAGTGATTTGTTCCTACCTCTTGTAATAAAAGAGGGTGTCCCGTTGCGTTTGGGACACCCTCTTTTGCTTTTGTCAAAAGCGAATCCGCGGCACCCACTCAGCAAACCGCTCCTCTTTAAACGGATTGGCGGTCATCGAATAACCGCGCTCCTCCCAATAGCCCGGCTCATCTTCCTTCATAAAGCGGATGCCGGACGCCCATTTCGCCCCTTTCCATAAGTAAAACGTCGCCGGCGGAATGAAACGGAGCGGATAGCCGTGCTTCGGCGAGATGTCCTGCCAGTCGTGATGCTTGTCTTTCCATCGATAGACAAACAAGGCATCATCGCCCATCAGCGCTTCAAGCGGCAAGTTTGCCGAATAGCCGAACCGGTCGCCGTTTAAATATCCGTAAATTTTCACATATTTCACGTCGGGATCGAGCTCGACAAAGCGCAAAAACTCGCGGAAGGCGATGCCTTCAAACGTCGTGTCGAATTTTGACCATGTTGTGACACAATGCATATCGATGGTTGAAACCGTCTTCGGCAGCTGCATCACTTCTTGATACGAAAGCGACACTTCCTCTTTCACATCGCCGAACAATCGGAAATTCCACGTCGCTTCATCGAATTGGTACACATCGCCCTCATGCAAAATTGGCCATTTTTCGGTTTCGAATTGGCCGGGAGGGAGTTGTTTGGTCATGGCGGGCACTCCTTTTTCTGCTAAATTTCTCTTAATTATTCATGATACAAAATAGGGAAAGGGGATGCAATAAAAAGGGGCTCGGTTCAGTTGCTGCGGCGGCATTGTTGAGAGAGGACAAATTCCCCCAAATATTGATTGATTTTCGATTTTTCTTAATTATATAATGAAAATGATGAAATTGGAATGATTGTTCTGAAATACGGAACAACCGAAAGAAAGGGGGAAGAAAAAGCTAGTGAAGAAATAAGGAAGCGAGATGAATGAACCACAATGTCAATACGATGTTTGGAGAGGAGAAGAGAAATATGGTGCTCATTGGCGTGTTGATCGTCATCATCGGCTTCATTGTTCGCATTAATCCGCTTCTTGTCGTGACAGCGGCTGGATTGGCGACAGGACTGCTCGCTCATCAATCGCTGTATGACATTATTGAACAGTTTGGAACGGCGTTTACGACCAACCGGTATATGGCGGTGTTCATCGCCACATTGCCTGTCATCGGCCTTTTAGAACGCTTTGGGCTGCGGGAACAGGCGGAGAGTGTCGTGGCGAAAATCAAGGCGGCGACAACAGGGAGAATCTTGATGGTCTATTT